>JAJPHT010000018.1 GCA_021325135.1 Pseudomonadota bacterium | reverse complement strand
GGCATCTTCGAGGCCATCAAGCAGCAGGCCATCATCCACAAGACGGGCGGCGGCACGGGCTTCGCCTTCTCGCGCCTGCGCCCCAAGAACGACACGGTCGGCAGCACCGGCGGCATCGCCTCGGGCCCGATCTCGTTCATGAAGATCTTCAACACCGCCACCGAGCAGATCAAGCAGGGCGGCACGCGCCGCGGCGCCAACATGGCCATCCTCAAGGTGGACCACCCGGACATCCTGGAGTTCATCGACATGAAGATGGACCTCAGCCAGATGACGAACTTCAACGTGAGCGTCGCCATCACGGACGAGTTCATGGAGGCGTGGAAGAAGGGCACGACCTACAAGCTGCGCAACCCCAAGAACGGCGAGCCCGTGGCGGAGCTCGACGCGCGCAGCGTCATGGACCGCGTCGCGCACAACGCGTGGCAGTCGGGCGAGCCGGGCCTCTTCTTCATCGACCGCGCCAACGCGACGAACCCCGTCCCCCACGTGGCGCCCATCGAGGCCACCAACCCCTGCGGCGAGCAGGACCTCATGCCCTACGACTCGTGCAACCTGGGCTCCATCGTGCTGGACAACCACATGCGCGAGGTCGCGCCCGGCAAGTGGGAGATGGACTGGACCGCGCTGCGCGAAACCATCCACAAGTCCACGCGCATGCTGGACAACGTCATCGACATGAACAACTACCCTCTCCCGCAGATCGAGGAGATGAGCAAGGGCACGCGCCGCATCGGCCTGGGCATCATGGGCTTCGCGCGCATGCTCTTCAAGCTCCAGATCGCCTACGACTCGGACGAGGGCCTGGACATGGCCCGCCAGGTCATGAAGTTCATCGAGGACGAGGGGATCAAGGCGTCCGAGAAGCTCGCCGAGACGCGCGGCCCCTACGGCTTCTGGGAGGGCTCGCGCTATCAGAAGGCGGGCCACAAGCCGCGGCGCAACTCCTACGTCACGACCATCGCGCCCACGGGCACCATCAGCATGATCGCGGACACGAGCGGCGGCTGCGAGCCCGAGTTCTCGCTCATCTGGTACAAGAACGTCATGGACGGCACGCACCTGCCCTACGTCCTGGACTACTTCGAGACGGTCGCCAAGCGCGAGGGCTTCTGGTACGAGGGCCTCATGGACGACGTGCTGAAGAACAACGGCAGCGCGCGCGGCCTCGCCAAGGTCCCCGCCAAGTGGCAGAAGGTCTTCGCCACCGCCATGGACATCAGCCCCGAGTGGCACGTGAAGATGCAGGCGGCCTTCCAGCAGCACGTGGACGCCGCGGTCAGCAAGACCATCAACCTCCCCAAGAACGCCACCGAGGCCGACGTGAAGAAGGCCTACCTCCTGGCCTACGACACGGGCTGCAAGGGCATCACCGTCTACCGCGACGGCAGCCGGCAGGACCAGGTGCTCAACCTGGGCAAGTCGGAGAAGCTGGAGGGCAAGGCCCCCGGGCAGACCACGCTGGACGGCGCGGCCAAGCCCGCCGAGCGCACCACCTCGGGCAAGGAGATCCAGGGCGCCGCGCCCGCGGGCCCCATGGTCCTCAAGCCCCGCGCGCGCCCCGACGTCGTCTCGGGCACCACGCAGAAGATCGAGACCGGCTACGGCTCGCTCTACGTGACCATCAACGAGGACGAGCACGGCCTCTTCGAGGTCTTCGCGCAGATCGGCCGCGGCGGCGGCTACACGGCCTCCTTCACCGAGGCCGTCGCGCGCCTCGCGAGCCTTTGCCTGCGCAGCGGCATCCCGCCCGAGGAGATCGTCAAGCAGCTCGACGGCATCCGCTCGCCCAAGATCGCCTACGACCACCGCGAGAAGGTCTACTCGGTGCCCGACGGCCTCGCGAAGGCCCTCCGGCGCCAGGTCTCCGGCGACCTGCACAAGAGCGTCCAGGCGCGCCTCGACAGCGTGGCGCCCGCCCTCAAGAAGGCCCCCTCGCCCCCGGCGCGCATCGAGAGCGACTCCGAGGCCGAGAAGGACTTCGTGGGCGACGACGAGGTCAGCGCGGCGCTCATCGTGGCCCGGGGCGACAACCCCGAGTGCCCCGAGTGCAACAACATGCTGACGCTGCAAGAGGGATGCATCAAGTGCCTGAGCTGCGGGTACAGCGAGTGCTGAGACGCTGATGGCCTTCCGGGGGCTCGCGCCCCCTCTTTTTTGATATCTTTCCTGCCGGGGGACACCGTCCCCCAGACCCCCGCCACAACCCGAACCCACGAACCACCGGACCACGGTCTTCCTTTGGTCCGGTGGTTCGTGGGTTCGGGTTGTGGCGGGGGAAAGGGGGCGCAGCCCCCAGCGAGCCCGCGAGAGGGAGAGGGATATCACGCGGACGGGACCCGGACAGGGGCTGCCCGCCGCCATTCGGCTGCCTGCATTGTCTGTCATCAAGGAGCAAACAAGGTTCCACCTTCCCCAAGTTGATCTCAGACCCAACTTTCCCCCATGCAACCCGGTGGGTGCGCCACTTCCGACGAAGTAGCCGAAACCGGTTTGAAGGGGAAGGTGGGTTGGAAGTGACGGGGTACCATCGGATGAAGAAGGGGAAGAAGATGCCCTCCATCGAGTTGGAAGGCCACTCGGATGCCCACTTCGCGCTGATCGACGGGAAGATCGTGCGCGTCGAAGGCGCAGCCGGGCCGTCCGCTCCCGCGGGGCCCAGGCTGCCGACGTTCGAACGTCCGCTTCGCGAGTAGCGTCCACTCGTGGGGGCCGTCGCGCCCCGCTCTCTTGTCCCGACCGTTCGCCGCCTAGCCCGCGCCCTGCCGCGCCTCGGCAATGACAGTGGCGATCTCCGCCAGCGCGTCGCTTGCCAGCGTGCTCTCCCCCAGCCTGGCCGCCGCCCGCGCGCCCGCGGCGCCCACCAGGAACGCCGCGCCCCGCGCCGCGTCCCAGGGCGAGGCGCCCCGCGCGAGGAGCGCGCCTGCGGCGCCCGCGACCAGGTCGCCCCAGCCCCCCTTCGTGAGGTAGGGCGATCCTTGGTGGTCCAGCGCGACGCGCTCCCCGTCGCTGATCACGTCCACGAGACCCTTGACCAGGAGGGTCGCGCCGAAGCGCGCGGCCTGCGCGCGCACGGCCGCCTCGCGCGACGCCTGGGCGGCGGGATATCGCTCCCCCGTGAGGACCTCGAACTCGCCCCCGTGGGGCGTCAGGAGGGCGCGCTTGCCGCGGAGGAGGTCGGGCTTCCCGGCGAGGGCGTGGAGCGCCTCGGCGTCGACCACCAGGGGGCAGTCCGCGCGGCGGACGATCTCGCGCAGCGCGGAGTGCGCGGCGGCCGTGCGCTCGACGCCCCCGCCCAGCACGATGGCGCCGGGCCGGTGCCCGAAGACGGCGTCGGGCTCGGGGAAGGGCGCGTCGCACGGGTGCGTGATGAGGTCGGGCGCGTAGCCCGCGACGAGGTCCGCGGCCCGCCGCGGCGCGACGACGAAGACGAGGTCGGCCCCCGAGCGCAGGGCGGCGAGGGCGTTGAGCGCGGGCGCGCCCGAGTAGACGAGGCTGCCCCCCGCGACCACGACGCGGCCGAAGTCCCCCTTGCGCGGCTCGCCCGTGCGCGGCGGGTACAGGGAGGCGAGGTCCACGGCCGCGCAGGGCTTCCGGAGTGCAAGAATCGGCAGCCTGAAGGCCCCCCGGCCCGAGTCCGCGGCGTGGTCCCGGTCCTCGACCTGCTGCGCCTCCTCGCCGGCACGACGCTGCTCGCGTTCGCGGCGTACACGGACTGGCGCTGGCGCCGCGCGCCCAACGTCCTTTGGGTCGTCATGGCGCTGGTGGGCCTCGTCGCGCTGGCCGCGCAGCTCGCCTTCGAGCCCTCGGACGTCCTGGGCCGGTGGCCCTACCTCGTCTTCATCCCCGGCTTCGCGGTCGCCATCTACGCCATGTGGTGGTTCGGCCTCATCGCGGGCGGCGCGGACGCGAAGGCCCTCATGGCGATGGCGCTCCTCGTGCCCTTCCCCCTCGCGCTGGCCGAGGGCGTCCCCCCCTTGGCGGGCCCGCTCCCTGGAGCGTTCACGGTGCTGGGCGACAGCCTGCTCCTCTTCCTTGCGATCCCCCTCTCGCTGGCCGTCTGGAACCTCGCCCACGGCCACGCGCGCTTTCCGCACCTCTTCCTGGGCGTCAAGCGCAAGGCCAAGGACGTGCGCCGCGGCCACGCGTGGCCCATGGAGGTCGTGGAGGAGGACGGCTCCCGCAGGACGCGCCTCATGGCGTCGCGCATGAGCGAGGAGGAGGTCGAGGCCACCTTCGCCCGCGTGCAGGCCCTGGGCGAGGAGAAGGTCTGGGTGTCCCCCAAGATCCCGTTCATGATCCCGCTCCTGCTGGGCTTCGTCGCCACGTTCCTCGTGGGCGATCTCATCTTCGCGCTGCTGCGGCTCGTGATGCCGGCGCCGGCGTAGGAACAACCCAACAACCCGCGTTCGGCGGCGCCGCAGCGCGGCTACCCGAGGGGGTTTCAGGGGGCGCAGCCCCCTGACGTGAAGGAACGTCGAGCAGACGACCGAAACGTCAGGGGAGCTGCCGCCCCCCGAACCCCCCGCTTTTGCCCTCCGCCTTTCAGGTCCCCACCTGCACCGGGCTCACGAAGCGTCGGATCAGCGCGAGCGCGGCGAGGGAGGCGAGGTGGGAGGATGCGGGGTTCTCGGGGGAGGGGCGGTTCTCGACGCGGCAGGTCATCTCGCCGAACGCGCCCTTGGCGACGATGGTGTGCGTGTTGGCCTTGAGCGCGGGGTCCGCGACGATGCGCACCTGCGTCCTCTCGAAGCCGATGCCCGCCAGCGAGAGCGCGGCGGCGACGTTGACGTTCTTGGGGAACTTGGCGACGGCTTCGCGGGCGGGGCCCTCGTAGAGGACGCGCGGCTCGTGGACGCCGTGGAGGCCGAACCCTTCGGGGGGCTTCGCGGTGACGAGCGTCACCTCGTCGAGGCCCGCCTCGGCCGCTGCGCGCAGCGCGTCGAGCCCGCCGATGGCGCCGCTGGGGACGAGGATGCGCGTCTTCTTCTCCTGCGCGAGGCGCGTCACGGCGTCGAGGAAGGGCGCGTCGCCGAAGGCGCCCACGCTGAGCGCCACGAGGGGGATGCCCTTGCCCAGCACCTTGGGGGCGATCTCCTTGAGGGCCGCCTGGCTCGCGGCCTCCACCACGAGGTCCGCCCCCGCGAGGCCCTCCTCCAGCGTCTTGACGACGGGGGCCAGCGTCTCGCGGGCGACCTTCACGGCCTTGGCGTGGTCGACGTCGTGGACGACGAGGCTTGCGCCGTGCATCTTCGTGACGCCGTGCGCGATGGCGCCGCCCAGGGCTCCGCACCCGACGAGGAGGACTCGCATCGCGCGGGCCATGGGCCGCACGGATATATGGGTTGCCGCCTTGATGCGGCCGCGTGGACGAGGACCTGCTGCGCTTCCTGGCGGAGGACGTGGGCGCGGGTGATATCACGACGCAGGCGCTGGCCGGCGGGGCGCGGGCGAAGGCCGTCGTCGTGGCGAAGCGCGCGGGCGTCGTCTGCGGCCTTCCCGAGGCCGCCGCGGTCTTCGCGCGCCTGGGCGCCGCGGCGAGCGCCGAGGCCAAGGACGGCGACCGCGTCGGGCCGGGCTCCGTCGTGCTGCGCGTCGAGGGGCCCGCCGCGGCGGTGCTCACCGGCGAGCGCCTGGCGCTGAACCTCCTCATGCGCATGAGCGGCATCGCCACCGCGACGGCCGATCTCCAGGCGAAGGTCTCCGCCGTGAACCCGCGCTGCCGCGTCGCGGCCACGCGCAAGACGACGCCCGGCTTCCGCCGCTTCGAGAAGCGCGCCGTGGAGGTGGGCGGAGGCGATCCGCACCGCTTCGGCCTCCACGACGCCTTCCTGGTGAAGGACAACCACCTCCTCGTGGAGCCCGACGTCGCCGCCGCGGTGCGCAGGTGCCGCGCGCTGCGCCCCGAGGCCTTCCTCCAGGTGGAGGCCGACCGCCCCGAGCAGGCGATGGCCGCCGCCCAGGCGGGCGCGGACGCAGTGCTGCTGGACAACTTCTCTCCGGAGGACGCCCGCCGCGCGTACCGCGACCTCAAGGCGCGTTTCCCGCGCCTCATGGTGGAGGTCAGCGGCGGCGTCACGCCGGCCACCATCGCGCAGTACGCCGATGCGGCCGACCGCATCAGCGTGGGCTGGATCACCCACAGCGCGCCCGCCCTGGACTTCGGCCTGGACGTGGTCGAGGCCGGGTGAACCTTCGAGGTCCGCAACAAAGCCGATTTATAAGCACAACGGGGATCGAGGCCCCGAAGCCCATGCCGCGCGCCCTCCCGGTCCTCGCCGTCCTCGCCCTCCTGGCCACGGCCGCGCCGGTCCTGGCGGACGACGGGTCCGACCACGGCAAGGGGCGAAGCGAAGGGCGCTCCGGCGAGCACGGCAACGTGCCCGTGGGCTCCTTCCGCGTCGCGGACGCCACCCACCAGGCCGCGGGCGAGTACGTCTCCTTCGGCTACGACGCCTCCGGCATCCACGCCTTCACCGTGGGCGGCACGCTCCTCTTCGACGCCGCCACCTCCAACGCGCAGGCCCGCACGGGCTCCGCCGAGGTCCGCGCCGCGGGCTCGGAGATGCGCGTCCAGGAGCCCGGCTTCCTGTTCGTCGCGCACGACAAGCCCGCCGCCGTCGCGCGCCTCACCACCGAGGGCGCGGTCGTGCTCACCTTCGCGCCCGGCGTCACCCTGACCCCCAAGGGCGAGGACCGCGCCGGCTTCACCCTGGGCAACCTCACCGGCGAGGTGCGCGCGGACGGCCTCAGCGCCCAGGGGCGCTCCGTGCGCGGCAGCGACGACGTGCTCGTCTTCCTGGACGAGACGCAGGGCGGCTTCGACCTGCACCGCTCCGCCCTCACCGACGCCATCGGCGACGGCCACGTGGGCGCCGAGGCCACGTTCAACCACAACGGCGCCAACGTCTCGCAGGACCTCGTCTCCTACGGCAACGTCACCATGACGACCCTCAAGGCCCAGCACGGGAACCTCACGCTCCTCGTCGAGGGCCACGGCACCGAAGGCCGCGTCCTCGTGCTCAACGTCGACAACGGCGTCCTGGGCGCGCAGAAGAAGGAGGACCTCAACGTCCTCCTGGACAACGTCACCGTGCGCCCCGCCGACAGCCTGCCCGACGTCCTCGACCCGGACAACGACGGCCTCGCCCCCGAGTACTACGTCGTGTACGACCCCGGCGCCGACGCGTTCCAGATGATCGTCAGCGTGCCCCACTACTCGGTGCACACCCTGAGCGTCGTCACCGCCATCCAGGAGATCCCGCCCAGCGTGGTCGCGGGCGCGGTCTTGGGCGTCGTCGTCCTGGTCCCCAGCGCGTTCGTGCTCTTCCGGCGCCCGAAGGCGTGAGGGGTTCCCTCCGTCCCTCTGGGTCCGCTGGTGTTCTCCTTCTTGGTCACCCCTCAACGCGACGACGCCACGACGCAACGGACGAGGGAACCCTCTGTTTCTCCGTTCGTCGCGTCGTGGCGTCGTCGCGTCAAGACGTGACAGGAAAGACAAGGAGAGCCCCTCATCCCGCTCGGGAGGCCCCGCCCACGCAAACCTTAAAATGGGACCCGGGGTAAGCCGCCCTCGGTGAGCATGCTCCCGACCACGCTCGCGCTCCTGGGTCTCGGCGGCGAGGAGATCGCCCTCGTCCTCGTGATCATCGTCGTCTTCTTCGGCGCCGCGAAGATCCCCGAGCTGGCCCGCGCCATGGGCCGCGCCAAGGGCGAGTACCAGAAGGGCATGAAGGAGGGCGAGCAGATGGCCCGCGAGGCCGCCCTCAAGGACGCGCCCCCCATGGAGGCCGTCGAGGACCAGAAGGTCCGCAAGGCCGCCCGCGAGATGGGCATCCCCGTCGAGGGCCGCCCGCTGACCGACATCAAGGCCGACATGCGCGCCCGCATGGGCTGATCGCGCTCTTCACGGCCCGCCGAACTCGCCGCACTTGAAGGCGACCTCGTAGCGCATGGGCGTCACGGCGAGGCCTTCCCGGGCCATCTTCTCCAGCGCGACCTTGCCCGCCTTCTGGAAGCCGTCGGGCGTGTCGTACTCGAAGAGCATGAGCAGGCTGTTGCCCTGCGGGTGGTAGGGCCCGCCCAGCACGCGGCCGTGGTTGCTCTTCGCGGTCTCGGTCGCGATCTCCACGATCCGGGGCACGATCTTGCTCTCGTCGCCGTCGAAGTCGGCGTACCATTGCACGAGCATCTGTCGACACCGCGGCTCCCATCGTCGTGGGATGCTTAAGGGGTGGCGAAGGCCGGATGACCCATCGCCACGGGGGCTGCGCGTCGCTTGCCGGCTCCCTCAGTCGCCCCAGCCCGCGAGGGGCAGGTAGGCGTAGGCGACGGGCAGCGTCACGAGGAACGCGACGCCGAAGGCGAGGCCCGCAAGGGCTGTCGCGGAGACGCGGCGGCGCCACGCGAGGACGACCACGAAGGCCACGGCGGAGGCCATGAGCGTGGCGAGGGCGACGAAGACGTGGAGGATGCCGCCCATCCCGGCAGCTTGCGCGGAGAACGCCATCCACCCGCCCAGCGGCGCCGCGACGACGATGAGCGCGCGGCGCCAGAGGGCGACCCCCAGGGGCGCCGCCGCCAGCAGGGCCACCGGCGCGAGGCGCAGCGCGGCGGCGCCCACGGCGAGGGGCTTGGCGTCGCGCGCCTCGAAGGGGGAGGCGATGGCGTAGCGCACGCCGTCATAGCGCGTGGGGACGTCCCCGTAGGGAGCCGGCGCCTGGGGGGACGTGGCAGTGGTGACGACGGGCTCCGAGGCGTTCCGCTCCGGCGTCGGCGCGACCGGGGGAGGCTCGGAGCGCGCGGTCTCCTCGAAGGCCAGCGTCGTCGCGTCCGTCCGCAGCACCAGGGGCCCGCGCGTCGCGGTCCAGTCTCCCTTGATCCACAGGAGGGGCCCGCAGGCGCGGTGGCTGCACACCAGCGAGCCCGCCAGCGTGGCGTCGCGCGTCGCGTTGTAGACGAGGGGCTGCGCGAACGAGACGGCGTAGGAGCGCGCCGCGGGGAGGGTCAGGTTGAGGTCCTCGGGCGCGCTGCCGCTGCGGTCGACGCTCCACGACACGGGGTAGAGGCTCTCGGGCAGGCGTTGGAGCTGGGCCACGGCGAGCGTCGCCGCGAGGAGGGCGACGACGATGCCAAGCCGCACCAGCAGGGGGCGCACGCTTGGCGAGCGGCCCTTGGGACCATCAGGCGTTCGGAACGGGTCGGCGCGGACCGCCCTCGTTGGGAGCGCAAGGCGCGCAGCGCCGAAGCGCGTTCCTTGCCTATCGCCCCTCGCCGCGGCGAGGGGCCGCGTAGGGCGTGTTGCCGGCTGACACGTCAGCCGACCCAGTTCACGTCGCCCGGGTCCACGTGGATGGGCTCGTCCTCGTGGGGATCGCGCACGCCCGGGGGCATCGGAGGCCGCGGAGGGACGGGCGGGCTGCGCCTCCGGGCGCTCATCGCGTCGAGGCCCAGGCGGATCAGCTCCGCGACGGCGGCGTCGCGCGTGGCGAAGACGCCCATGCCCACCAGCGAGTCGATCTCCTGCACCAGCGTCGCGGGGATGTCGACGTCCATGCCCTTGCCATGGGCGCGCCCGCGGCTTAGCTTCAGCGCCCGCGCATCTGGCTCTCCAGCTTCCGGGCGAGGAGGTGGAGGCGGACGAGGTAGAGGGCGAGGCCGATCCAGACGACGGCGAAGGCGAGGGCGAAGGTGGCGAGGTCCGAGAGCATCTAGGGTCCCTCCTCGAGGGCGTCCTCCACGCGGGCGAGGCGATAGCGCGCCTCGACCAGCGCGGCGTAGACGAGGGTGAAGGCGACGGTGCTGCCCAGCAGGTAGAGGCCCAGCGTGGGGTCCAGCGATTCGTCGGCGCGGGCGAAGTCCGGGTGGATGGACGCCTGGCTCGCGAAGTAGGAGAGCGGCACGCCGATGAGCGCCAGCACGCCGTACACGGCGGCGACGCGGCGGCGGCGCGCGGTCTCCTCCACGGCGCTGCGCAGCGCGAAGTAGGCGAGGTACGCCAGGATGGTGACCGCGAGGCTGATGACCTTCGCGTCGCGCAGCGGGTCGTAGTTGAGGAACTCCTGGCGGCTCCAGACGAGGCCCGTCACCAGCGCGACGATGGCGAAGAGCGTGCCCACCTCGGCGCTGGCCAGCGCGAGCGCGTCGCTCCCCGCCGTGGGCCGGCGCAGGTGCCAGAGGCCGGCCCCGGCGGTGACGCCGAAGGCGAGGTAGGCGGCCCACGCGGCCGGCACGTGGTAGTAGAAGATGCGCTGCGTGAGGGGCGCGTTGAAGTTGGCCGCCTGCGGCGCGACGAGCAGCGTGAGGATGATATCAACGAGGAGCGCGGCGCCGGCGATCCACGCGAGCCACGGGGCGCGCGCCATTCAGACCCCCCACTCGAAGAGGAGCGTCGAGGCGGCGAGGAAGGCGAGGTCGTACCCCACGAGGACGAGGACCTCGGCCCGCCAGCGCGCGAAGGGGAGGCCGGCCAGCGCGTCCTGCGTCGCGTGGACGCTGGCCAGGAGAAGGGGCACGAGGACGGGCACGAGGAGGACGGGCAGCAGCGTCTCGCGGCCGCGCGCGCCCGAGGCCAGCGCGCTCATCATGGTCCCGGTGGCGGCGAGGCCCAGCGCGCCGAGGGTGAGCACGAGCAGGAGCCCCGGCCACTGGAGGGGGACGGGCTCGCCGCCCGCGACGAGGTAGACGGGCACGAGGACGAGGGCCACGAGGAGGATCGTCGCGAAGGAGGCCGCGACCTTGCCCAGGTAGACGTGGCCGCGCTCGACGGGGAGCGTGAGGAGCACGTCCAGCGTGCCGCGGTCGCGCTCGGCGCCGAAGGCCCGTGCGAGGCCCAGGGCGCCCGCGAAGGCGAGGCCGATCCAGAGGACGCCCGCGGCCACCATGCCGCGCTCCGGGAGGTCGTGGAACGCCAGCAGGCCCACGACGACCACGAGGAGCCCGGTGAGGAGCGCGGGCACCAGCGTCGCGCGGCTGCGAAGCTCGACGCGGACGTCCTTGCCCGCGACGCGCCACCACGCGGCGCTCACGAGAGGCGGCCTCCGTCGAGGCGCAGCACGCGGTCGGCCTTGGCGACGAGCGCGGGGTCGTGCGTCGCGGCCAGGAGCGTGCGCTCGCCGCGCATCTCCACCAGCGCGCGCAGCGCGGCGTCCGCGCCCTCGGCGTCCAGCGCGGTGGTGGGCTCGTCCAGGAGGAGCAGGTCGCCCGCCAGCGTCGCGCGCGCGAGGGCCACGCGCTGGCGCTCGCCGCGGGAGAGCCCCCGGGCGCGGGCGTCGAGCAGGGGCGTCACGCCGAAGCGCGCCGCCGCCTCCTCCACGCCCCCCGCGCGGCCGTGGAAGCCCGCGACGAAGGCGAGGTTCTCGCGCACGGTGAGGTCGTCGTAGAGCGCGGGCTCGGCGCCCAGCCAGCCCACGCGCCGCCGCGCGGCCGCGCCGGTGGCGCCCTCCACGGTGACGCGGCCCGAGGTGGGCTCGTCCAGCGTCGCGGCGAGGCGCAGGAGCGTCGTCTTCCCCGCGCCGTTGGGCCCCACCAGCGCGGTGAGCGTGCCGGGGGCGAGGCGGAAGGTCACGCCGTCGAGGGCGCGGCGGGCCCCGAAGCGGCGCGTGACGGCCTCGAAGGCGAGCACGCTCGCCGATCCGGCCCGGCCCATATGAAGCGTCCGGGGACACCCTAACACGCTGACGAGAGAGTTCAAGACCTCATCCGGGTTGGACCTGTTCGAGGAGGCTTCCCCATGAGGCCCGTGCTCGTCGCCATCGTCCTGCTCGCCAGCGCCGCCTTCGCCGGCTGCTCCGCCGCCCCGTCCAAGCCCGTCCAGACCGCCTCCGCCGGAGACGCGCCCACCAGCGCGACGCCCGCCCCCGGAGGCGGCAGCGCGCCGACGCCCCCGTCGTCCTCCTCCGCGAGCCCCTCGGACCCTTCGGGCTCCCCCGCCCCTGCCTTGAACGGGAGCAGCACCCCCGTCGCCTCCTCCATCCCCATCTCCATCAAGGGCACGGCCGCGACGTGGGTCACCGCCTGCGGCTTCACGCCCGCCTACGGCTTCTGCGACGGCACGGACGCCCCCACGAGCCCCAGGACGGCCAACAACAAGGTGCTCGCCTTCACCGGGCGGCTCACGGGCGGCTCGGTGACGCTCACCTTCACGCCCTCCGGCGCCGCGCCCCAGCAGCTTGCCGTCGAGGCCCTGCTGGAGGCCCCCGGGAGCTTCAAGGTCCTGGCCGAGAAGGCGGGCGACTCGCCGGTGACGCTCACCCTCCCCCCGACGGACGTGGGCCCCGACCAGATGGTGATCCTCTACGTCTACTCGCTCTCCCAGGGCGAGATCACGCCCGCGGGCGGCGTGGTCGCCAACCCGGGCGACGTCCCCTTCGAGCTGAAGGGCGCCGCGCAGGTCGAGGCTCTCCCCGAGCCGGCGACCAAGGACGTCCCCTACAAGTTCGAGGGCTCCTTCCCGACCTTCGTCGAGCCGTGCGTCACCTTCGTCGGATGCCAGGACGCGCCCCCCGGCGTGGCCTTCAAGAACCTCGACCAGCCCACCTTCACCGGCAAGCCCATGAGCGCGACCCTCACCATGGAATGGACCGCCGCCACGCCCGCCACGCAGACGCTGGGCTACTTCGTCTACGCGACGAACGACAAGAACAGCTTCGGCCTGGGCGGCGCCTCGGGAGAGAGCCCGCTCAAGGTCGACGTCCCCAAGGTCACCCTCCCGGCGGGCTATCGCCTCGCCGTGCGCGCCTACATCCCCGACACGTGGGCCGCCGCGGGCTGGGCCACCGCGAACCCCATGGACCAGCCCTTCACGATCTCGGGAACGTGGAAGGTCACGGCCTAAAGCGGGGGTTCGGGGGCGCAGCCCCCTGACGTTTCGGTCGTCTGCTGGACTTTTCCTTCACGTCAGGGGGCTGCGCCCCCTGAAACCCCCGCTTTTGGCCGCGCTGCGGCGCGGCCGAACGACTCCTCGGCCCCGCTTTACCCCTCATCCTCCGCGGGCGCACCCACCTCAAAATCCACGGCGAAGTGCCGCTCCCGGGGCGAGTACGCGCGCACGACGCGCGTCGCGCTGACGCGGAGGCCCCGCCCCGCCTCGTGGGCCCGCGCGGAAAGCTCCGCCAGGTGGCGCCCCAGGTCCTCCTCGGCCTGGATGCAGTGGTAGTGCCACGCGCCGCCCCCGGGCCGGAGCACGCGCAGCGCGTCCTCCAGGAACGCGTGCGCCGTGTGCGGCAGGTTGGTGATGACGCGGTCCGCGACGCCCGGGTGCGCGGCGCTCCACGCGCGCGCGTCCGCCTGCTCGGGGAACACGCGGTCGGCCACCTTGTTGAGCGCCACGTTCTCCCGCGCGAAGGCGACCGCTTCCGGGTTGAGGTCCACGGCGTCCACGCGCGCGGCCTGCGAGTGCTTCGCGATGACCAGCGCGAAGGGCGCGACGCCCGCCATGAGGTCCACGACGCGCTCGCCGGGCGAGACGAGGCGCGCGACGCGGATGCGCTCCGTGGCGAGGCGCGGCGAGAAGTAGCACGTCGCGGGGTCGACGCGGATGCGGACGCCGTGCTCTGCGTGCTCCGTGCGCGTGTCCGCGTCGCCCGCCAGCACGCGCAGCGCGCGCACGCGAAGCTCGCCCGCGACGCCCTCGTCCTGCGCGACCGTGCGCACGCGGGGCGTCGCCTCCAGGAGCGCCTGCGCGATCTCGCGCTCGCGGTGCCGCAGCGCGTCGGGGACCTTCACGATGAGCACGTGCCCCACCACGTCGAACGCGGAGGGCAGCAGCGCGCGCTCGGCCTCGGGCAGGTGCGCGAGGAGGTCCGAGTAGTGGCGCGGCGAGTCGTCCGCGGGCTCGAACTCCGCGACCGCCACCGGGTAGCCCATGCGCGGCGCGCCGTCCAGGAGCGGGAGCAGAAGCTCGCCCGACTCGCGGCGCACCTTGAGGTCGTGCCGCAGCGCGCCCTCGTCGAGCAACGCGCGGCGCACGCGCTCGGCGTCGCGCAGCGGCACGCGCAGGGCGGGGGCCTGGGTCATCCGTCCTCCGGCGCGGCAAAGCGCCAGGGCGAAGGGCGCAGCGCCATCACGGCGTCAAGGGGCGCGGATTGCCTCCGGCGCGCAGCCTCGTCGCGCAGGTATTCGAGGTCGAGACGGTCCCTCATGGCCGCGTACACCGCGAGGGCCCGCGTCCAGTCGCCGCCGTGCCGGAGGTGCCAGCCCGACTCCGCGTAGGCGAGGATCACGTCCTCAGGCGAGCGGACGGTCAGCGGGATCGTGCCGTCGAGAAGGACGGTGATGGGGCGCTCGTCGCGCCCCACGCCAAGCTCCTCGCCGACGATCTCCAGGAGGAAAGGGAAGTCGGGCACGTCGATGGCGCGCGCCGTGCCCGCGGACCAGCGGGGCTTGAGGCCCATGCGCTCCAGCTCGCGCAGCATGAGGTCGCGGGCCGGCTTGTAGGGCTCGATGGCGAGCACCACGACGTCCACGTCGGCGCTGGGGCGCCACAGGGCGGGATAGGCCTCGCTGGTGCCCAGCGTCCCGGCCGCGTAGAAGTCGGCCGCCGTACCGCCGGTGAGGACGACGCGCACGCCCACCGCGAGCCCCGCCGCCTGGACCGCAGCCGAGAGGAGCAGGCGCGAGGCAAGCTCGTCCTCCTCGCCGCGGGCGCGCTCAAGGAGAGAAGCCGCGTCGTCCGCTCCACGTGACATCGAGGCGCCTCCGGGCGGGCCGCTTCAGGTGATAGACGAGGAGGCGCGGCCCGCGCTCCTCGATGCGCCCCGACGCGACGGCGCGCGCCCACCGCCGGGCGGCAAGCTCCGCGAGCGCGACCTGCTCGGCGGGATCGCGCGGCTTCGATTCGGGGGCGCGCGTGGCGCCCAGAGCGAGGAGCCGCTGGATCACGGCGTCGTAGGTCTCCTCCCCCTTGAGGCGCGCAAGCTGCTCCTTGGTCTCGCGCTTGACCGACACGAGGTCGAAGCCGGGTCGGGTGGGCATGGCACCCACTAAGGACTTAAGTCATATGAGGCTTTCTGCCCCGGAGATGACTTAAGTCACCGCCCTCGCCAGCGCGCGCACCGCGTCCTCCTCGACGAAGTGCAGGTTCCCGGGCACGACCATGGTGTGCAGCGGCGCGCCGAAGTCGCGCTTCGCCAGGTCCGCCAGCGGGCCGCGCCACACGCCGGGCTCGGGGCTGCCGGCGCGCGCGAGGACGTAGGCCTCCGTCTCGGGGCCCAGGGCGCCTTCGCCCCGCTCGCGCTCCATGCGCAGCAGAAGCGCCGCGCCCTCGCTCGCGGTCATGTAGCGGCGCTCGGCGGCGCGCAGGTCCATGAGCGTCAGCGTGTGGAGGCCCCGCGCGCGGTTGTCGCGGATCACGTCGTAGGGGCTCGTGGGGAAGTAGCTGCCCTCGGGGAAGACGAGGGTCGTCGCGCGGCCGAACTTGTAGCTCATGAGGCCCAGCAAGCCTGCGGCCGCGGTCGCGATGGACGCGCCGTGGATCACGCGCGTGGGGATGCCCTCGCGCGCGGCGCGCACGCGCAGGTCCACGTGCGTCGTCGCCGTCATGCTATCACCCACGGCCAGCAGGGCGACGTCCTTCGTGCGCGCGGCCTCCAGGATGGCGTCGCCCTTCTCCAGGGGGTCGCGGTCGAGCCACTCGATGGGGCGGCCGTAGAAGGCGACGAGCGTCTCGGGCGTGGCGCCGCCCAGGAGCGCGGTGTACCATTCGCCGTACACGACGTCCGCGGCGCGCACGGCCTCCAGGCCCCGCAGCGAGACGTCCTTCTCGTCCCACAGGCCGAGGCCGACGAAGGTGAGCATCGCGAGGGGACGCCGCCCCCCGCGGGAAAAGGTTGCGCTACTCCAGCGTGCAGAACGACGCGACCGTCTTGCAGTCCGCCACGACGTAGCTCCCGGGGGTGGGGCAGCGCTTGACGGCGAAGAGGGTGTCGCACGCGCTGACGGTCTCCGTCGCGAAGAGGGGCGCCACGACGACGAGGGCAAGCAGGCAGAAGGCGAGGATCAGGTGTCTCATGAGCAGCCTCGCGGCGGGAGCGGCCCGCCCCCGCTTGGGCCTGCCGGCTGCCTTGATGGCCCGGCGCAGGGTTGCCTCGGCGTGGAGCTTCGGACGGCGCGCCTGCGCCTCGTCGCGTTCGACGCGCGCCTCGCGGCGCTCTCCCCCGCGGCGCTCGCGCAGGCCTTGGGCGCGCGCGTGCCGCCCGACGCGGTGGACGAGGACCTCTGGGCCGAGGCCGCGGAGCGCGTGCTGGCGGACCCCGCGGAGGCGGGCTGGCACTTCTGGCTCGTCGTGGAGCGCGGCGCGGTGGTGGGCACGGCGGGCTTCAAGGGCCCGCCCGACGCGCGGGGCGACGTGGAGCTGGGCTACGGCCTCGTCGCGCCGGCGCGCGGGCGCGGCCTGGCCACCGAGGCTGCGGCCGCCCTGGTGGCATGGGCCTTGGGGGACGCTCGCGTGGCGCGCATCGCGGCGGACGCCGAGCGCGACAACGCGCCCTCCCTCCGCGTGCTCGCGAAGCTGGGCTTCACGCGCGAGGGCCCCGAGGGGGAGATCGTGCGCTACGTGAGAAGAAGGGAATGAAAAAAGAGACGCAGAAGCGGCGGGGCGAGCGCGTTTCGCCCGCAGGCGAAACGTGCGAGCGCGCCGCTTCATACGCCGCCGGAGGCGGCGCTTAGAAGCGGCGGGGGCCGCGGTTGTCGCGGGGGGGCGCGTGCTTCTGGAAGCAGTCGCGGCAGTAGACGGGGCGGCCCTCGGTCGGCTTGAAGGGGACCTGGGTCTGCTTGCCGCAGTCGCTGCAGACGG
>JAJPHT010000048.1 GCA_021325135.1 Pseudomonadota bacterium | reverse complement strand
TAGTAGAAGCCCTGGCCGGCGTTGTTGTAGTAGAAGCAGCAGCCGGCGGACTCGCGGTCGTTGGTCACGGGGGCGAAGAGGGGCTTGGAGTACGTCATGGTCTCACGTCGCCAGGCCGCGAGGGCCCGGCGACCCCCAGAGCCCGGGCGCGGCTCAAGACGATATGCTGCCGATGATGGCTGAAGCGTCGTCGACCGCGCGCGTGCGCAGCCACGCCGCGACGGCCGCTTCCGCGGAGGGGCCGAACTGCGCTGCGAGGTCGCGCAGCGTGCGGACGCCGTCGCACGCCGCGAGGAGCGCCTCGCGCTCCGGGGTGAGGAGCTCGGTGGCGATTCCCCCGGGGAGGCGCACCACCAGCGCGCGCTGCGGCGCCTCGGGGTACTCGCGAGGAAGGATCATCGGACCCGAGGCGAGGGCGGGCGAGCCCAGCGCGCCGCGCAGGTCCACCACGGGAACGAAGGGCGTGCGGCGCGGGCGCAGCGCGTCGGGGACGAATCGATAGCTCGCCAGGCCCCGGGGGCGCGGCGCGCGGGCGAGGGCCCACTCCGCGTCGCGCAGGTCCAGGAGGTAACGGCGCACGTGGGGCGGCCCCACCTCGGCGTGCGCGAGGTACGAGCCCAGGGACGCCGCCTCCATCTCCAGATTGGCAGGGTGCGGCGTGGAGGCGAGGTAGCGGCGCGCGGCGTCGGGATCGTGCGCCCCCATGGCCGCCAGGGTGAGGGGGAACGACTCGTTGAGGGGCTCCAGGCGCTTGCCCGCGAAGCCTTCGGTGGTGATGGCGAGCTTGCGGCGGTCCAGCGTGCGCAGCGCCGCGAACTCCTCCCGGGTGAGGCCGAACTCCGCGGCGGCCTCCTCCCGCGCCGCGAAGAAGCGCGCCTGGTACGCGGGATCGGTGAGGAGGCGCGCGACGGCGAGGCGCATCGCGGGCAGGCTCACGCGGCGGCGCCCTCCAGGATGCTCCGCGCGTGGCGCACCTCTCCCAGCAGGTCCGCGAAGGGGGGGAAGCCCGCGTCGCGCTCGATGAGGACGCCGGCGGGGGGTGCCACGTCGCAGAGGTACTCCAGCAGGTCCCACGTCTCCTGGCTCACCGGCGCGCTGTGCGTGTCGTGGTGGAGACCCTCCGCGTGGACGCCGCCCGCCAGGTGCACCTGCACGACGCGCTCCAGGGGGAGGCGGTCCAGGAAGTCGCGCGCGACGCGGCCGTGGTTCTCCGCGTTCACGCGCACGTTCTCCAGGTCCAGGAGGAGCAGGCACCCCGTCTGCTTCACCACCTCCTGGAGGAAGGTGGCCTCGTCCAGGGTGCTGCCGGGCCAGTAGAAGGGCATCGTGATGTTCTCCAAGCCGAAGGGGCGCTGGATGCGGCGCATCACCTTGCGGACGTTGTCCACCACGACGCGCAGGCTCTCCTCGGTGTGGGGGACCGGGGCGAGGTGGCCGATGGGCACGTCCCCCTCCTGCGTGAACGCCAGGTGGTCCGTGAACCACGGAGGGTCGGTCACCTCGACGACGCGGGCGACGCGCTCCAGGTAATCCAGGCGCACCTCGGAGCCCACGGAGAGCGCCAGCGCGTGGGGCACGCAGGGCGTCATGCTTCGGAGCGCGCGCAGCATGGGCTCCTCCCGGAAGAAGGCGTCCGCGATGACCTCCAGGAAGTCGAGGTCCTTGACGTGGCGCAGGATGTCGGCGCGAAGCGGCGCGCGGTAGCCGAGGCCGACGCCGAGACGCGGGAGAGGGGCCACGCACGCGCATCTCGCGGGAGCATGAAGAATGTTGGGTCATGAGAAAACCCCATGACGGGAGCGCGCCATGCGGACGCGTGAGCGACGGAGGCCAGACGATCCAGACGTATGACAAGGTCGCGGCGGCGTACGACGCCCAGAACAGCGGCCCCGTCTGGCGCGTCCACGAGCACGTCACGCTCCAGGGCGTGGCCCCTCTCCTTCCGCCCCCCGGGGGCGCGGTCCTCGACGCGGGCGCGGGCTCGGGCACCTACGCGCTGGCCTTCCTGGGGCGCGGCGATCGCGTCACGCTGCTGGACCCCTCGCCGGGCATGCTGGACGTCGCGCGGGCGAAGGTCGCGCAGCGCGGCCTCTCGGGGAAGGCGCGCTTCCTGCAAGGGGTCGTCGAGCGCCTCTCGCTGCGCGAGGGCTCCTTCGACCTCGTGTTCTGCGAGGGGGACGCCCTCTCCTACGCGGGCCCCCAGCGCGCGGCGGCGGCGCGGGAGATCCTGCGCGTGCTGCGCCCCGGCGGCGCGTTCTACGTCAGCGTGGACAACCGCTGGATCGCGACGCTGGGCTTCCTCGCCCAGGGGCGCGTCGCGGAGGGCTTCGCGGCCGCCGCTCACGGCAAGGGGCTCGACCCCTACGGCATGGGCGTCCACGCCTTCGCGCCCGACGAATTGCGCGACCTCTTCGTCGAGGCCGGCGCGCAGGACGTCCGCGTGGGAGGCAAGGTCCTCTTCGCGCACTTCCTCCCGCCCGCGGCGCTGGAGCACATGGGCCGCGACCCCGTCGCGTGGGGCGAGCTTCTCGCGCTGGAGTCGCGCCTGAGCGCCGACCTCTCGCTCTCGGGCCACGCGGGGCATCTCGTGGTCACCGGCCGCAAGGGGGGAGCCCCCTGAACCCCGCGAAGCGCTTCCGCGCGGCGGGCTCCATCGTCCTCTCGGGCGAGGAGGGCGCGCGCTACGCGACGAACCTCGACGACGGCGCCATCTACCAGCTCAACGAGCCCGCGTACATGGTCCTCGACGCCGCGAAATCGGGGCTGCTCGTCAGGGACATCGTCAACTCTCTATGCCGATCGTTTCCGGAGGTCCCCGAGACGGAGATCCGGCGCGACGTGGAGGAGGTCCTCCGCGGCTTCGTGGAGGCCGGGCTTCTCGCCGACGAAGAAAGGACTCTCAGCTAGAGGATTTATTCTCGAACGTTGTCCCGGCGCCGAGGCGAGGCGCGTGCTGGCGTGGACGAGGCAGGCCCTCGCGGTGGCGAGGGAGGACTGGCGCAGGTCCCCCGGCGTGCGCCACGTCCTGGTGGTGAACGTCGTCTCCGCGTTCAACGCGGGCCTCCTCATCCCCATCCTCCCCCTCTTCCTCATCTCCAAGGGCTTCTCGCTCCTCCAGCTTGGCGGCATCTTCGTCGCCGTGGGCGTGGGCGCCCTGGTGGTGCAGCTCGTGGCGGGCCGCTTCCCGCGCGCGTTCGGCAACCCCGTGCTCGTCATGGCGCTGGCGTTCGTCCCCGCGCTGACGACCCCTCTCTATCTCCTCGCGCAGACGCCCCTGCAGTTCGTGGGCCTCGCGGCGCTGGGCTCCTTCGCGGGCGCGGCGTCGGCCCCGGGGGTGAGCGCGCTCATCGCGCAGGCCGCGCCCGTCGAGGGCCAGGCGCGCGTGTTCGCGTACCTCGGCATGCTCACCGGCTTCGCCTACGCGGCGGCCATCCTCGTCGCGTACTCGCTGGCGTCGAAGGGCTTCGGCCCCGTCTTCGCGCTGGCGACGCTGGTCTCGCTGGGCGTGCTGGGCCTCACGGGCTGGGTGCTCTGGCGCGCGCACGCGGCCACGCCGCGCAGCCGCGCGCAGCGCGACGCGCTCACGCAGGACGAGCGCCAGGCGTTCGACGACCTCGCCGCCGCGCGCAAGGGCGCCCTCGCCTCGCTCCACGACCTCCAGCGCGCGCGCCAGGGCCTCGTGCGCCGCCTGCCGCTGGGCACGGGGCGCAACGTCGCGCTCCTCTCCACGCACCTCTTCCTCTTCGGCCTCTCGCTGGCCATCTACCCCATCTACTTCCCCATCTACCTCCAGCAGCGCGGCCTGCCCCCCGCGTGGATTGGCCCCGTGATCGCCGCCAGCTGGATCGCCGCCGCGCTCTTCCAGCTCGCCGGGCCCACCCTCGCCGCGCGCACGGGGCGCCCCCGCGCCGTCATCGTGGCAAGCCTCCTCGCGTGCGCGGCGCTCAACGTCGTCATGGGCTTCGCGCCCCTGGCGCTCATCATCTCCGCGTGGGTCGTCTTCGGCGTCGTGGACGGCGTGGGCCGCCCGCTGGCCATGGCCATGGTCGCGCAGAACGCCTCGCCCGCCGGGCCCCTGGCGTCCTTCTCGTGGACCGAGGCCGCCACCTCCGCCGCGCGCATCCTGGCGCCCTACGCGCTGGCGCTGGTGGTGAAGCGCGGCGGCGACCTCGCCATGGGCTTCAACTACGTCGCCCTCGCCGTCCTCGCCTCCGCCCTCCCCTTCCTCTTCCTCGCCGTCCCGCGGCGCGCGCCCGCCGCGCAGCCCGCGACGTCCCCCTCCGGTGAGCCCGCATGAGCGACGACCCCGTCCCCCGCCCCCACCCCCTCTTCGTCGCGGCCTGCATCGCGCCCATCCTCCTGGTCGCCCTGCTGGAGCTGCTCCGCGAGGCGGGCGTCTGGGACGCGGGCCTCTCCACGCGCGCGCTCCTCGCCGTGGGCCTCCTCGTCACGATCCCCCCGCTCACGGTCGCGCTGGGCTGGAGCGCCATGGCGCGGCGCGCCAAGGGCATCTCCCCCGAGGTCGTGCAGGCCTTCGAGGCCGTCGCGCGCGCCGAGCAGGCCGCCGCCCTCGCCATGCAGGCCGTCGCGCAGGCGGAGGCCCGCGTCGCGGACGCCTCGCTCTCCCGCGAGCCCGGCCAGGACGCCGCCCGCCGCCGACGCGCGCGCGCCTTGGCCGCGGCCGCGCTCCTCGCGGCGGGCCTCGTGGTCGTCGCGGGCGTCGCCGTCGCGTTCTCCATGGCCAACCGCGACCTGCCCCCCGTCCACGAGCACGCGGCGTTCGCGGTGTTCGTCAACGGGACGCAGGTCGACTACGAGCTTCCCGCCTTCGACTTCGCGCTCCACCCCTACCAGCGCGCGCACCAGCACGTGGGCGAAGGCTTCCCCGGCACCATCCACATGGAAGGCGCGCCGGGCGTCACGCTGGCGGAGTTCTTCGACCGCGGCCTCGACACGCGCCTCGCCCCCGACGGCATCTGGCTCGACGCCGCCGCCCACGGCGGCCACGGCTACCGCGGCAACGACACCGACGGCCTGCACGTCTTCGTCGTCCACCCGGGAGGCGAGTGGATGGTGGCCCCCGGCGGCCCCGCCTACCAGCCGCAGAACCACGACCGCATCCTCGTCACCTTCGGGCCCCTCGACGTGACGGAGATCCTGAAGGAAGAGGCCGCGGTCCCCGTCCGTTTCCCCTCGTGATATCAGGAGGCTTCCCCCATGATCCGACAGACCCTTCTCGTCGCCGCGCTCGCCCTGCTCACGCTCCCGTCCACCGGCGCCACGGTGGTCGCGCCCACCGACTACGTCGCGGCCGGAGGCGCGGAGCTGCTCCTCGTCGGGTACCCCGACGGCACCACGCACCGCGCCGGCTTCTCGCTGGACGAGGGGTGCATCGACGCGAGCCTGGGCAAGTGCGACGACATCGTCGTGCCCCTGGAGCACGGCGGCCCCGCCGAAGGCCAGTGGGACATCACCGTCGTCTACGACCACCCCTACCCCCTGGGCGGCACGTTCAGCGCGCGCTTCGTCATCGGCGACTGGGCCGCGTGGGACGGCGGCCCCGTGATCGTCACCGCGACGTGCACGGTCCCCACGCAGAGCGTCCACTGGCTCATGGACTACGAGTCGCAGGTCGTCACGGCCACGTGCGACGGCGCCGAAGCGCCCCACCTCGCGTGAGGCGCCGCGTGGAGACGCTCGTCCTCACCCTGGCCGGCGGCGGGGCCGCGGGCCTCGTCGTCCCCCGGCGCTTGAAGCTCTCCCTGGAGCCCGGCGAGGGGCGCCTCCACCTGGAGGGCGCGGCCACGGGCGACGCCGCGTGGCGCGCCTCGCTCTCCGCCGCGTGGGACGCCGCGCAGGCCTTGGCGGGTCGCCGCGACGCGGACGCGCGCGTCGAGGTCGTCGGCGCCGCGGGCCTGCAAGGGGGGAGCGCGGGTCTCTCCTTCGGCCTCCTCGCCCTCGCCGCGCTCCTGGAGGAGCCGCCCCTCCCGCCGCACTTCGCCACGGGCGCCGTCGCGGAGGGGGGCTTCCTCGCGGGCGGCGCGTCGGTCCAGCCCAAGGCGACCGCGGCCGCGGGCTACGCCAAGCAGCTTGGCATGGGCGGCGCCGTCTTCCTCTGCCCGCCCGTCCACGCCCCCGCGGACGCGGGGATCCCCATCCTCCCCGCGTGCGACCTCGCGCAGGCGTTCGCGCGCCTCTCGCCCGCGGGCCATGCGCGCATCGCCGCCACGCACGCGCAGATGCGCCGCGCGCCGGACGCGCCCCCCGGCCCCTTCGCGCGCGTCGAGACGCGGGACCCTCTCGCGCTCCCCCCGAGGCTGGGGGAGATCGCCCTGGAAAGCGCGGAAGCGGAGGTGCCCGAGGGCGCGGCGCGCGTCACGGTGGGCGAGGACAAGCGCGTCCTGTGGCGCGCCCACGCGCCGGTCTGGACGATCCCGCAGGTCGTCCCGGAGCTGCTTGCGCTGGCGCGCGCTACTTCTTCGCGCCCTTGATCTGCGTCCAGTCGAAGTACTTGCCGCACTTCTTGCACCGCCACTTGTTGGCGATGACGAAGACCACGGCGCGCTCGCCGCAGTTGATGCAGGTTTCGACCATGGCGAAAGGCCCGTTCCGGTCGTCCCATGGGGTGCTCCGGCTTAAGGCTTGTAGACGCGCGCTGCAAGCCTGGGCCGGGCGCCGGGCGCCGCTTCTCAGGTTTCCTTCACAATCGGCATCCCGGACGAACGCCTGGGGGGACTGCCGGCGGGCAAGGCCGGCGGAAGGTAACTCCATGGCGCAAACGTCTCTCCTCCTCGGTCTCGCGCTCGTCGCCGCCACGGCCCACGCCCTCGTCGTGGGCGCCAACGGCGTCTGCCCCTCGGCGAGCCAGCCCACGCACTCCTACGGGGCGCCTGCCGTCCTGGGCGCAAGCTCCCACGGCCTCCGGGAGTCGGCCACGGGGGGCTCCGCGACCGTCCAGGACACGAACGTGGCGGACTGCAACGGCGACAGCGTGCCCAACGACTTCGACGGCGACTACGACTACGGCGTGGGCGGCGCCTTCTTCGGCGACTCCTCGGTCTGGGACGGCTCGGACAACTGCGGCTACGACCTCAACGTCCACGCGACGACGGGAACGGCGAGCAGCCCGACGACGTCCGGCACGTTCGGCGTCGACGACGCCGAGGGCCCCGTCGTCATCACCGACCCGCACACCGGCGCCACCGTCTCGTGCCAGAGCGACGGCAGCATCACGCCCGACACGGACGCCAACGACTGCCTCAGCGCGTGGACCGGCTCCTGGAGCCCTGGCTCCTGCTACTACTCGGTGGGCGCCGACGACGGCTACTGGCTCTTCCTCGCGCCCCAGTCCGGGCTCGGCTTTGCCAGCGGCACGCTGACGGCGGATTTCTGACCGCGCCGGGATCCAGGGCGCGGCCCTTCAACCCGACGCAGGGTTTTCCCTGCTTCTTCTTTATGCAGGCCAAGGCCGTGTAACAGATGCAGCCTCGCGCTGCGGGAAATGATATCGTGAAGACCATGATCCTGATCGTGCTGGCCGGCCTCGCCTTCTGCACGCTCGCGCCCAGCGCGAGCGCCGACATCGTGCGCGTCTCCGATCCGCACCCCGATTCGAACGCGACGGGCAACACCTGCATCGATGCGTTCGCGGTGAACGACGCCGTCCACGTGGGCGTGTGCGCGGGCACCTACGTCCCGTGTCCTCTCTACGTCGTGGTGAACGGCATCGGCGCCTGCTGAGCGCTGGAACGATCTGAGAAAAAAAAGAAGAGGGCGGGGCCGCGCGGCCCCGCCCAGGCGCGCCTCTAGCTGAGGTCGACGTGGCAGAGGTCGCCAAGCTCGGGGCAGAGGACGGTGGCCTCGGCGTAGCCCGAGACGGTGGGGACGTTCTCCGTGATGCTGCCGACGCCCACGGTGGGCACGTTCACGCACTCGGGGCCGAGGACGCAGAGGGGCTGCGGGGGGCCCACGACGGGGAAGGGCAGCGTGACGGGGGCCGTGCCGGTGGTCACGCACGCGTTGGTGAGCGCGTCGGGGTTGTACGCGAAGCACGTCGAGGGCGGCGGGGGGATGGAACCCACGGCGGGCACGGTGGCGAGGTTGTGGTCCGTGCAGACGTTGTTGCTGCACTCGGTGTAGCCGTAGGTGGTCGACCCGTCGGGGTTGCTGCGGCTGTACGTGCTGAACGTGGGGACCTGGGGCACCTTGGGGGCGGGGATGGTCACGATGTCCTGGTTCGAGCAGAAGTTGTTCTCGTCGCACTCGGTGATGCCGAGGGTCACGCTGCCGTCGCTGTTGCGGTGGACGTAGGGCTTGTCGTTGGGGACCTGCGGGTGGCAGGCGTTGCCAAGCTGGTCGCAGACCCACGCCGGGCAGTCCGTGGGGTTGCACGGAGAGGCCGACGCGGCGGGGGCCAGCGTGACGAAGCTGAGCGCAAGCGAAGCAAGCACGAGGATCAGGGTTCTCATGGGGTTTGTGCCTCCTGTCCGGAAGCGGGGGCGCTCCCGGTTGCCCACGGGACCCACGCGCGCCTATTCAACCCGGCGCAGGGTTTTCCCTGCACGCCTCCAGAGAGAAGAGAAAAGGGGGGCGCGGCCGCAGGGGGCGGCCGCGGGGGCCGGACCTCAGAGGGTCACGCGGCAGAAGGAGCCGGCGGCGCCGCAGAGGACGGTCGCCTCGACGTAGCCGCCCAGGGTGGGCACGTCCACGGGGACCCAGACGATGCCGACGTCGGGCACGGGCGCGTTGACGCACTCGGGGCCGATGACGCACACGGGCTGGCTGTGCGTGCCCACCGTGGGGACGGGCACAGGCTCCGAGGTGGAGCCGACGACGACGCACGCGTTGGTGAGGGCGTCGGGGTTGTACGCGAAGCACGTGGTCGCCGCGGGCACCGTCGCGAGGTCGTGGTCGCTGCACGTCGTCCCCTGGCACTCGGTGTAGCCGTAGGTCGTGGAGCCGTCCGCGTTCTGGCGCGCGTAGGTGGTGATTGTGGGCGCATGGACCGCGGGGACGGTGACGAGGTCGTCGTCGTTGCAGAAGTTGCTGGAGTTGCACGTCCGGAGGCCGATGGTCTCGCTGCCGTCGGCGTTGTGGCGGACGTAGGGCTTGTCGTTGGGGACCTGGGGGACCTGCGGGTCGCAGATGCGGCCGTTGTCGATGCTGCACGGGTCGCAGAGGAAGCCGTTGCCGATCTCGCACGGGTCGCAGACCTTCACGAGGTTGCACGGGTAGAGGTTGCAGCTGGGGTCCGTCGCGTTGCATTCGGCGCTGGCCGCGGGCAGGATGGCGAAGCTGGACGCCAGGAGCGCGAGGGCGATGAGCAGTTGACGCATGGGGGAAGCCTCCCTCCGGAGCAAGCCTCCGGAGCAGGACAGCAGCCGCGACGGCCTATTCAACCCGGCGCAGGGAAAACCCTGCGCCGCCCCCGATGGCTCCAAGTCCCCCTGGGCGAGTGCGCGCCGCATGGACGTGTCGGACGTCACGCCCCGCGGCGACGACGCGCTGGCGGCCACGCTCGCGTCGCTGGGCAGCGCGCAGCGCCTCGCCATCCTGCGGCAGCTTCGCATGCCCAGGACGCTGCGCGAGATCGAGGTCTCCAGCGAGCGGCCCGACGCGGGGCGGCGCCTCACGCGGCAGAGCGTCGCGGACCACGTGGAGCGCCTCAGCGAGGCGGGCGTCGTGCTCTCCCGCGAGGCGCAGCGCGCGACGACGCGCGTGCGCGAGTATTCCCTCAACCACCAGGCGATCTACGCCCTGGCGGAGTCGCTCAAGGCCCTCGCCACCATGCGGCCGGTGGTGGAGCCCACGACGCCCACCGCCGCGCTGGCGCTGCCGGTGGCGCCCCGCGAGGAGGGGCACCGCCTGGTGCTGGTGAAGGGGCTAGAGGAGGGGACGACGTTCCCGCTCTCCCCCTCGCGGCCGCTGCACGTCGTGGGCCGGCGCCGCGGCGTCGAGGTGTGCCTGGACTTCGACCCCTACGTCAGCGCGGAGAACACGCTGCTGACGTGGGAGGACGGGGCGGTCGTCGCGCAGGACCACCCCGAGAGCCGCAACGGCACGGTGCTCAACTTCCGCCCCCTTCCGCGGGGCGAGCGCGCGCGGCTGCGGCACGGCGACGTGCTGGGCGTCGGGCGCAGCACGCTGGTCTACTGGACGTGAAGGGAGCGCCCCTCGAAGGCCGCCAGCATCGCGGCGCCGTCGGGCCAGCGCTTGGCAGGGTCGGGGTCCAGCGCGCGGCGCACGAGGTCGCCCTCGCCCACGAGGCGCTGCGCGAGCAGGCCCGCGGCGTACACGTCGGAGGCGGGCGTGCGCTCGCCGCCGCGCGCGACCTCGGGCGCGACGTAGCCGGGCGTCCACGCGGCGGGGAGCGAGCCCACGGCGACGGTGTGGCGGCCGCGCTGCGCGGAGACGCCGAAGTCCGCGATCTTCGCGCGCCCCTCGGCCGTGAGGAGGACGTTGGAGGGGTTGAGGTCGCCGTGCACGATCCCCTTGGCGTGGAGCGTGGCAAGCCCGCGCAGCACGTCGTCCAGGATGGCCTCGGCCTCCTTGGGGGCCGGGGGGTCCTGCGCCAGGCGCGAGCCCAGCGTGCCCCCCTCCACGAACTCCTGCACGACGAGGATGGAGCCCGTGCGGAGGATGGCGTCGTGGACGGCCACCACGTTGGGGTGCCGAACGGCGCCCGCGATGCGCGCCTCGCGAAGCACGCGCTCGGCGTCCCCCTCGTCGTCGCAGAGCAATTCCTTCACGACGACGTCGCGACGCAGGAGGAGGTCGTGCACGCGGTAGACGCGCCCGAAGCCGCCGCGCCCCAGGAAGGCGTCCACGCGATATCGCTCCCGCACGAGGGCCCCCAGGCGCATCGGCTCCTCGGGCTCCGCGGCCGTGGAGCCTCCGGAGGGGAGCCCGTAGACGCGCACGGCGACGCTCTCCACCATGGAGCGGAACCCCTGCGAGAGCACGAGGACGCCCGCGAGGAGCACCGCCTCCGTGGGGGTGATGGAAAGGTCCTGCGCGCCGCCCAGCGCGTGGACGGTGATGAGGAGGAGCGTCGCGACTGTGAGGAGGCCCAGCGCGGCCAGCACGCGCGCGCAGAGGCGGCGCTGCGCGGCCCCCAGGCCCACCTCGTTGTAGCGGATCAGCGCGATGGAGGCCAGCGAGCCGAAGAGGAGCCAGCGGATGGCGGCCCCGCCGCGGCCCAGGTTCACCGAGACGGCCTCGGCGGCGCCGTGCACGCGCAGCGCCGCCGTGAGGTGGTACACGTCCAGGAGCGCCGTGAGCGGGATGGCGAGGGAGAGCGCCAGGAGGAACGTCCCCGCGAGGCGGGGCGAGGCGCGGGCGAGGCGACGCCGGAGGAAGGCGCCCGCGAGGACGACGGCCGCGAGGCCGAGCATGTCGCCGGGCAGGTCCTGGACGCCCACGAAGGCCACGAGGAGCGTGACGAAGTTGACCAGCACGGGCGCGATGGCGACGACGAGGGCGGCCAGCACGAAGCGGCGCGAGACGGAGCGCGGCTCCTCCAGGGCGACGAGGACGCCCAGCGTCAGGGCCGCGAGGTAGGCCAGCGCCGTGTAGGCGAAGAAGGCCTTGCGGAAGGCCTCGGACCCGATCCACGAGGCGGGCGCGAAGAGGGCCTGGAGGAGCATCGCCAGCGCGGCGGCCCCCGTGGCGCCCACGAGGAGGCGGCTCCCCGCGCGCGTGGAGCGGCGCAGCACCAGGAGCAGCACCAGCGGGTCCAGCGACGCGCACACCGTGGCGGCGCGGAACGCCAGGAGCGCCGCCTGCGTGCCGGGGCCGGCGGCGCTGCGCACGGCCTCCGCGGCCTGGTTCCCGGCGATGAGGGCGAGGAAGACCCCCAGGAGGCGCCAGCGCGCGCTGCGTCCGGCGAGGCCCAGGAGGAGGGCACCGAAGGCGCCGCAGACGACGGCCGCGACGGCCTTGAGGAAGGCGTCAGGCGACAGCATCGGCGCCGGGGAAACGGGATGGCGTCACTTATACCTCGGCCTTATAGCTCCAGGCTCCAGAGCTCGTCGCCCACGCGGTGGAGGCTCTTCACGGCCTTCCCCTTGGGGCCGCGGGGCATCTGCGCGCCGGGGATCACGGCCTCGCCCACCGCCAGGGGGACCTTGTTCTTCTCGTCGCGCACCCACACCAGGTCGCCCACCTGGATGGCGGGGTCGGCCTCGGTGATGCCGGGCGCCATGACGTCCGCGCCGTTGTTCACGAACTTCACGGCGCCCATGTCCACCGTGACGTAGGCCTTGGTGGGCTTCTTGGCCATGAGGAGGCGCGCCGTGGGGGCGATGCGCTCGGGCTCGCGGCGGATGAACGCGATGACGCGGCCCCCCTGGATGAGCACGTCGTAGTCGCCTGCGTCCGCGCGCTCCACCGAGGGGGGGAACGGGTCCGCGATGCCGAAGGCGGCGGCGAGGCTCTCCGCGAGGCGGGCGGCGTCCTTCTCGCGCATGCGGGCGCGGTGGCGCAGGCGGATCTCGGCCATCGCGCTGCGGACCGCGCGCCCCTCGCAAATACCAAGCGACGGGAAGGGCCCCCGTGGGAAGCGCGTCGCCACAACGCTTTAGGTCCCGGGGCGGGGGTGCCCCTGCGTGCGCGCGAGCCTCCTCGTGCTCCTGGCCCTCGTCGCCGGCTGCGTCGCCGGCCCCGGAGGGACCCCCGCCGCCACGCCCCCGCCCAGCGCCTCCAGCCTGGCGCAGGCCATCGGCGAGCCCATCGAGATGAAGCACAACCACACCGACGCCTCGCTGCACACGGCGAAGTACGGCCTCTCCCTGGTGAACTGGAGCCCGCTGATCCCCCAGGAGCTCGGCACCGAGGGCTTCGCGGGCCTGCGCATCGTGGGCGACCTGGCGTACCTTGCCACCGACGGCGCGCACGCGGGCTTCCTCATCGTGAACGTCAGCGACCCGCGGGAGCCCCGGCTCGTGAGCCAGTACAGCACGCCTGGCGGCGCTTCGCAGGAGGCCGTGCCCACCCCCGAAGGGGACTACGTGTTCCTCAACCTCCAGCGCCAGCCCGGCGCCGCCGACGTCGCGGGCGCCCCGCTGGCCGGCGACGGCCTGGGCATCCAGATCGTGGACGTGCGCGACAAGGCGCACCCCAAGCTCGCGGGCTTCGTCCCCGTGGAGGTGCAGGGGAGCCACGTCATGTTCTACACCGAGTGGCAGGGGCACCGCTACCTCATCTACAACGGCCAGCCCGTGCGCGAAGGGCTCCCCACCGGCGACGTCTACACCGAGCCCGTGGGGAACGACGTGAAGATCGCCGAGCTGCTGGACACGCCCGCGGGCCCGACGCTGAAGCCCGTGGGCCAGTACCAGTTCGTGGAGACCATCGCGGCCACGAAGCCCGGCGGCTGCTTCCCCCACGACCAGTGGGCGGAGGAGCACCCCCTCACGCACCAGCTTCTCCTCTACATCGCGTACTGGGACTGCGGCGCGGTCATCGTCGATATCACCAACCCCGCGACGCCCACGCTGCTCCACTACGACGACGTCATGGCGCCTTCCACGCGCAACAACATCCACTTCTTCCGCCCCGACCCCACGCTGCGCGGCGGCAAGGTGATCGCGTGGAGCGGGCCCGAGATCGACGTCTCGCCCGGCGAGCCGGGCTACCTGCGGGCGTATGACGTGACGAAGCCCGACGCGTTCGGCCAGATCGGCCACTGGCGCCTCCCCGGCTTCGTGGAGAACGACCAGCCCTTCCTCATGTCGCCCCACAATTTTGCCTTCCGAGGCGACCTCATGGCCGTCGCGCACTACCACGCGGGCGTGTGGGTCCTGAACGTCAGCGACCCCACGCAGCCCTACGCCGTGGCGTTCTACGAGCCGCACGGCAACGAGACCTCGCCCTTCCAGGGGCAGGTGTGGAGGAAGACGCCCAACTTCCCCGAGGCCTACTTCCCCAACGTGTACGACGCGAAGTGGCTCACGTCGCCCACGGACGGGAAGACGTATCTCCTGGTGAGCGAGCGCGGCAGCGGGCTCTACGTCCTCAAGCTGGACGAGGCCCTGGCGCCCATGCTGGGCGGATGAGACGGAGGCGGGGGGCGTCGCCGCCCCCCGGATCATCCTGAGCTTACGCGACGCCGTCGACGATGAGCTGGCAGGTCGCGATGTTGACGATGCAGGTCGCGGTGCTGCTGCACGTGCCCAGGTTGACGCCGCAGACGCCGCCGGTCTTGCAGAGGCCGTCGTTGACGGCGCAGACGCCGCCCGTCTGGCACGTGGCCAGGTTCACGAAGCAGTCGGCGCCCGTGGCGCAGGCGCCCGCGTTCACGACGCAGAGGCCGCCCGTGCCGCAGGTGCCCGCGACGTTGACCTCGCAGAGGCCGTTGCAGGTGGCGCCCGCGCCGTTGTAGACGCAAAGCTGGCTGCCGCACGCGCCTCCGTTGTAGACGCAGGTGCCGGTACAGCTCCAGCCGGCGTTGATGACGCACGTGCCCGCGCTGGCGGGGGAGGGGATGTCGGCGAGGGCGAGGGTCGCAAGCGAGAGGGTGAGGATCCAGACGATCTTCATGGGGTTGTGTCTCCTGGGCCGGGGGCCCGTGGAGAGCACTTGCCGCGACCGACATCCCGTTTCGGGTCAGCCCGTTTCCAGGAGCGCCAGCAGCCGGGGCGTGGGCGCGTAGCGGTGGGGCAGGCCGGGCTCCTCGCGCACGAGGTCGGCGTGCCGCAGGAGGCGCAGGTGGTAGCTGGCCAGGCGCCGCGAGACGCCGGAGGCGGCGGCGATCTCCACCTGCGTCAGGGGGCCTGGGGAGCGCGCCAGGGCGACGGCGACGCCGCGGCGCGTGAGGTCCGCCAGGAGCGCCCATGCGGGGTCGGACGCGGGGGGCGCGTGCTCGGCGGCGAAGTAGACGTAGGCGCTCCCCTGGCGGCGGCGCGCGACGAAGCCGTGGACCTCCAGCATGCGCAGGTGGTGCTGGAGCACGACGCGGGCGAGCCCCGTGGCGGCGCGCAGGTCGCGCAGCGTGGCGGGGCGCCTCTCGCAGACCACCTCGTAGACGCGCAGGCGGTTGGGGTTGCGCAGCACGGTGGCGGCGTTGAGGCGCGTGTAGAGCGGCGCCCAGAGGAGCCGCCCCGCGGCCAGGAGCGCGGCGAGGAGGAGCGCCGCGAGCGTGGCGTCGCGGGCGACGTCCTGCGCGGCACCCGCGTCCTCCACGAGGAGGGGCGCGCCGTCCAGCTCGACGCTGGTGGCGGCGCCCGTGAACCGGAGGCGCGACTGCGGCGGGCCGGAGAGGAGCGAGGGGGTGGCGACGGGCGCGAGGCGCGCCTCACCGGAGCCCTCCAGGAGGAGGCGCGCGTCGTGCGCGTCGAAGGAGCGCCCGTCCACGGCCACGGCGCCGGCGGCGTGGTCCAAGGCGACGATGCCCTGGAGGGAGACGCGCGGCTCGTGGGCGTAGAGGAGGGCGCGCGTGCCCACGGGCGTCTCCAGGCGCGCGCCCGCGAGGACGATCCAGGCGTAGCCGTTCTGGTACGCGCGCGGGCCCGCGCCGGGGAGGGGGCTTGCGGGCACGTCGCTGCGCGTGAGCACGTCGAGGCGGCGCGTCCCGTTCTGCGCCTCCACGACGAGGACCGCGTCGGTGGCCAGGAGCGTGAGGCGCCCGGAGGCCCGCAGCGTGGCGTCGCGCAGGGACGCCGCGTCGCCGCCGAAGGCGAAGTCGCCCCGCGGGATCACGACGCCGCGGGCGCCCTCCTCGGGGCAGGCGCGGATGCACGAGGGGAACGCCTGGGCGGCGCACACCTCGGGGCAGACCTGGAGGTCGCGCTCCAGGCGGCCCACCGAGCCTTCGAGCCGGCCGTGGAGGAGGACGGAGGTGCCCTCGTCCGCGGCCAGGACGACGCGGCACGAGGGCCCGCACTCGATGCCCAGGAGGCGGCCGGGGCCCAGGGGCGCATCCTGCGAGTCGGGAGGGAGCTGCGCATACGCGCCCCCTTCCACGGGCTCCGCGACGCCCAGCCACGAGGCGCGCGTCACCTCGGCGTCGCCTGCGACCCACGAGAGGTCGACGGGCTCGCCCGCCAGGGACGCGGCCGAGAGGTTGACGATGCCGCCCGGGGCCTCCACGTCCAGGTCGCCCAGCAGGGCGGGCGGGATGGGCGTCGCGAGGTCGACCTCCACGTGGGCCGGGCCGCGCGCCGAGACGGGGAGGGGCAGCAGCAGCGCGACGAGGAGCGCGAGGGGGAGGGCGCGCACGGGCGGCCGGATGCCCGCGCCACGTCAAAATGGTTCTCGCTGCGCGCGCACGAGGCGGGAAACCGGGTGCCTATGCAGCTTATGGGGCCCCCCTTCGATCCGGAGCCGTGCTCCCGCGCGCCGCGGCCGTTTTCCTCGTGCTCCTCGCGCTCCCGCCCCTGGCGGCGCGGGCTGACAGCGTCTGCGTCGCGCCCTCTCTGGACAACGCTCCCAACGTCGTGTACGTCGGCGCGTGCGGTGGTTACGTCTCGGTCTCCGCGGCGGGCCAGAGCGTCGTCGTCTGCGGGCTGGAAGGGGGCTCGGGGGTCGTGCCCTGCCGGTTCCCCCTCGCGCAGACCCTGGAGCCCTGGGTCCAGATGCTGGAGCAGCCCCCCTCGTACCACGACCTGCTTCCGTGAGGGTGGAAACCGGGTGCCTACAGAGCTTATCGGCCTCGCGCCCATGGAGAGGCGATGACCGCGCGCCTCCTTGCCCTCCTCGTCCCGCTCCTGGCGATCCTGCCCCTGGCGACGCCTGCGGCCAGCGCCGGATCGGTGTGCGTCGCGCCCTCCGTCGAGAACCCGCTCAACGTCGTCTACGTGGGCGCCTGCGGCGGCGAAGGCCGCGTCGAGGTGGACCTCTTCGGGCGCCCCATCCTGATCATCATCTACTGCCTGCCCACCTTCGACCCGGGCCCGCTCCCCGTGCCCCGCGTCCTGGGCCCCTGCGGCGACCTGCCCACCCTGATGCCCTGAAGGCCCCGTCATCTTCCACGCCTACGCCGGGCGCCCCGCGCGCGTCTCCTTGTCCAGCTCGTGCTCCAGCACGAAGGTGAGGACGACTCGCACGAGCACGACGACGCCGATGATGCCCACTGCCTGGAAGCTGGGCGCCACGGCCACCTTGAGCACGTCGCTGCCGATGGCGAAGTCCAGGGCCAGGAGCAGGCTGCGGCCGAACTCCAGGCGCAGGCGCGTCTGGGGATCGTCCGCGCCCTGGCGCCGCCAGCCCGCGAGCAGCCCCGCCACGAAGCGGAGGAGCGCCCGGCCGGCCGCGACGAGGATGACCAGCGCGGCGGCGCCCTCCAGCGCGATGACCGCCACCCCGATGCCCACGCGGAACGCCGCCTCGGGGTCCGCCGGCAGGAAGGGCATCGCGAAGGGGAGGGGCGCCGGGGGGCCAAGCCCTTGTGGCGCCTTCGCCGATGGGGCCCTTCACCTCACGTACTCCAGCGCGTCGGCGCCCAGGGTCCACGGCCCCGGGCCGCAGGGGCCCGCGAGGCGCGCCAGGTCGAGGCGCGTCGCGTCCGCGAGCCGCAGGAGGACGGACGAGGCCTGCAGCGAGGGCTCGTCGGATTGATAGCACCACACGGCGTCGCCGGGCGTCACCTCGGCGAAGGCGCGGTCGACGGAGCCCGCGTGGCGCGGCGCGAAGGAGAGCCGCAGCGCGTCGCCGGGCCCGCCCAGGGCGAGGACGCCCGTCGTGCCGTCCCACGGCTCGACGCCGTTCTCCAGCGTGCGGTTCCACCCGTTGGGGCCCAGGCTGTCGGCCGCCGCGACCTCGGGGCGGAACCAGGCCCCCGCCAGCGTGCCCGCGACGTCCTGGAAGGGCGTCCCGCAGCGCGGCTCCGTCGTGCGGGGCGCTCCGTCCTGCCCGAGCTTCGCCTCCAGCGCGGCGCGGGGAGGATCCGAGAAAAGGGAGAGCGGGCACACGATGCTCTCCTCGCCGGGGTAGCGCGCGGGCGAGACGGCGCCCTGGAGCGGGGGAGCCCGCGAGTCGTGCGCGCCCATGTCCAGCGCCGCGCTGGCCTTGCCGCCGCCCGCGCCGATCTTCTCGCCCGCCTTGGCGCGGTACTCCAGGACCGCGTTGCAGACGTGGAACGTCGCGTTCCTCTCCGCGTCGCCGTAGTCCGTGCAGGAGCCAGGGTCGGCCCGGGTCGCGGCGTCGAACGCCTCCTTGAGGCCCCCCGCGAGGCTGGAGACGTGCCCGAACCACGACGTGACCTCGCGGCAGGGCGCGAAGTCCACGGCGAAGTCGTCGTTGATCGCGCCGTCGCGGCTCGCCAGCTGCTCCTGCACCGTGTAGATAGTGATATCACCTGGAGCGAAGACGTCCACTGTGGCGAAGCCCGTCGCGCTGCCCGCCGGGAGGCGCGGGTAGAGGAGGTAGACGTGGTCGCTGGGGAGCGTGTGCTCCGGCGGGTTGATGTTGCCCAGGGGGACGATGCCGTGGACGTCGCCCAGCGCCATGGGGGAGGCGTTGAACGGCGCGGCGCCGCACGGGGGCAGCGCGGCGAGGGTGGCCTGCGTCCTGGCGTAGGGGTCCTCCCCGGCGGGGCCCGCGCCATCGGGGCGCCACGGCGTCTGGCCGAACCGGCAACCGGGAAGCCCGTGCTCGGACGCGGGGTAGAGGCTGCTATCGTTCTTGTACGCGCGCCAGTCGGCCTCCAGGCGGGCGATGGCGTCGCCCACCTCGCGCGGCGCGGCGGCGACGGCGCAAGTGGCCGTGGAGCCCGAAGGGTCGAGGAGCGCGATGCCGTAGCGCTCCCACGAGCCGCCCTCCTCGCTGGGCCTCGCGATGGCCGCGCCTGCGGCGACGGGGCCCGGCGCGGCGGTGGGCGCGACGCGCAGCAGCACGACGATGCGGCCGTCCGCGAGCGTGACGTTGAGCGCGGGCGTGCCGTCCCCCAGGCGCCACGCGGCGGAGAGCGTGCCGGCGGCGGGCGCCGCGATGGTGGCGCCCGGCGCGACGCGAAGCTCCAGCGTGGCATCGGGCGAGCCGCCGAACTCCAGCACGGGGAGGTCCAGCGCGGGGTCGAACACCACGTCCCCCGCGCGGCCCGTCGCGGCGTCGTAGGGCGCGAGCGCGACGCCAAGGCTCGCGAGGGCAGTGCCGTCGCCACCGCGGGGCGGCGACGACGGAGGGGAGAGCTGGCCGACCGGCGTCGCGGAGGCGGGAAGGGTCGAGGCTTCGGGCGTGCCGCCCGTGGGAATCTCCCTGGGCGCCGTCGGCTGGGCGCACCCGGCGAGGAGCAGCGCGAGGAGGGCGAGCAGCGGCGCGGCGCGGGGCACGCGCGCCACTGGCCACGGGAGGGCTTGAACCCCGCGCAGATTGGCGGGGCTCAGGGCGCCGTCGCGTTGGTCGTGGTGTTGTTGGTGCCGTTGGTCGCGGGCGTCGGCGCGGGGGTGGGCGTGGTCGTCGTGGGGGTCGGGGCCGGCGTCGACGTCGTCGGCGTGGGCGAGCTGGGCGTCGTCGTGGTGGTGGTCGTCTGGGTGATGACGAGGGTCTGGTGGATCACAACGACCTCGGGCTGGCCGGGCACGAGGGCGGTCACGTTCACGTCCAGCGAGGCGTCGCCGTCGATGACCTTCGCGATCACAAGGAGGCGCGCCTGCCCGGTGAGGTCGACGGTGAGCGTGTCGGCGCTGCGGTCCTTGAGGGCCCACGTGTGCGTGCCCAGGATGTTCCCGGACTCGTCCTTGACGAGGACGGTGACGTCGGGCGTGCCGGCCTGCGCCGTCGCGCTGGTGTCGACGCGAAGCTGCGTGGCCCCCGAGGGGACGTCCACGGCGAGGGAGCGCTCGTTGCCGGCGCCGCTGCCGGTGGACTGCTGCGTGTTCGTCGTCGCGCACCCCGCGAGGACCGCGGCGAGGGCAATCAGGGCGGCCGGAAGCGTGGAAGGTCGCATGGGCGAGCCTCCCCTCGCCTGGCTCATGGCCCTCGTGGCCGGACGCTCGATCCCTTCGAGGGATGACCGGCGCTACGCCGCCTCGAAGATGCGGTTGACCATCCACTCGGGGTCGTAGGGCACGATGTCCCCGTACTCCTGCCCGACGCCCAGGAAGAGGATGGGCTTGCCGACGGCCTTGGCGATGGAGAGCGCGGCGCCCCCCTTGGCGTCGGTGTCGACCTTGGTGAGGATGATGGCGTCGAGGCCCACGGCCTTGTCGAACTGCGTGGCCTGCTCGACGGCGTCGTTGCCCGCCAGCGAGTCGCCCACGAAGACGATGAGGTCGGGCTTGGCGACGCGCTTGATCTTCTTCATCTCGTCCATGAGGTTGGTGTTGGTCTGCATGCGGCCCGCGGTGTCCAGGAGCACCACGTCCTTCATGCGGCCCTTGGCGTGCTCGATGGCGTCGAAGGCCACGGCGGCGGGGTCGCCCCCGGCGCTGGTCTTGATGAGCGTGACGCCGACCTTCTCGGCGTGCCTCTCCAGCTGCTGGATGGCGCCGGCGCGGAACGTGTCGCCCGCGGCCATGACCGAGGTGTAGCCGTTCTCCTTGAGGCGGTGCGCGATGCGGCCGATGCTGGTGGTCTTGCCGGTGCCGTTCACGCCCACGAACATGATGACGACGGGCTTCTTGGCCAGCGTCTTCTCCAGGACCCAGGTGTCGAAGTCCAGGGGGTCGACCTGGAGCGTCTCCAGGAGCGACTGGCGCAGCGCGCCCTCCACGGCGGCGGGCACCTCGTCGGGGCCGCCCACGCGCACGTCGGCGAGCTTCGCCTTGAGCGTCTCCTTGATCTCCTCGACGACGGTCATGGCGACGTCGGCCTCCAGGAGCGATAGCTCCAGGTCCCAGAGGAGGTCGTCGATCTTGTCAAGCTGGATGGCCTTCCCTGCCGGCTTGGCGGGGGGCGCGGCGGGCGCGGGCGTCGGCGCTGGCGCCGGCTTGGGCTCGGGCGCGCGCGGCGCGGGGGCGGGCTTGGGGGCCTCGACCGGCTTGGGCGGCGGAGGCGGCGCCTGCACGACGGGCTTCGCCATCTGCGCGGCGGGCGCAGGGGGCGGGGTCGGCTTGGGCGCAGGCGGAGGGGGCGTCGGCTTCGCGACGGGCGGCGGCGCGACGGGGGGGACTGGCTTGGGAGCGGGGGGAGGAGGAGGCTGGGCCTTCGGGGGCGCGGGCGGCGGCGCGGCCTTCGCCTTCTCGGCCTGGAGCTCCGCCTCGATCTCGGCCTCCAGCGCGGCGATCTCGTCGTCGATCTCGTCGTCCACGGAGGTCTTCTTCGCGGGGCCGGGCTTCGGCGCGGCGGGCTTCGACTCCACCACCTGGAACGTGGCCTTGGGCGCAGGGGGCGCCGGCGGCGCGTCCTTCAGCTCGGTCTCCTCCGCGACCTTGCCGGTGAAGCTCTTGATCGCTTTCTTCAGGTTGTCGAACATGCCCACGGGGGCTCACCCGCCGTAGAATTGCTCCACGATGGCGTTGATGCGCGCCAGCTCGTCGGCGACGCTGGAGGCGTCGCGCGCGAGGGCGTCAGCGGTCTTCTCCAGGCTCTCGGCGCGGCTGCGCAGGCGAGACGCGGCCTCCGCGGTGGGAAGCTCCGCGTGCACGCCCGAACCCAGGCTCGCCAGCGCGCGCGTGGGGTCCGCGAGGGCGGCGTGGACGAAGGCGCCCGCGCCCAGGGGGACGAGGATCTCGTCGCCCTGGCGCGTCTTCTCCAGGTTCTCCAGCGTGAGGAGGGAGCGGCGCGTCTCCATGAGCACCTCGCCCACGTACTCGCGCTGCGCGTCGAGGGCGGAGAGCTGCTGGCGGAGCGACTCGCCCCGGAGCGCCAGCTCGCGAAGCTCCTGCTCGGAGGGGCCCTTGGGAGCCTGGGCCGCGGGACGCTCGGCCACGTCACTTCACCAGCGAGAGCTGCTTCTCGACGGCGGGGTCCGTGATCTGGTCGGGCTTGATCTCGGCCGCCTTCTCGATCCAGACCTGGTGGCGGTTCGCGCGGTGGCGGCTGCCCAGGGTGGCGAGGACGCGGTCGCGGGCGCCCTTCTCGTCGGCGCCGATGGCCTCCATGGTGAAGGGGGAGAGGGCATGGCCCATACGGAACTTGCCGGAGACGCGGAAGACCTTCATCGGGATCGGCCCGCGATCCGGCCAGGGTGATAAATGCCTGTTGGCGCCGATGCGGCGAGCCCACCCAAGGATTGAAGGGCCGCCCACCGGTTGGCGCGCCCCGTTCCGCCATGCTCCGCGCCGCGCTGCTCGCCGCCCTCGTCCTCGCGCTCGCCCCCTTGGCGTTGGCCGCCGACGCGACGACGCCGCCCGCCGGCGCCGCGACCGTCGCCACCTCGCCCGTCGCCGTCAACGTCACGTACTTCACGGGCCCCGACGCGGCCACGCTCAACGCGACGCTCAAGGCCGGCGAGCCCGGCACCGTCTGGGTGGGCGTCCAAGGCCTCTCCGCGAACGAGACGGTCCTCGTCAACCTCACCTCGTCCAACGTGACCTTCGACAACGCGACGCTGACCATCCAGGCCGCGGGCAACGACTCGTGGAGCTATCGATCGGCCAACTTCGCGGCGCCCACCGCCGCGGGCAACGCCACCTACGCGCTCGACGTCCGCCTGCTGGACGCCAACGGCACGCTCCTGGGCCAGGCCACGGCCACGGGCTCCTTCTCGGTGGAAGGAACGGCCGTCGTCCCCGCCCCCGCGCCCGCAGTCCCCACCGCGTGGTACGTCGGGGGCGGCCTCGCCGTGCTGGTCCTCGCGGGCGTGCTCGCCTACGGCGCGCGCCAGCGCAGCGTCCGCCGCCGCATGAACGAGGGCCCCAAGCGCAGCCAGGTCATGCGCGAGATGGAGCTGGAGAGGCAGCTGGAGAAGGTCGAGGAGAAGGACCCCGAGCAGGCCCAGCAGATCAAGGCCGAGATCCGCCAGCAGGAGCAGGTGCGCGAGAAGCGCCGCGAGCTCCAGATCCTGGAGGCCAAGCGCGCGGACGTGCTCAAGACCATGGACCTCCTGCGCAAGCGCCACGAGGCCGGCGGGCTCTCCAAGCTCCAGTACGACACCATGCTCTCCAAGCGCCAGGCGGACCTGGAGCGCATTGAGCGCGAGATCGCCGAGATGGAAGCCCAGGACGCGGGCGGGTCCGCGGCGGCTTAAGCCGAAGTCCCCACCCTATTTCTATCACCTCCCGGATCAGACGCGATGAGCGACCTGGGCCGGAAGCCCGCCGAGCGCATCGCGGGCGCGCGCTCGCAGCGCCTCGCGGGGAAGACCGTCGTCCTCGCGGTCACCGGCAGCATCAGCGCGGTGCGCACGGTGGAGCTGGCGCGGGAGCTGATCCGCCACGGCGCGCGCGTCGTGCCGGTCATGTCCAAGGACGCGCAGAAGATCATCCACCCCTACGCGCTGGAGTTCGCCTGCGGCGTGAGGCCCGTGACCGAGATCACGGGCGGCGTCGAGCACGTCGCCCTGCTGGGCCGGCACGACGCCAAGGCGGACCTCTTCCTGGTCGCGCCCTGCACGGGCAACACGCTGGCGAAGATGGCCCTCGGCATCGACGACTCGCCCGTCACCACATTCGCCGCCACGGGGCTCACGACCACGCCCACCCTCGTCGCGCTGGCGATGCACGAGACGATGTACGAGAGCCCCATGCTCCAGCAGCACGTGGAGACGCTGCGCGGGCTGGGCGTCTCCTTCGTCGAGCCGAAGATGGAGGAGGGCAAGGCCAAGCTCGCCGAGCCGCTTGACATCGTGGAGCACGTGCTGCGCCTCCTGGGGCCGCGCACGCTGGCGGGCCGCCGCGTGCTGGTCGTCAACGGCGCGACGCAGGAGCCGCTGGACGCCATGCGCGTGCTCTCGAACCGCAGCACGGGGCGCACCGGCGCGGCGCTCGCCCGCGAGGCGTGGCGCCTGGGCGCGGACGTCGAGCACTGGTTCGCCCACGGAGAGGCCGAGCTTCCCGCGGTGCCCACGCGCCGCTTCTCCACCGTGGAGGACCTCATCGCCATGGCGCCCGAGGCGCGCGGCTTCGACGCCGTGCTCGTCCCCGCCGCGCTCTCCGACTTCGCGGCGGAGCCCGCGCAGGGCAAGCTCCCCAGCGGCGCGCCCCCCACGCTGCACCTCAAGAGCGCGCCCAAGGCGCTCCCCGCGCTGCGGAAGGCGTTCGAGGGCGTCCTCGTCTCGTTCAAGGCCGAGAGCGAAATCGCCGAGGCGCAGCTCGTGGAGCGCGCCCGCGCGTCGGGCAAGGCCAACGGCTGCGCGCTCGTGGTCGCGAACCTCCTGGAGGACGTGCGCGCCGGGCGCACGCGCACGCTGCTCGTGGACGGGCGCGGCGCGACGCCCGTGGAGGGCGACGCCGAGGCGCTGGCGCAGGCCGTCCTCGCGCGCCTCGCGGAGGAGCTTCGCGGATGAGCGTGGAGCGGGCCAAGGCCGCCGCGTTCAGCCCCGGCCACGTCACGGGGCTCTTCGAGATCCACGACGACTCGCCCGACCTCGACCGGCGCGGCAGCCGCGGCGCGGGCTTCTCCCTGGCGCGCGGCGCCGTCTCCCTGGTGGAGGTCGAGCCCGCGGACCAGATGGAGATCGCCATCCGCCTCGACGGCAGCCCGGAGGAGGCGCCCGTCTCGCGCGAGGCCGTGACCTCGCTCCTGAGGCAGGCCGTCCGCGACGGGAGGATCCCCCTCAACAAGGAGGCGCCTCAGGGGCGCCGGGCGCGCGTGCGCGTGCGCGTGGACACGACGCTCCAGCTTCCCGTGAGCCAGGGCTTCGGCATGAGCGCCGCGGGCGCGCTCTCCGCCTCGCTGGCGCTGGCGAAGTGCCTCCGCATGGGCCGCAGCGAGGCGCTGCGCGCGGCCCACGGCGCGGACGTGCTGCTGCGCGGCGGCCTGGGCGACGTCATCGGCGCCTCGGTGGGCGGCTTCGAGATCCGCACCGCGCCGGGCCTTCCCCCCTTCGGCGCGACGACGCGCTTCCTGGGGCAGGGCGACTGCGTGCTCTGCGTCGTGGGCGGCAAGCTGGAGACGCGCTCCGTCCTCTCCGACCCCGCGCGGCGCAAGGCCGTGAACGAGGCGGGCGGCCGCGCCCTCGCGACGCTGCTGAAGGGGCCCACCATGGACGCGTTCCTGGAGCAGTCGCAGGCCTTCGCCCGCGAGAGCGGCCTTCTCACCGGCGCGCTGGAGGCGGCGATGCGCGCGGCCAGCCCCCACGGGCGCGCGAGCATGAGCATGCTGGGCAACTCGCTCTTCGCGTTCGGCAACGCGCGGGCGCTGGAGCGCGCGCTGGCGCCCTTCGGGGAGACGATTCTCGTGCCTGTGGACGAGGCGGGGGCGCGCATCGTGGAGCTTGGCCGGGGATGAGCGCCAGGCGGCGCGTCACCGCCGCGTGATGCGCACGCGCGTCCGCCGGGGCTGCGCCTCGGCCTCGCACGCCACCGGAAGGAACTCCGGCAGCAGGTCCAGCACCGTGCGCGCGTGGGGTGATATCATCCTCGCGGTGTACGAGCCGCCGCCCGCCAAGGCGAAGAAGACGGGGAGCTGGTCGGCCTGGTGGACGTCCACGCCGGCGCCGCTGGCGATCTCGGCGCGCAGGGCCGCGGCCGCGCCCAGGATGACGTCCTCCACGCGCGTGCCCTTGCGGCCCACCGCGTCGGCGCCCAGGACCGTGTGCTGGCATTCGGCGCGCAGCGCGACGGCGAAGCCCGCGCCGGGGCCGCGGTGCGCATCCACCTCGGTCTGCATGGCGGGGAACGCGTCGGCGAGGGCGCCCTTCGCGCGGTCGACCACGTGCGCGGGGAGCCCCTGCGAGGCGACGACGGCTCGCAGCGAGCGGACCTCGCCAGGCTCCTCGAAGCTCGCGGGCCGCAGCGCGGGCGTGGCCACGTCCAGCGTCACCTCGCCGCCGCCCTTGGGGAAGAAGCCGCGCCGGACCAGCGTGGGCTCCACCTCGACGCCCAGGCGGCGCAGCAGCGGCGCGTGCACGTGGACGAGGTCGTCCCACTGCGGCGCCCACGCGACGTTCGTGCCCCCTTCGAGATGCAGCGTGAAGGGCTGCCGCGACGCGGCGACGGCGGGGAGGAGCGCCTGCGCGAGGAGCGTCACAGGGCCCGCCGTCTCGATGGCGAAGCGATGCTCGCCGCCCACGACCGCGCCGGGGCGCAGCGTCACCTCGGTGGAGCCCAGCGACGCGCCCTCCACGGTGCCGTCGCAGAGCTGCGCGAGGGCGCGGAACGCGGCGACGTGCCCGGCCTTGAGGCCCGGCTGCTCGCGGTTCGCGCGCACGCGGACGACGCGCACCGGCGTCCCCGTCGCGGCGCCCAGGGAGAGCGCGAGGCGCGCCACCTGGCCGCCCCCTTCGCCGCGCGCGCCGTCGATCTCGATCAACGCGCCCGCGACGCGGCGCCGCGGCATGGCCCTTCCGGAGCGTGGGGCCTGACCTGTCGAAGGCGTTGGAACGGATGGCTGCACCTGCTCGGTTGCCTGCCGGGTGCGTTGAAGCCGGGCCGGTCGCTCCGGGCGCCGGGAGCGCAGGGAGGCCCCCCTCTGCTGCGCTTCTGAGGCTTGAAAACCATGAAGACCTTCGTCATCGCCAGCCTGCTGCTTCTCGCGAGCATTCCCCTCGCGGTCGCCGCGCCCAGCCTGCCCGCGTCGTCCATCCCGCCCCCGTGCGGCCCCGTGACGTGCCGCCCCATCTGCCTTTCGTGCGTCATCAGCCCCTGCACCGTGGGCACCGTCACGGCGTGCGTGAGCTACGACTCGTACACCGGCTGCGCCGACGTGTCCGTCACGCTCCACTCCGTGAGCGGCGTCCTCGTCGTCGCCACCCCCGGCGCCAACGAGAACACCCCCGCGATCAACGAGGGCCCCGTCCACGTGGGCAGCACCCCCGTGACGGTCGACCCCGTGACCTGGGTCTACGAGCCCTACAGCACGCCTGGCCGCACCGTGAGCGACCAGCTCTGCAGCGGCCCCGCCAGCGGCACCCTCGGCCAGTTCCTCAGCTGAACCCCCTCCGGGCCCGCCACGCGCGGGCCCTCCCTTTCCTTTTCTCGCATTTCCCAGCCGACAAATCCATTCCGCACAGTGGAGCTTGAGGAGATCCAACGGAGGGCGATGCCGGATTGGCCATCAAGATCGCTCGGGTCGACGCAGACGCGTATCATGTCGAGGTAACTCCCCCACACGCGGGGAGTCGCCCTTGGTCGTCCCGCGGGCCGCTCTCCGCGAAGCAGGTCTTCGCAGAGCTTGAGCGCCGCGGATGCCATCCGGTGGACATCGCGGACGCGCTCCACGAGGCGAACCCCAGTTGGGAGGCCGACTCCAGGCCGTCTCCAGGACGAGCGTAAAAAAGCCGGGTTGACGGGAGGACGCCGCAAGGGCCATGTGCCAGGCGCCTGGTGGACCCGGTGGCATGCGCGTCGTCCACGTCGTCCAGCGCTTCCACCCCGCCCTGGGCGGCGCGGAGACGCACGTGCGCGCGCTGGCCCGCGAGCAGGCGCGCCGCGGCCACGACGTGACCGTGGCGACCAGCGCCGTCGAGGGCGCGCCTCGCGAGGAGACGATGGAGGGCTACCGCGTCGTGCGCTTCCCCGCGCGCCACGTCCGCGGCGACTACCTCTGGCCCCCGTGGCTTCCCATGCGGGGGCTGGAGGCGTTCCTCGTCGCGCAACGCCCTCCGGAATGTCAGCCATGCAACGCAAAGCCGTCTGTGCCTCCGACAACCTTTTGAATCCGTAAGGTGTTCGCCTTCTTGGCCCCTTGGCTTTCGCTTCGGGGGAGGCTTAGGGGACACCAAAG
>JAJPHT010000021.1 GCA_021325135.1 Pseudomonadota bacterium | reverse complement strand
GAGACCATGACGTACTCCAAGCCCCTCTTCGCCCCCGTGACCAACGACCGCGAGTCCGCCGGCTGCTGCTTCTACTACAACAACGCCGGCCAGGGCTTCTACTACTATGGCGGCGGCGTCCAGGGCGGCAGCGTCCAGGACGCGACCATCAACCCCGGCGCCATCGCCAAGGGCGTGCAGCTCAACGGCACGCTGCTCACCGTGGGCAACAACGGCGCGGGCGTCACGCCCCTCTGCGGCAGCGGCCTGCCCGCCACCCAGCCCCAGACCTTCGGCCTGCCCGTCGGCGTCACCGGCGTGTACGCGTCGGTCGCCAGCGACGGCTCGACCCGCGTCTTCATCGACCCCACGCAGGCCGGCGTCACCGTCGCGGGCCAGAACCCCAGCACCATCGTCAACGTCAGCTGCAACCAGGTCACCGGCCTGGGCTGCTGAGCCCTTCCGGCCCGGGGCTGAACGTGCCCCGCCCCGGGCTTCGATCTCATTCCACCGTGACGCTCTTCGCCAGGTTGCGGGGGCGGTCGATGTTGCAGCCGCGCCCGCGCGCGGCGTGGTACGCCAGCAGGTAGAGCGCGACGCACGCCGGGACGGGGTAGAAGAGCGGGTCGCTGGCGGGGACGCGCACGACGTGGTCCACGTGCTTGTGGACGTTGGCGTCGGTCTCCGTGGCGATGGCGAGGACCTTCGCGCCGCGGGCGCGCACCTCGCCGATGTTGCTCACCATGACGCCGTAGGTGGGCTCCTTGTCGGAGAGCGCGACCACGACGGGGAAGTCGGGCGTGAGGAGCGCCAGGGGGCCGTGCTTCAATTCGCCCGCGGCGTAGCCCTCCGCGTGGAGGTAGCTGATCTCCTTGATCTTCAGCGCGCCCTCCATGGCGAGGCCGTGGTTGATCTGGCGGCCCAGGTAGAACGCGTGCTCGGCGCCGTGGAAGAACTCGCCCGCCAGGGGCGCCACGTCGCCGGCGGTCTCCAGCGCGCGCTGCGCGAGGCGCGGGAGCGTGCGCATCTCGCCCGCGAGGCGCTTGCACTCGTCGGGGGTGAGGTGCCCGCGCGTGGCGCCCAGGTGGAGGCCCAGGAGGTAGAAGCCGCCCACCATGTTGACGAACGCCTTGGTGCTGGCGACGCCGATCTCGGGGCCCGCGCGCAGGTAGAAGACGCCTTCCGCCTCGCGGGCCAGCGTGGAGCCCACGACGTTCACCATGGCGAGGGTGCGGCATCCGCTGGCGCGGGCGCGGCGCATGGCCTCCAGCGTGTCGGCGGTCTCGCCGCTCTGGGAGACGAAGATGGCGAGCGTGCCCTCCTGCGTGGTCTGGGGCGCGTAGCGGTACTCGCTGGCCAGCTGCACGTCCACGGGGACGCCCGCAAGCTGCTCGACGATGCTGCGGCCCACCATGCCGGCGTAGTACGAGGTGCCGCATGCGAGGACGAGGATGCGCTGCGCGCCGCGCAGCGCGCTCTCGGGGAGCGCGCCCTCGACGTCGAAGCGGTCGCCCGCCATGCCCAGGCGGCCGCGGAACACCTCGTGGAGCGCCTCGGGGATCTCGTGGATCTCCTTGAGCATGAAGTGGTCGAAGCCCCCCTTCTCGGCGGCCTCCAGGTTCCACGGAAGCTCGCGCACGACGGGGATCTTCGGCTTGCGGTGCGCGTCGAAGAGGCGGACGCGCTCCTGCGTCAATTCCGCGGTCTCCCCGTCCTCCAGGAAGACGACGCTGCGCGTGTGCTCCAGGAGCGCGGTGGCGTCGGAGGCGAGGAGCATCTGCCCCTGGCCGACGCCCAGGAGGAGGGGGCTCCTCATGCGCGCGCACACGATGCGGTCGGGCGCGTCGGCGCTGACGACCACGAGGCCGTAGCTGCCCTCGATGAGGGGGAGCGTCTCCTGCACGGCGGCGAGGAGGTCGCCGTGATATCGTTCTTCGATGAGGTGCGCGAGGACCTCGGTGTCCGTCTGCGAGAGGAGCCTGTGGCCGCGGGCCTGGAGCCCCTCGCGAAGCTCCTGGTAGTTCTCCACGATGCCGTTGTGCACGACGGCGAGGCGCTCGGAGCAGTCGCGGTGGGGGTGCGAGTTGGCCTCGGTGGGCGGGCCGTGGGTGGCCCAGCGCGTGTGGCCGATGCCCACGGTGCCCAGGGGGGCCGCCTGGCGCTCCAGGTTGGCGACGGCGCCCACGGCGCGCTGGATCTCCAGCCCCTTGCCCGTGACGACGGCGATGCCGGCCGAGTCGTAGCCGCGGTACTCCAGGCGCTTGAGGCCCTTCACGAGGGCGCTGGCCGCGTTGGGCATCCCGACCACACCGATGATCCCGCACATGCTTCCCAGACCTCCTCAGACGACGTTCGCTCCGTCCTCGATCGTGCCGCTGAGCGTCTTGCCCAGGGCGACGCGCACGCGGTTGCCCAGGATGGTGCCCGGGGCCAGCGTGACGCTCGCCTGCACGCGCGCGTCGTGGCCCACCACGCTCCCGAAGTCGTCGAGGCGGTGGTGGCCATCGGCCGTCCGGGGCTCGCAAGGGCCCGAGACGGCGGTGAAGCGCGGGCCCACGATGGCGCCCGCGCCAAGGATCGTGTTCTTGAGGTACGAGTAGGGGCCGATCTGCACGTCGTCCCCCACGATGCAGTTCTCCAGCGTGCAGTGGCCGCCGATGACGACGTTGCTGCCCACGCTGGTGTTGCGCGCGAGCGTGCTCCACGGGCCGATGGCGGTCTCCTCGCCCACCATGACGCCCGCCTCGACCTCCACGTTGGGGAGGACGGGCGTGGCGACGACGCCCTGGCGGCGCACGACCTCGGCCTGCACGCGCAGCAGGTCCCACGGGTAGACGGCGTCCGCCCACAGGTCGTCGGTGCGCACGGCCTCCACGGGGACGCCCGCGTCCAGCAGGCCCTCCACGAGGTCGGGGAGACCGGTGGCGCCCTTGGCGCGAAGCGCCTGGAGGCGGTCGTAGTCCGAGGGGGTGAGGCGGTAGACGCCGGTGCTGACCCAGCGCGAGCGGGGCTGCGCGGGCTTCTCCTCGATGGCGAGCACGCGGTCGCCCTCCACCGTGACGACGCCGTAGCGGCCCTGGTCGGCGCTGGCGTGCACCGCGAGGGCGGGGCCTTCGCCGGGCGCGGAGAGGACGCGCTTCACCAGCGTGGCGTCGACGAGGTTGTCGGCGCCCAGCACGAGGAAGGGGCCGGCGGGGCGGGGCGCCGCCAGCAGGGCGTCCGCGGTGCCCGAGAGGACGGGCTGGAAGGCGTAGGAGATGCGGGCGCCGAAGCGGCGGCCGTCGTGGAAGTGGGACTGGACCTTCTCCTTCTGGTAGCCCACGACGAAGGTGATGTCCTGGACGCCCTGCGCGACCAGCGCCTCGACGGCGTACTGCGCGATGGGCTTGTTGGCGACGCGGACCATGGGCTTGGGCCGGTCCGCCGTGAACGGACGCAGGCGCGACCCTTCTCCCGCGGCAAGGATGATGGCCCTCATGTCCCGACCTGACCGGGCGTCGCCTGCCTCCTCCCGGGGTTCCCCCTTTGAGGTACAGGCCTTCCCCAGACCCGGCACGCCGTAGGCCGCCAGGGGAAGAAGCTCTCTGGAGCGCAGTTCTATAGGTCGGCTCCCAGGAGGCGGCCGTGGCCAGGGGTCGTTGCCTCCAGGGGGCTCCGCCCCGTCAAGCCCCGAATCCCATCGGGACGGCGGAGATCCCGGGATTCGGAGATTCGCGCTTCCCCGCGCCGGAGGCGCAAGGGAGCGCACAGGTGAGGTCAGCCGCCGTGGTGGTGCTGCCCCGTGGAGGGGAGGATGCGGCCCGAGGGGAGGTCGATCTGGTAGACGTGGTACGCGATGCCCTCGGCCATGGCGATGCCGGGGCCCGCCGCGACGTGGTGGAACTTCCAGTCGCCGCCGGGGTGCTGCGCGGTGAAGAAGCCCATCTTGTAGGCGCCCGCGTCCTCGGGGGGCGCGTACTGGAGGTCGTAGGACGTGCCGTCGGGGCCCGTGACCGTCTCGCGGTAGTAGCCGGCCGCGGTGGGCACGCCCGCCTGGAGGTTGCCCAGGAGGATGACGAAGCTCACGCGGTCGAAGGTGGGGTCCACGGTGACCGTCTCGTCGACGCCGGGCTGGGGCGCGGCGCTGCCGTCCAGGACGCCGGCGACGCGGGCGTTCTGGAAGACGAGCTTGAACATGTGGGGGACGGTGACGACGCCCTGGTAGCCGTAGCCGTGCCCCGTGACCTCCAGGTCGGCGTAGCCGTCGTAGGCGATCTTCTTGATCTCGCCCAGGGTCGCGTCGTAGGTGACGTTCATGTGGTCGTTCGCGCCCTGGAGCGAGATCACGGCCTCGGTGGGGGAGGTGACGTGCGCCTTGGCGTGGATGGGGCGCCCCTCGAAGGCGGTGTCCCACTCCTTGCCCTCGGTGAGGGGGAAGTTGAGGGGCGCGAAGTTCTTGTTGTGGACGTCGAAGGAGAGGTCCTTCTTGCTCACCTGGCCGAAGCCGGGGATGTGCAGCACCATGAGCTGGTCGCTGAACTCGCCCTGGGGCATGCCCACGAGGTAGTCGTCGGGCTCCATGCCGGCCACGATGCGCGTGCCGGTGTAGACGCCGCCGTCGAAGCCGTCGGTGACCTTCACGGTCCACCACTCGCCCTGGCGCCACTGGGGCGGCGCGTCCAGGGTGGGCTTCGCCGCGTCCACGGGGGGCGCGCCGCTGGCCATGGACTGGAGGTTGAGCCCGCCCCCCGCGGTGGCGTTGACCGCGGCCTTGGTCTCCGCGGGCGCGCCCCCGCCCAGGCAGCCGGCGAGGACGAGGAGGGAGAGGGTGAAGGGCACCGCGGCGCGCATCGTGCCGCAGCCCTGGCGCCGACGCTTAACCTCTCTGGCGCCCGCCTTCCCCGTCGGGCCGTGGTTGTCACGGACGTCCCACCCAAGGGGTCATGCCCCGCCAGCGGGCTGCGAGCCCCGTGCGAGGCATTCCTCTCCTTCTGGCCCTGCTCCTGCTGTTCCCCCTCTCCACGGCCGGCTCCGGCCGCACGGTCAGCGCCCACTACGTGGGGGGCGGCGACCCGACCTTCGGGGGCCAGGACGACCCGCTCCCCGAGTGCGACCGCCACCTCGCGGGGGCCTGCTTCGCGGTCCAGCCCGACGACGGGAACGTGACCCTCACCCTCCGGGACCGCTTCGCCCAGCACGTCTGCGCCCACGTCACCTTCATCGACCCGGCCCTCCCCGCCACGGCCGAGACGAGCTTCTGCGACTCGGCCCGCCTCCAGGTCCTCCACCGCTTCGACTTCCCCGACGGGCGCTCCATCGAGGTCCACATGACGCTCCTGCGGGTCAAGGTCGAGGCCGTCGGTCCCCTCGGCGTCCCGCCCACCCTGGGCACCATCACGGCCGCGTTCGAGCCCGACGGCTGAGGCTTTGGCCATCCCGCGTGCCAAGGCCTCTATAAGCCCCTCCCCGGTTCACGGCCCCGTCATGTCCGTCCGCCCCCTCGTCCTCGCCGCGCTCCTCGTGGCCGCGGCGCTGGCGGGCTGCATCCAGCAGCCCTCGACCCCCGCCTCCACGACCCCGACGCTGCCGCTCCCCTCGGCCATCAACTTCACCAAGGCGGTGATCGTGGACGCGGGCCGCATCGCCAGCGAGCCCAGCATCAAGGTCGCCAAGGACGGCACCATCCTCATTGCGGCGCCCACGGGCAGCGTGAAGTACGCGACGCGCCCGCAGGACCTCGCGGTGGAGGGGCCCAACGGCGCGGGCCAGAGCGCCATCTGGACCAGCAAGGACGGCGGCAAGTCGTGGACCTTCGCGCAGATGTCCCCCCTGCCCTACCACGACGCGCTGCCCGGCGCGGGCGACGCGGACCTCGCCATCGACAGCAAGGGCACCATCTACATGGCGGACCAGCTTGGCCTCGCGCTGGAGGTCGTCTCCACCTCCCACGACAACGGCGCGACGTGGCAGGAGGCGACGCCCCTGGGCAGCGGCGTCCCCGACGTGGACCGCATGTGGATGTGGCCCGACCCCGCGACCGCGGGCACGGTCTACATGAACTACGACCACAACACGCAGAGCATCAACGTCGCCAAGACCACCGACGAGGGGAAGACCTGGACCGCGGTCTCCGCGTCGCCTGATAGCACCTCGCCGGGCCCCATCGTGGCCACGAACCAGACGGTGGCGTTCACCTACTTCGGCAGCGGCATCAACTACGTCCACTCCGAGGACAAGGGCACGACCTGGAAGGTGGACGAGATCGCCAAGGACCACAAGGAGCTGTTCGACCACTTCCCCATCACCGTCGCGGACGCCGCGGGCACCCTGTACGTCCTCTGGCAGGAGCACGACGGGGACGTCACCAACACCGCCTACGTCTACAGCCACGACGCGGGCAAGACGTGGAGCCCCAAGGTCGTCGCGTTCAGCCAGAAGGGGCGCGGCCTCTTCCTGTGGGCCGCCGCGGGCTCGCCGGGCAAGCTGGGCCTCTCGTGGTACGAGAGCCCGGAGGGCACCAAGCCCGACTCCAAGTTCTACGAGCACGCGGCCGTGATCCTGGGCGCGGACGGCCCCAACGAGACGCGCCAGGCCCTGGACGCCCGCGTGTCGGACGAGCCCGCGCTCCCCTACCCGCCCTGCGAGAACGGCACCACCTGCACCAGCGGCCGCGAGCTGGGCGACTTCCAGCAGTGCGCCATCGCGCCCGACGGCACGCTGGTCATGAGCTACGTCGTCGTGAAGGACGCCATGAGCGGCGGCCACGTCGCCTTCGCCAAGCTCTCCGAGGGCCCCAAGCTCCTCGACGCGCCCCTGGACCCCTGGGTGGTGTGAGGCGTGAAGGCCCTCGTCCTCGCCCTCGCGCTCCTGGGCGCCGGCGTCGCGGGCTGCGTCAACGCGCCCTCCACGACGCCCGCGGCGGCCAGCGGCCTGCTCCCCGCCACGAACCTCACCTTCGCCAAGGCCGTGCGCGTGGACGCCGACCGCATCGCCAGCGAGCCCAGCATCAAGGTCACCAAGGACGGCATGGTCATCGTCGCCGCGCCCACCGGCCTCGTGAAGTACGCGACGCGCCCGCTGGACGCCACCAAGATGGTGGACAAGGGCATCTTCCAGGGCGCCATCTGGACCAGCAAGGACGGCGGCAAGACGTTCGCGTTCAAGTCGGGCCTCGGCCCCACGAGCTATCATTCCTACCTGCCCGGCGGCAGCGACAGCGACATCGCCATCGACGGCAAGGGCACCATCGTCGTCGCGGACCAGCTTGGCCTCGCGGCGGAGACCGTGAGCTACAGCACGGACAAGGGCGAGACGTGGCAGGCCGGCGCGCCCACGGGCGACGCCGACACGGACCGCCAGTGGCTCTGGCCCGACCCCTCCACGCCCGGCACGTTCTACCTCGACTACCTGGGGCAGAACGGCGTGCAGGTGGCCAAGACGACTGACAACGGCCAGTCGTGGACCGTCGCCACCGCCAGCGCCGTCGCCTCGGACCCCGGCCCCATCGTGGCCCTCGCGGGCGGCTTCGTCGCCTTCACCGTGAGCGACGGCGGCTCCCTGCACTTCGTGAGCAGCGCGGACGGGGGCAAGACGTGGAAGGACGACCCCATCGTCAAGGACCGCAAGTTCACCGACAGCTTCCCGCAGACCGTCGCGGACCAGGCCGGCACGCTCTACGTCGCGTGGACCGAGAAGGCCGACGACGGAAGCCACGTCGCGTTCGTCGTCAGCAAGGACCAGGGCAAGACGTGGAGCGCGCCGCAGACGGCCTTCCACCAGCCGGGCCTCTCCCTCTTCCTGTGGGTCGCCGCGGGAGCGCCGGGGCGCCTGGGCCTCTCGTGGTACAACGCGCCCGACCCCGCCAAGGAGTGGTACGAGACGGCGGGCATCCTCCTGAACGCGGACGGGAACGGAACGATGACCGAGACGGTGGGCCGCGTGAGCGACGCGCCCGCGCGCGTGGGCGAGCCCTGCCAGGGCGGCGTCTCCTGCACCAGCGGCCGCGAATTGGGCGACTTCCAGCAGTGCGCCGTGACGCCGGACGGGGGCCTCGTGGTGAGCTACGTCACCGTGCTCTCGGCCGACGAGGGCGGGCGCATCACGTTCGCGCGCCTGAGCGACGGGCCCAAGCTGTACGACCCGGGCATGGCGCCGGACCCGTGGATCGTGTAACAGGGCTACCGGCTGGGCGCTGACGGGTCCCGGGCGGTCCGCTCCACCGCCTTCGCCCGCAGCAGCGCGCCCGCCACGCCCGCGACCACCAGCGCGCCGCCCAGGAGCGTCGTGGGCGCTAGGCGCTCGCCCCCCGCCACGATGCCCACGGCGACGGCCACCACGGGGACGACGACGCCCACCAGCGTCGCGCTGCTGGCGGGCCACCTCGTGAGGAGCCAGGTGAAGAGGCCGAAGGCGACGATGCTGCCCATGATCGCGAGGTAGACCACCGGCCACCAGCCGCTCCACGAGGAGGGGAGCGCCAGGCTCTCGCGGGTGGCGAGGCTCGCCCCCGCCAGGAGGAGCGCGCTCGCGCCGCAGCCCAGCGCGACGGTGGGCAGCACGGGCTGGGGCGGCGCGAGGCGCAGCACCACGGAGGAGAGCGCCGCCGAGACGGCCGCGCCCAGCACGGCCGCCAGCGCCCACGGGTCGGCCCGCGCGCCAAGCTCGCTGGCGAAGACCACCGCGACGCCCGCCAGCGCGACGACCATGCCCGCGAGCTTCCACGCGTCAAGCGTCTCCTGCCCCACGGCCCGCGCCAGGAGCAGCGTCGCGATGGGCACCGTGGCGTAGAACACCGCCGCGAGGCCCGAAGGCACCGAGCGCTCGCCCCAGTAGAGGAGCCCCAGGTTCACGCCGAAGTCCAGGAGGCCGAAGACCAGCACGATCCCCAGCGCGCGGCCGCGGGGCATCCGGTCGCGCGTGAACGCCCACGCAACGCCTAGGAGGAGCGCCGCCAGCCCCAATCGCAGCGCGGCGCCCCAGAGGGGAGGCAGCGCGTCGTTGCTGGACTTGATGGCGAGGAACGTCGTGCCCCACACCGCGCAGCACGCGGCGAAGGCGAGCGGAGGCTTGGCGTCGGCCACGACGCAGGCAGCCGGGTCCCGCCACTTGAGGGCTGGGCCGGCGGACGCCGGGCGCTTCATGCGCCTCGCCCGCGTTGGGCCCGCCATGCAGGACCTCTGGAGCGCGGTGGACGCGCACCTCGACGCCCTCTTCGCGCCCCACGACGAGGCGCTGGCCGCGGCGCTGCGCGAGAGCGAGAAGGCGGGCCTCCCCGCCATCCAGGTCGCGCCCAACCAGGGGAAGATGCTGCATCTCCTGGCGCGCACGATGGGCGCGCGGCGCATCCTGGAGGTGGGCACGCTGGGCGGCTACAGCGCGATCTGGCTCGCGCGGGCCCTGCCGCAGGACGGGCACCTCGTGACGCTGGAGGCCGACCCGAAGCACGCCGAGGTCGCGCGCCGGAACCTCGCCCGCGCCGGGCTCGCGGACCGCGTGGACGTCAAGGTCGGCCCCGCGCTGGACACCCTGCCCACCCTGGAGGGGCCCTTCGACCTCGTGTTCCTCGACGCGGACAAGCCCAACAACCCGCAGTACCTGGAGTGGGCGCTCCGGCTCGCGCGCAAGGGGAGCCTCATCGTGGGCGACAACGTCGTGCGCGAAGGGGCCATCCTCGACGCGGAGAGCGGCGACCCCAGCGCGCGAGGGACGCGGACGTTCCTGGAGATGCTATCACGGGAGCCGAGGGTGAGCGCGACGGCGATCCAGACGGTGGGCTCCAAGGGGCACGACGGGTTCGCGCTGGCGCTCGTGGTGGCCTGATGCGCCTCGACGACGCCGACTGGCTGATCCTGCGCGAGCTGTTCCGGTGGGACGCGGGCAACTTCGCCCGGGGCCCCCTGAAGGCGCCGGTGCGGGAGCTGGCCGCGCGCACGGGGCTCCATCGCAACTCCATCCACGCGCGCCTCGCCGCGCTTCGCGAGGGCGGGGTCCTCCAGGGCTCCGCGTTCCACCCGCGGCACGCCTTCCTGGGCCACGGCCGCATGGGGTTCGGCTTCGACGGCGTGACCCCCGCCGCGCCCGAGGACCTGGAGCGCGCGCTGGAGCCGTTCCCGGGCGTCGAGCTGGCGATCCTCGCCCACGGCCTCGTCTTCATGCACGTCTGGCACCAGGGCGAGGCGCGCGCCCTGGCGGAGCGCATCGGGCGCGCCCTGGGCGCCGCGCGCGTCTGGGAGAGCTACGTCGCGCCCCCGCCGCCGGGGCCGCGCAAGCCCCTGGCGCCCATGGACGCGCGGATCCTCCGCGCGCTGCGCCACGGCCCCGCGCGCTCCGTGGCCTCCATCGCCAAGGAGGCGCGCGTCTCCACGCGCACGCTGGAGCGCCGCATGCAGCGCCTCCAGGCTGAGGGCGCCGGCGGCATGGTCCCCCGCGTCTCGCTGGCCCGCATCGAGGGCGCGCTCCTCGTGGAGTACATCGCGGCCGAGGGCGACGAGCGCGCCAGCGCGGGGCTGGAGCGCGCCTTCCCGGATCGCGTCCTGGGCCCCTTTGGCCCCGGCGTCCCGCCCCAGGTGGCCGCGCCCATGCCGAACCTCGACCAGGCGGAGCGCCGCCGCGCCGCGGCCCAGAAGGAGCCGGGCGTCGGCCGCGTGGAGATGGTCCTCATGCGCGACTTCCTCCACCCCAAGGCCTTCGACGCCTTCCTGGAGCGCGCTGTCGCGGATGCACAGCGGCCCGTGGCCGCGGATTAAGCCCTCCAGCGCGCTTCGGCGTGGCGCATGTCCGCGACACGCTTCGCCTCCCGCGCCGCCTTCCTGGCGGCCCTCCTCTTCGCCCTGATGTTCGCCTCCTTCGGCCTCCCCTCGACGCCCGCCTTCACCGAGGTGAAGGCCGTCCTGGGCGTCCTCGCCCACGCCGCGCTCCTGCCGGTCGTCGCCGCCCTCGCCGCTCCGGCCTGGGCCCGCGTCGGCGGCTACGCCTGGGCGACGGGCGACATCATCCTGAACGTCGCCGCGCTGAACGCGGGCGCCGCGCCGGGCGACGCCACCTTCGCCCTCCTCATGGCGCTCCGCTACGGCCTCCACGTCTGCGCCATGGTCTGGCTCGTGGAGGTCGCATGGCAGAACGGCGGCGCGTTCGGCCTCGCCACGGCGGTGATGGGCCTCGCGCTGGGCGGGTTCTCCTTCATCGCGCCCTTCGTGCCCGCGTGGGCGCTCTACCCGGTGATGGTGCTGGTGGTGGCGTGGCTCGCCCTCGCCGGGCGCGCGCTGGGGAAGGGGGAGGTCGCGCAGGGGCGCGAGGCGGACGGTGGCCAGCCCCTCAGTCCTTCTTGACCTCGTAGTCCACGTCGATGCTGTCCGGGTCCGAGGCGTCCGCCTTCTTGGTGCGCGTCTCGCTGCCCGCGTCGTGCGAGGGCGCCTCCTGCGCGGGGGGCGGCGTCGAGGCCTGCGCGCTGGCCGCGGCGGCCTCGTACATCTTGGCGCCCACCTTCTGGATGGCGTCGGCGAGGGGGCCCGTGGCGCGCTTGATCTCGTCCACGTTGCCCCCGGCGAGGGCGGCCTTGAGGGCGTCGCGGGCGGCCTCGACCTCCCCCTTGAGCGCGGCGTCGACCTTGGCGTCGGCGTCCTTGAGGGTGCGCTCCACGGTGTAGAGGAGGGAGTCGGCCTCGTTGCGGACGTTGACCTCCTCCAGGCGCTTGCGGTCCTCCTCCTCGTACTCCTTGGCGCTGCGCTCGGCACGCTTCACGTCCTCGTCGCTGAGGCGCGTCGTGCCGGTGATGGTGATGCGCTGGTTCTTGCCGGTGCCCAGGTCCTTGGCGGTGACGTTCACGATGCCGTTGGCGTCGATGTCGAACGTGACCTCGATCTGGGGGACGCCGCGGGGCGCGGGCGGGATGCCGTCCAGGTGGAACCTGCCGAGGCTCTTGTTGTCGCGGGCCATGGCGCGCTCGCCCTGGAGGACGTGGACCTCGACGCTGGTCTGCATGTCGGCGGCGGTGCTGAACACCTTGCTCTTCTTGGTGGGGGTCGTCGTGTTGCGCTCGATGAGCCTGGTGTTGACGCCGCCCAGCGTCTCGATGCCCAGGCTGAGGGGCGTCACGTCCAGGAGGAGCAGGTCCTTGACCTCGCCGGTGAGGACGCCGGCCTGCACGGCGGCGCCCAGGGCGACGGCCTCGTCGGGGTTGACGCTGCGGTTGGGCTCCTTGCCGGTGATATCACGGACGAGCTGCTGCACGGCGGGGATGCGCGTGCTGCCGCCCACGAGGATGATCTCGTCGATCTTCTGCCAGGTGAGGCCGCTGTCCTTGAGGGCCTGCTCGGTGGGGCCGCGCAGGCGCGCAAGGATGGGCTGGATCATCTGCTCGAACTGGGCCCGCGTGATATCAAGGTCGATGTGCTGGGGGCCGGCGGGCGTGACGGTGACGTAGGGGAGGTTCACGTTGGTCTTCGCCGCGGTGCTCAGCTCCTTCTTGGCCTTCTCGGCGGCCTCCTTGAGGCGCTGGACGGCGGTGCGGTCCTTCATGAGGTCGACGCCGGTGCGCTTCTGGAAGTCCGCGGCGAGGTGGCGCATGAGAAGCTCGTCGATGTCGTCGCCGCCAAGGTGGTTGTCGCCCGCGGTGGCCTTGACCTCGAAGACGCCTTCGCCGAACTCCAGGACGGAGACGTCGAAGGTGCCGCCGCCGAAGTCGAAGACGAGGATCGTCTCGCCCGCCTTCTTGTCGAGGCCGTAGGCCAGCGAGGCCGCGGTGGGCTCGTTGACGATGCGCTTGACGGTCAAGCCCGCGATGCGGCCGGCGTCCTTGGTGGCCTGGCGCTGCGCGTCCTCGAAGTAGGCGGGCACCGTGATGACGGCCTCGGTGACGGTCTCGCCCAGGAAGGCCTCGGCGTCGCGCTTGAGCTTCTGGAGGATGAAGGCGCTGATCTCCTCGGGGCTGAACGTCTTGTTGGCGTGGGGCAGCGTGACGGCCGCCTTGCCGTTGGCGCCCTCGGTGACCTTGTAGGGCACGCGCGCGGCCTCGCCCTTGGTCTCGCCGGTGGTGCGGCCCATGAACCGCTTGATGGAGAAGACGGTGTTCTCGGGGTTCACGACGGCCTGCCGCTTCGCGACCTCGCCCACGAGGAGCTCGCCGTCCTTGGTGAACGCGACGACGCTGGGCGTCGTGCGGGCGCCCTCCGCGTTGGCGATGATCTCCGCCTTCCCGCCTTCGAGGACGGCGACGGCGGAGTAGGTGGTGCCGAGGTCGATGCCGATGACCTTGCCCATGGGGATCCTGGCCGACTAAGCGAGGTCTTCTACAAAAGCGTAACGGGTGCGGGGCGGCTTGCGCAGGCTTCTCATGGTCCTCGGCGCTCCCAGGCGCGTGACCCCTCGCCAGCGCGCCCTGGGCATCGTCGCCGTCCTGCTCGTGGTGGGCGCCGTCTCGGGCATCGCGGCCACGGCCCTGGGGTGGGAGCCCGTGGGCCCCGCCGCGCTGCCGGTGCGCCCCGAGCTTGCGTCGCCCCCCGGGCCCTCCCCCGTGGACCGCGGGAGCTTCGACGTCCAGGGCTCCGCGTTCACGGCGATGCTCTACGGCTCCCCGGGCCACTGGCAGGCGACCATCGTCCACACGGCCGGCGCGGGCGGGCGCATCGCCGCGGAGGGAGGGCGCGTGGACGGCAACGGCGCGCTCGTCGTCGACCTGGGCAGCGCGACGAACCTGACGCTGCGCACGTACCGCGAGGCGTGGATCGGCGCGTGGCGCGGCGACCCCCTCACGCTCCAGTTCAACGCCACGACGTAGGGCTCACGAGACGACGACCCACGGCACGCGCGCGACGGCGCGGGCGACGCCGCAGGCGCGGCACGTCCGCACGGGGAAGGAGATGGAGCGGGGCGGGCGCCCTTCGTAGCCGGGCTCCGCCAGCGTCTGCATGGGCGCGTCGCAACGGAAGCACCACGGGACCCAGAGCTGCACGGCGGGCGCGTCGCCCACGAGGTTCGCCATGCCGTGCCCCGGGGCGGGGATGGGAGATAAGCCTCGCGGGGGCGCGCGCCTGGATGGCCGCACGCCTGCCTACGCGACGACGACCACGCGCGCGGGCCGCAGCACGCGCCCCTCCAGCGCATAGCCCTTCTCCAGCACGGCGACGACGGTGCCGGGCTTGGCGCCCTCGCGCGGCTCCTGGGCGACGGCCTCGTGCCAGCGCGCGTCGAACGCCTCGCCCGCGGGGTCCAGCACGACGACGCCCTGCTCGGCGAGGGACTGCGCGAGCAGGCGCGCGATGGCCTTGAGCCCCGCGTCCTCGGCGTGCGCCAGGGCGCGGTCCAGGCTGTCCAGCGCGGGGAGGAGCGCCTTCAGCAGCGCCTCCTTGCCGCGGCCGGCGGCCTGCGCGGCCTCCTCGCGGGAGCGGCGGCGGAAGTTCTCGAAGTCCGCCTGGAGGCGCGCGAGGCGATCCAGAAGCTCCCTCTCCCGCGCCTCCAGCGCCGCCACGCGCTCCTGGAGGCCCGCCTCTTCGTGGGCCTGCTCGCGCACGGGCTCCAGGGGCGCCTCGGGGTCGTCGTCGCGGGGGTGGGGCTCGGCCACGAGCGCTGGAAGCTGCGCCTCCTCCAAAACTTTTGCCGCACCCCGCCAAAGGGCTTTTCGGGGCCGCGCCGTGGGGGCCGCGTGAAGCTCGCGCTCTTCGCGGACCTCGCGGGCGAGCGCGCCGCCCTGGAGGCCCTGCTGCAATCTGCGGCACGGCTGGGCGAATGCGAGGCCGTCTGCCTCGGCAACGCGGGCGCGAGCGCCCTGGAGCTGATGCGCCGCAGGCGCGTGACGCTCATCGCGGGCCCGGAGGACCGCGCCCTCCTCAAGGACCCCGTGGGCCTGGAGCGCGCCGACGTCGCCTATCTCCGCCACGCCGCGGCGCCGCGCCGGCTCGTGGCGGGCGGCCGGCAGATGCTTCTCACGTCCGATCCGCTGGCGAGGGACGCGGCCTACGTCGTGCGGCCCGGCGCCCGCGCGGAGATCGGCGACCTGGCCGCCAGCACCGGACGCATCCGCGGCTCGCAGGGCGAGGCGCCCTACCTCGTGCTGGACCTGGAGAGCGGGGAGATGAGCGCGCGGCACGCCATCTGGGACGCCGCGCCGACCCGGCACGTTGAATAGCCGGACGCCCCTGGACGCCGCGGAATGCCTCCGCTCCCGCGCCGCCCGGCCGCCCTGGAGGGGCGCGTCTTCGACCTCCTCGTGGTGGGCGGCGGCATCAACGGCACGGGCGTTGCGCGCGACGCCGCGCGCCGCGGCCTCTCGGTCGCCCTCGTGGAGAAGGAGGACTTCGGCTACGGCACCACGGGCCGCAGCACGCGCCTCATCCACGGCGGCCTGCGTTACCTCGCCATGTACGACTTCGGCCTGGTGCGCGAGAGCCTCCACGAGCGCGAGCTCCTCTTCCGCAACGCGCCGCACCTCGTCCACCCCCTCACGTTCCTCATCCCGTTCTACCGGGGCCAACGCACGCCGCCGTGGATGCTCAAGGTGGGCCTCCACCTCTACGACGCCCTGGCGGGCAAGAGCATCATCCCCTCCCACCAGGTGTTCGGCAAGGAGGAGCTGCTGGCGCTGGAGCCGGGCCTCTCCCCCGAGGGATTGCGCGGCGGCGCGTCCTACGGCGACGGGCAGGTGGAGCTGGTCGAGCGCCTCTGCGTGGAGAACGTCCTCGACGCCGCGGCCCACGGCGCGGTCTGCCTCAACCACGCCACGCTGGAGGGGCTGGAGCGCGGCGTCGGCTCCGCGTTCGTCGCGCGCGTCCGCGACGCGCTGGACGGCAGCGTCCGCTCCCTGCGCGCGCGCCACGTCGTCAACGCCACGGGCCCCTGGCTCGACCGCGCGCCGGGCCTGCCCCCCGTGCGCAGCCGCATGACCAAGGGCACGCACATCGTGACGCCCCGCGCGACGCGCCACGCCATCCTCCTCTTCAGCCCCGACGACGACCGCGTCTTCTTCAGCATCCCGTGGCTGGGCCACCAGCTGGTGGGCACCACCGACCGGGACTTCGACGACGACCCCGACGCCGTCGCCGCCGACGCCGACGACGTGACCTACCTCCAGCGCGGCATCCGCCAGGCGCTCCCCCACGCGCCCGTGGAGGACGTGCTGGGCTCCTACGCCGGCGTGCGCAACCTCGTCTTCGAGGAGGGCAAGACCGAGTCCGAGGTCTCGCGCAGGCACCAGATCCTCCAGCACGAGCCGGGCCTCCTCTCGCTGGTGGGCGGCAAGATCACGCCCTACCGCCGCGTCTGCGAGGAGGTCGTCGACCGCGTGGCGCCCGGCACGCGCAGCGACACCGCCCGCGCGCCCCTTCCCGGCGCGCCCCGGAGCCTCCCCGCCCTGGTGCGGGAGCTGGAGGTCCGCGCGGGGGACCTGCATCTGCCTCCCGGCGTCGCGCGCACGCTGGCCACCACCTACGGCGCGCTCTCGCACGATATCATGGACCGCGTCCAGCGCGAGCCCGCCAAGGGGCGCCTCCTCTGCCCCCACGCGCCCACGATCGAGGCCGAGGTGGACCACGCCGTGGAGGGCGAGATGGCGCGCAGCGCGGGCGACGTGCTCCTGCGCCGGACGCGCTGCGGCTGGGAGGCGTGCCAAGGGCTCGACGCGCTCCCCGTCGTGCTGGACCGCCTCGACGCCATGCTGGGGCGCTCCGCCAAGGAGCGCGAGGAGGACGAGGGGCGCTACCGCGCCGCGCTGGCGCAGCGGCACGCGTGGCGGCAGGGGTGAATCCGCGGGTCAAGGCCCTCATGTGCGCCCTTCTTCTCGTGGCGTCCCTCTCCCTCGTCCCCACCACTCCGGCGGAGGGCCAGCACGTGGGAAGCGGGAAGACCTCGTACGCCCACCTGGAGCGCGGCACCTCGCCGCTGCGGCCCTGAGGCTCAACTGAACTGGAGTGATAACGTCACGCTCCCGTGGATGGGGTGGTGGACCCCATCGCAGGTCGGGCCCAGGAACACGACGAGGCTGTCGACGGCCTCCGGGTCGAGGGTTCCCGAGGCGCTTCCGCAGAACGGGAGGAGCATCTCGCCCTTCGAGGCGTCGCAGCTGGTGCCATCGCCGTCCACGTCCGTGCAGGCCATCGCGCCGACGGACAAGCCCCACGCGTCGTCGTGGACGTCGAGCGTGAACGCGGCGGTCCCCGGCCTCACGAGCAGGTCCAGCGCGGGATCGCCCCCGTGAAGGACGTGGGAGGGGTCGAGCCCGCCTTCCCACAAGACCCCTCCGACGTCCACCGAGCCGTCGCCCGGGATTTCGGGGCCGCTGAGGCTCGCCATGCCGGCGGGGTCGGGCAGGTCGAGATCGTAGGTCCGCGTTGCGCGGAAGCTTCTCCCGCCGTCGCCCAGGAAGGGCTCCGAGTCGCTGCAACGCTTGCGCCCCTTCTCCAGCGCGGGCAGCGGACCGGCGGGGGCGCCCGCGGCCGGCACGTGGCCCAGCACGGGGGACGCGCCGCTGGAGAAGCGGTGGACGGGCGTCTGGAAGAACACGTCGAAGACCGCGGGCGAGCGCATCTGGGCGTCCACGTAGTCCCACACCGCGTCCAGGGTGAGGTCGCCGTTCGCGTCCTTCGCCGCGCCTCCCGCCAGCGCGGCGCGCAGGACGCGCGAGAAGACCCCGCCGCCCGCCTGGTCCCCCCACGCGGCGTCGCCGGCCCCCGTGGCGCCCATGGCCCACGTGGAGCCTTCGAAGTAGGGATCGGCCGCACCGTCGAACATCCCTCCCGCCGAGCAGGCGTCGTAGAGCAGGATCTTCGTCCCGCCGACGCCGGCCCAGAGCGGCGTGAAGGTGTCGTCGCGGTCGACAATGGAAATCCTCTCGTCGGAGCCGTCGTCCTGGGGCGCGGCGCCGCTCTCGTCCACCACGCCCAGGTCCTGCATCAGGCTCCCTCCGTGCCCGCTGTAATAGAACAACTTCGCGTCGGCGTCGCCGCATGGGGCGCCGAAGGCCTGCGTCATCAGCGTGCTCAGCGTGTCCTCGTTGAATCCTCCCGGCACGGGCGCCGGCACGATGCGCTTCGCGTCCCACCCCGCGGCGGCGAGCGTTCCCGCAAGCGCGACCACGTCCGCCTTGAAGCCGGCCGAGTCCCGGTTGTCCGCCTGCCAGACGAGGAGCGCGCACGCGTGCGAGACGTCCGCCGCGGCGGGGGCGCGCCCGGCAGTGGGCTGCGCGGCGACGGGCAGCGCGAGGAGGAGGGCGAGAAGGAAGTGGGTCCGCATGGCAATCGCGCCCCCAGGCCCGTCGGAGAGTTTGGCCCCTTGGGTGCGACGCGATCCGGACGGTGGAAGACTCTCCACCGGAAATCCAGCCGCCCGCGGGCCAAAGGCTAAATGCGGGAGGGGGAATCGTCGGTTCCCGTGAAGCCGACGAAGTACATCGTCGTGACGGGCGGCGTCCTCTCCGGGCTCGGAAAGGGCATCACGACTTCTTCCATCGGAAAGCTGCTGAAGAGCCGCGGCCTCAAGCTGGCCGCGGTGAAGATCGACCCCTACGTCAACATCGACGCGGGCACGATGAACCCCTTCGAGCACGGCGAGGTCTTCGTCCTCGACGACGGCGGCGAGGTGGACCAGGACCTGGGCAACTACGAGCGCTTCCTCGACCTGCCCATGGGGCGCGCCAACAACATCACCACCGGCAAGGCGTACAAGGCCGTCATCGACCGCGAGCGCCGCGGCGACTACCTGGGCAAGACCGTGCAGATCATCCCCCACGTCACCAACGAGATCCGCGACCACATCAAGCGCGCCGCCAAGGCCGCGGACGCCGACGTCTGCCTCGTGGAGGTGGGCGGCACCGTGGGCGACATCGAAAGCGCGCCCTTCCTCGAAGCGCTCCGCCAGCTCCACCTCGAAGTGGGCCACAAGAACATGATGTTCGTCCACACGACGCTGGTCCCCGTCATGGGCGCCGTGGGCGAGCAGAAGACGAAGCCTACGCAGCACAGCGTCATGGAGATGCGCCGCGTCGGTCTCCACCCCGACATGCTGGTGTGCCGCAGCGAGACGCGCCTGGACCCCAAAGTGCGCGAGAAGCTGGCCAACTTCTGCGACGTCGACAAGGAGGCCGTGATCTCGGCCCCCGACGCGCGCACCATCTACGAGGTCCCGCTGCTCCTGGAGGAGCAGGGCGTCGCGGACTGGATCGTCAAGCGCCTCGACCTCCACCCCGAGGGGCGCGACATGGGCGCGTGGAAGACGTTCGTCGACCGCGTCGTCGCGCCCACGCACCACGTCACCATCGGCGTCGTGGGGAAGTACACGGACCTCGCCGACGCGTACCTCAGCATCAAGGAGGCGTTCGTCCACGCGGGCGCCGCGCAGGACACCAAGGTCGTCGTGCGCTGGATCGACGCCGAGGACGTCGAGCGCGCGACGGACCCCGCCGACATCCTGGGCTCGCTGGACGGCGTGCTCGTGCCCGGCGGCTTCGGGCCCCGCGGCGCGGAGGGCAAGATCGCGGCCATCCGCTTCGCCCGCGAGAAGAAGGTCCCCTTCCTGGGCATCTGCTTCGGCTTCCAGCTTGCGACGGCCGAGTACGCGCGGCACGTGCTGGGCCTCGCGGACGCCAACAGCACCGAGATCAACCCCACCACGCAGCACCCCGTCATCGACCTGCTGCCGGGCCACACGGCGGACGAGGCCAAGGGCGCCACCATGCGCCTGGGCGCCAGCGAGGTGCGCCTCGCCCACGGCAGCCGCGTCGCGCAGCTCTACCACGCGGACGTCATCTACGAGCGCCACCGCCACCGCTGGGAGGTGAACCCGGGCTACATCTCCAAGCTGGAGGGCGCGGGCCTGCGCTACACCGGCCGCGACCCCTCGGGCGAGCTGATGGAGATGCTGGAGCTTCCCGACCACCCCTACTTCGTGGCCTCGCAGTTCCACCCCGAGTTCAAGAGCCGGCCCGAGCGGCCCGCTCCCACCTTCGCGGGGCTCGTGGAGGCGGCGCGGCGGCGCGTCGAGGCGAGGCACCCGAAGGAGTAGCCCTCTCGCTTCTCACGGCCTCCGGCCGGGGAATCCGCGAATCTCCGAATCCCCGAATCTCCGCCCAAAAATCCTGATTCGGAGATTCGCAATCCCTCCGCCGGAGGCGGTGGACGAGCCCAGCAAGCCATAAGCCGGGCCCGCGGCGTGGCCCCCCGATGCGCGTCGCGCTCACGGGGGTCCCCGGCACGGGCAAGACCACGGTGGCGGAGGCCCTTGCGAAGCGCGGCGTGCGCGTGATCCACCTCAACGACTTCGCGCGCGCCGCGGGGCTCCTCGTGGAGAGGGACGAGGCGCGCGGCAGCTTCGTCGTCGACGTGGACGACCTGGCGGAGCGCCTCAACGGCGTGCTCGACGACGCCGATGGGCCCGTGGTCATCGAGGGGCACTTCGCCCACGAGATGGACGTGGACGCCATCGCGCTCCTGCGCGTCGACCCGCTGGTCCTCGTCGACCGGCTCCGCGCGCGGGGCTGGCCCGACGCCAAGGTGCGCGAGAACGTGGAGGCCGAGGCGCTGGACGTCCTCGCCCAGGAGGTCCTCGACGCGGGGCTCCCCGCGGTGGAGATCGACGCCACGCGCCAGACCGTCGAAGCCCTGGCGGACGCCGTTCGGACGATCGCCGACACCCCGCCGGAAGCCTTGAAAGGGACCCCCGTGGGTTCCGCCCGCTGGCCGTTGGAGTCCCTGCCATGGTTCTAGAGCGTTACCGAGTGGGCTGGGGCAACTTCCTGGCCCCCGCGGCGCGGCAGCTCCACCGGTGGCGCGTCTCGCCCAACGCGCTCACCCTGGTCTCGCTCCTCTTCGCCTTGGGGGCCGCCGCCGCGTTCGGCTTCGCGACCCGCGGACGCCCCTGGCTCCTCCTTGTGGGCGCGGCCGCGGTGGCCGTGAACGCCGTCCTCGACGGGCTCGACGGCAAGCTCGCGCGCCTCTCCAACCAGGAGACGAAGCGCGGCGACTACCTCGACCACGTGGTGGACCGCTACAGCGACGCGGCGATCCTGCTCGGGCTCACGCTCTCGCCGCTGGGCAGCCTCCCGTGGGGCGTGTTCGCCCTGGTGGGCACGTTCCTCACGAGCTACATGGGCACGCAGGCGCAGGCGTTGGGCCTGGGCCGCATGTACGCGGGCTGGCTGGGGCGCGCGGACCGCCTGGTCATCCTCATCGCCGTTCCCGCCCTGGTGTGGCTCGCGTACCTCCTGGGCCTCGCCATCCCCTTCGGCGCGGATCCTCTGGTCGTCATGCTGGCGTACTTCGCCATCGTGGGCAACCTCACCGCGTTGCAGCGCTTCTGGAGCGGGTGGCGTGCTCTCGACCGGGCCCAAGAGTGATAGCCTCTCTCGTCTCGGGTCCAAAGAACGCGACGAGCGCGAAGAGCGCCAAGGTCGCCAAGTTTTCTTTCGTCGCGTCCTTTGCGCTCGTGGCGCTCGTCGCGTTCTTTGGACCCTTGACCAGGGGGAAGAATCAGACGCCACGAGCCCGCCACCGGCCGAAGGCGCCTCCGGTGCGCACGCCGGGGGAGGAGGCCATGGCTTCGAGGCGGCGCACGCGCTCGGCGGTGTCGGGGTGCGTGCGGAAGAGGGACGCGAAGCCGCCCACCCGGAAAGGGTTCACGACGAAGAGGTGCGAGGCGGCGGGGCTGCTGACGCCCAGCGGGACCTGCTGCGCGGCGGCGTCGATCTTCTGCAGGGCGCGCGCGAGGGGGAGGGGGTCGCCCACGAGGCGGGCGCCGGAGGCGTCGGCCTGGAACTCGCGGCTGCGGCTGATGGCCAGCTGGATGAGCATGGCCGCGACGGGGGCGAGGATCGCCACCACCAGCGCGCCCAGGAGGTTGCCGCGGCGGCCGCCTCCGCCGTAGGCGCCCCAGAGCGCGCTGCGGCCCGCGAAGGTGATGGCGCCGGCCAGCGTCGCCGCGATGCTCATGGTCAGCACGTCGCGGTTGCGCACGTGGCTCATCTCGTGGGCCAGCACGCCGCGAAGCTCCTCGTCGTCGAGCATGCGCAGGATGCCTTCGGTGGCGGCGACCACCGACTTGCGCGGTCCGCGCCCGGTGGCCAGCGCGTTGGGCTGCGGGCTCGGGATGATGGCGACGCGGGGCTTGGGCAGGCCCTCGCGCTGCGCGAGGTCGGCGACGATGCGGTGCAGGCGCGGCGCCTCGGCCTCGTTGACGAGGCGGGCGCGCGTCGTCCAGAGGACGAGCTTGTCGCTGAAGAGGTAGCTGAAGACGTTGAGCGCGGCCGCGAGGAGGAGGAACACCAGCGAGCCCGTCAGCGGGTCGTTGGCGAACAGGCCGCCGACCACCCAGCCGACCACGCCGAAGAGGGCGAGCATGGCGACGAAGAGGAGCAGCGTGCGGCCGAAGGCCATGCCCTACGCTTGCGCGTCGGGGGTGGTTTGAGCGCTCTGGCCGGGCCTTCGGGGGAAGACGCCGCAGGCGCGCTCCCAGTGGGCGAGGACCTCCATCTCGACGGTCCAGACGGAGAGCGCGTCGCCGCCCAGGCCCACGACCTCGTCGCTCCACGTGGAGGGCTCGGCGTGGAAGTCGCCGTGGGGGAACGCGCCCAGCACCACCGTGAGGTCGGGCGACGCGGCGCGCTTCTCGGCGAGGTACGCGCCGGGCTCCACGGCGCGGCCCTTCTCGGAGAACGTGACGACGGGGCCCGCCTTGTGGTGCTCCAGGATGCGCGTCAGGGGCCAGCCCGGCTCCAGCACGAGGAGGGGGTTCTCCCTGGGCGAGGCGCCCTCCTGGAAGAGCTTCTCCATCAGGCCCACGAAGCGGGGGTAGTTGCGCATGAGGCGCGTGTCGGGGTGGATGGCGAGGCGCTCGTCGTTCCTCGTGTGGACGACGACGCGGAGCTCGTCCGCCTTGTTGAGCGCGCTGTCCAGCGCGAGGAGGAGCGAGAAATGCACGAGGTCGGGCCGCCCGCGGCGCTCGCCTTCGGGGACCTGCCGCAGCGCCTCGTGGTGGAGGCTGCTGTCCAGGAGGCTCCGCGAGGGGCGGCGGTCGCGGGAGCGCGCGGCGCGCTGCACCTGGGGGTGCATCACGACGTTCTCGGGCACAAGCTCCAGCTCGGCTTCGGCCAGGACGAGGGTGAGCACAGGGGCGCCAGGAGAAAGCGCCGTTTGAGGATTCCGACGGCCAAAAAAAAATGGGGGGGTTCGGGAGAGTCGTCCGGCCGCGCCGCAGCGCGGCTACCCGAGGGGGTTTCAGGGGGCGAAGCCCCCTGACGTTTCGGTCGTCTGCTGGACTTTCTCCTACGTCAGGGGGCTTCGCCCCCTGAAACCCCCGCTTTAGGCCTCTTTCCTGGGGGGCTCGGCGGGCGGCGGCTCCAGGGCGCGGGCGCGGCGCGCGCGACGGCCCGCCTTGAAGCCGGCGCGGAAGGCGGCCCAGAGCATGCGGCCGAGGAGCTTCACGAGCCACCACGCGAGGCGGAAGGGCGCCTTGAGGAGCCAGAGGAGCGCGGCGCGCAGGCGGCTGGGCTTCTCCTCGGGGGGCGGGGCCACGGAGGACCACCGCTGAGGGGCCTTGAAAAGGCTCCGGCCTCAGAGGCGCGCGTCCTCGAAGCCCGCCAGCGCGGGGACGAGGGCGCTCCACGCCGAGAGGGGCGCGTCGGCCACGCGGAGGACGCGGTCGGCCGCGGGGGGCGCGCGCCACGCGCCGCGGGGGAACGCACCCAGCGCCAGCGTGAGGTCCTCGTGCTCGCGGGCCAGCGCCTCGAAGGCGGCCGTGCGCGCGGGCTCGCCCCCTTCGTCCAGCGCGACCACGAGGCCGCGCCCGCGCAGCGCCTCCGAGAGGGGCACTCCGCGGCGCAGGCTCAGCAGGGGGCTCTCCAGCGGCACCTCGCCCTGCCGGAGGAGATCCTCCACGAGCGTGGCGAACTTCGCGCCGTTGCGCATGATGCGCGTGGAGGGGTCGACGGAGATCAGCGCGTCGTCCTGCGTGTGGATGAGGACGCGCAAGTGGCCCGCGGCGTTGAGGGGCGAGTCCTGGAGGAGCAGGAGGCAGACGTGCGCGATGTCGGGGCGGCCGCGGCGCTCCGCTCCAGGAAGGCCGCGCATCGCCTCGTGGTCAAGCGCCTGGTCCAAGAGAAGGCGCTCCGGCGCGCGGCGGCGCTTCTTGGCCCGCGCGACGACCTTGGGGTGGCGCTGAAGCTCGGGGGGCATCAGCTCCAGCGCGGCCTCGGCCAGGACGACCGTGATCAACGCGGGGCCAGCGGCGGCCTTCCGGATGGCTTTTCCTTCGGGCCGCGCTGGTCCTTGGCGTGAACGGCTTCGCCATCGAGGTGGACGGGCTCACCAAGCGCTTCGGCGCGCTCCTCGCGGTGGATCGCGTGAGCTTCCGCGTGCCGCGCGGCGCGGTGTACGGCTTCCTGGGGCCCAACGGCTCGGGGAAGACGACGACGCTGGGCATGCTCACGGGGCTCATCCCGCCCGACGCAGGCGCCGCGCGCATCGCGGGGCGCGACGTGGCCGCGGCGCCCGCCGAGGCGCTCTCCGCCGCGGGCGCCCTGGTGGAGGAGCCCGCGTTCTACCCGTACCTCTCGGGTCGGCGCAACCTGGAGATCCTCGCGCGGCTCATGGGCGCTCCGCGCGAGGCCGTGGGCGCGACGCTCGCGCGCGTGGGCCTCGCGGAGGCGGCGGACCAGCGCTATCGCGGCTACTCCCTGGGCATGAAGCGCAGGCTGGGCCTCGCCGCCGCGCTCCTGCCCGACCCCGAGGTGCTCATCCTCGACGAGCCCACCAACGGCCTCGATCCTGCGGGGCAGCTGGAGGTGCGGCGCCTGCTGCGCGACTTCGCCGCGGCGGGCCGCTCGGTGCTCGTCTCCAGCCACCTCCTCCACGAGGTGCAGGAGACGTGCACGCACGCGGCGATCCTGCGCAAGGGGCGCGTCGTCGCGGAGGGCCCCATGGCGTCGCTCCTCTCCAGGGGCGAGCGCCTCGTGGTGGAGGTGGATGACATCCCCCGCGCCCTGGCCGCGCTGCGCGACGCGCCCGGCGTGCGCGGCGCGCGCGAGTCCGACGGGCGCCTCGTCGTGGACGCGGCGCCCGAGGCCGCGGCCGCGGTGAACCGCCGCCTCGTGGAGGCGGGCCTCGCGGTGAGCGCCCTCGCCCGCGAGAGCGGCGGCCTGGAGGAGCGCTTCCTGGAGATCACGGAGGGGGACGGATGACGCACGCCCGCTTCTCGGCCCTCCTCTGGGCGGAGGCCGCCAAGGCGCGCCGCCAGCCCGCGACGCTCGTCCTCGCGGCGATCCTCGTGGGCTACTTCGTCCTCATCGTCTTCGCCCTCTCCAGCGTGCTCGTGGCGCCCGCCTCGTCGGGCGGCGGCGCGGCCGGGCTCCTGGCGCCCCTGCGCGAGGACGCGGTGGGCTTCGTCTCGGGCATCCTCTCCAGCATCGGCCTCACCCTCCTCGTCATCTTCACGGCGCAGACCGTGGGGCAGGAGTTCTCCCGCGGCACGCTGCGCACGCTCCTCCTCGCCCGCGCGCGCCGCCTGGACGTCGCGCTCTCCAAGCTCGCGCTCCTGGGCCTGGCCTCCATCGTGCTGGCCCTCTTCGCCCTCGCGGGCGGCGTGGCCGGCGCGTGGGTCTTCTCCCGCGTCACCCACGAGGCGCTGCTCAGCGTCGACGGACGCGCCTTCGCGCTCCTCGCGCTGCGCGCCGCCGCGGGCTTCGCCGCCTGGGCCGCCATCGGCTTCGGCACGACGCTGGCCACGCGAAGCCTGGGCGTCGGCATCGGCGCGACGCTGGGCGGCATGATCGCGGGCGACGTCCTGCGCGGTCTCCTCGTCTCCCTGGGCACTGCGGGCCTCTGGGCCTCCCGCGCCCTGCCCAATGCGGCCATCTCCCTGGTCTCCGGCACGCAAGGGATCGACGCCTCCGCGTGGGCGTGGATCGTGCCCAACCTCCTCGTCTACGTCGTGGGGCTCAACGTCCTCGCCCTGGCGCGGCTGCGGAGCATGGACGTGATCGCGGCCACCAAGTAGGGTTTCCCGCCACGCTTGCCGCCAAGGCGAGAGGGGCGCCAGGGATTTCACAATAACAACCATACGGATTCGCGCCAAATCCGTCGAGGAAATCCCAACCCCGGCGTGGCGAATTCTTATCCAGGGGCGACGGCGTTACAGCCCCGGTCTTGCGGACCCAGGTGTAACCATGATCCGTCTCCCCGCTCCTCGACGCGCCTTCGCCGTGCTGCTCGCACTGGGCTTCTGCCTTGGCCTTGTCGCCCTCTCTCCGGCCGCGCTGGCCGCCAACACGTCGTGCAGCGTGAGCGCGTCCACGCCCTCCTGCTCCTTCACGTGCGATCCCGGCTCGACCATCACCGTCTCGGGCAGCGGCGAGGTCGGCGCCGTCGAGGGCTCCTGCGGCTCGCCGCCCCTCGTCTGCCCGTTCACGCCCGTGAGCGGCTGCATCGGGACGTCCTCCCCCTCCACGGGGGGCACGGGGACCTGCTCACTCGAAGGGATCGGCGCCGGATCGTGCGGGGCCTCCAGCCCGTCCAGCGGCGACGGCCACGTGGGCGCGGGGTCGGGGCACAAGGGCCCGGGCCACGGGCATGGCCACGGGAAGCCCGGCGCGCGCGGCGCGAACAGCCTGTGCCCCGCGACGAGCCAGCCCACGCACACCTACGGGCCCACCCTCGCCCCGGGCATCGGCTCGACCACGCTGCAGGAGCAAGGCTCCCCCGCCTCGGGCGTGGACACGGGCCTCGTCACGGTGGAGGACACGAACGTCGCGGACTGCGACGGCGACGGCGTGCCCAACGACTTCGACGGCGACTACGACCTGGGCATCGGCGGCGGCTTCTTCGGCTCGTCCAACCTCTGGGACGTCACGGACGACTGCGGCTACGACCTGAACGTCCACGCCACCACCGGCACGGCGACGGACGTCACCGGGCTCGCGGTGCGCGGGCTCTACGGCGTGGACGACGCGGAGGGGCCCGCGGTGGTCGTGGACCCGACGTCGGGCGCAAGCCTCGGCTGCCAGACCGACGGCAGCATCACGCCCGCCACGGACGCCAACGACTGCCTCAGCGCGTGGACCGGAAGCTGGAGCAGCGGCGCGTGCCCCGCCTCCGGCGGCGACGACGGCTACTGGCTCTTCCTGGAGGTGCAATCCGCAGAAACCCACGGCGCGATCACGCTGGGCGGCGCCACGTCGGGGACGCTGGCGGCAGACGCCTGAAGCAGGCCCGCGGACGCGATCTCCGTTCCAGCCGACGGGCGAAACGTCGGGGGGCGGCAGCCCCCCGAACCCCCCGCTTCAGCTGGTGATCTCCGCCAAGCGCCCGGTCTCCGCCGCGAGGCGGATCTCCTGCGCGATGCGGCGGCCGGTGGAGAGGCCGGGCTCGATCATCTCGGTGTAGGGGCTCCCGCCGACGTAGGGGTTGGTGCCCGCGACGATGCGGGCGCTGATCTCGAAGACCTTGAACTCCAGCTGGTCGGTGACGACGGTCTCCAGGCAGAAGGGGCCGATCATGCCGCCGAAGAGGGGCATGCTCGTCTCGACGACGCCCTCGCCCATGCGGAACACCTTGGGCAGGAGGCTCTCGCGGATGACCATGGGGAAGTTCCCCGACACGACGAAGGTGGGCTTGATGCCGATGGCCTCCAGCTCCGCGATGGAGCCCAGGCGGTTGGCCTCGTCGATGTTGGTCTCGTCGCGGCGGTCGACGCCCAGGAACTGGAGCGAGCCCTTGCTGAGGCGGTACGCGTCGCCCCGCAGCGGGCTGTAGAAGTAGTGCAGGTAATAACGAGTGCCCAGCACGAACTCCTGGATGGTGTAGGGCTTCGTCTCGTCGATGCGCGACTTGAACTCATGGTAGTTGCGCGCGATGAAGAAGCCGCGCCCGCCCTTGGCGCCGTGGTACTTCACGATGACGGGCTCGATGATGTCGCGCGGGTCCGTGATGTGGCGAGGAAGCTGGAGGCCCGCCTTGTCGAGCCACTGCTTGCTGCGGCCGCGGTCGCTCTCCCAGGGGAGCACGTTGCGGTTGCCGAACGTCACCAGCGGCAGGTCCAGGAAGCGGTTGGCGCCCAGGTACTCCACGAAGCTGCCGTGGGGCACGAGGACGACGTTCCTGCGGCGAAGCTCCTCGACGTGGTTGAAGAGGTCCGCGTGGTCCTTGAGGACGAGGAACTCGTCAGGGCGCCCCAGGGGGAAGCCCTCGAAGTAGCGCGGCGGCTCGCCCACGCAGATGCCCAGCGTGCGGAACCCCTCCTTGCGCGCGCCGTGGAAGATCTGGAGCGACGTGTGGCTGCAGTACGTCGCGATGGTGATGCGCTTGGGATCGAGGTCGGGCAGGAGCGAGCGGCCGTCGAAGACCATGGGGGGACCCCGGTGGATTAGGCCGTACAAATGGGGGCCGCATAAATGGATTTCGGCCCTTCAGGCGGGTGCCGCCACGTCCCGCTCCAGCGCGCCCTTGACCGCCGTGTACGCCTTCCGCGACACGAGGAGGCCCCAGTGCCCCGCGAAGGGGATGGCCTGGTTCTCGACGCCGGGCAGGTCGAGGAGGGCGCTCTGGGCCGGGACGACGATGCCGTCCCACTTGCTCCAGATGTTCAGGATGGGCACGCCGCCGTGGTCCGCGCCGTCGTTGAGCTCGTCGAGGAAGGGGGAGCCGGGGAGGATCTGGCGCGTGCCGGTGAGGACGGGCGCGGTGGCGGCGGTCCACGTGCCGTGGTGGGGCACGCCCAGGCAGCAGAGGCGCGAGACGCGGGGCGCGCCCTCCAGGAACTTCACGTACCAGCGCGCGATGAGGCCCCCCATGCTGTGGCCCACCAGCGCGACGCGCTCGGCGCCCTCCACGGCGCGCACCTCCTCCACCTTGCCGGCCAGGTGGCGCGCGGAGACACGCAGGTCGTGGAACGTGAAGCGGGGGAACGAGGCGAGGTAGACGTGGAAGCCGTCGCGCTCCAGGAACCACTGCCACGCGTTCCAGTAGACAAGCTCCTGCCCGAAGGCGCCGGGGAGGAGGATGACCGGGGGCCGGTCCGTCACGGAAGGTGCATTCTCGCTCCCTCCTCAAGAATGCGGGCTTCTGCGACGCGAAAAGCCAAAAGCGTCATGGCCGAGGGGCGGGATCGGGGCGCGTGCGCCAGGTCCTTGCCCTCGCGTGCGTGCTGCTCCTCCTTGCCCCCCTCGCCTCGGCGGGTCCCCTGGACCTGGGGGCCCCCGTGGTCATCCGCGCCGCGGCCGTGTCGGACTCCGCCAACGGCTTCGTGGGCTCCACGGCCACCATCACCATCACGACCGCGACCAACGGGTCGGGGCACATCTTCCTGGACACGTTCCCGCTCACGGCCGTCGACATGCAGGGCTCGGCGCGCCTCGCCGCCCGCGTCGCGAGCCAGATCAGCGGGACTGACCTAGCGGACCACGACTTCTTCTTCGTCATCCGCAGCAACAGCGAGCAGATCGGAGGCCCCAGCGCGGGCGCCGACATGACGGTGGGCACGGTGGCCGCGCTCAACGGCTGGAAGGTGCGCCCCGACGTGCTCATGACGGGCACCATCGAGCCCGACGGCAGCGTGGGCCCCGTGGGCGGCATCCCCGAGAAGGCGGCCGCCGCGGCGCAGACGGGCGTCACCACCTTCCTCTTCCCCGCGGGCGAGGAGATCACGACGCTCTCCTCCACGCGGCAGGACGTGAACCTCACGCAGTACTGCTCGACGCAACTCCACATCACCTGCATCCCGGTGAGCGACGTCGTGGACGCGGTCAACGTCATGACCGACCACCAGATCGTGCTGCCGCCGGTGAGCGGCAACGTCACCGGAGAGGCGTACCTCGCGCGGCTGGCACCCCTGGCGGCGGACCTCGTGAACGCCTCGCAGTCGCTCGTGGACGCCGCCTCCTCGGGCGTCTCGCCTGCTTCCTCCTGCGCCAGCGACACGGACCTCACGCTCGCGGTGCGCCTCGCGTGCGCGCTGGACGCGCAGGCCGCCGCGCGCTCCGCCATGGCCAATGGCACGTACTACACCGCGGCGTCGCGCTCCTTCCAGGCCGCCATCGACGCGCACTACGTCCGCGACGCGAAGAGGTTCCAGGACGCGGGGAGCACGCCGGCCGAGCTTGACGCGCGCCTCGCCGACGCCCGGAGCACGGTGGAGGGCGCCCGCTCGCAGGTGGGCGCGTTCAAGATCGCCGACACGGGCGTCTTCGAGTCCGCGGGCGCGGCGCAGGTGCGCGTCATCGAGGCCGAAGGGCGCCTCGCCGACGCGCAGTCCACGGCGGAGAACGCCACCAGCGCGGGGCAGGCGCTCCAGGCGCTGCACCAGGCCGCCTACGCCGCGGAGCGCGCCAACACCGCCACGTGGTGGCTGCGCCTGGGGCAAGGGTTCCGCAAGGGCTCGCCCATCGACGAGTCGGGCCTCGCGGGGCTCGCGCGCGACGAGATCACCGCCGCCGACGAGGAGATCGCCTACGTCGAGGCCGTCTTCGGCCAGGCCAACATCCAGGCCACCGTGAGCGACGCGCGCGCCACGCTGGCCGAGGCGCAGGCCGCCCACGACGAGGGGCTCTACGCCGCCGCGATGCTCGACGCCCTGGAGGCCGAGGTGCGCGCGAGCGTGCTCCTGGAGGTCGCGGGCTTCCAGGGCACCGTGCCCGCCGAGAAGATCGAGGCCGCGCGCCTCGCCGCCGCCCGCGCCATCCAGACCGCGCGCGCCCGGGGCGTCGAGCCCTTCCTCGCCGAGAGCCAGTACGAGTTCGCCGCCACGCAGACCGACGCGGGCGAGCAGCTCACCATGTACGGCCAGGCGCGCGTCGCGGCCAACCTCGCGGGCCTGCCCGGCGCCTTCGGCAACGCCCCCGCGCCCACGCAGACGCGCTTCCAGGGGCTCCCCCAGGTGTACGCGCCCCCCTCGTGGATCGCGGGCGCCTTCGCCGTGGGCATGGCGCTGGGCGCGGGCCTGGGCTTCCTCGCCCTCATCCCCAAGAAGGACGACGAGGAGGAGTGGATCCGCGAGAACGTGCCGACGTATCCCCCTCACGAGCCGCGGACCGACGAAAGGCCGCCGCCCTGGTGAGGAGAACGATATCAGGGCCTACGCGGCCTTGCGCAGGAACTTCGGCGTCACGGTGATGGCCGGCTTCTTGCGGCGCGGCGTCATGTGGGTGGGCCGGATGACGGTGATGGGGATGAGCCCCTCGCGGAACTCGCGCTCGGCCAGGGAGACGGGGTCCAGGAAGCCGCGCTCGACATTGAGGATCACGGGCGCGCCCATGGCGATCTGAAGCGCGCGGGCGCCGATGATGCGGGCCCGCTCGAAGCGCATGAACTTCTCCTCGGAGGGGGAGCTAGAAGCGGACTTCTTGGTGGCCATGGCAGCACCCTGGGAGGCGGGGATTCCCAGACCCCTATAAAACCATTGGTGTGGAGCGCCTGGCCTCCGCGGAGCCCAACGTTCATCTCGGGGGCCCTCGTGGTCCGGGCGTGGCCCAGGCTGTGGAGGTCCCCGTGGAGGCCCAGGAGGAGCCGGCCGCGGTCCGGCGCCTGCGGCCCGTGCACGGCCTCTACGCCCTCCTGGCGGCCCTCCCCCTGGGGTGGTGGGCGGCGCGGGCGGGACACCCGACCCTGGCGTTCCTGGCCAGCGGCCTCGCCCTGGTGCCCTTGGCGTACCTCATCGGCCTCTCCACCGAGGCGCTGGCGCTCCGGCTCGGCCACGGGCTGGGCAGCATCGTCCTCGCGACGCTCTCCAACAGCGTGGAGCTCCTCATCGGCTACCTCGCGCTCCAGAAGGGGCTCCCGCGCGTCGTGCAGGCGGAGATCACGGGCTCCATCCTGGCCAACATCCTCCTGGTCCTGGGCACCGCGATGCTGGTGGGCGGCCTGCGCCACCGCTCGCAGACCTTCGGGGGCAAGGCCGCCAACGTGCAGGCGACGCTCCTCTTCCTCGCGGTCATCGCCCTCTTCGTGCCCGCCTTCGCGCCCATCCTGGTGAAGGACGCGCCTGTGGACATCAACCGCATGAGCCTCGTCCTCTCGGCGGGCCTGCTGGTCACGTACGCGCTGGGGCTCGTCTTCACGCTGCGCACGCACCGGCACCTCTTCGAGCCGGGCGCCGAGAGCGTGGCGGGCGCGCACGCCCACGCGCCGCCCGTCATCCACGCGCCGGGCACGCACACGCACGCGTCGCGCGAGGTCTGGTCGCTGCGGAAGGCGCTCGTCGTCCTCGCGGTCGCGACGGTGGTCGCGGCCCTCGCCGCCGAGACGCTCACGGACACCATCACGCCCGCCGCCAAGGAGCTGGGCTGGACGGACCTCTTCGTGGGCGCCATCGTCCTCGCCATCGTCGCCAACGCGGCCGAGCACTGGAGCGCCGTCTCCCTGGCGTGGAAGAACCGCATGAACGCCTCGCTCCAGGTGGCGACCGCCTCCTCCATCCAGATCGCGCTCTTCGTGGCGCCCCTCCTGGTCTTCGTGAGCCAGGGCTTCTCGCAGCCGCTCTCCCTGGCCTTCCCTCTCCTGGAAGTCGTGGCCATGGGCGCCTCGGTGCTGGTGCTCAACCTCGTGGCCTACGACGGCGAGAGCAACTGGTTCGAGGGCGCGCTCCTCCTCATGGTGTACCTGATCCTGGGGACGGCGTTCTTCCTGCTGCCGTGAGCCTCGCCCTCGCGCCCTCGGGGTCGTCCTCCCACTTGGCGAGGCGCGCCCGGATGGCGCCCGTGTGCCGGCCCAGCTCCGCCGCGATCTGCCGCAGCGTGCGCCCCTCGCCCGCCATGACCAGGAGGAGCGCGTCCTCCTCGGCCGTCCACGGCATGAACGCGTTGGGGTGCGTGACGCGCATGCGGGCGATGCGCTCGGCCCTCGTCTCCACGCGCATCCCTGCTGCCGTCTCCAGCGCGGCCAGCCCCTCGCCGGCGGCGCGGGCGATGTCGTCGCGGGTGAGCGTGGGGTGCAACGCGAGGATCTCCTCGTGGGTGTGGCCTTCGTAGAGCAGGAACAGGATGGCGCGGCTCGATTCGTCGGGAGCGTCCATGCCCCCCACGAGCGCGCAGCCAGGCTTCACTCTCCTCCGGCTCCCGCCCATCGAGGTGGCCCGAAAGTGGCGGCGCAGCGGAGGAGATAAGCATGGGGCGGCCCAAGCCGGGCCCATGCCCCGAGCCAAGGCCGCGGCGCAGGAGCCAGAGAAGGGCGACATCCTCCGCATGGGCCACCTGGCGCTGCGGCAGGGCACCGTCGACACCGAGGAGCTCGAGGGCTAGCCCAACCGGCGCCGGTTCTCGGCGACGACGCGGCGAAAGTGCTCGCGAGCGAGCTGGGAGAGGCGGATTTCCTCCTCGATTTCAGCCAGAAGGCGGTCGATGTCGCTCATGGGGCTTCCCGCCTCATTCCGTCTTGAGGGCCATCAGGCTTCGGTCCATCATGATGATCATGATAGCTCCGCGCCGCTGCGATCTCCTCCGCAAGGTCGCGCAGCCGCCGTTCAAGGCGTTGTGTCCGTGCGTCGAGGCTCTCCCCAGAGCGTTCGACCTCCTGCCTCGCCGCATTCTCCTGGGCGGCGACCTGCTGCGCCCGCTCCACCCCCTGGGAGCCGTAGAGCCAGCCCAGCGTGCCAAGGAGGACGCCTTGCAGCAGTTGGAAGAGGGCGGTCGCTTCGGCAAGGCCTCGCAGCCACCAGGCGAGGCCGACGAGCGCGAGCAGCCCCACCACGATGGCCACGCCCGCCGCGACGCGCGCGCCCACCCAGTCCGGGCCAAGCGAAGGTCGCGAGCCTTCCATGCTCTCGCTGGAGCTTCACGGAAGGCTTGACCATTCTGCGGCTGTCGCCCCACGAGGATGACCGAAAGTGAAGAGAAAAGGGAGGGCCGCGAAGCGGCCCTCGGGAAGACCTTAGAAGTCCATGTCCTCGCCGCCACCGCCGCCCTTCGGAGCCTCGAACTCCTTGGCGGCGATGACGTCGTCGATGCGCAGGATCATGGTCGCGACCTCGGTCGCGCTCTGGAGGGCCTGCGTCTTGACGCGCAGCGGCTCGATGACGTGCTGGGCGAGCATGTCCTCGACCTTGCCGCTGTCGAGGTTGATGCCGGCGTGCTTCTGGCCCTTCTCGTGGGCGCTGCGGAGGTCCACGAGGACGTTGATGGCGTCGAGGCCCGCGTTCTCGGCGAGGGTGCGGGGGATGATCTCCACCGCGTCGGCGAAGCACTCGATGGCCAGCTGCTCGCGGCCGCCCACGGTGGCGGCGTGCTTGCGCAGGGCGAGGGCGACCTCGACCTCGGGGGCGCCGCCGCCGGCCACGAACTGGCCGTCCTTGATGGCGGTGGTGACGACGCCGATGGCGTCGTCCAGGGTGCGCTCGACCTCGTCGATGACGTGCTCGGTGCCGCCGCGGACCATGATGGAGACGGCCTTGGCGCTGGGGCACTCGGTGATGAAGGTCAGCTCGTCGTCGCCGATCTTGCGCTGCTCGACGAGGCCGGCCTGGCCGAGGTCGGAGGCGCCGAGCTCCTTGAGGTTGCTCACGATCTTGGCGCCGGTGGCGCGGGCGAGCTTCTTCATGTCCTTCTCGGAGACGGACTTGACGGCGAAGACGCCCTCCTTGGCGAGGAAGTGCTGCGCGAGGTCGTCGATGCCCTTCTGGGTGAAGAGGACGTTGGCGCCGGAGGCCTTGACGGCGTCCACCATGCGGCGCAGGGTGCGCTCCTCCTCGTCGAGGAAGGCCTGGAACTGGCCGGGGTCGGTGATCTCGATGTTGGCGTCGACCTCGGTCTTCTTGATCTCCAGGGCCGCGTTGAGGAGAGCCACCTTGGCGTCCTTGACGCTCTTGGGCATGCGGGTGTGGGCGCGCTCCTTGTCGAGCACGACGCCCAGCACGAGCTCGCTGTCCTGCACGCTGCCGCCGGTCTTCTTCTCGATCTTGATGGCGTCCTTGTCGACGACCCACTTGCCGTTGTGCTCCTCGGCGACGGCCTGCACCGCGCGCACGGTGACGTCGGCGAGGACGTCGCTGTAGGCGCTGGCGCCCTTGCTGGCCATGCTGGTGCGCGCGATGCGCAGGAGCATGTCCTTGTCGTTGGCCTTGATCTGGTGGGCGATGCCCTTGAGGACCTCCAGGGCCTTGCCGACCGCCATGCGGTAGCCCTGGGTGATGAGCGTGGGGTGGACGTCCTCGATGAGGTCCTCCGCCTGGCGGAGAAGCTCGCCCGCGAGGACGACGCTGGTGGTCGTGCCGTCGCCGACCTCGTTCTCCTGCGTCTTGGCGACCTCGATGATCATCTTCGCCGCGGGGTGCGCGACGTCGATCTCCTTGAGGATGGTCGCCCCGTCGTTGGTGATGACGACGTCGCCCATGCTGTCCACGAGCATCTTGTCCATGCCCTTCGGACCCAGGGTCGAGCGGACCGCCTCGGCCACGGCCTTCGCGGCGAGGATGTTGTTGCTCTGGGCGCTGCGGCCCTTGGTCCGCGTCGTGCCTTCCTTCATGATGATGATCGGCTGGTTGCCCTGCATTCTGTTCACCTTGCGAACGTCACTCGATGTGGACCCTCTGCCCGGAAGCGGCCTCGGGCCGCTTGCGCAGCACCAGGTCCAGGATGCTGTTCTTGAACGTGGCCTTGGCCGAGGCGGGCTCGACCTTGGCGGGGAGATGGATGCGCGCCGCGTAGCGGCGCCCCTTCTCGACCTTGACGGTGACCTCCTCCTCGGCGACGTGGAGCTGGACGTCCTGCTTCTCGGCGCCGGGAAGCTCCACGGTGACCGTGATCTCGCCCTCCGACTCGATGACGTCCGAGAGCGGCTCGCGCGCCTGGGGGAGCGCGACGCCGGCCTCCTCGGGCGTGAGGGGGGTCTGGTTGACCGCGCTGCCGAAGGGCTGGAGGTGGGGCACGCCGTCGGAGCCGACGCGCATGGAGAAGCCGTAGACGAAGGGCTCCCCGCGGCGCGGGCTGCTGGCGTGCTTCACGGCGTCCTCCATGACCTTCTCCATCATGCCCTGCATCCGAGCGAACTCGCGCTCGAAGTCCCGGAAGAAGTCGGGGAACTCCTTCTCGAACTCCTCGAAGAAGGCCGGCAGGTCGCGGGGGTTCATGCCGCGCTTGCGCCAGGCGTCCCAAGGGTCCTCGGGGGGTGTCATGGGGCTCACCGCGAGGCCCCCTAAACGAGGACTTCTATAAAATGCCATCGCCCATAGGGCGGGCGGCGTGGCACGCCGTGTCGCCCCCGACGGGGTGCGCTGCCCTATTTATAGGGGGAGTGGCGATGGGCGCGCAGGGCGAGTGCCCGGAGGTCGTCCGCATGGACCCCGATCTTGCCGAGGCCGACGAGGTCATCCAGGACAAGTGCGGCGTCGTGGGCGTCGCCGCCAAGTCGTCCGCCGCGCCCCTTCTCTACTACGGCCTGCACGCGCTCCAGCACCGCGGCCAGGAGTCGGGCGGCATCAGCGTCTTCGACGGCTCGGGGACGCGCACGCACAAGGCCATGGGGCTCGTGGACGGCATCTTCGGCCCCGACGTGCTCGACGCCCTGAAGGGCAACGTCGGCATCGGCCACGTCCGCTACGCGACCACGGGCGGCAGCTTCCTGGAGAACGCGCAGCCCGTCGTCGTCGAGGGGCAACGCGGCACGCTCGCGCTCGCGCACAACGGCGACGTGGTGAACAGCGCCGCGCTGCGCGAGGACCTCAAGTCCAAGGGGTGGGCGTTCCTCACCACCAACGACACCGAGGTCGCGGTGCGCATGCTGGCCAACGAATTGGCGCAGACCGAGAACGTGCCCCGCGCCATCCGCAGCGTCATGCGGCACCTCACCGGGTCGTACTGCTTCGTCATCCTCCTGGGCGAGAAGGTGTACGCCGTGCGCGACCCCCTCGCCATCAAGCCGCTCTGCTACGGCGAGCTTCGCAACGGGCAGGGCTGGGTCGTCGCCTCCGAGAGCACGGCGCTCAACATCCTGGACGCGCGCCTCGTGCGCGACGTCATGCCCGGCGAGATCCTGGAGCTCAGCGCCGAGGGCGTCAAGAGCTACCCCGCGGCCGGCAGCGGCGAGGTCGCCCACTGCATGTTCGAGTACGTCTACTTCGCGCGGGCGGACAGCGTCATCGACCAGCGCCCCGTCCACGACGTGCGCACGAAGATCGGCGAGCTCCTGGGCAAGGAGGCGCCCGCGGACGCGGACGTCGTCATCCCCGTCCCGGACTCGGGCCGCACGCACGCCCTGGGCTACAGCAAGGCCACGGGCATCCCCTTCGCCGAGGGGCTCATGAAGAACCGCTACGTCCACCGCACCTTCATCATGCCCTCGCAGCAGGCGCGCGACATGGGCGTCCGCATGAAGCTCAACCCCGTGCAGGCCGTCGTCTCCGGGCGGCGCGTCGTGCTGGTGGACGACAGCATCGTGCGCGGCACCACCATGCGGCGCATCGTCGCCATGCTGCGCGAGGCGGGCGCCGCCGAGGTCCACGTGCGCATCGGAAGCCCCCCCATCAAGAGCCCGTGCTATCTGGGCATCGACATGAACACGCGCACGCAGCTCGTCGCCGCCAACCACACCGTGGACGAGATCGCCAGGATGATCGGCGCCGACTCGCTGGCGTACATCAGCCTCGACGGCCTCCAGACGGCCATCGCCCACGAGCCGCGCAACCTCTGCACGGGATGCCTCACGGGCATCTACCCCGTGGACATCCCGGGCGAGGCCACGAGGAAGACCTCCCAGGCGACCCTCTTCTAGAAGCCGCTGGCGGACCAACGGCCGCTGGCGTACCAGCGGCGCAATACGCCCTACGCGGCCCCTCGCTGCGGCGAGGGGCGATAGGCAACGACCGCGCTTCGGCGCTGCGCGCCTCGCGCTCTTGACGTGGGACGGAGCTCCGCTGGCGCCTCGTCGGGCTTATGCGATCGGGCTTCCCTGCGGAGGGCGGAGGCACACCCCTTGTCCCGCGTCGCCCTTTGCGCCCTGCTCGCGCTCCTGCTCGTCCCCCTCGCCTCGGCATCCCAGCCGGTCCCCGCCAACGCGTGCGTCGCGGGCGTCACCGCCCCCACGCCCTGCAGCGGCACGCACGACGCCTGCCTCTACGCATTCTCCTGGATCCCGCAGTGCGTCGACACCCCCCTCGCCGTGAGCGCGCTCCCCTGCGGCACGCCCTACGACTGCCGCCAGGAGGCCGTCTGGATCGTCCGCTGCGTGGGCGACTCCCTGGGCGGCCACGCATGCACCCAGGCGTGAGCCCCGGGCCCATCGCGCTTATGAGCCCGCACCGGGATGCGCTGGGCATGGGCCTGAAGACGTGGTGGCTGGAGTCGCGCCTCAACCGCATGGAGTCCAAGCTGCGCACCAAGCGCGGCCTCCTGCGCCGCGCCCGCGAGCACGAAGCCGAGGCGCAGGGCGAGCGCAAGGCCAAGCTCCACGCCGAGCGCGAGAAGCTCACCCGCGAGATCAACGCCCTCATCGTCGAGGAGGAGCACCTCAAGAAGGAGCTCGCCGCGGCGGGCATCAACAACGCGGAGCTTCGGGCCCGGCCGTGAGCGCATCGCGAACGACCGCCGACGTGGCGCCGGAGGCGACGCGTTGAGCGCCGTGACGCAACGCCTCTACCTGGAGGACCCGCGCCGCAAGACCGCCCTCGCCGCCGTCTCGGGGCACGCCTCGGGCGGCTTCCTCCTGGACAAGACGATCTTCCACGCCGCCGATCCGCGCTACCGCCACGCGCAGCCCTGCGACCTGGGCCACGTCCTCGCCGAGGGCCACAAGCTGAAGCTCGACCGCGTCTTCTGGGACGCCAAGGGGCGCCTCGTCCACAAGACGTCGGGCCCGCTGCCCGCCGTGGGCGCCAAGGCGCAGCTGCACCTGGACGCGCCGCGGCGCGAGCAGCAGGCGCGCGCCCACGCCGCCATGCACCTCCTCGTCGCGGCCCTCCACGAGCAGCTGGGCCTCCTCCTGGAGGCGCCCGCGGTGGTGGGCGGGGGCGAGGTCCGGCTCACGGCGCGCTTCCGCGAGGACCCCCGCGCCGCGCTGCCGCGCCTCGTCGCGCGCGCCCAGGAGATGGCCGCCACCCGCGAGGACGTCACCGCCCTCTGGGCCCCCCGCGACGAGGCCGCCAAGCTCGCCACACCCCAGGACGTCGCGCTGGACGCCATCGCGCCGGAGGAGCCCACGCTGCGCCTTGCAAGATGCGGCGCGCGCAGCGTCCTCCCTTGCGACGCGCCCCTCGTCGCGAACCTCCGCGAGATCGGAGCCCTGAAGCTCACGCTCGCGCAAGCAAGACGCGACGGCATCCGGCTCGGGGTCCGCGCCGCGGCCCCGCCGTAGCCCGAGAAAAAACGAGACCCGGAGGGTCTACTTGCCCGCCAGCTTCGCCAGGACCGCCTGGCGCTTCTGCTCGCGCACGACCTTCGTCGGGTCGCAGACGTGCGAAGGACCGCGGATCTTCTGGCCGCACTGGGGACACATGGCCTTGGAGGGCATGGGGATCGACGGGCCGAGCGAAGGCGCGATTCCTTAAAAACCCTTGGGGGCCAGCCAGGGAGCTTCCCATGGACGCCGCAACCCCGCGCCGCGCGCCCCGCCACGCCGCGCAAGCTGGGCAACCATGAAATAGGGGAAACGCTTTGCTCGCTGCGTTCCCCCTGGGAAAACCACGGGCTCATGGTCTAGTTGGTTAGGACATCTCCTTGACATGGAGAAGATCCCCAGTTCGAATCTGGGTGAGCCCACTCGCTTCTGGAACCCTTCGCTGGGACCAGGAGCCGCAACCGCACCGGGCGCGTAGATCAGTTGGTAGATCACTCCCTTGGCATGGGAGAGGCCGCGAGTTCGAATCTCGCCGCGTCCATTTTTTTCATCCGATGACCCAGAGCCGCGCACGGCGGTGAGATTCCAGTGGATGCGAAGATGTGGCGCTTTGGGGATCTCTTCGCCCTTGGCGCTTTGGGCGTCCTCGCCGCACTCGGCGTTTTCGTCCCCGGCTGGCCGCCGGCTCTCCGGCTCGCCGCGGGAACTCCGTTTGCGTTTTTCGCCCCCGGATATCTCGCCATTGGATCGCTCCTGGAAGGACGCGGAATGGGGCGGAGGCAAGACGCGCAGCTATCAGCATGGGGGATTCGCGCGCTTCTGGGTGTGGGCGCGAGCGCCGCCATTGTCATGGTATTGACCTTGGCGCTCAACTTCACGTCAGCGGGAATCCAGGCGTCGACCGTGATCGGCGTCCTCGTCGTGTGGTGTCTTCTTTTCGGATTCCTTGTCGTTCATGGACGAAGGAACCGCACCGATGACGCGAGCATGACGGAGGACACACGCGCGTCGAAAGGCGTGGTGGGAGTGCTTACCGTCGCTACGATCAGTTTGCTGGCTGCCGGAATTCTCTTACCCCTGCTTTCCCCGGCTGCCCAGCACCCTCTGGAGTTTGCGGTCCAAGAAACACCAGGCCTTCAGGCGGCCCTCTCCACCAGCCAGCCTTCGTCCGTCTTGACCTTCAACGTCACAATCCGGACGCACGAATCAACTGCCGCTGGCCTGACGATCGCGAGCCATGCGGATCCAGGCGCGTATGCGTTCGACCCTTCGCAGAACGCGACCGTTTTTCAACCCACAGCAAACGGAACGCTATCGCTATCTCCAGTTCAAATCCAAGGAGATGGGTCCGCGACAGTACCCGTCCAAGTCCAAGTTCCTGCGGCGCATGGGCCGTTTGCGGTTTCCATTGAGCTCCGGGATTCTTCGGGCGCTCCGCTGCGCGAACTGCGCCTCTTCGGGACGATCGTGGGGTAACCGATGGCAGCATGGTCCAAGGTCGTGGCGGATCTTCGTAGCCATTGGAACGATCCGTTCTACCGCAACTCCTACTACCTCATTCTCAATACACTCGTAGTGGCGGGGTCGGGATTCATCTTCTGGGCGCTTGTCGCCCGCGTGGCGGTCCCAAGCGAAGTGGGGCGCGCTTCTGCCGCTGTCGCGATTCTGATGTTTCTCGCCACGCTCGCAAAGCTCGGCATGGACATCTCACTCTTGCGGTTCCTGCCGGCGGTCAAAGAGGGAGAGGCCGGGCGCATCCTCGATACCGCCTTGACCCTCACAGCAATTGGATCCATCCTCGCGTCGCTTGTATTTCTTCTTGGAACTCCATTTTGGGCCAGCGAGCTCGTCGCCATGCGCGACAATCCGTTCTTCGCCGTGGGGACGGTGGTCTTGACCGTCATGTGGACGGCGGCTTCGTTGCTCGATCTTGCCTTCACGTCCCGTCGGCGGAGCGACTACGCGCTGGCCAAAAACACGATTCACGCCCTTGCCCGCGTCGCGCTTCTCCTGGCCCTGGCGCCAATTTTTCATGCCCCCGGAATTGTTCTGGCAGCAATTGGATCCGTGAGCATCGCCGCTGGAATCGCCTCGGTTCTTTGGCTCCGGCGCGCAGAGCCCGGATATGTCCCGCGTCTTCGGATTGACCCGGAGACGTTCCGCATGACCTTCCGCGCAAGCGCGTCCAACTACGCGGTTTCTCTTGCGCTGGCCATCCCGGCGGCGATCGGCCCCGTTCTTGTTCTTCAGCGGGGAAGCGCCCAGGATGCAGCGGTGTTCTATGTCCTCTGGATGATCGGATCCGTCGGCATGATCGTGCCAACGGCGTTTGGGCAGACCCTCCTTGTTGAACTCAGCGGGACTGCTTCCGCCTCTGCTCGGCTCTTCGGGAAGCCGTTCGCCTTGGCTTTGGCTGCATCGGCGGGCGTCATGGTTGCCGGATGGGTTCTTCTGCCGGTCTTTGGGCCTTACTACGCTCAAAGAGGCTTCTGGGCAATCATCCCCTTCGCCATCGCAGCCATTCCGGGCTACGTCCTCCAAGCCAGGATCGCTCTGCTCCGCGGGCAGAATCGTTACGTCCCTCTTGTGGCTGGGCCCATTGTGGCAGCCGCCTCCTTCGTCGGCCTGCTCTTCTTTGCGGTTCCAAACATGGTGCTTGCGGGCTGGGCCTGGTTCGCCGCGATGACGCTAGGTGCTGCGGCCACTTTCCTATATCATCATGCGCCCGCGCGATAAACGCGCGACTGCCCATTGTCGTAGACCAAATTGAGCTTCCCATCGATGTGTGACGTTGGGACATCGATTGCAGTACGGATTGTTGAGTAGCCGAGATCAAGCGCACGAAGGAAGTGTGTTTCAACGTTCCGATTGCCTTCCAAGAAGTAATCTCCCCTTGGGATGGCAGGAACGTTTGTGGTATACATGCGAGCGTTGTCGCCCGAGAAACCCGTCATGAGGAGGGAGCGATAGCTGTCGGCGTAGACGACCGCCTTTCCGTCGTGGCTTGCCCAAGCCGCCGCGTCTCGTTCGCCCACAGAGAACGAAGGATAATCCGTTCCAGTGGCAAACGCTGCCGTGGCTGGCTCGTCTCCGGTAATCTTGTAGACGAAGCCTGCATTGAACAGCAGGAAGACGCCTAGGAAGCCGGCGATTGCGAGGTAAGACCACGACGGCGTGTCGACCTTCTTTCGGGCAACGGCCCGTCCAAGCAGCCACAGCAAACCCATGACGAAGAAGGGCGCCAGAAAGAGGGTCGAAATGTGGTAGAGCCGGGTTGTGTTGATTGCGCTTGCGAAGTACGGAACGCCAATGCCTGCAATGAGGAGAACAAACGCCAAGGAGCTCAGGCTCAAATAGTCCGTCCGGAAGCGATTTTCTGAGCGACGAAACAGGACTATCGCCAGCCCAAGCGTGATTGCCAACTGGCTTGCCAAGTGAAGGAATCGAGTAATCTCACGTTGGACCGAGAGGCTACTGACAAGGACGGTCACGCCTTGTGCAGCGGTCGGATCGAGGAATTTGGTGAACAGTGATTCACTGACTCGCGATCCAATCTTGACAATGCTCTCGAACGGGGACCCGCCGGAGGCATAGATGTACCAACCTAAAGTTACTACGCCGAAAAGGGCGACGAGGTTCACGTTGAACGCAAGGCGCTGCGCGCGAGATTGGAACCGTGGCAAGAAGAGGACAAGGACTGTTGCACCTCCGAGCAATCCAAGCATGATATAAGCCAAACCATAGTGGGAAACGACGACCGCTGCAAGGAACGCAATGAGAAGGAGAGATTGCCTCACGATGTTTGTCCGTGCGCAGCACATCAGCAGGATTGCGCTGGCCAACTCCAGTTCGGCGATTTCCTGGCGCGCGACCTGCAACATCTCGCTGAAAAAGACGCTGCTCATCACCAGGAACATGGCCGCGAGGAACGCGATACGCGTAGACGTCTGCTCTCGCGCTGCGTAATAGACCAAGAGAGGCACGAAGGCGAACGCGAGAGGGAAGATGAACTTGAAGACCTCATGAATCTGGAGCCCTGTCAAGGAGGCCAGAGCGGGGGCGAGCATGACGATGCTCAGCATCGCGTTGACGTTGCCTGACGTGTTGGGATCCCAATGCCCAGTCTGGAGGACGGTCTGCGCGGAAAATCGCTCCGTGTTGATATCCCACCCCCAGATGTAGTCCGAAACCAATGAATTGTGAAGAAGGAGAGCAAGGGCCACCGAATAGATCGTCGCAGGAAGCAGCCAATCCTCGGTCTGCCTTGCGACCACAAGAACGGGAAGGATCGCAGCGGCGCTCAGGAACACCATCGCCAACGCTGGGCTTCCTGTCCAGTTGACAGCGGCGGCGGCGCAGATCGCGAGGAACGGCAAGCCCAAGACGGAGGCGATAAGGGCGCGACGCCCAATCGTCCCTTGCAACATGGCGACCGTTTTGTTCAATCCGATACCCCCCCGTTTGTCAGCAAGTCTTGATAGATGGCCACAAATTGGCGAGCAACGGCGTCAGGTTGAATCGGCTCGATTGCCCGTGAGAACTCTTCAGACGATGCTGGCTTCGCGTTCAAGGCCCGCTCCATCGCCTCGACAAGCGACTCCTCGTTGTCGGGGGCGCAAAGATATCCCGTGACTCCCTCTTCCACCACTTCTGCGTTTCCCCCCAAGCGCGTCGTGATGACGGGCCGACCATGAGAAAGCGACATGAGAATCGCGCCAGACGTCGTGATTTCAAGGTATGGCTGGACTGCCGCGTCGCAAGCAGCGAAAAAGCGGCCCATCTCGGCATCGTCAAGGTGCTTCGGTATCAGCAAGATTCGCGGGTCTTGAGCCGCGGCAGCCTCGATGAATTCGCGAAGGGACGATTCTCCCGGCTTTCCTGCGATGACCAGCATGGCGCTTTGGTCTCGAAGACGCCGGAAGGAGCGGACAAGGGGCTCGTAACCCTTGTATCGCTTCCATGCACCAAAGGCAAGTAGCACGCGGCGGTCGCGCGAGATGCCGAGCGCCCGGCGAGCTTCCTCGCGACTGGGACGCAAGTCAGCGCGGAATGCGGGATGAGGGACAACATAGATTCTAGGGCCAGTCCCAAGCTGCTTCGCGACGGCAGGAAGATTTGCGCGATAGTGGACGATCGCCGCATCCGCCCGCTGGAAGAATCGCCTCCGCGGAGCCCCACCCACTTCGCGCGAATTCTCGTGAGGCTCTACATTGTGGACTTCGAAGACGATCTTGTATCCGAGAAACCGGGCCCAAGCAGAGAAGACTCCCAGGAGCGCCTTGGGATAAAAAAAGAGCCAATGCACGTGAAACACGCGATAGCCGCGTGCGCGAAGCAAACCCATCTTCAAGAAGTTGAGAGGAGCGGCGTAGTGGAAGGACGGAAGGAGAGCGACGCGATGACCTTGCGCGCGGAGTTCGTCGGCGTAGAGCTTGATCAAGTCGTGGTTCTGCGGAAACATCACGACTCCAGGCGGCAATGGCTCTGAACTCATGCGCTCCTCCTTTCGATCAGGTCCATCAGCGCTCGGTCTGTGAGTTCGGCGATGGTGGGAGTTTCGAAAGCCTTGGCGTATGAGCGACCTCGGGCAGACGCGACCTCGTATTGCTCCTCGTTCGTGCTTAGGAAAAGAATCGCGTCTACCCAGGCCTGTGGCTCAAGAGAGACGAGACGGCCGCCTTGACTTTCCGTTGCGATGCGAGCGGTTTCCCCCGCCCCGCTGGCGACGAACGGAAGGCCGCAGCCCATGTATTCAATGAGTTTGATGGGAAGCACGCCACCCAGCCGCGGATCCTCTTTCAGCGGGGACAATCCAAGGCCGGCGGAGGCCAGCATCGCGAAGATTTGGTCCTTGGAATCCGTGGATTCCATGCTGACCCGGCCCGCAAGGCCCAAGGCATGAATCTTGGCTCGGAGCGCATCCTCCTGATCTCCGCGTCCCACAAAGCGAAGACGATAGGTGGGAGGTAGGCGTTGCATCGCCTCCAACAGCGGGTCGAACGCGTAGGCGTGTCCGAGATTGCCCAGGTACACGAGTTCGCGCAAATCCCGCTTTTCAAGCCGTGGGATTCGAGATGGGTCGAATCCGTTGGTGATCAGGTAAGTGCGGGACGGTATGGGACAGGTCTTGGAAAGGACGCGCAAGACTTCGTTCGAGGTTGTGAACACGGCGGAGGCACGCCGGAACGCGCGGGCGCGCATCCAGCGGAAGAGTCGGACCCATCCAGCGTTTTCCTTGGCGAATCCCAACGTGACGGCGTTCTCCAGCCACGTGTCCCTGGCGGCAATCACTAGCGGGCGGCGGGTAAGAGCGGCGACGAAAGATCCCGCAAGGAGCACCGGCTCGGGAGGGCTTGACACGATGACCACGCGGATCCGGTGACGCAGGACAAGGAACACGCCCAAGATCGACGCGAAGATCATATAGGCCAAAAAGTGGAGCATACGATGCCACGTTGGTGGGTCCTTCCGGCGCGGCGGGAACGAGGGCACGCGGCGGACCTCCAGCCTTTCACCCGATTCCCGCCAAGGTGCTCGCTTGAACTGCGTCCCGAATGGGAACGCGGGCTGGCTGGGTGTGGCGTACACCGTCCAGCCCTTGGACCGGAGGTTGTCCGTGAGCGTCTTCGTGTACGTTGCTCCCGCGATAAACTCCGGCGGGAAGTGGGGGCAGATCAACAAAACTTTCTTCTCGGGACCTGCAGCCATGCGCTACTCCCTGCGACCGGCGCCAGGGGCAAGGACCTGCGGCGAGCCGATCGCCTTCAGGATCGCCTGGAGGCGAGGGGCCAGTGTGGCATCTGCAGCGGCCAACGAAAGGGTCGCCTCCAGCCACCCCTCCAGGTTCCCCACGTCGTGCCGAACCCCTTCGAACTCCAGGCAATAAACATCCTCGTGCCTCAGCAATTCCCGCATGGCGTCGGTGAGCTGGATCTCGCCGTTGAGCCCGGGCTTGGTGTCGGCGAGGAGGGGCATGAGGGTGGGGGTGAAGACGTAGCGGCCGATGGTGGCGAGGTTGCTCTTGGCCTCGTGGCGGGGGGGCTTCTCGACGATGTCGACGACGCGGTGGAGGCCGTCGCCCAGGGGCTCGGTCTCGACGATGCCGTACTTGGAGACGTCGGCTTCGGGGACGCGCTGGACGCAGAAGACGCTGCGGCCCTTGCGGCGGAAGACGTCCAGAAGCTGCTGCGTGGCGGGCTTGGCGCCCACGATGATGTCGTCGCCCAGGAGGACGGCGAAGGGCTGGTCGCCGGTGATGGGGGCGGCCTGGAGGACGGCGTGGCCGAGCCCCTTGGGCTGGCTTTGGCGGACGTAGAAGAGGCGGCCCAGGCGCGTGGTGGAGCGTAGCGCGTCCACGCTGGAGGTCTGCCCCTTGGCGGCGAGGAACGCCTCCAGCTCGGGGGCCTCGTCGAAGTGGTCCTCGATGGCGCGCTTGTTGCGGCCGGTGACGATGAGGATGTCCTCGATGCCGGCGGCGGCGGCCTCCTCGACGACGTACTGGATGACGGGCTTGGCGAGGACGGGGAGCATCTCCTTGGGCATCGACTTGGTGGCGGGCAGGAGGCGCGTGCCGAAGCCGGCGGCGGGGATGACGGCCCGCATGTGCTTGGTGTGGAAGGCGGTCATGGGGAGGCCTCAGGGCTTGCCGACGCCTTCGGCCGTGAAGCCGAGGCTGCGGAGGGCGGGGAGGTCGAGGTGGTTGCGTCCGTCGACGAGGCGTGGCGCGCGCATGGCGGCGCGCGCGTCGTGCCAGGGGAGCGCGCGGTATTCTGGCCACTCGGTGACGAGGACGACAAGGTCGGCGCCGTGGATCGCCTCCAGCGCCGTCTTGGCCTGCTGCGCGCCGCGCTGGGCGAGGGCCGCGTCCAGCGTGGCCTTGGGGTCGTGGGCGACGACCGTCGCGCCCTCGTCCAGCAGCGCGCCCATGAGGGCGGTGCCAGGCGCCATGCGCGTGTCGTCGGTGCCGGGCTTGAACGCGATGCCAAGCACGGCGACCTTCTTGCCCCGCGGCGCGTCGTCCAGCAGGCGGAGGGACTTGCGCAGGACGGCCCGCCACTGCTCGGCGTTGGTCCGGTCCGCGGCCTGCGCGACGCGCATGTCCACGCCTTGCGCGCGGGCGACCGCCAGGACCGCCTTCACGTCCTTGGGGAAGCAGGAGCCGCCGTAGCCGATGCCGGGCCTCAGGAACAAGGGGCCCACGCGCGGGTCGAGGCCCACGACGCGGCTGACCGTGGCGACGTCCGCGCCCAGGGCGTCGGCGAGGTTGGCGAACTCGTTGATGAGGGAGACGCGCGCGGCGAGGAACGTGTTGGCGGCGTACTTCGACAGCTCCGCCGTGCGTCGGTCGGTGAGGATGCGCGGCGCGCTCTCGGGGATGCCCGAGAAGAGGGCCGCGACGCGGCGGGTCGCCTCGGGGCTGCCGCCGAAGACGAGGCGCGAGGGCTCCAGGAAGTCCTTGACCGCCGTGCCCTCGGCGAGGAACTCCGGCGCGGAGACGAACTCGATGTCGGCCCTGCCCTGCTCGCGCGCCCGCTGCGCGAGGCGGTCGCCCGTGCCGGGGGGGACGGTGCTGCGCGTCACGACGACGACGCCGCGGGGCGCGCGCTTGGCGACGTCCGCGCTGGCGGCCTCGACGAACGACAGATCGGCCGTTCCGTCCGCCGCCTGGGGCGTGCCCACGGCGATGAAGACCACCGTCGCGGACTCCAGGGCCGGCTCGGAGGCGTGCGCGAAGGCGAGGCGCCCGGCCTTCACGGCGCGGCCGATCACGTCGTCGAGGCCGGGCTCGTAGAAGGGGACCGAGCCGCGCGTGAGCGCCGAGACGCGCTTGGGGTCGACGTCCGTGCACGTGACGTCGTTGCCGATGGAGGCCAGGCACGCGCCGGTCACGAGGCCGACGTATCCGGTGCCGACGATCACCACGCGCTCGGGGGCCAGGGGGGTCACCTCGGGACGCGCTTCGCGATGCGCCGCTCCATGTGGCTGATCATCTTGAGCATGATCGCGACGAGGATGCCCATGGTGCCCAGGATCGCCAGCGTGGCGCTGCCCAGGGCGTAGGCGATGAGGAAGGAGTGCGTGTTGTTGTAGTGGCGGATGGTGGTGATGCCCAGCGCGACGCCGGCCAGCAGGATGGCCGCGCTCGGGAATGCGATGAACCTCATCGGGTGCTTTGAGGTCATCATGTCGAAGATCGAGGTAAGCACGCCCACCGCGTGCTCCACCGGCCCCTTGGTGCTGCCGTCGATGCCGTCGTACTTGCAGTGGATCCGCACGTTCTCGAAGGAGAGGGAGGCGTCCTTCATGACGACGAGCTGCTCCGACTCGATGGAGAATCCGTCGCCCTGGAGCTTGGCGGTCATCTCGGCGATGGCTCGGCGGCCGAAGGCGCGGTAGCCGCACTGCGAGTCGGTGACGACGCCCGCGCCGCCAGCGGCCGTGGCGTAATCCAGCACGCGCTTGCCGACGCGGCGCCACATGGGCATCTCGGTCTTGTCGCCGAAGCGGAAGCCGAGGGCGACGTCCTTCTCGCCCTTGAGGATGGGGTCGAGGAGGAGGGGAATCTCGTCCGGGTCGTGCTGGCCGTCGCCGTCGAGGAGGACGAGGGCGTCGTAGCCTCCGTCGTGGGCGTGCTGGAAGGCGCGGCGGACGCCGTACCCCTTGCCTTTGTTGCCGGGGTTCTGGAGGACGGTGGCGCCGGCCATGGTGGCGAGGGCGACGGTCTGGTCCTTGCTGCCGTCGTCGATGACCAGCACCTCGTCGGCGAAGCGCTTGGCGCGCAGGACGACGCCGGCGATGGCGAGCTCCTCGTTGTAGCAGGGGATGGCGACGAGGACGCGGGGGCCTCCGCGGGTGACGTGGACGGGGGCGGCCTGGCGGGTCTCGATGGGCTCCATGTCTAGGCTCCGGGTGGGCACGCGGGCAGCGGGAGGGGGGATTTGAACCCGGTGGGGTTTCCAGCCTCTCCGGTGGTGCGGATCGTGCCCGGCCTTCATAAGGCGGCTAGCTGCAGACCTTGAAAAGGGTTGGGGATCGGGGCTTCACCAGTCGGCTTCTAGAGGTCGGCTCTAGGTGGCGCGGCGGTCGTAGAGGGTGCCGTCGTCGGCGCTGCGGAGGTCCCACGTGGCCAGGGCGCCGCCGAGGCTGCCCGCGGGGGGGAGGGTCCACGAGCCGCCTGCGGGGAGGGGCTGGTCGTTGGTGAGGTTCTGGACGATGCGTCCGTTCTGGGTGGCGGTGGCGCGCAGGGAGCCGGCGGGCGCGGGGAGGCCTCCGTCGTTCCGGGCGACGACCTGGAGGGGCCCGCTGCCGGCGTCCAGGCGCAGGGCCAGGTCCAGGTGCCCGCGCTCCACGGCGAGCTTGGCGGCGGCGTAGGCGTGTCCGGTGCGCGCGTGGGCCAGCGTGGCGGTGAGGGCGCCCAGGGCGCGGGCGTCGCCGGGGACGGGGAGGTCGACGATCCACGTCTCGCCGGGCGCGAGCCCTTTGGGGTTCGAGGCGGAGACGACGAGCCCGTGGGCGTCGCGGACGTCCAGCCGCAGGGCGCCCGCGCCGAGGCCGGTCCCTCCGAGGTTGTGGACCAGGGCGAGGATGCTCCCTTCGGGGAGCCTGAGGCGCGGCGCCTCCACGGAGAGGAGCGCGTTGGGGTAGGCGGGCGCGGGCACGATGGCGCCGGCGAGCCCGGCGGCGGGGAGGACGAGGAGCCAGGCTCCCGCGAGGGCGGCGAGGGGGCGCAGGCCGCGGCGCTCGGCGACCCAGAGCGTCAGCGCGGCGAGGCCCGCCAGGAGCAGGAGCATCAGCGTGATGGTGCTGTAGGTCGCGGGGCTGAGGTACGCCGCAGCCTGGAAGTCCAGCGTGTAGGGCGTCGGCGAGAGGGGGTAGAGGAGGAGGACGTTGCCCACGCCGCCCAGGGGGTCCAGGGGGAGCATGTCCAGGAGGAGGTGGCTCGTGAGGAGGAGGGGCGCGGCGAGGGCGAGGCGCTGCCAGCGGGGCGCGACGTCGCGCCAGCGCATCCACGCGGCGAGGCCCGCGGGGAGGACCACGCAGACGAAGAGGTTGTGCAGCGTGCCGCGGGAGACGAGGACCGGCACCGGCAGGAACAGCCCCAGGTGGTCCAGGTCGGGCAGCTCGGCCAGGAGCGCAGCCAGGGGGAGGTCGCGCCAGCGCAGGCGCAGGGCGAGGCCCAGGAGGAGCCCCATGGCCGCGTGCGTCAGCGCTGCGCTCACGCTGGGGCCTCGCTCCGGGAGTATTTGGCCTAGCGGCCACCGGACCAACGGACGAGCGCCGCTCACGAGGAGAGGTTCGGCCGGACGCGCTGCCAGAGGCCGGGGTGGACCTCAGTGAAGTTGGCGTTCGCCACGGGGTGGTCCGTGACCAGGAGCGTGACGTTCCAGCGCTGGAGCGTCCTCTCGTCGCTCATGTTGGAGGCGAGCATGCGCAGCGCGGCGGGGACGTTCTGGTAGGGCGAGGCGCGCAGCGAGGTCATGCCGAAGGGCTGCGCGGCGTAGACGTGGATGCCGGTGAGCGTGTTCCACGCGTTGCCCTGCCACGGGTCGACGAGGGCGCGCGCGCCGCCGTGCGGCACGTGGTCGCGCGCCCAGATCGCGTTGTCATAGTCCGTCGGCGAGAGCACCTGGTAATACTCGCCCTCGCGCGCGGCCTGGGCGGGGACGGCAAGGCCCACCACGAGGAGGACCGCCAGCGCGGTGGCGCCGACGCGCAGCGCAGGCCTCCAGGGCGCCCTCCTGAGGGCGTGGAGCGCGAAGCCTCCGGTCATGCTCATGGTGAGCATGCCGTGCATCCACGCGCGGTCGAAGAGGTTGTTCTGCCCGACGTGGACCGTGACGAAGAGGGCGATGAGGAGGAGGTGCGCGAGGCTCGTGGCGACCCACGCGAGGCGCTCGGGGTTGGGGTCCAGGAGCGTGAGGAACGCGCCCGCCAGGAAGAGGAGCCCCGCCGCGGCGCCGAAGAGGGAGAGGAACTCGGGGACCGGGAGGCCGGTGGAGGCGGCGAGGAGGTCGTCGGGCTCCGTCTGCTTGCGGAAGACGACGAGGCCCAGCACGAAGGGCACGGCGGCCAGGGCGAGGAGCGCGAGGGAGCGCCACGGGCCGCGCCGCGCGGTGAGGAGCGCGTAGGTGCCCGTGAGGACGCCCGCGGCGGCCGCGCTCTGCGGGTGCGCGAAGAAGAGGAACACCAGAAGGAGCGCGAGGAGCGGCAGCGTGCGCCGGGGTGCTGCGCCCGCGAAGAGGAGGAACGAGGCGGGGATGAAGAAGAGGCCCAGCGCCAGGGGCACCGCGTACTGGGGCCCCAGCACGCGGATGCTCGTGGGGAGGAGGGCCACCAGGAGCGCGGCCTCCAAGCCGTACCCTTCGCGCTCGCCGCAGCAGAACGCCGTCGCCACCAGGAGGGCCGCCACCAGCGGGGGCAGCGCGAGGAAGAGGGCGAGCCAGTCCGCTCCGGTGAGGAGCTTGGCCACGGCGAGGAGGACGTGGTAGGCGATCTCGCCGTCGCTGGGCGGCGGCCAGAGCCCCAGGTGCGGGTCGACGAAGGCCACCCGCGCCTGGTCCACCATGGCCTTGCTGGCGCTCAGGTGGCTCCACTCGTCCTGGTGCAGCGGCAGCGCGGTGCCCCAGTGCGGGCGCGTGACGAAGAGGGCGACGCCCACGAGGAGGAGCGCGAGGACGAGGTGCTTCCGCCCGACGCGGGGCCGCGCCAGGGGGAGCCACTGGTGGCGCGCGAGCCACGCGGCGGCGCCCGCGAGGAGCGTCAGCGCGGCCCACGAGCCCCAGGCGAGGCGCGCGTCGAGGGGGAGGCCCAGGAGCGCGTTGCCGCCCCACGCGGCGAACGTGACGCCCGCCATGCCCAGGGCCACCCCGACGAGCGCGCGGGGGAGCCAGCCCCACCCCGGCGTCAGGGGGAGGAGGGCCAGCAGGCCCGGCAGGCCGAAGAGGAGAGGGATCCCGGCGGCGGCCACGACCAGGTCGCCGGACGGGAAGGGGAGCATCGCAGAGGCACGGCGCGCCCCGCTCATGAACGCCGGGGTTCGTGCCAGAAAAAGATAGGCGACAGCGGGACAAGGGAGAAGCCCTCCAGGCCTATCCCTCTCCGGCTGGTGCTCCCCCCATGCGCGGTTGCTGCCCCCTCTGCGGCCACTCCGGCGTCCTCCAGGAGGCGGGCGCGGCGTGGGTCGACTCCTCGTGCGCCCGCTGCGGCCTGCTCCTCGCGCGCGTCCCCTTGGGCGCGCTCGTGGGCGTGCGGGCCTAGACGCGAGTGACCATCACCACTTCGCCGGGCATGGTGGTGTCCCCCGCGGGGAGCATGACGCCGACGTTGAGCGACGTGTTGATCCCGGTGTGGACGTCGTCGCCCAGCACGACGCCCAGCTTGCGGCGCCCGGTGTCCACGCGCTCGCCCAGGTGCGTGACCTTGACGGGCCTGCCGTCGTGGCGCAGGTTCGCCACCAGCGTCCCCGCGCCCAGGTTCGCGCGCTCGCCCAGGATGCTATCACCCAGATAGCTCAGGTGCGCCGCGTGGCTGTGCGCCATGAGGATGGACGCCTTGATCTCGCAGGCGTTCCCCACCTTGGCGCCCTCCAGGAGCACCGTGTTGGGGCGCAGGTGGCAGTTGGGCCCGACCACCGCCTTGGGCCCGACGTAGACCGGGCCCTCGACGTAGGCGCCGGCCTTGACGATGGCGCCCTCGGCCACGATGACCTTGCCGTGGAGCGTGGCGCCGGGCTCGATGGTGCCCTTGCGCTCCTCGGGCCACTCGGCGAGCGCGCGCTCCGCCGCGGCCAGGAGGTCCCACGGGCGGCCCACGTCGAGCCAGTCCTGCGCCTCCACGACCTTCCAGCCGCCCACCTGGCCGAAGGAGGCCTGGAGCGCGTCGGTCAATTCCAGCTCGCCGCGGGGGCTGGGCTGGAGCGCGTCCAGGAGCGGCGCGAAGCCGGCGGGCGCGAAGTAGACGCCCGCGTTGGCGAGGTCGCCGGGCGGGTTCGGGCTCTTCTCGACGACGCGCACCGCGCGCCCGCCCTGCGTCTCCAGGACGCCATACGCCTGCGGGCGCTCGACGCGCGCGGCGGCGAGGCTGCACGGGCCGCTCTGGACGACGCGCTTCACGTCCGCGTCGCGCAGGAACACGTCGCCGTTGAGGATGAGGAAGGGCTCGTCCGCCGGGGGCTTCGCGGCCGCGACGGCGTGCCCCGTGCCGCGTGCCGCGCCCTGCTCGGCGTACTGCACGCGCACGCCCCAGCGCGAGCCGTCGGCGACGCTGGCGCGCACGGCCTCCGCCTTGTGGTGCGTGACGATGGTGACCTCGCGCACGCCGGCCTGCGAGAGCTGGCGCAGGAGGCGGTGCAGCAGCGGCTCGGGGCCCGCGGGGAGGAGCACCTTGGGCCGGTTCGCGGTGAGGGGGCGCATGCGCTTGCCTTCGCCCGCGGCGAGGAGGACCGCTCTCATGCGCCGCCGTCCCTGACGCGGATGCCCTTCGCGCCCGCGACGGCCTTTCGCCGCGCCTCCTCGACGGTGGCGCCCTGCGCGAGGACGACGCCCATGCGGCGCGGCGGCTTGGCGATGGCCTTGGGCTTCCCGAAGAGGCGGACCCAGGTGCCGGGCTCGGAGAGCGCGTCGGCAACGCCCTCGAAGACGGGGTCGTCGCTGTCGACCTCGCTGAGCACGGCCGCGCTGGCGCCGGGCCTGCACTCGATGGAGGGGATGGGGAGGCCGAGGATGGCGCGGACGTGAAGCTCGAACTCGCTCATGCCCTGGCTCGCCATGGTGACCATGCCCGTGTCGTGGGGGCGCGGCGACACCTCGCTGAACCACACGTCGTCGCCCTTCACGAACAGCTCGACGCCGAACACCCCACGCCCGCCCAGGGCGTCGGTGACCTTCTTCGCGATCTCCTGGGACTTCCCCAGCGCGGCGGGGCTCATGGGGTGCGGCTGCCACGACTCGCGGTAGTCGCCGTCCACCTGCACGTGGCCGATGGGCTCGCAGAAGGAGGTGCCCGCCGCGTGCCGCACGGTGAGGAGCGTGATCTCGTAGTCGAAGCGGACGAAGCCCTCGACGATGACGCGGCCCGTGGCGGCGCGCGTGCCCGTCATGGCGTAGTCCCACGCGCGGCGCAGGTCGGCCTCGGAGCGCGCGACGCTCTGCCCCTTGCCGCTGCTGCTCATGGTGGGCTTCACGACGCACGGGAACCCGACGGCCTTCGCGCCCGCCGCAAGCTCCTCGAAGGAGGACGCGAAGCGATACGCGCTGGTGGGGAGGCCAAGCTCCTCGGCGGCGAGGCGGCGGATGCCCTCGCGGTCCATGGTGAGGCGCGCGGCGCGGGCCGTGGGCACGACGCGCCACCCCTCCTTCTCCAGCTCCACCAGCGTCTCGGTGGCGATGGCCTCGATCTCGGGCACGATGAAGGCGGGCTTCTCCTCCTCCACCGCGCGGCGGATGGCGGCGCCGTCAAGCATGCTGAAGACGCGGCTGCGATGCGCGACCTGCATGGCCGGCGCGTCGGCGTAGCGGTCGCAGGCGATCACCTCGCACCCCAGGCGCGTCGCCTCGATGGCGACCTCCTTGCCAAGCTCCCCGCTCCCCAGGAGGAGGACCCTCGTCGCGGACGCCTTCAGCGCAGACCCCATCGCGCGCATCGGGGCCCCCATCACGCCGAGGAAATAAGGACGATTGCATACCCTTAAGGACGCCACCTGGAGAAGCCAGGGCGCGATGCGCGGGGTCCTTGACGGGGCAGTGTCGGAGGCCCTCGGCACGGTCCTCATGATCGCCGTCGTCATCGCCCTGGCGGCCGTCGTCTACCTCTGGGTGGGTGTCGGCGACCACGCGGCGCCGCCCCCCGCGATGTCCCTCTCGCCGGACGAGGGCGCGACCCCCACCGACCGCTCCTTCACGCTCACCGCCCTCTCGACGCCCCTCCACTGGAGCGACGTGTCGGTCCGCCTGGACGGCGCGGCGCTGGGCTACGACTCGGCCCTCGCGACGCCCGACACGTTCTGCGTCGTCGCGGACGGCTCCGGCTGCATCCCCACGGGCTCCTGGGCCCCCGCGACGACCCGCGTCGCGCCCGGCTCGCACCTGGTGATCCACTCCTCGTCCCTCGCCGGGAAGACGCTCCTCGTCTCCGCCCCCGACGCGAACGCCGCCATCCTCCAGGTCCATCTCGGGTGAACCATGCGCGACCAGGCCGTCTCCAACGCCGTCGCCGTCCTCATGATGATCGCCACCGTCCTGGGCGTCAGCGCCGCCGTGTACATGCACGCCGTCTACGGCGCCGACAGCGGCTCAGGCAAGACCATCTCCCTGGACGACACGGCCGCCATGACCGACGCGCGCACCAAGGAGCTTCGCGTCACCAACGCCAGCGGGAACCTCACCTGGGGCTCCATCACCGTGGAGCTTGACGGCACGACGCTGCGCTACGACGGGGGCGAGGTCGGCGGCTCGGGCTACTGCGTCGCGGGCGCCACCGGCGCGTGCGCGCCCCGCGACGACTGGCAGCCCTTCCAGGTCGTCGTGAAGCCGGGCCAGCGCGTCATCGTCCACGGCTCCGAGCTCGCGGGCAAGAGCGTCCAGGTCCTCGTGGACAGCAAGGCCGTCTGGAGCGGGCACGTCACGGGATGAGATCACCCGCGAGCCGCCGCGCCCCGCCGGCCGGAGGGCCCTCCCCGCGTCGGGCGCGAGACAGGGGTGCACCTGGAGGAGCGGAAGAAGAAAAGAGGGGCGCGCAGCCGGAGCCGCGCGTGTCGCGCCTTCGCTGCGCTCAGGCGTAGGGGGCCGAGTCGTCGATGATATCAACCTGCGACACCAGCATCCTGCGGCAGCAGTAGCGGGTGAGGCCGAGGCTGTCCATGATCTTGGCGGGGTTCTCGCCCGCGGCGCGGCGCTCCTTGAACGCCTCGTAGGCGGAGCCCACGACCTTGCCGCACGTGAAGCACCGGACCGGGATCATCATGGCTCAACACCTCAACGGTACGACTTCTGCTTCTTCTTGCGCGCGCCGCGGCCCAGCTGGTGCTTGGCCTCCTTGCGGCGCGTGTCGTTGACGAGCAGCGTGCGGTCGTAGGAGACGAGGGCCTCCTTCAGGCTCTCGTCGCCGGTGTACTCGTAGATGCCGCGCGCGATGGCCGTGCGGATGGCCTCGGCCTGGCCCATGATGCCGCCGCCGTTCACGTCGACGTCGATGTCCACGCTGTTGGCGTGGTCGCCGGCGAAGTGCAGGGCCTCGCGGATCTTGAGGCGGGAGAGCTCGGGGGTGTAGATCTCCAGGGGCGTGTTGTTGATGCGGATGCGCCCCTCGCCCTTGCGCACGGTGGCGCGGGCGACGGCGGTCTTGCGCTTGCCGCTCACGTTGACGATCTTCGTTGCGCTCATCCTTCACACCTCAGAACTTGGCTCCCAGGGTCTTCGCCAGGTCGCCGAAGGTGACGGAGCGGGGCGCGTGGCTGAGCGCCTTCTCGATCACGATGGGCTGCTGGTTGGCCAGCTGCTCGGGGACGCCGATCCAGCACTTGAGGCGCTTGTACGCCTCGCGGTGGCTGGAGAGCTCCTGGTAGTTGAACATCCCGCGCACGGTCCTCTTCATCATCAGATGCGGGACGCGGGGATAGTACGGGCCCTTGCGGGTCGTGCCCACGTCGCGCTTGAAGTTGTAGCGCTCGAGCACGGCCTCCTTGGTGCCGGAGACGGTCGCCTTCTCGGCGTTGACGATGTGCACTTCCTCGCCGGCGAGGAGGCGCTTCGCGACGTAGCTCGCGAGGCGGCCCGCGCTGGCGCCGGTGCCGTCGACGACGGTCACGACGCGGGGCTTGCCGGCGCGGGACCACTCGGCGATCTGCGGGTTCGGGGTGATCTTCTTGGGCATGTGATATCACCCGAGGATCTTCACGTTCTTGCCCGTCGGGTTCGCCGCGGCAAGGGTCTCGATCGTCATGCATTCGCCTCCGGCGGCGGTGACCTTCTCGATGGCGCCCTGGCTGAAGCCGTAGGCCGCGATCTTGACGCGCTTCGTGAGCGCGCCCGCGGCCAGGAGCTTGCCGGGCACGAGGATGGTCTCGCCGTCGTTCGCGTAGCGGTCCACACGAGAAAGGTTCACGACGATGCGCTGCTTCGTCGGCTTCTCGAGGCGCTTCGCGATGTCTCGCCAGATGGGCGCTTCGTTCTCCCAGGACTTCTTCTTGAGGTCCTGGATGAGGATCCGAAGGCCCG
>JAJPHT010000028.1 GCA_021325135.1 Pseudomonadota bacterium | reverse complement strand
GTGGAGGGCACGTACCAGAACGTGAGCAGGATGCCGGAGATGGCGGCGATGACGAAGCTCAGCAGCGCGAGGCTGCCGAGCGTGTACATGGGGTACCAGTACCAGATCGAGCGCAGCTTGTACTTCTCCGTGTGGGAGCGGGGCAGCTGCATGTTGATCTGCATGTAGAAGCTGCCGACCTTGTCCGCCACGTTGCGGAGGCGGAACCGCTCGTCGAGCCAGCCGTACACGCGCAGCGCGGCGCGCTGGCCGCCGGTCACGCGCTTCGGGGCCATCTCGCCGTTCGCTTCGCCGGGGAGGACTGCCATGATATCACTTCACGCCGTCTGGGACTTCAGCAGCGGGTCGAACACGCCCTCGTTGGAGGTCGCCGTCGTTTCCGGCGAGAACGTGTAGGCGACGGGCTGGCGGTAGTTGTAGTTGGAGTTGTGGCACGTGCAGAACATGTTGTCCCACGCGTTGCGGGGCCGGGCGAGCGCCTCGGCCTCCTTGTAGCCGGGCACGCAGCAGAAGTGCGTGCAGAAGGTGGACACCGCGATGTAGTGGTTCTTCGTGTCGGGGTCCACGTAGTGGACGTTCTTCACGACGTAGTCGTACTCGGCCTGCGAGACGAGGGGCTTCGCGGGCGCCACGGTGGCCGTGACGTACTTCACCTCGTCGGGGTTCGCCCGGATGATGACGCCCGAGAGGACGTTGACGCCGCTCTGCCCCTTGCTGCGCCACTGGAACGCGGCGCCGAAGCTGTTGGCGGGGAAGTCGTCGGGCGAGACGGGCTGCCCGTACTTGCCGTCGAACCAGGGCTTCACGACCTTGTAGAGGTCCTTCTCGTTGTAGAGGAGCGAGTTGTCGTTGGTGAAGTTGGGCACGAGGCCGGGCGCGCCGGAGTGGCCGCAGTACTTGTACCACTCGAGGACGTTGATGGGGGTCGACGGGTCCTCCTGGCCGTTCTTGAACGACGGGATGGAGGTCTTGCCCACGAACTTCCCGTTCTCCACGGTGATGGGGACGAGGGGCACGCCGCGGGGCGCGGGGCCGCCGACGCGGTGCGCGCCGTAGTAGCGGATCAGCGCGCCGCCCGCGCGGCGGGGGATCGCGAGGCCCGCGGCCATGCTCAGGCCGCTGGCGGCGAGGGCTCCGGCGCCGGCGACGCCGACGCAGGTCTTGACGAAGGATCGGCGGTTCACGGGAGCAACCTCACATCAGATCCTCGTACTTCAGCTTCCGCTTCTTGACGATCATCACGTCGGGCAGGAAGAACTTGCGATAGAGCGACAGGATGGCGGCGAGGGTGAGCAGCGCGCCGCCCAGCGCGAACGCCTCGGCCTGCTGGACCTCGACGCTGTTGCCCTCGAACGCGAGGTTCTGGCCGTTGGGCAGCGCCCACTTCACGGGGTGGAACGAGGGGCCGCTGGTGACGAGGAGGAAGATGAACAGGACCGCGAAGACGACCTCGAGGATGGTGAGGATCGCGATGGCGAGGGCGGCCACCATGGGCTCGGTGGCGGGCACGTACCTCACGACGTCGCCGGGATTCGCGCCGGACTTCTTGGCCAGGTTGCTCACCTCAGGTAGCGCGCGACGAGGACGACGACCACGATGAGGACGACCGCGAGGCCCAGCGCCAGGAGGCTCGCCATGCCGCCGCGCAGGCGCGGGTTCTCGGTCTGCCCCTCGGCGCCCACGCGGTCCCAGTGGTCCGTCGTCGCGGGGGTCTCGTTGTACTTGAATAGGAAGAACGTGAGGCCGTAGACCAGGAAGAGCAGCATGAACGCGATGGTGCCCACCCAGTACGCGAGGAAGTGGACGCCCATCTCGGGCACGGCGGGCGCCTCGGACTGCCCGAGCGCGCTCACCGCGGTGAGCTTGCCCACCATGGTCTTCGGGTGGACGCTGCAGAAGTAGTCCAGCGAGCCCTTGAGGTTCTGCGGGACGGTGATGTTGAGGTAGTAGACGCCGCCGATGGTGGACGAGGGCGGGACCTTGCCAAGCTCCGTGCCGCCGGCGTCCTTCACGTGGAAGTCGTGGGGCTGGCTCGCGTGGCTGAGGTCCACCACGATCTGGAGGTTCTCGCCCGGGTTCACCGGGATGACGGGGATGTCCCAGCAGGGGCCGTTGCCGCCGGGGCACTTGGAGTTGTCCTCCTGCGGCGCGAGGTAGACCTGGCGGGGAGCGGCCGCGGCCTGGTCCTGCGCGTCGACGCCCGCCGCGGCGCTGAGCAGCGCGGCGAGGAGGATCGTGCCGAAGACGATGAGCGCAGAGAGCTTGCGACCCGGCCTCAAGGGGCTCACGGCGCCCCCATTCCAGAGGCCATATTTAACCGTGCCGAGCGACCGCACCGGGTGCGCGTTCTCACCGGGATTTCCCGTGGCGGCGCACGCACTTGGCTGGCGCGCTCAAAGAGTCCATACTGTGCATACGGCGGCCCGACGAGCGAGCGCGAAGCACTCAAATAGAGGGGTCCCAATCGCGCCGCAGACCCCCGGGGACGTCGCATGTATCTTCCCGAGCTTCTCCTCAACCCGCGCAAGGCGTCCCTGCGCATGAGCCCGTTCACCAAGGAGCTTCCCGGCGGGCAGGCTCGAAAGCTGGAGTACTATTTCGGGGACCGCGCCAGCGACGACATCGGCGAGCGCGTGCTCTACAGCCGCGACGCCTCGACGCCTCCCGGCACGCTGAAGATGCTGCTCAAGCGCGACGCGTGGGCCGTCGTGCGCCCCCAGGTGCGCGGCGAGCTCTACGAGCTGCTGGAGTACGCGAACGTCAACAGCATCCCCATCGTGCCCCGCGGCTCGGGCACGTCGGGCTACGGCGGAAGCGTGCCCACCGAGGGCGGCGTCGTCGTCGACCTGCGCGCGTTCAACAAGGTGCTCTCGGTCGACAAGGCCGCGAAGCTCGTCCGCGTCGAGTCCAACGTCACCTTCGCCAACCTGGAGAAGGCGCTGCGCAAGCAGGGCCTCGCGCTGCGCCAGTACCCCACCTCCTTCCACGCGGCCACCGTCGCCGGCTGGGTCGCGCAGGGGGGCGGCGGCGTGGGCTCGCTCAAGTACGGCCCCTTCTCCAGCGACGTCGTCGAGGTGCTCCTCCTGGCGCCCGACGGCACGCTGCACGCCCTCAAGGGCCGCGACCTCGACCTCGTCAACGGCGCCTTCGGCACGACGGGCTTCATCCTGGAGGTCGTGCTCAAGGTCCGCGAGGCGAAGCAGGAGCTCAGCTACCTCGCGACGTTCGACGACGAGTCGAAGTGCCACCGCGCCGCGCGCCGCCTCGCCCTGGAGTCGGGCGCCTGGAGCCTCAGCGTCTTCAGCCCCGAGTACGCGGAGCTCGTCAACAAGGCCGCGGGCTCGCGCCTCCTGCCCACGAAGAACGGCCTCCTCGTCACGCTGGAGAGCGCCGACGAGCCCCGCGCCGTGGAGATCGTGAAGGGCGTCGTCCTCACCGAGGGCGGCGCGCTGGCCAAGGAGGCCGACGCGCAGAAGGCGTGGGACAACCGCTTCAACCACCTCAACCTCAAGCGCCTGGGCCCCAGCGTCGTCGTGGCCGAGACGGCCATCCACGCCGAGCGCCTGCACGAGGGCTGGAGCGCCGCGTGGAGCGCCCAGAAGATGGAGCGCTCCTGCATCTGGGCCATCTCCGTCTCGCCCCAGACCTTTGATATCATCTACTACGGCCTCGACGACGAGCGCCGCGCGACGTACCCCACCGCGCTGGGCAACGCGCTGGCGGTCATCGACGCCGTGAAGAAGGAGGGCGGCCAGAGCTACGCCACCGGCGTCCTCGCGTCCAACGAGAGCAAGGCCGTGCTGGGCAAGCCGCGCCTCAAGATGCTCAAGAAGTGGCGCAAGGCGACCGACAAGCGCAGCGTGTTCAACCCCGGCCCCGTGCTGGGCGCGCGCACGCGCCTCATGCCGCTGCCCGTGCGCGACTTCCCGCTGCAGCTGAAGCTCGCGGGCCCCGTGCTCAAGCTCCAGCGCGGCTGGTTCGAGTACCCCGGCGGCGACAAGGAGGACCCCTACCAGGCGGCCATCCAGCGCGCCATGGGCCGCGTGCACGCGGGCGACCTGGGCGAGCTTGCGACCGAGGTCACCACCTGCATCTTCTGCGGCATGTGCAACGCCGTGGCGCCCGAGGGCCAGACGAGCCCCTGGGAGTCCGCGCAGCCCCGCGGCCGCGTGCAGCTCGCCAAGGCCGTCATCGAGGGCCGCGCGACCATCTCCCCGCGCACGCAGCGCAACGTCGCGTGGACCGCGCTGGAGCACAACGCCGACGCGGTGTGCCCCGTCGCCATCCCCATCCAGCGCGTGACGGACCTGCTCCTGGGCGCCGCGGTCAGCGCGAACGGCGCGCTCCCCGAGCACCTCGCCCTCGCGGAGAACGTCAAGAAGAGCGGCAACGTCCTGGGCAAGCCCGCCGAGAAGCGCAGCGCCTGGGTCAACGTCGGCTTCGACCCCGTGAGCAGCACCATGTTCGTGGCGGACGACGTCGCCGCCTACGACGCTCCCGAGGTCGCGCAGAGCGCCGCGCTCGCGCTCCTCAACGCAGGCTACCCCGTGGGCCACATGGGGAAGGCGGACGCGGGCAGCGCCGCCGCGCTCTTCGAGACGGGCCAGCGCGCCGCCGCGGCCGAGGCCGTGGCGCCCTTCCTGGAGGCGTTGGCCAAGAAGAACGTGAAGGCCGTCGTCACCCCGGACGCCAACGCCGCGCGCGTGATGGCGCTGGACTGGCCCCTGGTGGGCAAGGCCAACGAGGTCGCGGTCCCCGAGGTCCAGCACACGAGCACCGTGCTCGCGGAGCTCCTCAAGGCGAAGAAGCTGGAGATCGACGCCTCCAAGAAGCTCGCGAAGAAGATCGCCGTCCACGCGCCCGAGGGGCTCAACCCCGCGCAGCGCGCCGCCGTCATGGAGCTGGCCAAGGCCGCGGGCGCCACGATCGTCGACCTGCCGCACCACGAGTGCGGCCACGGCCGCGGGCTCAAGCTCCTCGACGAGACGCTCAGCAGCCGCATGGCCGAGCAGTGCGTCCGCGCCGCGCAGGACGCGGGCGCCGAGGTCCTCCTCACCATGAGCCCGGGCTGCTATCAGCAGCTCAAGACCACCGCGAAGAAGGCCAAGGCGACCGTCGAGGTGCAGGACCTGCACGTCGTCCTCACGCAGGTCATGAAGGCCGCCGCGGGCGGCGTCGCCGCGGCTCCCGTCGCCGGCCCCGCCGAGCCCGCGAAGCCCGCCGAGCCGGAGATCCCGCCCGACCACTACCGCGTGGAGTTCGTGAAGGAGGGCGTCGTCCTCGCCGTCCACAAGAACCAGAACCTCCTGGAGGCGGGCTCGGAGGCCGGGCTCGATCTCCCCTCCTCGTGCAAGGCGGGCTCGTGCGACACGTGCAGCGCCCGCTGGGAAGGCACTGCGGCGGACCAGAGCGCCGGCAGCGCGCTCTCGCCCGACCAGCAGAAGAAGTACGTGCTCACCTGCATCGCGCGGCCCCGCGGCCCCATCAAGCTCTGGAGCGACGAGCGGCCGAAGTGAGCGAAGCGAACGAGGCCGCTCCGCGCTCCAGAGCTTGAGAAGCCGAACCCTTGGGAATTCGGCTGGATCAAGCTCTGGAGCGACGAGCGGCCCAAGTAGGTCAGACCAGCTCGCGGACGCGCGAGCCGAGGCTCGCCTCCCGCTCGTGGCGCGCCAGCTCGCGCGCGGCGTCGCCCCGCTCCCAGACGGCGAGGCGCTCCTCCAGCGGCCGCGGCGGCGCGTGGGCCACGAGGAGCAGGCCCGCAGATGATAGCACGAGGGCGCGGCCCGAGGCCTGCGCCGCGTCGGTGGCCCCCAGCGTGATGACGAAGCTGGCGGCGCTCCAGAGCGCCAGCCCCGCGGAGGTGAGGCCGAGGCGGAAGCGCGCGCGGGCCGCGGGCGTCTTGCCCCACAGGACGAGGCACGCCAGCGAGCCCACGACGATGGGCGCCACGAGGAGCGCCGCCGTCGCCACCATGGTCACGCCCTGGCCGTCGGGGGAGATCAGCACCGGGCGCCACGCGACGATCTCCATGCGCGAGGCGGGCCAGCGCAGCGCCGCCGCGAGGTTCCACCCGGCCAGCGCCGCGTAGGCCACGAAGAGGAGCGGGCGGACCCGGCCCCAGCCCAGGAAGACCTCCGCGAGATACGCCGCGAAGCCCGCGCTGGCCACCGCGAAGGTCGCCAGCGGGAGGTTGGAGAGCGCGCCCAGCCACGCGAGGTCGCGCGAGCCGGAGAGCACCGCGACGTCCAGGGCCGCGCTGGCGACGCCCGTCGCGGCGATGCCCCAGAAGCCCAGCGCGAGGTCGAGGCGGGCACGCCGCGCCGCGGGCGGCCCGTCGCGCCGCCGGATGGCCTGCCCCACGAGCGCGTAGCCCAGCGCCACGGCGACGTCCGTGACGGCGGACAGCGTGAGCGCGGCCGCGTCGTCCACGGGCCAGGCTTGGCCTGAAGGGTCACGAGACTTTCGGTTTTCCGCGGCGGCGCTAACGCCGCGCCATGAAGGTGTGCTCGCGGTCGCTGCGCTTCTGGTGGGGCATCTTCACCAGGGGCCCGCGCCTCCTGCGCGCCTTCGTCATGATGCCCACCATGACGGCGAAGCCGATGAGCACCGCGCAGCCGGCGCCCGCGCCGCCCATGACGCCCCAGAGGATCCACTTGTCCCCCGTGCGCTGGTAGTACGCCGCGCCCATGACGGCGGCGAGGCTCGCCACCACGGTCCACGCGATGATGAGGTTGCCAACCCACTGCCTCAATCGCTCGGCGGGCGTCGAGCGAAGCGCCATGGTCTCGCGTGTCTGTCCGAAGGGGGATATAGCGTTTCGGGCGGGAGGGCTATCGTCGCCGCGCGTTCTCGCGCTCCAGGTCGCGGCGGATCTTCCTCTGCATGTACCACGACACGAACCAGATGCCCCCGGCGATCATCGTCACCGGGATGAGCACGGCGATGACGAGCGTCACGATGACGACGGGGTCCATGCGCGTCACCGCGCGCGGCCCTTGCGCTCGGTGAGGAGGCGGAGGAGGTCCTCGGGGTCGGCGAAGCGGACGACCTCCTCGCGGCTCACGACGGGCGTGCCCTCGAAGGCGACGCGCGTCGTCGTGCGCTCCACGAAGAAGACGCCGTAGGTCTCGGTGACCTCGCTGAGGTTGGCCGTCGCGGCGGCGCGCTTGGGGGCCTCGGGGGAGCCGTCGGCGAAGCCGGTGAGCACCACGGCCTCGTCGTCACGGCCGATGGCCGCGAAGGGGGACTTCTGGGTGGTGGCCACGCGGAAGCCCATCTCGGCCAGCGCGCGCAGGACGACGCCCTCGAACGTGTCGGGGAAGGGCTCCTGCGGCGCGGCCTGCTCCGGGCCCTCCGGCTTGGCGGGGAGGAACGGGTTGTGGGGGCGCGCCAGGGGCTCGTCGAGGAACTCCTCCAGGCGCTGCGCGACCTCCACCATGGCGCCCATGCCCTCCTCGTACATGCCGATGGCGCGGCGAGACACGCCGGCCGCCTGCGCGAGGTCGCCCAGCGAGAGGCCTCGCGCCTCGCGCAACGCTCGGAGGCGCACGCCGTCGAGGTTCACGTAGAACCCGCCCGGCGCGGCGTAGACCAGGGGCTCGACGCCGTCCTCCAGGTAGTCCTGGAGCGTCTCGAAGGCGAGGATGTGCACGCCGTAGCGCGCGTAGACGGCGCCCGGCTCCAGCGGGCGGCTGCTGCTGCGCTCGCCCACCACGAGGGGAACGGCCTCCAGGAAGCGCGCGACGAGGCGAAGCTCCTGCGCCACGGGCTCGCTGAGGCCATCGACGTTGGTGAGCACCTTCACGATGAGGAGCTGCCCGTCGCGGCGCGCCACCACGTCGAACGCGAGCGGCCTCATGGCGGTCTCGACGGAGAGGCAGTAGCCCGCTCGGGCGAGGAGGTCGCGCACGCGGGCGAGGAGCGTGGCACGCATGGCCAGGGCTCAGGATTCCTGCTTCTACATGAACGCTGCGACCGATGCCGCTCAGATCAGGACGGCCTCGTCAGGCTGGTACGTGACGTGGTTGATGATCACGATGGTGCGCTGGAGGCCCGGAAGGGGGTTGGTGTCCTGGTAGACGACGCCCGCGAGGTCCAGGGGCCCGGCGTTGGGGCGGCCCATGCAGGAGTCGTCGCTGACGTCGGGCGCGCAGCCGGCGACGGCCGTGTAGACGAAGTAGGTCGTCTTGCCGCCGGCGGGCGAGTCGGGGACGGGGACGGCGGTGCAGCCGGTCATGCCGGCGGCCGCGCAGTCGTCGGGAACGGTGCTTCCCGCGTGGATGGACGGAAGGGCAACGAGGAGCGCGAGGGCAACGAGGGCAACGTGGCGCATGGGGGTTCTACGCCTCCAGGCTTCCCACGGCCGGGCGGGGCATAATCTTTCTTCACGACGGCGCCGGGGGCCGCGCGCGCGTCCGTCGGGTGACAAGCGTCCGCTTATGCGTGGCCTTGGCCACGGGCCCCGTGCCCGCTTGCCGGCGGGCCAGGGAGACCGTCCCCATGTTGCCCCGAGCCGCCCCCTTCGCCCTCCTCGCCCTCCTCCTCGCCGCCCCCATCGGCAGCGCGGAGGTCCCCGCCTGCAAGGCGCACCCCTCCGACGACTCCACCGCGGTCTACCCGCTCACCCCGGGCGTCTACTTCGTCGTGGGCGACCCGAGCAACACCGGCTTCTGGACCGAGTCCAACAACGTCCCCGGCCTCCAGATGAGCGACTGCGTCGGCTCCGACGGCGTCCTCTGGTACCACGCCGACACCTCCTACGCCGGCAAGGCCCCGCCCGTGGACAAGATGATCCCCTCCACCGGCCTCCCCTGAGGCCTGGAGCGGCGCTCCGACACGAGGTCGTATTCGGTTCCTTTATAAGCAGCCACACGTCCTTGCGCCTGCCGAGGGGCCCCCCATGGTTGCCAGCCCGCCCCCGCGCCGCCTCGTCGCGGTCGCGGCCTTCCTCGTCTGCGTCCTGATGCTCCTCCCTGCGGCCCCGCCCGCCCAGGCCCAGAGCACGCTGCCCACCCAGATGTCCCTCTCCATCGTCTCCGGCTCGGCGCAGCTGGTGGACATGGACCACGGCGGCGTCGCGACGCAGTTCTTCGACGCCAACGCCTCGGCCCAGTTCCGCGTCACCGTCAGCAACAGCGGCGCCGAGGGGGCCACCGTCCCCGTCTACCTGACGCTGGACGCCACCACCAGCACGTCCATCAACTCCTGCATCCTCGTGCCCATCGCGGCGGCCAGCGGCAACAGCGCCGCCACGACGCCCATCTCCTTCCCCTTCCACGTGCCCAGCAACGCGACCGACGTGAACAAGCACGCGTGGAACGCGACCATCTGGGTCAACCGGCACCCCAACAGCACGTTCAGCTACGCGCCCTGCCAGGGCCACGACGCCAGCTACGAGTACCACGGCAACGTCAACGACCCCACCAACAGCGGTGTGGGCGCCTCGGACCCCGGCCCCAGCGCCACCAACGGCATCACCCCCGCGGACGACCTCTCCCGGCACGCCGCGTGGATCGGCTTCGTCCGCGACCTCAAGATCGACTACCGCATCACCAGCACCTCGTGGTGCCGCGGCGACCTCACCGCGGATGGCGACCCGCCCCTGGTGAAGGACTGCTTGAACCTCACCGCCTCCAGCCCGTTCAACGTCACCGCCTCCACGAAGACGATGACGTTCTTCGAGGCCGCCATCCAGAACTTCGGCAACTGGACCGGCGACGCGGACCCGCGCGGCAACGCCTGGCAGATCCCCTACACGGCCACGGTCGCCGGGGCCAACGTCGCCTTGGCCGACGCCACCGCGAAGCCGGCCATCGCGGACCACTCCGGCGCCTACCTCATGGGGTCCTTCGACCTCAACGGCAAGATCGGCAACTACACCGCGACGCTGCGGCTCAACGCGAACAACGCCCTGGCCAAGGCCGTCGCCGGCATGAGCCCCGCGGGCGCCGCGAACCGCACGAACGTCACGCACGTCCAGGTGGCGTGGTACGACCTTGCGCCCAGCATCAACGCGACGGACTTCGGGTACGACGGCGCGCACGCCTACCCCGCCGAGTTCGGCAGCCTCGTCATCGGCGGCCACGTGGGCATCCGCAACAACGGCCCCGCGCACGCCGGAGGCCCCGACGCCGTGCACCTGCGCGCCTGGATCGACGACCGCAACGGCGACTTCACCTACAACTTCAGCGACGGGACCGACAACCCCCTTGGGTTCCGCGACGTGGGGAACTGGAGCACGCCCACGCTCTACCTCGCGTTCAACTTCACCAAGTCCGCCCAGAGCGACAAGCCCGACTCGCCCCAATACCTCGGCCCCGGCATCCACACGCTCTACGTCGAGGCCGACGACGCGACCGTCGCGGGGGACGGCTCCATCATCGAGTCCAACGAGAGCAACAACGTCGCCAGCATCCCCCTCTACGTGGGCGTCAAGTCGGGCGTCAAGCCGACGTTCAACGACGGGCCCTGGCTCACGGCCCAGGTCAAGCCCTACGATCCCACGACGAACCCGCAGATCACCGGCGCGCACCCGCACCAGAACTTCACCATCAACGTCGACGTGACCGAGGGCCCCAAGGACAGCCAGGCCGACACGCAGGACCTCGTCGTCACCGCCAACTTCACGCTGGCCACCAACAGCTCGATCTACCAGAGGATCCCGCTCGTCTACCAGGCGTCGAGCAATTACCAGTCGGCGCCCCAGTGGGTCCGCGTCGTGGACAACCTCAGCTACGTGGGCAACGGCTCCTCGGAGGACTGGAAGCTCACCATCGAGGCCGTGGACGCCTTCAACCAGACGGTGGAGAAGTCCTGGAACCAGACGTTCCACCTCGCCAAGTGGCCCATCCAGACCGTGAACGACACGGACATCCTCCGCGGCATCAAGTACAACGGCGTCCGGAACACGACCGCGCCGCAGGACCTCAACTACACGGTGCCCTTCACCTCCATCGCGCCCTACTACGACATCCAGGTCTGGCGCGACTGGACGGGCTACATCGACAACGTCAGCAACCAGAGCGACCAGGTCAGCAAGGTCGACAACCTCGCGCTGGTCCTCTCGCCGCCGCGCCACGGCCGCAACATCACCTCGGGCTTCACAAGCGGCGGGTCCGACTGCAAGAACGCCGGCGGAGGCGTCGGCCAGACGCCGCCCGACGGCAACCCGTGGAACGGCACCGTGGGCGTCGCCGGGACGACCGCGGCCGGCTGCGGCACCAGCGCGTCCTCGCGCTACAACTTCACGAGCGCCACCATCTCCACCACCGAGGACGGCCCCGGGACGTGGGGCGTCGACATCCAGATCACCGACATCAGCGGCGAGACGCGCCACATCTTCCGCAACCTCACGCTCCAGGACCAGCTCCCCGCGTTCCAGGACCTGTCGGTCTCTGACGTCACCGACAAGGCGCACTTCACCAACTCCAGCGTCCCGGGCCACGCCGTGCAGATCCACGTGAACGTCTCGGACGACTCGTCGGTGACGCCCCCCAGCGAGGTCTACTCCGTCTGGACGCGCAAGGGGCACGCGGACCCGACGTTCAACTTCACGCTGCGCAACGGCACGGCCCCGTGCCTCACGGGCGACAGCAGCCGCACGTGCCGCATCTTCAACGACACCTTCGCCGTCGGGCGCGGCCACGCGCTCAACGCCTCGGGCACGTTCGAGGTCACCTTCGTCGCGAAGGACGTGAACGGCAACTGGGGCGCGTCCCCGCCCGTGGAGTTCTCGCTCAACGAGACGACGAACCCCACCATCACGGACCGCGGCGTCGACCCCCCGCAGCAGGAGCTCCGCCAGCCCGTCACCTTCTACGCCAAGGTGTCCGCGCTCTACGACCCGCGCGTCGAGGTCACCGTCACCGACCAGAACGACGCCGTCATCGTGGACGCGCAGCCCATGAACGTCACGGACGGGCTGGGCAACGACGAGAACTTCACCTACACCACGACGTTCAACACGTCGGGCACCTACTCCTACACCATCCGCGCCTTCTCGTCGCAGGGCCTCCTCGACGGCTCCCACGGCGTGCTGAGCGGCGCGTTCAGCGTCAGCGAGAACCTCGGCCCGCGCATCGAGGTCAAGTCGCCCACGGTCAAGATCAACGGCCAGTTCTACGCGCCTGCCGCGCCCACGCTGACCTTCCTCGTCTACGACGCGCAGGGCGTCGACGACAAGTCGTTCAACCTCAGCGTGGACGGCGCCACCGTCAACGGGCGCGTCACCACGTCGCCCGCGCCCGCGGGCCTCAACGGCTACTTCTTCCAATACACGGTGGCCAACGTCGAGGGGCAGCGCTTCCAGGACGGCCAGGTCGTCCCCGTGAACCTCAGCGTCTTCGACCTCACGGGCCTCCAGGCGGGCAAGACCTCGCTGCCCAGCTACCTCAACTTCACGTTCGTCGTGGACGCGAAGCCGCCCAGCGCGCGCATCACCGACTTCGCGCCGCGCTACAAGAGCGGCGCCTCGCAGCTCTGGAACGTGAGCCTGAGCACCAAGTTCACCATCACGGCGAGCCCCGACGACGACAGCCCCGTGCCCGTGGACCGCGTCGTCTACACCATCGTGGGCGGCGGCCGCGCGGTCACGGCCACCTACAACGGGCCCTTCTCGCTGGCGGACAACAAGGAGGTCTACGCGGGCGCCACGGTCTACACCATCAGCGTGTGGGCCTACGACGCCGTGGGCAACTCCAACGCGACGCGCCCCAACCAGTACTCGTTCTTCCTAGACGACGCGGCGCCGCACCTGGCGCTCCCCCTCATCCAGGACCGGTGGCTCAACTTTACCATCGTCGACGAGCAGACGGGCGTCAAGAGCGCGACCATCTGGGCGCGCGCCGACAACGAGCCCTACCAGCCCTACCCCATGGTGAAGGACGCCGTGGGCGACGTGTGGCGCGGCGTGCTCCCCGAGGGCCACCGCGGCCAGACGCTCACGTACTACGTGCAGGCCGTCGACAACGTGGACAACAACGCGGACGGCAGCGAGAGCTTCGGCAGCCCCAGCCAGCCCTACGGCTCGCTGAAGGTCGCGAACCACGACCCCGTCGTGAAGGTCACGAGCCCCGTCGTGGGCAGCCGCGTGAGCCGCGTCGTGGACCTCACGTGGGACGCCAGCGACGCCGACCAGGACCCGCTGACGTTCACGCTCTTCTACAAGGCGCCCGGCAAGGACGCGTACACCGAGCTTGCGAAGCTCGACGCCACCGGCGCCAGGAAATATTCGCTGGACACCTCCAAGCTCGCGGGCGACGGCGAGTACACCTTCCGCGTGACCGCCAGCGACGGCACCACGGCCAAGTTCGACGAGACGACGGTCAACGTCATCAACGCCGGCAGCGCCATCGGCTCCGTGGGGCACGTCGACGACGTGGTGCCCGGCGACCAGGTGGTCATCACGGCGCAGATCAGCAAGGCCGGCGCCACCGTGGAGGCGCAGCTCTACCGCGGCGGCGCGCTGGTGGACTCCTACGTCATGCACGACGACGGCAAGGACGGCGACAAGACGGCCAACGACCAAATCTACTCGGCGCGCGTGCCCGTCTCGTCCTCCGGCGACTACAGCGTGACCATCGTCGCGCACTACAGCGAGGACGGCCAGACCAAGGAGTCGACGCTGGTGAACGCCGCGAGCTTCAGCGCGAAGCTGACGCCCGCCTACGTCTTCGCCACCTACGCCGGCCTCCTCGTGCTCCTGGCGCTCCTTGCGGTCGTGGGCATCGCCATCGCCATCTTCGTGGTCGTCAAGCGCAAGGGGTGATGCTCGTGGAGCCAGCGATGCGAAGGAACGTCTTCCTGGGCCTGGGCGGCGCGGCGGGAGCCTGCGTGCTCGTGGCGCTCCTCACGGTGCTCCTCGCGCCCGACGCCACGGCCACCATCCTCGTGGTCGTCGTGGGCCTGCTCATCCTCATCGTGGCGGCCGAGGTCGTGCTCTTCCTGATGGACCGGCCGCGGAGCGGGTGAGCGGCTGGCGCTCTTCCGCCACGCGATCCCCCGCCGCGCGCTGGTGGGCGCCGCCCTGGGCGCCCTCTACTCCCTTCTCATCCTCCCCACGGGCAGCAACGTGCTGGGCATCTCGCTGCCCGGCGTCGCGTGGTTCCTCCTCTCGGTGAGCCTCCTCTTCCTGCTTCCCCTGGCGTACCACGCGTTCACCCTCTTCGGCCTCGCGTGGGGCGTCTACAACGCGATCCTCCTCTTCCGCGGCGGGTTCAACGTCCTGGGGCTGCTGCTCGACGTGCTCCTCCCCTTGGGCGCGGTCGCGCTGGTCATGACCAGCGGCTACCTCGCGGAGGCCTACGCGGTGCGCGAGGCGGAAGAGGGGTAGCGGCCCTCACGCCTTGAAGTCGAACGTGATCCCCAGCGAGGCCACCAATTCCTTGTACCGGTTCCGGATGGTGACCTCGGTCACGCCCGTGGCCTCCGACACGTCGCGCTGCGTGCGGGGCTCGCCGCGCAGGATGCACGCGATGTAGAGCGCGGCGGCGGCGACGGACTTGGGGTCCTTGCCGCTCACGACCTCCGCGAGGACGGCCTGCTTCACGAACGCGAGGGCCAGCGCCTCCGTCTCGGGGTGGAGGGTGAGGCGCGAGGCGAAGCGCGGGATGTAGGACTGCGGCGTCACGGGCGCGAGGGTCAACCCCAGCTCGTGCGCGACGACCTTGTAGACGCGGCCGATCTCGCGGCGGTCCACCTTGCTGACCTCCGCGATCTCCTCCAGGCTGCGCGGCACGCCGCTCGTGCGCAGCGCGGCGTAGAGGCTCGCGGCGGCGACGCTGTCGATGCTGCGGCCGCGGATGAGGTTCTTCTCGGCGGCGGAGCGGTAGTAGCGCCCCGCGACCTCCTGCACGCTGCGCGGCACGTCGAGGCTCGCCGACATGCGGCGGATCTCGGTCAATGCGGTGGCGAGGTTGCGCTCGGTCCCGCGGCGGAACTTGCTGCGCCGGTCCCACTTCTGCATGCGCTTCAGCTGCGGCATGCTGTTGGAGGAGACGGAGCGGCCATGCGCGTCGGTGCTGCCCCACATCACGGTGCCGAAGCCGTAGTCGTGCTGGAGGCTGGAGAGGGGCGCTGCGCGCTCGGGCGAGCTTCCCCGGGGGTCGTCCGCGAAGCTTCGCCAGTCGGGGCCCGTGTCGATGAGGTTCTCGCGCGTGACGAGGCCGCAACGGTCGCAGGTGACCTCGGCGCGCGCAGGGTCCAGGACGAGCCGGCCCACCTTGCACTCCGGGCAGGGGCTTCCGGCTTCCTCCCCCCGGCTGGTGGATGACGCCACCTGCCCCGTTCGCGGCCCGCGCCTTCTTATACCATCTCGCAGGGTCCTCGCTGCGGCCGTTGGTTTGGAAACGCTCTTATCGCTCCCTCCCGCTGCCAAGCCTGTCATGGCGGACGACTCCCGGCCCTTCCGCATCCGGCGCGCGTGGCTCGCGTTCACGCTGGCCGCGATCTGCGTCCTCTACTTCGCGGCCGTCCTCCTCCTGGCGGCGACGAACCGCGTCGTCCAGGGCGTCACGAACGAGCAGCTTGCCCTGGGGGGCGCGCTCCTCTTCCTCGTGGCCATCGTCGTGGAGATCCCCTTCTTCCTGCGCCGCCGGGGGCCGCGCCCCCAGCCCGCCGCCGAGGAGCCCGCCCCCCTCTCCCAGGACTTCCAGGACGAGCCCCTGGAGGCCGAGGCGCCCCTCATGGCCATGGAGACGTGGGACGACGAGAAGCGCCTCACCACCGAGCAGCAGCAGGGCATGACCGTGCTGGAGTACAGCCGCCCGGCCAAGAGCCGCCACCGCGGCGCGGTCTACACCAAGGCCTACGTGCCCGTCACCAAGGAGTTCGTCCTGCGCGTGGAGACGCTGGTGGCCGAGGGCGGCGACCTCTGATCAGAAGAGGTCGGCCTTCCCCTGGAAGCCCGCGTCGTAGCTGAGGATGGACGCCTGCATCTGCTGCGCGTACACCAGGAGCAGCGCGTCGCTGAGGCTCAGCTTCCCGTCGTACTTGAGGAAGAAGCCCATGGCGTCGTCAAGCTCCGCCGCCCCCGGGTGGAGGACGGAGACGTCGGCGCGGATGCCGTCGAGGATGCGCTTGGTGAGCTTGCCCCCCAGCGAAGGGCCCAGCACGGCGCTGACCTCGCCCAGGACGAGGAGCGTCGTGTAGAGCTTGTGCTTGCCCCCCAGGCGCTCCTGGCTGCGCTTGGCCGCGCGGTGGTGGCGGTCCCCCTTGTTGACGAGGCTGATGAAGTGGGTGGCGTCCACGACGACGGGCATCAGCGGCCCCCGCGCTGCGCCCACCGCTTGGCCTCCACGGCGCCGCCCTGGGGCAGCCCGTCCACGAGGCCCACGATGTCGGCGAGGCCCGTGCGGGGCTGGAGCGTCACCCGGAAGCTGCCGTCCTCCATCTCCTCCCAGACGAGCTTGTCCCCCGGCTTCGCCTGCGTCTTCGCGCGCACCCGGGCCGGGACCTGCGTCTGGCCGCTGGAGAGCAAGGTGGTCTCTTCCATGCAATGGATGGACACCTCTTCCATGGTAAAGGCATTTTCCAAGGTTCCCAAGGCACTCTCAAGGTCTGTTTCCAGGACCATGCACCCTAAGAGGGCGCAGGTTGACGTGAGCCTTATCCGGGAATCGCAGCACGTTGGGGCCCACGCCGCCTCAGGCCCGAGCCCCGGATCGCCCTCGGAGGTCCGGCTTGAGAGAAGCCCCCAGCAAAAACCCGGCGCGTCGCGCGCTCACCTCAGCCGGGGCCCGTCCGTCTCGCGGAAGTACGCGGGCGACGAGATGCTGTGCCCCGTCGTGGTGGTGCCATACGCGACGTGGATCCGCCCCGCGTGGTCGACGATCACGGTGATGAAGTCGCCCAGGCGGCGGTCCTTGGCCTCGGCCTCGCAGACGGTGCCGTCCATGCAGATGCCTCCGGTCGTCACCTTGGCGTCCTTGACGGGCGCGGCCTGCACCGTGGGGTGGTCCGTGTCGGCGCCGGTGACCACCGCGACGTGGACGAGCCAGTCGCCCTTCACCGCGCTGGGGTCCGGGTTCGTCTCGGTGGTGCCGACCCACGCCACGACGAGCTTGCCAGGGGCGCCCGCCGCGGGCCAGGGCCAGACGTGCGTGCCGGGGAGGCCCGCGCTGAGGAGCACCGCGGGGCCCCAGGTCTTGCCGTGGTCGCGGCTCGCGGCGTAGTAGATGGCGCTCTCCTCGGACCACGCGAAGTAGACGGTGCCCGCGTCGTCCACGGCGGGGCGCTGGGCGACGATGCCGGTCATGGGCTTCTGCGCGGGGACCTTGGAGGCGGTGAACGTCTTGCCGCCGTCCACGCTCCACCACACCTTGTCACCGTTGCCCACGTAGAGGCTGCCGTCCTTGCCCGCGGCCATGGCGCCGGGGTAGCTCCCGTCGCCGGGCGTGGAGAGGTCGCTCCACGTCACGCCGTCGTCGCTCTGGCGCAGCCGCCAGTGGCCGTTGCCGTCGCCGTTGTAGAGCACGTAGAAGTGGCCGTCGGCGAAGGCAAGCCACGGCCGGTCGACGCTGCCGTCCTGCGGGTCCGTCACCATGGGGGCGGCGCTGGGCCACGAGGCGCCGTCGTCCGTGGACGCGGCGGTCGAGGCGCTCACTGCCTGGAGGTCCGCCATGACGAGGCGCGAGCCGTCGGCGTTGGCCGCGAGGTCCGGGTCGCTGATGCCCCACGCGTCGTTCCTGGGCGTGCCCGAGGGCCCCGTGACGACGCTCCAGGACGCGCCCCCGTCGGCGGAGCGGTAGAGGTAGCTCTGCCCGTTGGCGGGCTCCAGGACCTCGGGCCCCGGGGGCGCCTTGACGTGCGTGAAGCCCGGGTGCGCGGCGATGAGGAGGGTGTGCTTCGGCGTCTCGAAGATCACGGGCTCGCCGCCGCTGCGCACGGGGTCGAGGATGGCCGGCGCGCTGAACGCAAGGGGGGCCATGGCGTCCGGGGCCCCCGCGGGGGCGGGCGTCGTGGCGGGCGCGGCGCACCCGGCGGCGAGGGCGACGAGGGCCAGCGCGAGGAGGAGGCGCATCACGCGGGGCCATGTCCGGACCGCCCGAAAAAGGGCGGCTACGCCGCCGCCACGATCCGCGGGGCCCTCCGCCGGCCGGCCTCGGAGACGCAAGGCTCATCTTTCCTCGTTGGCGTGGCAGGCGGGAGGCTTGGGCACATGAAGCTCCATCTCCCGCTTGCCGCTCTTCTCGGCCTGTCGTTCCTGATCCCGCTCGTCCCCGTGGCCAGCGCCGGCTGCGCGCCCTCGGACGACCTCTGCGCGCTCTGGTGCCCGCCCCCGCCCAGCCAGATGGCGTGCCGCCTCTTCCCCTACGGCCTGCCCGTCACGACGGACGTGTCGACGACGAGCCTGCTGTGCAACGACCTCTACGGCTTCAACTGCCACACGTCGTTCGGCTGGTACTGCATGATCTACGTCGACCACACGATCTGCTATCGCCCTCTCTAGGGCAGGTCGTCGCCGCGCGATCCCTTCCCGGGCTTGCCCGCGTGGCGCCTCTTCCCGAACGTCGGCCCGCGCCCGGAGGTCGTGCCCATGAAGGCGTCCGACCCCTCAGCATCCGGCGCGCCGACGCGCTCCGGGCCCGCGTTGCCCCCGGTCGCGCTTGCCCCTCTCCGGTCCCTCATGCGTCGCGGCTGGCGCCGCGCGACCTTCGCGCTTCTGGCCCCGAGGTCGATGCCATGCGGGCCACCTGCTCCTGGGCCCACGCCGTGTAGACGCGGTAGCGGCGCAGGAAAAGGGTCTCCACCTCGCGGACGTGGGGCAGGGCGCGCGCCGCGATCTCGGCCTCCTCCGCCGCGCCCACCGTGGGCGACTGCACCATGAGGCTCAGGTAGCGCGTGCCGTCGGGCGCCTGCACCTCGGGCTGCGTCGTCTCCAGCACGGGGTCGCGCACGGCCTCGCGCACGGCGCGCATGGTGGCGTCGCGCTTCGCCTCGGGCGCCAAGGTGATGATGAGCCGCGCCACCACGACGCCCTCGTAGCGCGTGAAGTCCAGGTCGGGCAGGCTCCAGATGGCGCCCCCGTCCACGAGCGCCTCGTAGTGGGCGTGGAAGGTGTTGGGGCTCACGCCCACGGCGCGGGCGAGGTCGCCCAGGGGCGCGGAGGGGGCCTCGCGCAGCGCGCGCATGATGCGCCAGTCCAGGGGCGTGGGCGCGCGCGAGCAGGAGGGCGCGCCCCAGCGCAAGACCGGCTGGACCTCCACGACCCCGGGCAGGCGCGAGAGGAGCCGCGCGCGGCGCTCCAGCGCGGCGGGGCCGTCGTCCACGAACCCCAGGCCGATCCAGCCCCCCACGTGCTCCTGCGCGGTGAGCATGCCGTCCACGAGCCCCAGATCCTCCAGCACGCGCGTCTTGTCCGCGGGATCCTTCACCAAGATGCCGCCCGCCGCGCAGCCCATCCCCCAGAGGCGCGGGTTGGGGATGACGTGGAAGCGCCCCAGGAAGCCCGCCTTGCCCCACGCGCGCAGCCGGGCGCGCACGGTGCTCTTGTCGACGCCCACCGCGTCCGCGAGGCTCGCCGCCGACACGCGCGGGTCGAGACCGCCCCAGAGGAGCACCTTGTCGCGGGCCAGCTCGCGCAGGATCGCGTGGTCGAGGGAATCCACAGGTGGGGCCACGCCGGCCCCCGCGCATTGCGTTTTCGGAGGGCCGCTTTCCGCAGAATCGCAGCGCCCGCCCGTGGAGGGTGGGATCGCGCGGCGCGGGCCCCTGCGCGCCTTGAGGTCGTCGAGGGCGTTGGAATGGTCGGAGCGTGTCTCCCATGGTCTATGCGATCGTCAAGCACAAGGTCAAGGACTACAACGCGTGGCTGCCCTTCTTCCAGAACCACAAGGGGGCCCGCGAAGCGGCGAGCCTCAAGGAGGAGCGCGTCCACCGCAGCCTCGCCGACCCCAACGACGTCGTCGTCGTGATGCGCTACGGGGACATCGAGAAGGCGAAGGCGTTCTTCACGAGCGCCGACCTCAAGGCCACCATGCAGCGGGCCGGCGTCCTCGAGGCGCCCACCATCTACCTCGTGGACGACCCCGAGCGGATCTGATCTCTTTTCCTTTTCTCGCTGGGGGCTCCGCCCCCTTTCCCCCCGGAAAGACCCGAATCTCCGAATCTCGGAATCACCGCAGAAAACGACGCACGAGCGTCTCTTGTCCGGTGATTCCGAGATTCGGAGATTCGGGTCTCGCGGGGGTCTGGGGGCGGCAGCCCCCAGGAGAGGCGAAGGGCAGAGCCTAGGCGGGCTTCTGCGGCGGAGGCCCATCCACCGCCACGGAGCGCGACAGCACGGGCTCGGATTCCAGCTTCCCGCAGTGGGGGCACGGCTTCGCGGCGGCGCGCGACTTCTCCAGCTGCGAGAGGAAGCCCGACGCGATGATGGCCGTGGGCATGGCGAGGAACGCGATGCCGGCCACGATGCTGACGCCGCCGAGCACCTTGCCCAGGGTCGTGACGGGGTACACGTCGCCGTAGCCCACGGTGCCCAGCGTCACGACGCCCCACCACATGGCCTCGGGGATGCTGGAGAACTTGTCGGGCTGGGCGTCGTGCTCCGCTTCGTACATCACGCTGGAGGAGACGAGGAGGAAGACGCCCGCCACCGCCGCCGTGACGGCCAGGTCGTGCCTCCGCTCGTGGAGCACGGTGGAGAGGTGATGCGCGGCCGTGGAGTAGCGGCCCAGCTTGAGCACGCGCACCAGGCGGAAGAGACGCAGCGCCCGCAGGAAGGTGAAGTCCACGCCCGCGGAGCCGAAGGCAAGCGTCGCGTAGGTGGGCAGGATCGCGAGCAGGTCGATGAGGGAGAAGCCCGTGAGCGCGTAGCTCAGGCGCCCGCGGACGGGGCGCGAGAAGCGCGGGTCCGCGGTGCAGGACCAGAGCCGCGCCGCGTACTCCACGGTGAAGACGGCGACGCAGGCCCACTCGAACGCCACGAGGACCGGGCCCGCGGCGTCGCGCACCGCCTGCACGGACTCCAGCACGATGGCCACGACGTTGAGCACGATGACCGCGGTGATGACGAACACGACGGGCGCGTGGTGCTTCCCCGGCTCGTGCGGCGTGCCCTCCAGCGCGTGGAAGACCCGCTCCTTGAACGACCCCTCGGGCATGCCCCGGACTCGGAGCCCAGGCGGAAAAACCATCCGGGAGCGGCGGGGTCGGCACCCGATGGCCACCCTCCTCGCGACCTCCGTCCCGCCGCGGGAGCGCGTCCTCGCGGAGATGGCGCTTCCGGGCGGCCGCATCGTGGACGCGCCCCTCTCGGACGCCCTCGCGGCGCCCGACGTGCGCGTGCTGAGCGTCTCCTACGCGGACCGCCTCGACCCCGCGACGCTGGAGCGCTTCCCCGCGCTGGAGGCCATCGTCACGCGCTCCGACGGCTTCGACCACATGCCCGCGGAGTGGATGCGCGGGCGCGGCGTCGCGGGCTATCACCTGAGCGACTACGCGGCGGACGCCGTCGCGCGCCTGACGCTGGGCTTCCTCCTCGCGCTGGCGCGCCGCATGCCCGAGGCGCGGGCGCGCACCCGGGCCGGGACGTGGGAGCGCGCGGGCCTGGAGGCGCGCGACCTGCCCGACCTCACCGTGGGCATCCTGGGCGTGGGCCGCATCGGCTCGCGCGTCGCCGCGATGCTGGGCGCCCTGGGCGTGCCGACGCTGGGCTACGACCTCGCGCCCGGGAAGCCGACGCGCTTCGCCTCCTCGCTGGAGGAGCTGCTGCGCGGGAGCGACGCGCTCACCATCCACGTGCCGCTCACCGACGCGACGCGCGGCATGATCGGCGCCAGGGAGATCGCGATGCTTCGGCAGGGCGCGCTGCTGGTCAACACCGCCCGCGGCGACGTGGTCGACCAGGCGGCGGTGGAGGCGGCGCTGCGCGACGGGCGGCTCGCGGGCTATGCGGCGGACGTGCTGCCCGGGGAGCCCCGGCCGGAGGCGGACCTCGCGCGCTTCGCCGCGCTGCCCAACGTGATCCTGACACCCCACCTTGGGGCCTACGACGCGCGCTCCATCCGCCTGCGCCACGAGCGGTCCGGGGCCATCGCCCGGGCCGTCGTGGCGGGCCGCGCCGCCGACGTGGCGGGCTGGCGGTGCGCGTAGGAGTCGTTTCGCGCGCGCCGCAGCGCGCGCACCAGCGGGGGGTTCGGGGGGCGCAGCCCCCTGACGTGAGGTCGTCTGATCAGAGAAACGAAACGTCAGGGGGGCGAGCCCCCCTGAGTCTATCCTTTGTGCGGGCCCGTGCGGGGCCCGCGACCGACCCGGGTTGGGTCCCCTCGGATAGCCCTTTTCGGAAGGGCAAGCCCGAGGGGCACGCGCCCAGGTGGCGTGGGCTTCGGCATGGCCCGGAGCCCGAGACCTCATGCCCTCCAAGACCCCCCGCCCTGCCCTGATCGCCTCGCCCGCGTCCGTCCCCGTCGTGGAGGCGGCGAAGGTCCCGCCCTTGAAGGTCTACCTTACGGCTCCGGAGCGGGAGGCCTTCGAGCGGGAGGCGGGCAGCCATTCGCAGAGCGCCAGCGGGTATGCCCGGTTCATCCTTCAGAGCCGCGCCGATCCCCTCTTGTTCCTCCAGTTGTGCCGGTTGCGGGACCCAGCCTTCGCGCAGCACCTCCTGGGGAACCCGAACGACGCGGGCCGCGTCGTGGAGCTTGAGAAGACGCTGGCTGAGTTGTCCAACCGGGCGGACTTGGCGGAGCGGGACCGCTCGGATGCCGTGCGGCGAGCGGAGGAGGCGGAGCGGAGGTTGGCGGAATGCCAGGAACGGGCGCACGAGTTGGCGGGGCACGTGGTGGAGCTTCACCGCGCGCACGAAGCGAACCGCGAGCGCATGATGGGCGCGGGGACGGAGTACGAGGAGGTCCCGGGGCCGACGCGGGCCATCCTGGGCGCGCTCACCATCGCGCCCAGGCTCGCCAGGAAGGACTTGGAGGCCCGCCTCATGGAGACGGGGATAAGCGAGCAGGAGGCCAGCCGCGCGATTGCGGGGGCCGCGCGCCTGGGCCTCATCGTGAAGGGCAAGGATGCACGCTACAGCCTGGCGAGTCCTGCGGGAGATGAGACCGAATGAGTCACCCCACTGCGACGCCCACGGTGGAGGAGTTGACGCGCGAGCTTCAGGTCAAGATCACGGAGGCCGCCCGCCGCGAGTACCCGAATGAGAAGCTCGTCTCCGACTGGTTCGCCTACTTGGACGACGAGGGGATGGGCGGGAACAAGAACTGGAAGCGCAACGCCCGTCACCTCTTGGAATACGTCTCCACGAGGAAGCTCCACCTCCTCAGCCTCCAGCGCCCGGAGGCGCAGGCGTTCGTGAAGTGGGTCACGACGGGCCCCTATGCGGGGCGCCAGAAGAAGGCCGCGTTGAAGGCGGGCACGGTCTTGTCGCACATCATCTGCGCGAGCAGCCTTTACAACTACTTGGCTCGCGTGCGGAGCCTCTGCCTGGGCAACCCCTTCCACGACCTCCAGAAGAGTTTCAAGAAGAACCACCGGGCCGAGCTTCGCCCCGACTACCGCGCCGTAGACGAACACGACGTGGCAATCCTCTTGGAGGCTGCCGAAGACCTGGACAGCTTCCTCCTGGAATTGCTCCTCTTCAAGACGGGCGTGCGCCTGGGCGAGGCCATCACCATTCGCGTTGACAAGATCAACTGGCGTGAGCGCATCATCACGCTGGAGGCGCACCCCAAGCGAACCTATCTGAAGGTCTACTTTGACGAGGAGTTGGAGTATTTCCTGAAGCTGAAGTGCGAACGCAATGCGAAGACCCATCCCGGCAATCCGTGGCTTTGGCCCGGTCAGAAGAAGGGCAGCCACATCAAGATGCAGACCGCGCAACACAAGATTCAGTGCCTAGTCCAGGCAAGCTCCCTCGCGGAGAGCATCACGAGCCGCGAGTCCAACGTCACGGGCCACACCAACCGGCGGGGCTTCACGAGCGTCCTGAAGCGCCGCGGCTGCCCCTCGCACATCGTCGCCGTCCTGCGCGGCGACAGCCTGCTCACCCGAAGCGAGTTGACGCCCGACCCCACCCAGGGAATTTACACCAAGCTGGGCACACTGGAAGGCAAGCCGGAAGCCCGCTACTGGTACGACCGGTGTATGCCCGTGGTGGGGGCGCGCGAGATTTGGAATCGCCTGATGCCCACGCGCAAGGGCGCGCAGACAGTGGCGGGACTGATCCGGACCGTGAAGGCGGGGGCATAGCCTTTCCGTCAAAGATTGGGGGGGTTTCATGCAGCGGGGGAGGCTACCCAGCGCCGATGCTCCTTGCGTTGGAGAATGCCACGGCTGAGGGGCCGAACCCTTTTGCCGCCGCTTCGCAAATCGCGCTTGCCCTCTTGGTGGGCCTCCTTGGCGTCATTGCAGCACTCGCCGGAAATCGCTATCTGCACGTTCTCCAGCTTCGGGCCGAACACCGAAGAGATTTTCTCTCAGAAGTGATCCGCCCTTGGAAGGCCCACCTGCGGAGCTACGCAGGATGGAAGCTCCACAGCGGGCTTCGCAGGTGGGTCAATACCGCCTATGAGAAGGACTTCCCCTTTCGCGCCAAGGTCCCCGCTCTGTTTGGTGATGCGGACAGGAATTTCTACCCGCGCGGCGCCCTGTGGGAGCGCAGCAAGCAGCATTGGCCTGCACTCCACCGGGAATGGGACGCCCTTCAGGTGGACGTGGCTGCCTTTGAGGAACAAATCGTAGATGTGGCACTTCGGATTGAGCAACGTATCGAGCAAGGAAACCATCCGCTCAAGTGGAATTATCATGACCCAAAGATTCCAAAAATGGGCATCCGAATATTCGTGACGGCGCTTCTCCCGTGGCTGGCAGAAGAATATCATGAGCCGCTTTCCACACGCCTGACGTTCCGCGTGGAGCGCAAGAACGATCGCGACGAGGAATGGGCGTTTATCATGCACCAGGGAACCGAAGCGTTGGGGACCAAAGAGAACGCTGAAGGGTCCAAGACGACGCTTGAGGCGATCCGCGACGACCTCAAGACCCGCGGCGATTTCGACAAGCTCCGGTCGGATTGGGAAGCCCTGCAACGAAAAGCCGAAGCTCTTGCCGTGCGCGTTGAAAACGTGGAATACAACTACGGCCTGGGCGGTCGCTGTGCCTCATGTCCTCGCTTCTTCACGCGACAGAGCTAGGAACTCATGCCCGGTGCTGAATTTTCTTCGATCGCTCCGCTCTCCGACTCCCACACGCGCAAGGGCGCCCCAAACTCCTTCACCTTCTCGGGGAACCGCTCGCGGAAGATCGTCACAGGCGCGCCCCATTGGTAGCCGTGCGGCCACTTCGCGGAAGGTGCCCACAGGGCGTGACGGTAGCGCGTCACGCGGGGGCCCTCCGCGCGGGCACGCCGTGGCGGTACTCGGGCCGCCAGGCGTAGCGTTCCGGGCCGGTCGTGGGCTCGCGGATGCGCTGCAAGCGGGGATCGGCGCGCAGCGCGGTAAGGATGACGGCGCGGCGGTGCTTGAGCTTGGCGCGGTCCGCGAGGCGCTGGGCGCTGATGGGGCGGTGCGTCAGCTTGTGGAGGGTGTGGAGGTAGCGGCGGCGCTCCTCGGGATCGGGGAGGATCGCCGCGAGGCCGTCAGGCTCCATGGTGGCCGCCTCCTTCCCGGTGGGCGCGAGGATTGCCGCGAGCGCGAGGACGAGGAAAGGCACGGGGAATGTGTGCGTGGGGTGGCTCTTGGACTTTCGGCGGGGGCGCCAGGGGTCCGCAAGGGGTGCCACCGGGACGCCCGGGGGCTGCGTGGTGAAGGGGGCGCGGGTCGTCATGGGCGCCTTGTGGCCCTGGCGGGACGTGAGGCCTCGCCGGAGGGACCCGCCGGACGCCCAGGACCGACCCCGAAGCCCCAAAAAAGGGCCGGCCCATAAGCGGGGGGCCGACTTCCTTTTTTTTCTTCAGCCTCCTGCCCGTCGATCTAGGGGGGACAACAGTCCAACCTAGAACGAAGTGGGGGGGTTCCACTGCCGCCGCTTGCTAATGGTCACGGGCAGGGCGTCCGAGGTTCGGACGCGCGGACCTTAGAACGGTGCGGGGGGTTTTCGGAAGAAGAAGACAGCCTGTCGCCCCAGGCGCGCAGGATGGCGTGGCCCTTGGAGCGACCCCGCGGGCGTCCAGAACTGCACGCAACGGGTGGCGATTGGCGAGCAGTTCGGGGCGCGGGCGCGCGGGCCTTAGAACGGTTCGTGGGTCTTCTGCCTCTGCTTCCCGCTAATCGCCACAGGCCAACGCTCGGGCGTCCGGACGCGCCAGCCTAGAACGGTGCGCGACGCGAGGCTGGACACACGCGCGGGGCTGGCTGGGAGTGCGGCGCGCGCCGCGTCCGACCCGTCACGAAGACGACCCGGGAGGCATCCCCGCTGCCCTCCGTCATGGTGACGATGCTGGGGGGCCTCGCCGCTGGCTTCCCCCCAGTGATGGAAGAAAGAATAGAGATGTGCCGGAGAGAGACACTTTCCGGGCCGGGTGCCCGGTGTCGGTCCCACGGGTCCCGCCGGTCCGCGCGCAGCTCCGCGAGCTGATGCGCCCGGGCGTCGTCGCGCAGATCGTGGCACCGGTGCGCCGGGGCCGCGGCGGCGCAGGCGAAACGCGCCCCGCACCTCGCGCGCTCGGCGCTCTATGCGTCTTCCGGGGCCCGAGGGCAACCTGACCCATGGAGGAAGGGATTTTCCCTCCGCCCCAGCTATGCGGCTGTGCATCGGAAGAAGGCGCTGTTGGTGGCGACGCTTCTCCTCCTGTTGGTGGTCGGCGCTCCGGTCGCCGCTTCCTGGCGCGCTCCAACCACCGTCGAAAGAATGGGCGAGGGGACGCAAAGCTGCGAAGCGAAGGGCTATGGCGTCGTGACGTGCTATTTTGTATGCCCGGCGGGCGCGCGGCTTTCCGTGGAAGTGCGTAGCGCCGATGGGTCTTGGTTCCCATATGTTCAAGGCGCAGCAGATTGCGCGGGTGTCGGTGCCCACTGCACCGATCATGCGTTGGCTTGCCATGACCAAAGCGCGCGCATTCCCGCCGACGGGCCCGGAGCTTGCTCGGCCAGCACGAATGAGATGCCTTGGGCCCGGGACCTGCTGATGGTGAAGTGCGATGTTGTGACGTAAGCTATCCCGAGATAGCGCATGATGTTTTTTCAAGGGTCAGGTTCCCGCGGTAGGTGAGGGAAACATCGAGTTTCACCGGCTGCTGAACGCTGGCCGAATTCCGGGGAGCGCCGACAAAGATAGCAGTATATGGCGACTTCGGCGTGAAGTTTGAGGCATTGATCGCGATTTGCAGAGGCGATCCACCTTGAACGGAAGTCCGCGGAGGGCCCTCCGTCAAGACGATGAAGCCGAGGCTCAGCTTCCCCGAAGCCGGCAGGACGGGCGACCATTCCGCCCGCGCCGATCCATTCAGGATCGACACGTCGGACCCGAAGGTGAAATGCACGCAACTTTCCCCCCGCCCGTTCACAGCGGATGGCGCGTCGACTTCTGTTACCAAGAGGTCAAACGACTGCGATATGGTGGAAGGCGCGATTTCCGCCGGAGGCGAAGGAATAGCGACGGGGCTTTGCGTTTCCAGTTGGCGGCTGGCACAACCTGACAGGAGGAGGATGAACGCCAGGAGCCATGGGGCGCGCACAACAGTTGGAGCGGAGGAGGGTCGCATAAGCACCACGTCAGCAGAAGAAAGGGCGGCGAGGCTCAGCCCCGCCGCGGTCACGTCCTTACATATGGACGTGATAGATGAACACGGTTCCGTCGGGCTGCACGAGCGTGTAGACGGCGCTCACGAGATGGTTCCCCTGGAGGCCCATCGAGAGCGTCAGGATGTCCCCGGTATTCTTCGCGGGGGCCGAGGAGCAGGTGACGGTCGCCGAGTCCTTGGAGAACCATGGCTCGTCGGTGCTTGCGGAGCAGTGCCCCGGGCCGTCCGTGGGGACCGTGGCGGATGACGTGCCTTCGCAGTGCAGGTCCCCGTCGCAGTGGGCACCGATACCCGCGCAGTCGGCGTCCGCGTAGACGTGCGCGATGCCCGGGGGCGTGTCCGTGCTGCTGGCGTCGACGTACAGGAGATCCCCCGTAGCGCAGTGGAAGTTGCAGGCGGGGGCCGCCTTCGCGTCGGTGTTCTCGCACGCCTTGTCAGGGTCGCTGGCGAGAACTGAACTGATGACCTGCAAAGCCGGCCCCGTGTCAACGTTGGGCACGCCCACCGCGTAAATCTCGGGGCCCTTGAGAGATTCGATGTTCTGAGCGGCGGCGATCCCACTCATGGTGACGAACACCACGAGGAATGCGAATGCTGTCTTCATCGTGTTCAACTCTGGGACCTGCGATCCAGGCCAGATGCGCTCCGGCAAGACTCAACAGACTCCCTAAGCCTGTAACAACTTCACAGACTTAGATTCTTCCGTGTTACGAATATTGAACTGGAAAAATTTTCATTAAAGCCTAGTCTGACCAGACGCATTGATTGCACGTTTTCCTTCGTGCTTGAGAGGCTATATCGCAGCTTGGCCTTGCATGACGGCAGATTCGGGGCTTTGGAGAGGATTCCAGTTGGGAGCGGGGGAAGATTTTGGAGCACCATCGAGGGCCGCGGGCTCCCTGAAGCGGGGCGGGCGTGGGAGGCTGGTTCTGAAGGTGGGGAGTGCGCCCCGGATTGCCGCCCATCGTCGCTTCAGGGAGCCCAGGGGCGCGCGGCAGGGCCCCGCGGGAGGCTTCACGCTGGATTTGTGCGGGAGTTTCGATCCACCCCCGCGCGCCCGGCTCCTTGGTGGGCCGGACCATGGGAAGCCGATTCGATCATCCGCCATGGTTCGACCAGTCGACCTGATTCGACTACATGAACAAAAGGGTTTCCTGAGTGCAGCGGCTTTGCTCCCGTCAGCCGGGGGAGCGCCTTTGGAGGAAATCCTAGCCAGTCATCGCGTCAGGCGCTCCCTGATCGCCCACCGGCAGAAGCACCCCGAGCCTTTGAGCGCCCGCGAGAATGCCGACGCCATGCAGCTTTCTATCGAGATGGGCGCCGTTTGGCGCGAGAGAATGGAGGCCGTCGGACTCTTGCGCGTCGAAGAGGGATATGAGAACAAGGTCCCTTACGTCTGGACCTACCTGACGCCGGAAGGCCTTCGGGTCGCGGATGCCGAGATGCAGGCCGACGAGTGGGCCAAGAAGGCCCGCGAGCGCAAGGAGCGCGAGAAGAAGCACTAACGCAAGCTCGGCCAGCCCCGCGACTCCTGCCGCTGCTTCGCGGCCTCTAACGCCTCCTTCACGGGCTCCCGCTCGCGCAGGACCGCAAAGCCCGCGTCCGTGGCAAACACGCTCAAGAGCCGCGGCTCCAAGTCGCCCCGCTGCAACGCCAAGACAACCAACCCCGCCGCCGCGTCCTCGGCGCCAAGATCGAGCGCCGCTATGATCGCACCGTACTCCGCCGCCCCGCCCTTGCCGGTCTTGGCCGCCCGCGCGAAGCACCGCAGCGCCCGCCGCGGCTTTCCCAACTCGCGCCAGAGGTGACCCGAGGCCAGGAAATAGGCCGCCGAAGGCGCACGCCGAATCGCCGCCTGGTAGAGCGCCAACGCCTCGCGCGCCATGCCGCCCTCCTCCGCCAGCCGCCCGGCTTCCCGCGCCAACGCCTCGGCCTGCAACGCACGCCTGGGCCGCGCGTGGCGCCGCAGCGCGGCCACGGTCGTGCCGCCCACGACGACCGCCGCCACCACCACGCCCGCCACGGTGGCCCACGGGAAGGCGGGGCCGCCGGGCACCGTGGCGACGCGCACGCTCCCCAGCGCCGCGTTGCGCGCCTCGCCCGCGAGGCTCACGCGCAGCGCGCTCCCGTCCGACCCCTCGGGCTTCACGTCCGCGGAGAATCGGCCCTCCAGCGTGGCCGGCTCGCCCGCCGCGAGCGGGTAGGAGCGCCCGTCCATGGTGAGCGTCCCCGACTCGGCCACGAACCGGGCCACGCCTTCCCAGGAGACGGAGGCGGCGGTGGCCTGGACCTCCAGCGCGGCGCGGGGGCTCTCAAGGACCAGATCGCCCACAAAGTCAACGGTCATCCATCGCCACTCCCGCTGATGGAGCGGGCCGGTCCCGGCGGTGTCGCCGGTCTGATAGTCCGTGCGGTTCGCGGGCGTCGTCACCGTCACCGAGAGGCCCATGAATTTGATTTCGCCCGTGCCGTGATAGCGCGCAGTGCCCGAGGCGGTGATGTTCAGGTGCGGTCCCACCGTGCGCTCAAAGAACCACGGTTTGTCGGGGCTGTCTTGCGTGGGATTGGTGGTCCCATAGTAGGCATCTGGATTCGCCATGGTGGACGAGGCCGAAGGCTGGACGACGACCGGCCCCGCGCCCGTGAAGTCGAACGCGCCAGGGCCCGAGAAGCGGCCCCCAAGCCAACCTCCCATCGCTCCGGGTCCCAGGGAGAGAGTAATGGCGTCCGTGTCGAAGCAACCCTCCTTCTTGTCCGTGGGCTGCCGATAGAGCGGATTGCTGCTCGCCTGCGGGACTTGGACCTCCTGCAAGGTCCATTCGTTGTGGCAAAGGCGAGCCGACCCGACGACCGACAAGGAGGCGAGAGCCGAGGCGTCGGGCAAGAAGAAGGCGCTTGCTTGATAGCGACCTCCGGAAGGGCCGTCGAACGTGGCGGGCCCCTGAGTGGCGATATCGCCGCTTGCGTCCGCCGCAACGAGAGGCGCAAGAAGCGCCATGAGAACAAATCCAGCGGCCAGCCTGCCCGCAAGAGAACGCATGACGGTCCCGTAACGAACCGATGGGTAACGTATAGCCTATGCGCCGGAAGCCTCCGGGGGCCCGAGTTTCACAACAAATCTCTACAGAATCGGCACCGGGCAATCATCGGCAGGAGATTATTTCCTACCTTCAAGGACGGGAGTACCCTGGTCGGACAACAGGGTTAAGGGACCTCGTGCCGGTTCTGGCCGAGGCTTCACCATGTCCGCACGCTTGCGTTTGCTCCTCGCCTTTGGCCTTCTCCTCGCCACGGTCGGAGCTTCCCCCGCCGCAGGCCTTCTCCCCGATCCCACAACGCCCGCCGTTGCCTTCGCCGTCAAGTCGGGGGATGTGACCCTCGTGGAGTGGACCCCGGGTGCCCAAGCTCCGGACTACTACGCGGTGTATGGGTATGACGACCCGAACGCGCCCTCCCTCCTCGCCACCGTCAGCGGAAACGCCGAGCCCCGGGCCGAGGTGTCCGCGGGCTTCGCGGGCTACTCCGTGTCAGCCATCACCGGCAACGCCGAATCACCCGCAATCCTGGCGCTCACAGCGAACCTTCCCTGCATCACATTTGATCCTGGCCCGCCCCCGAGCGGCGCGGTGGGTTGCCCAATCGGAATCGGGGGGCGCGTGAAGCTGGAAACCCTTCTGGTCGGACTCCCGTAGCAGGCCCGAGGCGGGCCTGTCACGGGTCCCGCATGGGCCCACAAGGGCTATAGTCCCCTGAAACCCCCCATCTTGGCGCCGCCGACGCCCTTCTTACAGCTTCTTCAGGATCTGCGCGGCGCGGTCGTTGTCGCTCGTGCGCAGCACGAGGCGGCCGTCCTGCGTCGTGATCATGCCCTCGACGTTGAGCCCGCCGGCGGCGATGTCGTGCGCCGCGCGGCTCAGCTCGCCGGGCCGGTTGGGCAGGCTCACGAGGATGGCGGGGCTCTCGTAGGACTCGATGCCCAGGGAGCGGAGCGCCTCGACGCCCTCGCGCGCCTTGGGGGTCACGATGCGCGCGAAGCCGCCGCTGCCCACCGTCTCCAGGGAGATGGCGTCCACGTTGATGCGGTGGTCGGCCAGGGCCTTGGCGGCGCGGGCGATGGCGCCGGGGCGGTTCTCGAGCTTGACGTAGATGGTGCTCACGTTCTCAACAGCGACCATGTCGGTTCACCTGGTTCGGGCCCAAGGGGCGTGCCATGCAAGAAGCTGAGGGCTACGAGCGCAGTTTTCAAGTGCCGCTGCCCGTCTGCCGACGGCATGGCCGAGATGCGCCTCACCGTCACGCACACCGGAAAGGGGAGCTCGCTGGACTGCGCGACGCCCCAGGGCCCCGTCATCACGTTCGACGGCGACGGGGGCCCCCACGGCGCGTCCCCCATGCAGCACCTCCTGGCGTCCATCGGCGCGTGCGCGCTCATGGACGTGGACGTCATCCTGCGCAAGAAGCGCCTCACGTTCTCCGGCCTCCGCGTGGAGTGCGTGGGCGCGCGCCCCGACGAGGGCACGCCCAAGCCGTTCCAGGACGTCAAGCTCCTCTTCCGCGTCGAAGGCGACGTGCCCGCGAAGGCCTTCGACGACGCGGTGCGCCTCTCCGTGGAGAAGTACTGCAGCGTGGGCAGCACGGTGCGGGCGGGCGCGCCCATCGCCTTCGAGGCCAAGGTGGGCTGAGGCTCAGAAGCCCCTGCCCATCTCGACCCACCACGGGACGTAGGGCTGCGTCGCCAGCACCGCGGCCTGGTCCGCGATCGTCTGGTCGACGACGGGCTCCACGGAGGACGCGCGCTGCTCGAACATGACGACGCACCGCGGCGCCTGGTCGATGCGCACGCCGGCCTGCGTGGCCTGAAGGGCAGAGCAGTGGATGTTGCACTCGAAGCCCGCGCCCTGGGGCTCGCCCACCTGGCGAAGGGCGTCGACCGCGCGCTGCATCTGCGCCTGGCATTGCGCCTGGGCGTCCGCCTCCTGGGTGGACATGGAGGCCCCTCGCGTGACGAAGATGGAGCCGTCGGGATCGCCCAGGGGGCGCGCGGCGGCGACGGAGAGGGACGCTAGCAGGAGGGAGGCGGCAAGGAGGACCCACGTGGCTCTCATGCGGGCCCTTCGCGCGTCCACCGGCTTACGGGCCGCGGCGGGGAGGCAAGCTTGGTGAGGGAGGCGTGCGTGAAGGGTCCCGAGTGACCGGCCCCGAGAGGCTCGTGAGGTCGCGCTGCGCGTCCTTCATCGCGCGCTCGGCCTCGGGCGCGTTGGCGTCGGGCTCGTCGTCCTGCGCGCCCTCCAGGCGACCGTCCCTCCGATCGACCTGGCGATGCGCCGTGGGGTTCTCCATGGCCCCCTTTCGGCAGCCCGCGAGCAAGGAGCTTGCGGCCTTTCCGCAGCCCATCCCGGCGCGGCGCGCCCTCCCGGCGGGGTGCCCCACGGCGCGCCACGCGGCGCGGGGGTCCAGCCCTCGGCGAGGACCGCCGAAGGGGGGCCTCAAGGCGGCTCCCCGGAGGCGGTCGCGTCCGCCACCGTGACGATCTCCGTCCACATGGGCTGGGGCGTCTCCTCCTCGCGCAGGTAGAGCGCGTTGCAGCGCAGCGTCCCCTCCACCCGCGCGCCGGGCTCCAGGACGACGTCGCCGCCCACGCGCGTCGAGCGCACCACGGCGTCGCGGCAGAGGCGCACGTCCCCGTGCACGACCATGGGGCGCGAGGAGGACGCCCGGGCGCCAAGCTCCAGGTCGCCCATGACCTCGACGTCGGCGTCCAGCGACGCGTCCGACGCCAGGCGCAGCGAGCCGCGCACGAGCGCGGTGGTGGGGAGCGCGAGGTCGCCGCGCACGAGGAGGTTGCCCTCGACGACCAGGGCGGCCGGCTCGTCGGTGGGGACGGCCTCCGCCAGCGGGTCCGCGTCCGCGTGGCGCGCCTTCAGGCGGCGCAGGATGTGGGGGAGGCTGGCCAGCGCCACGAGGAGGAGGCCCAGGCCCCCCGCGAGGACGAGCAGGCGGGCGAGGGAGACGCCCGCGTCGAAGAGGCCCGTCACGCGGGATCGGCCCCCTCTTGCCTCGCGACCGCCGGGTGCACGCCCGCGCGGGCGTCCAGCGAGCGCGTCCTCACGACGCCGCCGCGCGTGACGAAGGGGCCCAGCACGAACGCGCGGCCCGCGCTGGCGCCCGTGCCCCACACCACGGGGCCCGAGACGTCCAGGGACCCCGCGATGCGCGCGCCCTCGCCCACGTCCGCGGCGGTGTGGGAGGCGACGGAGCCCTCCACGACGACGCGCGCTCCGATGTGCAGCAGGCCGTCCGCGTGCAGCGACTCGTGGACGACGGCCCCCTCCGCGAGGGTGAGGTCGCCGCTCGTGGCGATGGCGGCCGCTGGCCTGGCCGCGGAGAGCAGGGCAGGGTCAGACGGGCATGCTGCCGCTTCCACGGGCGCTTCTCGGGACGGAGGGTTCCTTCGCAGCATCGCGGGTCACTCGCTTCGACCCTCCCGCGCGCCCCCATACCCTTTCTCTCGCAAGGGTGGAACGTTTGTTAGCGGCCGCGGGTGGGGCGTCCGCGAGCCCGGAGCGCGCAGGCGCCGACCGCGAGGACGCTGCGCGAAGGGGAGCGAGAAGAGAGGAGCCGGCCGCGCGCGGGCGGCCGGCTGGGCGCGCCTACGGGTAGCTGGTGACGCAGCCCGAGGCCGCGTTGCTCCAGAGGCTCTGGACGGCGAAGGTGCCGGTGCTCAGCGTGATGTCGCGCGCCGCGCCGGGGCCCGAGCTGATCCACGCGCACTTGTCGCCGTTCTCGGCGCCGCTGCTGTCGTACCACGCGTCGAGGTGCGGGTCGGTGACGGCCTCGGCGTACTCGTGGCCGCCCACGATGCTGACGCCGTCGAGGTTGCCCGCGGCGCCGGCGTTGACGAAGTTCTGGCCGCAGCTCCCGAACTTCGCGTCGGGGATGTAGGGGAGGTCGGTGTAGGCGATCACGTGGCCGCCCGAGGTCACGCTGCTGTGCCAGGCGCAGTAGCCGCCGGGCACGCCGAACTGCGCGTCGTTGTGCAGGTGCGGCGTCGCGATGATGTAGTTCGCGTTGGCGTCGAAGCCGAAGTGCGCGGCGGCGCGGATGGCCTCGTTGCCGATGTACGCGTCGGGGACGACGGGGTAGGTGCCCGAGTCGTCGGCCCACACGCCCTTCAGCTGGCCCGTGGGGTTGGTGATGCCGGAGTACTGGGTCTGGATGGCGGCCCAGCTGCTTCCGCCCACGCCGTTGAAGAAGGCCTGGAGGTAGGGCGCCTCGCCGGAGGGGTCGCTGCCGCCCCAGCCCCAGTAGACGATGTAGACCTTGGGCGTCGTCTGGACGGGCCCGCCGTGGTTGATGAGGTTGCTCACCTGGGGCGACGCGGCGACCACGGGTGCGCTGGGCGCCTGGGGGACGGTGGGCATGTAGTGCTTCACGCCCTCCACCGACCCGGACGAGGCCCCGGTGAGGCCCGTCATCGCGGGGATCGCGGCCAACAGCAACAGCGCAGTCACTCCGAATGACAAGGAGACAGCCCGAGCCATGCGGGCACCAGGGCAAGCGCCCGGTATCACCGTGTCGGCTGGAGGCGCCCGCTGGGCGGTGGAATGTTATCGCCTCGCGACGAACTCGTCCAGGCCGCGGCGAGCCTCGCGGCGGATGCGGCGGCGCACCGGGGGCGCCCACCCGAAGAGGAGGCCGGCGGGCCCCAGGGCCATGCCGGCCCAGCGCCACAGGCTGAAGGAATCCTCGTGGCGGACGATGAGGCCGTCGCGGAAGAGGAAGCGCGCGTCGATGACGTTGCGCACGGGGCGGCCCGCCTTGCCGAAGGAGTAGGTCGCGACCCACCGCGCCGAGCCTCGCTCGTCGTCGGCCTGCACGCCGCTCGCTTGGATGGAGAGGTCCTTCGCGCGGCCCGCGAGCATGCGCCACATGTCGGCCGCGAGGGGGCCGCGAAGCTCGCCGAAGACCGGGTCGCGGAAGACCACGTCGGGGTGATAGCACGCCGCCATGCCCTCGGCGTCGCGCGCGCCGAACCGCTCGTAGAAGCGCTGGATCAGCGCCGCGTGGGGATGCACGCTGGGCGCCAGGGGCGGGCGCGCCCTTGGACCTGCCTAGGCCTCGGGCTCAGCCGCGCCGATCTCCAGCGCCGCGAGGGTCAGCCCTTGCAGGTCCACGGCGCCGGCGTAGCCGCGGGCCATGGCGCGGGCGAGGATGAGGTCGGAGACGACGCCGTCGAGGCGGCCCGGCTCCGCGTCGAACGCCGCGCGGCAGGCCTCCAGGAACTCGCGGTTGAGGGCGTAGGCGCCGTCGAGGCGGAGGTCCAGGACGTCGAGGACGACGAGGTCGGCGAGGCGCGCGTCGGGGCGCACGAGGGGCATGGACGGGTCTCGCCGGCCCCGGGGGAGGTCAGATGCGGTACGCGGCTTGACCAGGCGAAAGGCCATGCGGCGGCGCGTCGCTGGAGGGCCGATGGCGCACGACCCCCACGCCGGCCACCAGCACTTCACCTGCTCCTGCGGGAAGGTCTTCCACGACCGGCAGGAGATGGTGGACCACGCGCGCCGCCTGGGGCACAAGGCGTCCTGAGGTCGATCCATGGACCCCATCCGCTGGGAGCGCGTCACGAGCGTCCCGCCCTCCAAGGCCCGCGCGTGGTACTTCGACCTCCGCGAGGACGACCACATGGGGCATCACCACAAGCCGCTCTACCGCGGCAGGGGCGCGCCGCGCAGGATCCTCTCGCGCAGCGCGGACACCGTCGTCGTGGAGGACGACTACGGCGCGGGGCCCCCCACCAAGGCCACGGTGCGCCTCAAGGGGACCAACGCCATCGCGTACGTCTTCGAGAGCCCGCTCTACCGCTCCGAGAGCGAGATGACGTTCACGCCCGAAGGGACCGGCACGGTGCTGCGCACCGTGGCGACGCCCGGCTGGAAGGGCATCGGCAAGGTGGTGGGCCTCTTCATGCGCCGGAGCTTCCCGCGCCTCGTGATGAGGGACCTGGACGCGCACGTGCTCCAGATGGAGGAGGAGTGGCGCAGCAACCCGTGGTGAGGGCCTCGTCCTGAAGGACCCCTTCATACGCTCTCGCCAGAGGAGGATGCCTGCGAAGCGTCTCCTGCTGAAGAGGCCCAGATTCAACATCGGCCGAGGGACGCCATACGGCGCGCGGCCCGTGGCGGGGCCGCATGTCGCACCGGGCGCTGCTTTTGACCCTCTCGATCCTGCTCTCCTCCCTCGCCATCCCGGCGGCGCTCTCGCTGGGCGCGCCGGAGGCCCCTGCCGCGCCCGTGAAGCACGCGATGCCGGTCTTCGACGCCTCGCGCGTCGCGGCGCCCAGCCTCCGCGCGCAGGCCGCCGCGTCCAACAACATGGTCTACGGCGGCGGCTCCATCCAGAAGATCCCCAAGGTCTACATCGTCCTCTGGTGCTGGAACGGCGCGGACCCCTCCAGCGAGGCGCCCTACCTCCAGAATTTCTTCAACGGCGTGGGCGGCAGCGCCTGGATGCAGCCCCAGACGCAGTACACCGAGACGGCGCGCGGCGCCATCACCAACCCCACGGGCCAGCTCAAGGGCGTGTGGGCCGACAACTCGTGCACCGTGCCGCCCGTCCCCGACCTGCAGATCGGCAGCGAGGCGCTGAAGGCGGCGACGCACTTCGGCTACGACAAGGACGCGAACTACATCATCGCGACGCCGCACCTGCACAACGACGCGCAGTTCGGCGTGCCCGGCGGCTACTGCGCCTGGCACAGCTCCACCACCGACACGCTGGGCCGCCCCGTCGCGTACACGGACCTGCCCTACATCCCCGACGCCCAGGGCGGCGTCTGCGGGCAGAACTTCGTCAACGCCGGCGCGGCGGGCAACCTCGATGGCGTCAGCATCGTGGGCGGGCACGAGTACGCCGAGGCGGTCACGGACCCCGTCCCCACCTCCGGCTGGGCCGACGCGTCGGGCCAGGAGAACGGCGACAAGTGCGCGTGGATCAGCTCGGGCCCCGGCGCCTCGCACAACATCGTGCTGAGCACCGGCACCTTCGCCATCCAGACGCTCTGGAGCAACGCCATCAGCGGCTGCGCCGGCTGAGCCTCGCCAGGAGGACGAGCCCCAGCGCGGCCACGACGAGGCCCGTTCCCCACAGGAGCGGAGTCTCGTCGCTGATGCCCCAGCCCACCAGGGAGAGGCCCCCCACGAACACCAGCGGGGGTCCCTTGAGGCGGGAGCGCATGCGGAAGGGCTCTCTGGCTTGGGCGAGATGAATGTTCTGGCCCCGGGGGCTCCGTCGCCCTCAGCGCCGCCGCAGCAGCAGCGCGACGAGGGCCACCGCCATCGCGACGCCCAGGAGGCCGGGCCCCGGCGTTTTGGCGACTTCGCGATCGACGTCCACGGAGGCGACGTTGCCGGCCTTGTCCTGGGCGACCAGCGAGACGCCGCTCCACCCGGCGGGGGGCGCGACGATGGCCTCGAAGCGGCCCGCTCCGCGCACGTCCAGCGGCACGACGACGTCGCCCGACTGCGTGTGGAACTTGGCGGACGCGTTCGCGCCCTCCAACGTGGAGAGCGTCACGTCGAGGCGGCCGTCGGGCTGCGCGGAGAGGTTGTGGCCCGTGATGACGGGGGGCGTCGTGTCCAGCGTGAGGCTCCACGTCGCGCGCCACTCCTCGCCCTTGGTGCTCCTGGCGTGGAGCGTCAGCGTGTGGCGCCCGTCGCTCCAGCCGTCCAGGTGGATGTCGTAGGGGAAGAAGACCGGCTGCTCTCCCGCGCCCAGGTCGACCTCCAGGCTGGCGGTGGTGCCCGGCTCGACCTCCAGGGCGCGCACGACGCGCGAGCCCACGGTGGAGTTGGGCGGCGGCTGGAGGGTGAACCCCGCGTAGGAGGGCCCGCTCACGGTCCACGTCAGCGGCGCCAGCGCGGTGGCGTGGGCCTCGGGCGTGCTGTCCACGGCGCGGTAGGCCAGCGTGTACGCGCCGGGCTCCTGCGGGGTGTAGGGCGCCTCGTAGCGGCCCGGCGCGCTGGCGTTGCGCGCGAGCAGGAGGAGCGTCGCCTGCCCCGAGGGCGTCTTCACGAGCACCTCGACGCTGGCGACGCCCGTCGCATCGTCCGCGGTGGCGGCAAGGAGCGCGGGCGCGCCCATGGCGGTGCCGTTGGCGGGCGGCGCGGGCGCGAGGGTGGGCCCCTCCTGGTCGTCCACCACCATCTCCAGGGCCGTGGTGGCGTTGACGCGGGGGCGCGCGACGATCTGCGCGCTCAGCGTGGCGTCGACGTGCGTCGTGTGCGGGAACTCGGGGACCGCGAGCCGGAGCGGCAGGACCACGTCGCCGCCGGCGGGCACGTCGACGGTCCAGGAGGCCTGCACCCAGGGCTCGCCGCCCGTGAGCGTGGCCGCGACCGTCTCGGGGCGGTCGCCGCTGAGGTGGACGAGGAGGCCGCCGCGCGCGCCGGTGAGGTTGAGCTGGCCGCCGGGCACTACGTCGATTCCTTCGGGCGCCTGCACGGCGAGGACGGGGTCGCGCACGTGCGCGGTGGCGTGGCCTTCGGGGGCGCTGCTGTTGACGCCGGTCAGGCGCACGGCGAGGGTCACGTCGCCGGAGAACTGCGCGTCGGAGGTTGACCAGGGGATGGACGCCGAGGCGCCGGCCGCCAGGGCGGGCACGGGGAGCGTCCACTGGCCCAGGGTGCGAAGCTCGTCGGAAAGGACGACGGTGAGGTTGGTGGCGTTGGCGGGCGCGCGGCCGTGGTTCTCCACGAGGATGCGCCCCTGGATGTCGTCGCCGCGGTAGACGGGCTCGGGGAGGCTGACGTTGGCGACGCGCACGTCGTCGATGGAGGGGACGAGGGCCACCGTGGCGCGGACGCGCGTGCCCTCGGGGACGATCGCGAGCAGGAGCGGCGCGTCGCGCATCGTGACGTTGAGGTCCAGCGCGTCCGAGGCGCCGCTGGCCGCGCTGGCGTTCACGGTGAAGCGCAGGTCGCGCGACTCGCCGGGCCGCAGCGCGACGGAGAGGTTGAGCGGGATGCTCTGGTTGGGCTGGACCCACGAGCCGTTGTAGGCGTCCACCGCGACGCTCCAGCCGGGGCTCGTCATGTTGGAGACGTTCACGTCGAGCACGAGGTCCACGGCGCCGGTGTTGCGCAGCGTGCCCGTGAGGTTGAGGCTCTCGCCGGGGAAGATCTGCGACTGCGCGGGGAGGCCCGTGAGCTCGAAGGAGCGCTGGAGCCGCGTCGCGTTCTGGTCGACGTGGATGTCCGAGGTCTGCGCCTTGACCTGCACGTTGGCGTCGAGGGCGGAGACGAGGGTGACGTTGATCGACTCGTTGTAGCTCGCGTTGTCCGTGCTCGCGAGCAGGAGGATGTCGCCCACGGCCTCCTTTCCGGGGGGCACGGGGACGGGGAAGCCCAGGAGGGTGGCGTTCCACGAGCCGTTGGAGGAGATGGGCGTGATGATGGGCGTGTCGTTGGAGTTGCCCAGGTTCTTGGCGTGATAGCGAAGGAACGCGGTGCCGAAGGGGATGGTGGTCGCGTTGCTCGTCGCGTTCTCGACGGTGAGCGACCACGCGGGCGCCTGGATGAAGACGTCGAGGTCCATCGCGTCGTTGCTGCTGTTGGTGTCGCCCGAGGCGGAGAGCTGCGCGTGGATGGTCTGCTTGCCCGCGCGGTCCGGGCCGGGCGTCCAGAAGAGCGTGAGGTTGACCTGGCTCCCCGCGGGGACGAGGCGCGCGTTGGTGCTGCCTTGCACGGTGCCGTTGAGGAGCGTGCCGTCGGCGTAGCTGAAGCGCACGCTGACGTAGGAGTCGGTGCTGCCGGGGTTCGAGACGAGGAGGCCCACGACGCTCTCCAGGTTCACGATGGGCTGCTGCCCGACGCCCAGCGAGACGGCCTGCACGTCGGTGGTCATGCCCACCTGCGCGCTGGAGGCGGGGAGGAGCGGGATCAGGAGGAGGGCGACGAGGATCAGGCCGCGGCGATTCATGGAGTGGCCTCCGGGAGGGTTCCGCGCAGGTGCGCGACGAGCAGGCCCGCGCCCACGAGGGCGAGCGAGAGCGCAGCGAGGGCGGCGGGAGCGAGGGCGTCCGCCAGGCGGGAGAGCGCCTGCGCCGCAAGGAGCGCGAGGACGATGACGAGGGCCGCGAGGAGCGCGGCGACGTGGGGGCGCGGCGCGCGCTCGCCCAGGTGCAGGCACGAGACGAGGGCGAGCGCGGCGAGGGCGCCGCTCCAGGGAAGGGGCGCGTCGGCGAGGCCGCACGCCAGCGCCGCCAGCGCGACGCCCGCCCACGCGGGGGCGGCGGGGACGAGCGCCACGATGGCGAGGGCGAGGAAGGCGCCGACGCCCGCGAGGCCGCGCAGGCTCGCCGCGCTGGGGCCGGCGTAGGCGGCGAGGAGGGCCGCGGCGAGGGCCGTGCCCCCGGCGATCCAGCGCTCACGCGACGGCAAGCGCCACCTCCAGGCTCTGGCCGGCGGGCCAGTCGATGACGCGGATGCCCAGCGAGCGCGCCTTGGCGAGGGCGTCCTCGCGGCTGCGCTTCGCGGCCTCGTCCAGCGCGGCGTCGGCGCAGAGCGCGCCTTCGGGCGCGGGGCTGATGAGGATGGGGTTGGCGCGGAGCGCCTGGATGAGCGTGATGGCGCGGGCGAGCTCGGAGTCGAGCACGCCGCTCGTGACGAGGTAGACGGGCGAGCGCGGGCGGAAGCGCGTGAGGTTCTGGCGCACGGCCTCCTCCAGGGAGCCCATGCCGCCCAGGGGCGCCTCGGAAAGCTCGTTCAGCAGGTCGTTGAGGCGCGGGTTCGCGGCCATGGAGAGCTTGCGCGGCGAGTCGCCGACACAGAGGACGGTGAGGTGGTCCTTCATGCGGTCGTGCATGCCCAGCACCGCAGCGGCGGCGCGGCCCGAGCGCACCCGCGCGCTGGCCTCGTGCTCGCCCAGGGCCTCCTTGTCGCGCACGTCGAGGACGAGGACGACGCGGGCGAAGCTGTCGCGCGTCACCTGGTTGACCACGGTGCTGCTGCTGCGCGCGCTGGCCTTCCAGTTGATGCGGCGGATGTTGTCGCCGGGCTGGTACTCGCGCAGCGCGAAGAACTCGAAGCCGTCGCCCGGCTTGCTGACGCTGTGGACGCCCAGCGCGGGCTCGGGGTTGCCGGCGCGGGGGCGGAACTTGCCCAGCGAGTGGACCGAGGGGATGACGCGAAGCGGCTGGCCGACGCCCTCCACGACCTCCAGCTCCAGCAGGTGGAGCGGGTCCTGCACGACGACGGTCAAGGGCCCCAGCGTCTTGGCGCCCCAGGTGCGCGCCTCCCAGGCGAGCGTGCGGACGTGGGGCTCGCGGCTGCGCAGGCGCGCGCGCCACCTGGCGTCGGGGGAGACGAGGCCGGGGCTCGCGCGCTCCTCCACGCTGGCGCTGAACGCGCGGGGCGAGACGACGCGCAGGGTGAGCGTCTCGGAGACGCGCTCGCCCTCCTGATATCGCGCGCGCTCCACCTTGCGCTCCACCTCGACGCGGGGAGGGCGCAGCGTGGCCAGCGCGTAGGCGAAGGCGAGGGAGACGGCGGCGGCGACGAGGGCGGCGGTGACGCTGGAGAGCGCGAAGGCGGCGCCCCATGCGAGGACGCCCAGGACCAACGCGGCGCGACCGCCGCCCGTGAGCCTCATGGGGACACCGTGAACTTCGGGACGGGCGTCGACTCGATGATGTCGCGCATGACCGAGCTGCCGTTCTTGCCCGCGAGGCGCGCCTCGGGGCGGAGGATGACGCGGTGCGCGAGCACGGGCATGATGAGGTCCCGCACGTCGTCGGCGGTGACGTAGGTGCGGCCGTGGATTGCGGCCCACGAGCGGGAGAGCTTGAAGAGCGCGAGGCTGCCGCGGGGCGAGGCGCCGGCGTGCAGGTCGGGGTGCGTGCGCGTCTTGTCGATGATGTCCGCGATGTAGTCGTAGATGGCGGGGCTCACGTGGATCTGCTCGACGATGGCCGCCATCTGCTTGAGCTGCTCGGGGCTGGAGACGGGCTTCACCTCGAAGCTGTCCTTGCCACGTTTCGCGCGCCGCATGAGGATCTCCTTCTCCTCGTCGCGGCTGGGGTAGCCCATGCTGAGCTTCAGCATGAAGCGGTCCAGCTGCGCCTCGGGGAGCGGGTACGTGCCTTCCTGCTCCACGGGGTTCTGCGTGGCGAGCACCATGAAGGGCACGGGGAGGCGCATGGTGGTGCCTTCGACGGACACCTGCTTCTCGGCCATGGCCTCCAGGAGCGCCGACTGCGTCTTGGGCGAGGCGCGGTTGATCTCGTCCGCCAGCAGGAAGTTGCAGAAGATGGGGCCGGCGCGGAAGCTGAACTTCCCCTCCTGGGCGCTGTAGATGGAGGTGCCTGTGATATCACCAGGCAGGAGGTCGGGCGTGAACTGGATGCGGCGGAACTCGCAGCCCGCGGCCTGGCTGACCGCGTTGGCCATGACGGACTTGGCGAGGCCGGGCATGTCCTCGAAGAGGATGTGGCAGCCTTCGGTCACGATGCCCGCGGCGACGTAGCGGAGCACCTGATGCTTGCCGACGATCACCTGGCGAACCTGGCCCAGGATGCCCTCGACGGTTCGCTGGACGAGGGCCACGTTGGGCTTCGAGGCGGGCGCGGCGGGGGCGATGGGGCGTGGCAGGGGTGCGGTCATGACGATGAGTCTCCAGGTTCGTCGGGGGAAGCGTCAGGGTAGGCGAGGCGTTGGATGAGGAGGGCCGCCTTGTCCTCCTCCTTCGAGGCGGCGACGCGCGCCAGGACCAGGCCCAGGGAGGCCGCAACGCCCAGGGCGAGGAGGGCGACGCCGATCCAGGGCTGGCCCAGCGTGGCCGCCTCTTCAAGGAGCGTGGCGGCGGGGACCTGCCACGCGGCGATGGCGGAGTGGTCGACCACCAGTGCGCGCACGCCCTGGCGGCCCTTGAGGAGGTCGCCTACGAGGTCGGGCGTGAGCACGCCCGCGGGCGAGTCGGAGGGGAGGAAGACGAGGCGGCCCTGCCCCAGCTTGGCGGTGACGCCCGCGAGGAAGGGGCCGGAGGGCTCGCCCTCGTTGAGGCGGCCGTCGCCGTTGGAGTCGCGGAACGACTCCAGGGGCGCGCGCAGGTAGGGCGAGAACGCGGAGCCGGCGGCGCCCAGGGCCAGCGCGCCCTCGACGTGGACCTTGGCGCCCGAGGCGGTGGCGAGCGCGGGCGCGGCGGTGTCGGAGGCGACGATCTGGCCCGCGAGCACCTGGAGCGCCCACGCGTCGCCGGCGCCAAGCTGCGCGGGCTGCGGCGAGGAGCCGACGACCCACACCTCGCCGCCGGACTTGACGAAGGAGGCGAGGCCCGCGCGCTCCGCGGCGGGGATGGCGCCCGCTCCCGCGAGCACGACGACCTCGGGCGCGCCGCTGGGGCGCTCCAGCACGGGGAGCGGGCTCGCCACCGCGCGCTCGACGCGCAGGCCCCCCGAGCCCAGCGATTGCTCCAGCGCGGTGGGCGCGCGCTGCGCCGCCGCGACCTGCGCGGCGACGACGTAGGCGCCCGAGAGGAGGCAGAGGGCGGCAAGGACGATCGCCACGACCTTCACGGGGCCACCTCCGGAGCCCCTTCAGGGGGCAGCGGGCCCTGCGTGGGGTCGATCTCGGCCGCGATCTGGCTCAAGGCGTCGGCCGCGGCGACGAGGCTCTCGCGATCGACGAGGTGCGGCGCGTACACCGCGTGGTTGTAGATCTCGGTGAGCGTGAGGATGGCGCCGCGCGCGCCGTCGGTGGAGGGCGCGATGCGGTGCATGATGTCGGCGAAGGTGAGGCGCTCGGCGGAGTCCTCGTCCAGGCCCGCGAGGCGCAGCAGGCGCTTGTAGCTCTGGTGGAGGATCGCGATGTCGGCGCGCGGGTCGCGCAGGGCGCGCGCCGTCTCGCGCAGGACGCGCTGCGCGCGCTCGGCGGGCGTCGCGCGGTAGCGCCAGAGAAGGAGCGCCGCGACGACGAGCAGGAGGAGCGCGCCCCCGAGGATGGGGACGAGGAGCGAGGCGCGCGCCGGCTCGACGGCGCTGCCCGCGACGGGGACGCGCGCGGTGACGACCGCGGCGCTGGCGCCCCCGTCGCCGCCGAAGGCCATCTGGAGCACGGAGCCGGGGCGCAGGCCCGCGGGGAGCGTGACGACGGCGTCGCCGTGGGCGTCGGTGGTGACGTTGAGCGCGGCCTGCGAGACGCCGGTGACGAGCACGCTGCGGCCCGCCAGCGGCGCGGCGTCGGTGGCCAGGTGCAGCGTCACGCGCCCCGTGCCGCCCGAGACGCCGGGGTCCAGCGAGACGACGCGCAGCGCGGCGGCCTCGCGGAGGAGGAGGGGGAAGCTCGCGGGCTGCGCGTCCACGAGGCGCGAGACGGCGGCGATCTGGAGGGTGTGCTGGCCCAGCGTCGCGCCCTTGGGGAGCGCGAGGGGCTGCGCGCCCGGCGCGAGCACGCCCATGGGGACCCCGTCCAGCGTGACGCGGAGCTTGGCGTCGGGGACGGGCCGGCCCACGCTGTCCACGACCTGCGCGTCGAAGGGGAGCGGATCGCCCAGCGTCGCGGTGGCGGGGACCGAGGCGTTGATCGTGCCGTCGTCGCGCAGGAGCAGGGCGACCTCCTGGTCGATGCCCACGAGCGAGTCCTCCGAGGGCATGGAGACGGCGATCTGGAGGGGGCCCAGCGGGGTGGCGGGCGAGACGTTGAGGCGCGCGGCGAAGGAGCCGTCGGTGGCGCTCACGGCCTCGGTCCGGCCTCCGCCCGCGGGGGTGAGGCCCAGCGAGCGGTCGGGGAGTGCGTCGCCCAGGAGCGTCTTGACCTTCCCTTCGAGGATTGGGGCGCGCAGCTTCACCGAGGCGTCGGAGAGCGTGAGCGTCGCGGCGTCCTCCACCTTCGCGGCGTGCGTGAGGTTGGTGGAGAGCAGGATGCCGTCCGCGGTGCCGGGGTAGCTCGCCTCCACGAGGGCGGGTCCCAGGGGCGTCTCGTTGCCCAGGAGGAGGGGCGCCTCGAAGCGGCCGTCCGCGTCGGTGCGGGCGCGCACGGAGGCGTCCCCCAGGGAGACGCGCACGAAGGCGCCCGGCACCGCGGCGCCCCCGGCGGTGAGGCGCCCCTCGATGGGCGAGGGGGCGCCGCGCACCAGGGTGGCCGCGTCGAGGGAGAGCGTGGTGGGGGAGAAGAGGGTGACCGTGACGGGCGCGTCGTCGGAGCCCTGCACGGGGTCGGAGTAGCCCAGGACCAGGGTGTGCGTGCCGGCGGCGAGGCCCAGGTCCGCGAGGGGGAAGATGGCGAGGCCGCCCTCGTTGGTGCGGTTCGCCAGGAGGCGGCCCTCCACGAGGAGCGTCACGCTGGCGTTGGGGATGGGCCGGTCGGAGGCGTCGACGAGGCGCGCCGCGAGGTCGCCGGGGTCGGAGGCGGGAGCGACCACGTCCTGCACGCGCCACGTCGGGACACCCACGACCTGGATGGAGAGGTTGGCCGCGGAGGGCGCGAGGAGGTCGTCGCCTCCAAAGGAGACGCGCGCAAGGGCGTCGCCGGGCTCGGCCCCGGGGGACACGTCGAAGGAGGCGTCGAAGCTGCCGTCCGCCTTCGTCGTCGCGGCGACGTGCTCGCCGTCGAACGAGACGTCCACGGGCGCGTTGGGGATCGCCGTTCCGTTGAGGGCGAGGAGGATGCCGGGAAGCGCGAGGGTCTGGCCGGGGCGCGACTGGGCGGAGCCGCGCGTGAAGGAGAGGAGGGTGGGCTCGCGCACGCTGATGGTGCCGTTCACGCTGCTGGGGAGGAGGCCGCCGTCGCCCGCGAAGGAGACGGAGACGTTCCACGGGCCGAGGCCCTGCGGGAGGACGGTGAGGTTGACGGTGCCGTTGTCGCCCGTGCGCGCCGTGGCGCCCACGGGCTCCACGTCGACGAGCGCGCCGGGGACCGGCCGCCCGAGGCCGTCGAGGAGCGTGGCGTTGACCGCGGCCGCGTCGCCCGCGCGGACCTCGGCGGGCGTCACCAGCGCGAGGGTCGTGGAGAGGTTGAGCCGCGTCGTCTGGGACGCGCTCTGGCTGCCCAGGACGCCGCGCGCCGTGGTCTTGTCGGTGAGGTGGTGCGCCGCGCCCTGGCGGCCGCCCTCGAAGGGGGAGACGTTGTACGCCCACGCGAAGAGCGTCGCGCTGCGCGTGGGGTCGCTGGCGCCCAGGAGCTTCGCGTCGTTGTCGTGGACGCCCTGCCCGTCGGAGCGGCCGAAGACGGGGATGCCGTTGCTATCATCCGGCGCGTGGAGGCTGGTGGCGAGGAGGACGGGCGCGCGGAAGCCTCCCGTCTCGTTGGTGATGGCGACGCCCAGCACGAGGTCGCGCGTGCCCAGCGAGAGGAGCACGGTGGCGTTGGCCACGGGCTCGTTGCGCGTCGTCGTGAGATTGCCCGAGAAGAGGGCCGTGCCGTTGGTGTCCAGCGAGGGGGGCAGCGGGTCCAGTTGGAGCGTCGTGCCGATGCGGTCGGGGACCGGCGTCGCGTTGCGCGGCTCGCCGTAGGCCTGCGAGCGCATCAGGCGGTCCAGCGCGCTGATGCCGGGCTCCGTGGGGTCGCCCAGGGGGAGGACGTTGTGCGGGTTCGCGATGGGGATGGGGTCCTCCCCGTTGAAGTCGTCCAGGCCGTCCTTGTCCATGTCGCGCGTGGCGGTCTGGCCCGGCTCCAGGCCCCAGTGCCACACGCCGTCCAGGGGCTCGCTCCACCACGCGGGGCGGCCGTAGCCGTAGGCGGCCTGCCAGTCGCCGGGCTGGAGGGGCGAGAAGCCGTGCTGCACCGCCCAGCCGTCGGGGATGCCGGTCCCAGAGGTGGACCACTGCGTGGGGTCCGAGCCCACCGACTCCTCGCCGGGCACGTCCGCGGTGCCGTCGCCCGCCACGATCACGGTGAGGCCGCGGGCCGCGAGGGCCTTGGCGGTGGCGTTGTCGGCGGCGTTGGCGAGGCGCAGGACGCGGCCGTGGACCTGCGACCACGCCTTGCCGTCCAGCAGGCCGTCGTGGTCCGTGTCCATGTCGTTGGGGTCCGTGACGATGCGGTGGCCGTCGGCGCCCACCTGGCCCAGGCGCTCCAGCACGTCGGGGATGCCGTCGCCGTCGGTGTCGGTCTTGGAGTCCAGCGCCTTGGCGTCGTCGCCGGGCAGCATGGGGTTGAGATGGAGCGTGATCTCCACGTCGTCGGTGGCGCCGCCGAAGTCGGAGTCCGCGCGGTACGGGTCGGTGCCGGCGCGGTACTCGTCGAGGTTCTTCACCGTGTCGTGGTCCGGGTCGCCGCTGGCGTCGGGGACGACCGGGCTGACGTGGTCCTTGGCCAGCGAGAGGCGCGCCCACACGCCTTCCCACAGGTCGGGCATGCCGTCGCCGTCGGTGTCGGGGACGTAGGGGTTCGTGCCGTTCTCGGCGGAGCCCGCGTAGTCCTTCGTGACGGTGCCGGCGAGGAGGCGATAGCCCGCGGGGTTGCCCGCGTCGTCCTTGAACGCGGGCTGCGTGTCCACGACGGTCTCCCATGGGAGGCGGTCGGTGGCGTTGGCGGGCTGATATCGCCGGTAGGTGAGCGTGTCGCCGGGGCGGCGGTCGTCGGCGCCGATGCGCGGGGGCGCGACGCCGGAGGGGAGCGAGAAGTCGCCAGGAGCGCCGGGGTAGACGACGCCGCGGTCCTCGCGGGAGAGGCCGATGTACGCGCTGCCCCAGAAGATCTTCCAGCCGTCGGGGATGCCGTCGGGGCTGCTGGAGCGGCGGTTGGGGTCGGAGCCCGCCTTGTACTCCACGAGGTTCGAGGCCACGAACTGGTGCGCCGTGCCCTTCATGCCCGTGGGGGTCTGCGCGTAGGAGTACCACGTGATGCTGTCGCCGTCGAGGTCCTTGTCCGCGTCGGAGGCGCCATCGCCGAAGGAGGACCACTTGGCAGGGTCGAGGTTCCAGCCGTGGAGCGAGGAGTCGAACGCGCCGTACTGGACCTCCCAGCCGTCAGGCAGGCCGTCGCGGTCCGTGTCCGCGTTGGCGGGGTCGCTGGCCGAGCGCGGCTGGTCGGACGCGAACTGCGTGGAGCGGTACTGCTCGGGGTGGACCTCCCAGCCGTCCAGCAGGCCGTCGCCGTCGGAGTCGGGGTCCAGCAGGTTGGGGATGCCGTCGCCGTCCAGGTCGCCGCCGGGCATGAAGCGCGCGATCCACACGGAGTCGCCCTCGCCGGGCTTCGCGAACACGTCGCGCAGCGTGGTCTTCGCGTCGGGCGGGCCGCCGGGATACGGCGCGGTGGGCGCCGCCTTGGCGTCCTGATATCGGTGGATCCAGTAGCCGGCCTCCTCGCCGTCGCGCACGCCGTCGTGGTCCGAGTCGGGCTCGTTGGGGTTGAGGACGGGGAGCGTCACGCCCTGGTAGGGCTCGATGCCAAGCTCCTGCCCGTCGGTGAGGCCGTCGCCGTCGGTGTCGGGCGAGGAGGGGTCGGTGGGCGAGAAGGTGACGTTGCGGAAGCGGCCGTTGACCTCGGCGGGGGCGGGCAGGCCGTCGCCGTCGGTGTCGCCCTTGGTGGGGTCGGAGACGACGTGCTTGGTGGCCTGGCCCACCCGGATGTCAAAGCCGAGGATCTCCTCCAGGTCGGTGAGGCCGTCGCCGTCGGTGTCGCTCTTGGTGGGGTCGGTGCCGCCCCACCAGGGGCCGTTCACCGACTCGTTCCAGCTGGGAGGGCGGTTCACGGCGTACTCGTCCTTGACGGTCAACTCCACGTGCTCCTGCGTGCCGTTGGCGCGCTTGAGCGTCTCCGCCTCGGTGACGCGCGCGCCCACGCCGGGCTCCAGGGGGTTGAGGCCGTGCTTCACGAGCCACCCGTCGGGGATGCCGCTGCCGCCCGTGCTCTGCGAGCGCGGGTCAAGCCCCTTGCCTTCCAGCGTGCCCTTGGCGTCGAGGCGCATGGAGGCCTGGAACTCCTCCAGGTTGGTGAGCCCGTCGTGGTCGGTGTCCTGGTAGGGCACCGCGGGGTCCAGCGGATCGAAGCCGTGGAGGACGAGCCAGCCGTCGGCGATGCCGCTCCCCGTGGTGGAGTAGAGGCGCGGGCTCGTGCCGCGCTGGAGCTCCGCCTCGTCCAGCAGGCCGTCCGCGTCGCCGTCGGCCGAGACGGGGGAGAGGCCGCGCTGGTACGCCTCGCGGGGCGTCCAGTGGACGCCGGGCGCGCTGGGGACCTTGTCCAGGAGCGTGGCGTCCTTGGGGTCGAGGCCGAAGTGGATGAGCCAGGAGTACGGGACGCCGGTGCCGTTCACGTCCCACCGCTTGGGGTCGAGGCCGGAACCCCAGAGGCCGTCCTTGGTCTCGTCCCACGTCGCGGGGCGCCCGTAGGCGTAGACCTGCGCCAGCGTCATGCGGTACTCCGCGGGCAGGCCGGCGGGGCCGTAGACGGCGGGGCTGTCCGGGGGGCGCGGGTAGGGCGCCGTCTCGTTGGGAAGGTTCGGGTCCGTGATGTCCAGGGCGTGGTCCGCGACCCAGGCGCCCGGGAGCGCGCCCACGGTGGTGCGCGCGTGGGGGTCCGTGCCGAGGATGGCGTTCTCCACCGCGTCGGGGATGCCGTCGTGGTCGAGGTCGGGGGCCGACACCTGCGAGGCGGCCGCCGGCAGGGTCGGCTGCTGGAGGTGGAGAAGGAGGGCGCTTCCGAGAAGGAGGCAGACCGCCAGGGCGGCCAGGGCGAGGGAGGCCCAGCGCACGTGCTGGGGACGCCAACGTGCGGCGCGCCCGCGGCGTCCGCGAGGCTCCTTCCCGCTCACGAGGCGGAGTGAAGACCCCGGGTGAAATACGTTTGGTCGCACCCGGCGCGGGGACGCGGAAATTCACAACAATTCTCCAACAAGGTCATGGGGCCCCAACGGGGTGCGCCGGCCCTCATGCGCGCCCCCCGCGTTCTCCTCGCATTCCTCGTCGTGAGCCTCCTGATCCCAGGTGCCCACGCCCAGGCGGGGCCCCAGGAGACGACCATCGACCACGACACCGTCTGGGACGGCCAGGACCAGGTCGTGAAGGACGGCGTGCTCAACGTCACCGACAACGCCACGCTAACAATCCGCGGCATCACGGTGACCCTGATGAACGCCAGCGTCAACGTCGAGGCGGGGAGCAAGCTCATCGTCGAGAGCCTCCCCGGCCGCGCGGCGCGCTTCGTGGGCGGCGACGGCCCGGGCTGGGGCGCCCGCGTCGAGGGCGACTTCTCCTTCGTGGGCACAGAGAGCGATCCCGTCGTCCTGGACGGCCTGCGGGGGCAGACCGGGAAGTCGGGGCAGACGATCTTCTTCCAGGGCGGCTTCACCCTCCTGGACGGCACGGGCACGCTCAGCCACGTCATCGTCACCAACTACTCCGCGGGCTTCCTCGCGGGCGAGGGGGGGACCCTCAACGCGGACCACGCGACGTTCAACTCCACCTCCGGCGTGGCCGCGCTCGTCAGCCGCGCCACGGGCAACTTCACCAACGTCGACTTCCACGGCGCGGGCGGCACGCTCTTCGTCACCGTGCCCAGCGTCCCCGTCCGCATGCAGAACCTCTCCTTCGAGGGCGCCGGCACCGCGCTCACCGTGCGCGGGAGCATCCTGCACATCCGGGACGTCAACGTGCGCGACAGCGCCACCTGCTTCCTGGCCATCGCGGGCGACATCCTCGACTTCGACGGCTTCACCTGCACGAACTTCACGAGCCACGCCGTGGACCTGGAGCCCGCGCAGGTGGGCAACCAGGGCACGCCGGAGCTTCACCTCAAGCACTTCTCCATCCGGACGGAGAGCCCCGTCGACTCCGCCGTCCTCTCTGTTGGCGGCAAGAACCTCACCCTCGCCGACGGCGCGCTCGGCCCCATCGCGGGCAACGCGCTGCGCGTCGCCAGCGCGGGGTTCAACCTCACCAACGTCACCTTCACCGGCGTCACGGGCTTCGGCGCGGCCATCACGGACCTCCCGCGCAACGACACGCTGCCCGTGCTCCCCGCCAACGCGGGCGCCATGGGGAACTTCCAGCTCCTCAAGACCTCGGTCTTCCGCGTGCGGGACAGCCGCGGCGTGAACCTCACCGGCGAGAACTTCACCGCCTACTACACGTCCAACGGCACCATTGCCTTCCAGCAGACCAACGTCTCGCTGGCCGCCTTCCGCCTGCCGCTGGAGTTCCAGCGCATCGACGGCTCGGGCCACGCGACCAACGTCACGTACCGCATCGAGGCCCAGGACGGCCCCGACACCGGCACGATGAAGGACTTCTACCCCGACGGCCGCGAGTGGGTGCTCACCGTGCACACCAAGAACGCGCCCGGCGTCGCGCTGGTGCCCGCGCTGGGCGCCGTGCTCGTGGCGTTGGCGCTGCGCCGGAGACGATAGAACCAGGGGTTTCAGGGGCTCGCCGACGAAAAACGTCTGGAGGCCTTGCCCCCAAATCCCTGCCGCCCTAAGCAGCCCGCTGCCGCGCTTCGGCGAGAAGCTCGCGGAGGCGGTCGCTGGCCACGAGGCCGCGATATCGCGTGGCGGACTCCGACTGGATGAGGCCCGCCTCGATGAGGCGCTTGAGGTGGTAGTAGACGACGCGCGGCGTCTCGTGGCTGCGCTCCACGATGGCCTCGATGCTCATCCCTTGCCCCTCCGCGACGATGGTCGCGATGGTGCGGGCGGTGTGGCCGCCCAGGAGCGAGCGCTGGTGCGGGTCCTGCCCGGCGGCGCCCTGCTCCACGAGGTAGAGAAGACGGCGGCGCCCCGAGGTCACGCAGCGGACGATGCCGCCGCGCTCCAGCTTGGAGAGGTGGTGGTAGACCGTCCCCCAGCCCACCGGGAGCTTCTCCAGCAGGCCACCGATGGCGATGCCGGGCTCCTGGCGGATGATATCGACGATCTGGCGGCGCAGCGCCGACTCGAGGACGCGGGCCTCGCTTCGCCCCGCGCCGTGCCTGCCCATCATCGGCATGGTGAGGCCGATGCGCGCAAGCTGATCCATCGCCACGGCGGCGAGTCCTCCTAAGGGCATGGCTCAGCCTCCACGCCCGGTTTGGTCAAGCCAAACTTAACCATTTCCACCCCGCAGCCGAGAGCACTCACGGGTGGGGCACCATGACGTGAAGGTAGACCGCGTCCGGGCTGCAGGCCGGGTTCAGCCACGCGTTGGGGGGTGGGGGGGTCAGCGTCGTCTCGAGGCAGGCCTCGCCCGTGGAGGCGGGCGAGCTCTCCTGGCCATCCATGAGGGCCCGGACCTCGTACACCTCGTACCCGCTGGACACGACCGCAGCCGTGCCGTCGGTGGACGCGAGGAGGACGGGGCCGCTCGTGGTGACGCCATAGACGTGGTAGGTCAGGGCGACGTTGGTCGTCGGCGGGGGGAGCCACGAGACGATCGTGGCAGCGGGGTCGACCACGATGGCCGCGACGCTCATGGGCGGCGGCGGGGGAGAGCTTGCGCTCATCACGGGCGCGATCGCGGTGATCGCGAGTAGCAGGATCATCTGTCGCATGGGAAGCCTCCCGGCTGCATTTCCTCGCCGACCATAACCATGACGCACCCCTGCACGGTTTTTCACAAGAATCATCTAGTTTTACCGTGTTCGGATCTGGATTCCGGGCTGTGTTCACCGCGTTTGTGAGGCAAAGCACAAGAGCCGCCGGCGACTTCCCGCACGCGTGCCTTGGGGATGGCGGCTTGCCGTCGCACTCGCAGTCGCGCTCCTAGCGACGCCTGGGGCCCTCGCCCTGGACCAGGGCAGCTTCACCTTCAACGGCGTCGCGACCCTGGACTCGGGTGGCGTCGTCGAGATGACCCCCATGGGCCTGCTCGCGGACCACACCGAGCAGCTCACGGCCTTCCAGCTCAAGGCGGCGCACGCGCACGTCTTCCGGCGCGACAGCTCCTGCACCGAGATCTCCACCCCCGTGCTGAACTACTGCAACGCCTTCAACGCCCCCGAGTCCTCGTACGACCTCACCAACCTGACCGTCACGCTGGTCGCCGGCTCCGTCGCGGGACAGGCCGGCCTCTATCCCACCGAAGGCTCCCTGGACCTCGGGCTTGAAGGCCCGGCCACCATCGGCGCCGTGGACAACGCCCGCATGGGCTCCCCCATCCCCGAGGACCAGGTGAACCCCTGGACGCCCACCTACAGCTGCTGCCAGAACGGCTCCGCCATCGTGGTCAACGGAGAAGGCGCCGCCGAGTTCCGTGGCGCCGGCGCCATCAAGCTCGACGGCCCCTCCGTGACCCTGACGGCCCTTGAGAACACGACCACCTGGAACACGGGTCGCCACCTCTCCTCCAGCGCCCCCGTCCGTGGCGTCCGGGAGACCTGGCTCACCATCGTCTTCGACGCCGGCGAGATGACCCTGAAGACCCGCGGCCCCCTGGAGGCGGCGGGCCGGCTCGCGCGCCTCTCCTGGGTCGGCGGCGTCACGCTCCCCGACGCCTCGGGGACCCTGACCACCGGCTCGGGGACCTACGACGCCCAGGGCACGGAGGCCTACCTCGAGGGGACCCTCAGCGGCACCCTCCACCCCCAGGAGACGCTCCAGGGCGTGGCCTCCTCCTTCGACGTCCAGGGCACGCTGGCCCACACCAACCTCGCGCCCCACGTGCAGGGGCAGTCCAAGCTCCTCCCGGGCAGCATCCCCTCGTGGTGGCTCCCCGTCTCCCTCGTCACCGTGGGCCTCGCCGTGGGCGCGGTCGTCGCGCTCTCGCGCCGGCGCCACGTGGAGGCCGACCCCACGCTCTCCGTGGAGGCGCTGCGCCAGCTCGCGGACTTCGCCATGGAGTCCAACCGCCCTGCCGAGGCCCTGGACTGGATCCGCCGCGCCCGCGACCTCGCGCCCACCAGCAGCCGTCTCTGCCTCGACGAGGCCGACTGCCTCGCCGCCATGGGCGAGATCGACGCGGCCCTCTCCTGCTACCGCGAGGCCTCGCGCCTCAGCGAGGACGGCGAGGCCGACCTCGTCGCGGCCACGCTCCTCGCGTCCACGGGCGCCGAGGCCGCCCGCGTGGCGGAGTTCCTGGGCCGCGCCCTGAGCCGCACCCCCACCCTCGCCATGGAGGTGGAGCTGGACGACACGTTCGACCGCCTCCGCGCCTCGCCCCCCATCCAGCGCCTCGTGCGCGACGCACTCCGCAAGGGCGCGAACTGAGCCAGAGCGGCTCCTTCTCCAAGAGCAAAACCCTCTCGTCCAGCGGACGCGCCATGCCCAGACTGAATTTCACAAGAATCATCTAATACTCCCCGAATGGGAGTCTCGACCATGCGCCCCGTCCGGAAGGTCACCGCGTTCGTCTGCACGACGTGCTACCAGCTCTTCGCGAGCCGGGCCAGCGCCCACGAGCATGCGGATCGCCACCCCCGCCAGGACGAGGCCACTGCCGCGCGTCGGAAGGGGCCCTCCCAGACGAGCCAGGTCCTGGCGGCCATCCGCGGCGGGGCGCGCGACGCCCGGGCGATCCAGCGCCAGACGCGGCTGCCGCTGGCCCGCGTCCACACGCTGCTGAGCTACCACCGCCGCCGGGGCAACGTCCGCGGCTACAACGGTGACCTGCGCGCGCACTGAGGCCCTCTTGCGACTTTTCCTCCAACAATGGCATAGCCATGACACAGGATGGATCAACCGCGCCCATCGCCCCGCGGTCGCCACGCCTAGCCTCCGTACCTCCGCAACTCAGCTCCAAGACCTCCGATGGAGCCGCGGGATTCTGTGGGCGCGCTTGCATGGCCAGCGGTAGCGCCGCGGGCAGCTTCGCCCCTGGAGAGGTGTTGGATGGCCCCTTCCGCGCGACGGCACGCTCAGGGGAAGAAGAGTCGTTGGGCTCAAGGCCGGGTCGCGCGAAGCGCAGCACCCGCCGAGGAAAACAAGTGAAAGGAAGAAACGAGGATCTCGCCGCCCCGAGGGGCGGCTCATCGATCCGGGGACGGACTTAGGAGTCCGCCGCGAGGGTGCCGGTCGTGGCCGTCTGGGCCGTGACCACGCCGCCGTCCTCGCTGACCTGGGTGTTCAGGAAGAGCCAGTAGCCGTCGT
>JAJPHT010000035.1 GCA_021325135.1 Pseudomonadota bacterium | reverse complement strand
CCGGCCAATCGGGCTCGCTGGTGCACCTGGGCATCGGCCCCATCGTCACGGGGTCGATCATCATGCAGCTCTTCGTCGGCGCGAAGATCATCAAGCTCGACCTCCAGAACTCGGAGGACAAGGCGATCTACCAGGGCGCGCAGAAGATCCTCGTCATCGTCATGATCTTCGTCGAGGCGATCCCCCAGGTCTTCGGCTTCCTGGCGCCCGACAAGGTCGCCCTCGCCAAGTTCGGCGTCTTCGGGGCCCGCTCGCTCATCGTCCTCCAGCTTGCCGTCGGCAGCTGGATCGTCTTCCTCATGGACGAGGTCGTCTCCAAGTGGGGCCTCGGCTCGGGCATCTCGCTCTTCATCGTGGCCGGCGTCGCGCAGTCCGTCTTCACGGGCCTCATCTCGTGGATCCCGCAGACCGCAGGCAGCCCGCTCTCCATCAGCAACCCGCCCGGCGGCGTGCTGCCCAAGGCGTTCTACTTCCTCAGCTCCATGTCCGCCCCGCAGTTCATCACGCAGGGCGGGTTTGAGAAATTGTTCGTGGGCGCCAACGCCAACGACCACAACACCATCGCGGCCCTCATCGCCACGCTGACCACCTTCTTCGTGGTCGTGTACGCGGAGAGCAGCCGCATCGAGCTGCCCCTCGCCCACGGCCGCGTCCGCGGCGCGCGCGGCCGCTACCCCATCCGCCTGCTCTACGCCAGCAACATCCCCGTCATCCTGGCGGGCGCCCTGCTGGCCAACGTGAACCTCATCGGCCTCATGCTCTGGACGGGCCCGCTTCACGGCATGCCCTTCCTCGGCCACAAGCTGTGGGTCGGCGGCTACCAGGAAGGGAGCACCACCGCGGTGACCGGCATCGCGTACTACTTCAGCCAGGTGAACGGCCTGAGCAACTGGCTCCTGCCGTTCATCTCGCAGAGCTACTCGGGCCTCTTCCTCCAGCGCGCGGCGTGGCAGATCCTCCTCCACGTGTTCGCGTACAGCGCGTTCATGATCGGCGGCTCCATCATCTTCGCCATCTTCTGGATCGAGACCACCAACATGGGCCCCGACCAGGTCGCGAAGCAGATCGAGGGCTCGGGCATGCAGATCCCGGGCTTCCGCCGCGACCCGCGCGTCACCGCGAAGATCCTGGAGCGCTACATCCCCGTCGTGACCGTGATCGGCGGCGCCGCCGTGGGCTGCCTCGCCGTCTTCGCCGACCTCATCGGCACCCTCGGCAACGCCTCGGGCACGGGCATCCTCCTGGCCGTCGGCATCCTGCAGCGTCTGTACGAGCAGATCGCCAAGGAGCAGGCCATGGAGATGCACCCCGTCCTCCGCGGATTCTTCGGGGAAGGGTGAGGAGCGAAGCAACGAGCCCTTCGCCGCCGGGCTGGACTGCGGTCCGGTCGGGTCGGCGAAGGGCCCCCCTTGCTCTGCCGCGCCGGGGCGGCTCGGTCCCCGGCATTCTGGTTTTTCTAGGTGGGATGGAGGAGAGAGGGCTCCGTGCCGGCCTCAGGTGAGGCCGCACCTGGACAACCTGAGGCCGGCCGCAGGCGCGGCCACACCTGCGCGGGTCAGGCGACATGGTCGACGGGCTTGCGCCGTTCGCCCCGCTTCAGGATGCTGCGGGCCTTGCGCCGCCCACGCGTCGTGATGGCGTAGTAGTGCCGCTCGTGCGCGTCGGTCTTCCGCTCGGCAAGCTCCACCGTGATCAGCGCATCCTCGACGCTGTAGCGCGGCGGCCTGCCATGCATCAGATCCTTGAGCCGCCCGCAGTCGATCCCGATCGCCTTGGCCAGCTGGCGGGGATACGCCTCACCCAGGGAGCTCAGCATGATGAGCGCGCGGCGGCGGAGGCGGGAGCGGGTGAGACAGCGCTCGGTGTCGGGTCCTAAGACGTGCATGTGAGGGCCATGAGCGCTGAGCCTGACTTGGACGTTATCCGGGAATCACCGCAGGTGCGGCCTCACCGGGGGCCGGCCTCAGGTTGGGCAGGTGTGGCCACACCTGCATGCGAAGGGGAGAGGCGTTCTCGCGCCCCCGCTACACCACAACAATCTCCTCCCCCACGAAGCGCCCCTTCTCCGCGTCCCACCGCGCGCTGAGGTGCCCTTCGTGGGGCGCGAGGTGGACGAGCAGGTAGGAGGCGCCCGGCCACGAGGCGCGCGCGGCGTCGGTGGCGGAGAGGCGCGCGGGGCCCGCGGGGTGGCTGTGGTAGAAGCCCACGACCTCCAGGCCCATCTCGTCCTCGATGCGCAGCGTGAGGCGGAGCTGCTCCTGCGGATCGAGCTGGTACTCGCCCACGGGGCGCGGGTGCGCGTTGCGCACGGGGAACGCGTGCAGCACCTCGCGGTCTCCCGAGGCCGTCGCGCGGCCGGCGAGGAGGCCGCACACCTCCTGGGGCGCGCCGTCGCGGGCGTGCGCGTGGACCTGGGCGAGGAGCGCGGCCGGGACGAGGAGCCTGGGCACGGCGGGAAGGCGGGCCCCGCGGGCTTGATCCTTGCGGACCTGGCAGCAATCGGGCGGATGCGGCGGCGCGGATTTGATCCACCAGGCAGGCGAGTGCGCGTTCGCGAGAGGCCTGCTCCCGACTCCCCCTTCGCAGGCTTCGCGCGCAGGTTGCGGGGTGCGAACCCCCAAGCTCCGGCGGGCTGCGCTGCCCATGTTCCCCCCGCGTCAGGCGGCGCAGCCCACCACCGGACCCCAAAGCGGCGCCTTTTTGTGACGGCCCCTCTCCTCTCCGATCGTGACGACGCGCGACGCGGACCGGCTGCGCGCCCTGAAGCGGGCCCACGCCACGAGCCCGTCCGGCCCCACGCCGCGCGTCGAGGACTACATCGAGGTCGTCTACGAGCTGATCCTGGAGAAGGGGTACGCGCGCATCATCGACATCGGCGCGCACCTGCACGTCTCCTCGCCCACTGCGACCAAGATGGTGCAGCGCATGGCGGAGGAGGGGCTGGTCGTCTACGAGCGCTACCGCGGCATCGCGCTGACCGACGCGGGCACCGAGCTTGCGAAGCGCCTCCGCGAGCGCCACGGCATCCTCACGAGCTTCCTGCGCCTCCTGGGCGTGGACGAGGCGACCGCGCACAAGGCCACGGAGGGCATCGAGCACCACCTGGACGCGCAGACGCTCGCGCGCGTGGCCGACCTCGTGGCCTACGCACAGGCCCACCCGGAGTGGTGGGCGAAGCTGGAAAAACGATAGCAGCCGCTCAGGCGTAGAACACGCGGGGGGCGGCGGTGGGCTGGGCGGGGGCGGGCTTCTTGGCCGGCCGCTCGCGCTCGGCGCGCTGCCTGGCCGCCGCGGCCTCCTCGTGGAGGTAGGAGCGCCAGTCGTAGGTGCCGCGGATGGGGCTCGACTCGACCACGTCGGACTCGCCGGCGAGGTTCTGGTACTCGGCCCAGTCCCGGAGCGCGTCCGCGACCGCGCCAATGGCCTTCGCGTCGTGCGGGCGGCGAGGCGTGATGGCGACGGCTCCAGCGCGCGATTCGGGGTTCCAACGGGTGATGCCCAACCACTTCACCTGCGGGTACGTAACGCGGCGGGATGGTTATCTCGCTCGCGAGGGCCGCAGAGCGCATTCGGCAGTGGGGGCCTGCTTCAAATAGCGGAAGGAGCCGCGGCCGCGGTCACCCAAGCAGCCCGGTGGAGAGATAGCGCTCGCCGCCGTCCGGGAAGACGGTCACGACCAGCGAGCCGGGGGGCGCCTCCGCGGCGACCCGGAGCGCGCCCGCCAGCGCGGCGCCCGAGGAGCCCCCGACCAGGAGCCCTTCCTCCCGCGCCAGCGCCCGCGTGAGCCGCTGCGCCTCCTCGGTGGCGACCGCCAGGCGGAGCCCGGCCTCCTTCTCGACGAAGATGGGGGGAACGTGGCTCGTGGCCAGGTGCTTGAGCCCCTCGATGCCGTGGAAGGGGCCCGAGGGCTCCACCGCCGCGATGGCGATGGAGGGGCGCTTCTCGCGGAGGAAGCGCGCGGTGCCCATGAGCGTGCCCGTGGTGCCCAGCCCCGCGACGAAGTGCGTGACCGCGCCCTCCGTCTGGCGCCAGACCTCGGGCCCCGTGGTGGCGAAGTGCGCGAGGGAGTTCGCCGGGTTCGCGTACTGGTCGGCGTGCCAGAAGCGGGCAGGCGCCTCCTTGGCCATCTCGTGCGCGCGGTCGATGGCGCCGTCCTGCCCCTCCAGGGGGTCGGTGAGGTGCAGCGTCGCGCCGTAGGCGCGCAGGATGGCCAGCCGCTCCTTGCTCGCGTTGGCGGGGAGCACCAGGTGGCACTCGTAGCCGCGCGCCGCGCAGAGCATCGCGTAGGCAATGCCGGTGTTGCCGCTGGTGGCGTCCAGGAGCGCGCGCCCGGGGAGGATGCCCCGCGCCTCGGCGTCGAGGAGGATGCCGCGCGCTGGCCGGTCCTTCACGCTGCCGCCAGGGTTGCGCGACTCCAGCTTGGCCGCGATGCGCACGCCCCTCGCGCGGTGCGGGTTGAGGCGAATGATCTCGACGAGCGGCGTATTCCCGACGAGGTCGAAGACGCCCTGCACGCCGCTCCATGGGCCGCGCCGCCTCAGGGACTTTTCGGTCGCGGCCGCTTGATCCCGAACTCCACGAGGAGCAGGCTCACGCACAGCCACGCCGCGCCCAGCGCGAGCCCCGCCGCGACGCTGGTGGGAAGCGCGCCCCCGCGCGCCAGGTCCGCCGCCGAGGCCGCGGCGACGAGGAGGAGCCCCGCGCCCGTGGCCGCCAGCGCGGGCCCCACGCGCCGCGCGCGCTCGGCCACAAGGTAGGCCGCCACGCCCGCCAGCGCCGTGGAGGCGGCCGCACGCGCGCTGGGGAACCCGGCGCCCTGCGGGAGGCCCGTGAACAAGGGGTGGAGCCCCAGCGCCAGCGCGAGGGCGCCGCCCACGCCCACCGTCACCAGGGCCGCCTCCCACCGGCGGCGCCGCGCCAGGAGCCCCGCGGCCAGCGCGAGCGCCGCCAGGCCCAGGACGGAGGCGTGCGTGGCCGGCGCGAGGGGCGCCAAGGGGGCCAGCGCGGCCTGGAGGGCGTCCGCGTGCCGGTCGAGCGGGTCGTCGAGCCCCGGGCGGCCCGCGCGGTCCGCGATGGCTCCGAAGAGCGCCGCAGCCCCCGCGCCGGCCACCGCGACGGCGAGGTCGAGGCGCGTGAACGCGGGCGCGAAGCGGCGCAGCACCCGATAGAGCGCGTAGATGCCCGCCGCGGCGAGGAGCGTGGACGCAAGGACGCGGCCGAAGAGCGCCTGCGCCTCCAGGAACGCGAGGCCGAAGAAGTAGCCGCCCAGCGCGTTGGCGACGCTCCAGAGGACGGCCCCCACCACGTTGTAGAGCCAGAAGGTGCGCCAGCGCATGGCGCTCAGGCCCGCAAGGAAGGGGCCCATGCCGCGCGCGACGAAGCTGAAGCGCACGACCACCAGCGCGAAGGGGCCGTACCGCTCGAACACGGCGTTGCTCCTGGCGACGTGGGCGGGCCGGATGCGCAGCTTCGCGCCGTGGCGGTCGAGGAACGCCTGGCCGTGGCGCCGCGAGAGCCAGAAGCCGATGGCGTCGCCCACGATACCTGCTGCGAAGGCGACCGCGATGACGAGGCGCACGTCCAGGAGGCCCGCCGCCGCGGCGACGCCCGCCAGGAGCAGCGTCGCGTGGCCCGGCACGAGGATGCCCACGAGGGGGAGCGCCTCGCCGACGCCCAGGAGGAACACGAGGGCGTAGCCGTAGCGGCTCACCAGGTCCAGCAGGAGCCCGGCGTCCGCCATCGGGCGTCGCACCCCGGCGCGCGGTCAAAGACGTTGCGCCGGCGCGGCGTCGATGCGGATCTCGGACTCGCCCACGCGCCGCGCGTACCCTTCGCGCACCAGGATGGGCCCCACGTAGGCCGCGAGCACGATGGCCCCCGCGCGCGACCGCAGCCAGCCGCCCAGGCTGTCGCGTGGCGGGTTGCGCGACGCCCCGATGGGCACGGTGCGGCGGTCGAAGTGCGCGAGGAGCGCGCGGTACACGTCCGCCTCCAGCGTGACGCCCTCGCCGCGCCCCAGCACGATGCGCGTGCCCAGCTCCACGGAGCCGCGGTAGCTGAAGCGGCCGTGCTTGCCCCACGACTCCAGGGCGCGCGCGGAGCCCATCGCGAGCGGATCCAAGGCCCCGGGGATAAAGTTCATGCGACGCCGCGCCTCAGTCCGGACGTGGAGTTCTCGGCCGTCATCCGGAAGGAGGGGCGCTGGTTCGTCGCGTGGTGCCCCGAGATCGACGTGGCGAGCCAGGGGCGCACCTCGGCGTCCGCGCTGAAGAACCTGAAGGAGGCCGTCGAGCTTTTCCTTGAGGACCCTCACGCGTCGGTCCCGCGCACGAAGCCCATCTTCCGCAAGTTCGAGGCTGGCGATGGCGAAGCTTCCCGCCCTGTCCGCGCGTAAGGTCATCCGCGCGCTCCGCAAGGCCGGATTCGAGGTCGTGGCCCAACGCGGCAGCCACGTCCGCCTCAACGGCGAGCGCGGCGGGAGGGTCCGCGTCGTGATCGTGCCCAACCACGCGGACATCGCGCCCGGAACGCTGGTCTCCATCCTGCGCCAAGCGGGGCTGACGCGCGAGGAGCTTGACGATCTGCTTTAGCTGCGCCCCGCCCGAGGCGGGAGGTTCGTCGCGTGGATCACCAGCGCCGCCTCTGCGGAGGCGTCGCGTGCTCCACGCGGCTCACCGCGTTACTTCGTTCCGCGGTTCGCCGCGTGGATCATCTTCCCGTGCACGCCCTCCGCGGCCTCCATGATGGCCTCGGGGAACGTGGGGTGCGTGTGGATGGTCAGCGCGAGGTCCTTGGCGGTGGCGCCCATCTCGATGGCGAGGGCCGCTTCGGCGATGATGTTCGAGGCCTCGGCTCCCACGACGTGGACGCCCAGGAGGAGATCGGTCTTCTTGTCCGCGACGATCTTCACGAAGCCCTCGGTGGCGTTGGTGCTCTTGGCGCGGCCCAGCGCAGCGTAGGGGAACTTGGCGACGACGGGGTCGAAGCCCTTGGCCTTCGCCTGCTCCTCGGTCAGGCCCACGGTGGCGATCTCGGGCTCGACGAAGACGGCCCACGGGAGCGCCTTGTAGTCCAGCGCCGCGCCCTTGTCGCCCGCGAGGTGCGCCGCCGCGACGAGGCCCTCCCTGCTGGCCTTGTGCGCGAGGGCGGGGCCGGCGGTGATGTCGCCGATGGCGTAGATGTGGGGCACGTTGGTCTGCGCCTTGTCGTTGATGGGGATGAGCCCCTTCTCGCCCACCTTGACGCCGGCCTTGTCCAGCGCCAGCGAGTCGGTGTTGGGTCGGCGGCCCACGGCCACGAGGACCTTGTCCGCGGCGATGGCCTGCTCCTTGCCGTCCACCTCGATGGTGACGTGCGAGCCGCCGAACGCCTTCGCCTTGGCCTTGGTGAAGACCGCGACGTCGTCCTTCTTGAGGCGGCGCTCGACGATGCGGACGATCTCGGCGTCCTGGCCGGGGAGGATCTGGTCCATCATCTCGACGACCGTGACCTTGCTGCCCAGCGCGGCGTAGGCGGCGCCGATCTCCAGGCCGATGAAGCCGCCGCCGATGACGACCAGCTCGCGGGGCACCGTCTCGAAGTCCAGGGCGCCCGTGCTGTCGACGACCTTCTGGCCATCGAAGGCGAAGCCCGGGATCTGGATGGGCCGGCTGCCGGTGGCCACGATGCAGTGCTGGAACGTGACGGAGACGTCGCCGCTGGCGGTCTTCACGGAGACCGCGTTGGGCCCGGTGAACGTCGCGGTCCCGAAGAGGGAGTCCACCTTGTTGGCCTTGAAGAGCTGGCCGATGCCGTTGGTGAGGCCGGTGGTGACGCCGCGCTTCCACTCCTGCGTCTTCTTGAAGTCCAGCCGCGCGCCCTGCACCTCGATGCCGATCTCGGCGGCCTCCGTGTGCAGCGTGCGCCACTCCTTCGCCGCGTGGATGAGCGCCTTGCTGGGGATGCAGCCCACGTTGAGGCACACGCCGCCCAGCTTCTCCTTCTCGACGCAGAGGACCTTCTTGCCCAGCTGCGCGGCGCGGATGGCGGCGACGTACCCTCCAGGGCCCGCTCCGATCACGAGGACCTCGGTGCTCATCGTGGTGGCCATGGGGACTCCAACTCGGGACAGGGAGGGGCTATAAAAAAGCTGGGCCACCCTGGGGCATCGCGGAGGCCGGGCGCGCCCCGGCGGCCCGACAAGGCGATATATCGCATCGGCAGACGGCCCCGGGGTCGCCCGCCTTGGTGGAAGCCACTCTCCTCGTCAGCGCGGGCGCGGCGTCCCTCGCGTCGGGCCTCTTCCTCGCCACGGGCCTCGCGCTGCTGCAACGGCGGGTGGGCGACGCGGGCGCCCAGCAGGCCCTCACGCTCTTCGCCGTCTGGTGGATCGGCCTGGCGATCTACGCCGTCGCGGGCGCCAACGAGGACGTGCTCGCGGCGTTCGGCCTGGAGCCCTTCGGCGTCTTCGTCGCGCTGCGCTACATGCAGATCGTCTCCGTCTGCATCGGCCTCTGGGGCCTCATGTACTACCTGGCGTTCGTCCTCACGGGGCAGCGCCGGCTCATGGCGCCCCTCGCGGCGTTCTACGCGGGCTACTACGCAGTGCTCCTCTTCCTCGTGACGCGCAGCGCGCCCGCGGCGGTGGAGGTGGCGCCCTGGCGCACGGCGCTCGTCTTCGCGACGCCGCTCCTGGGCGCCCTGGCGGTGGCCCTCCTCCTCGTGATCCCGCCCGTCGTGGGCGCGGGGACCTACCTGGCGCTCCTGCGCGAGGCGCCCCGCGGCGCGCACCGCGCCCGCATCTGGCTCATCTCGCTCTCGACCCTGGCGTGGAGCGGCAGCATCGTGCTGCGCGACGGCGGCCTCGCCGCGGCGCTTCCCGTGGTACTCGGCCTCCTCTCGGCCATGAGCATCTCGTGGGCGTACCAGCCGCCAAGCTGGATCGCGCGCCGCGTCGCGCCCGCCTGAGGGCCAGCACAGGGATGCACGCGAAGGGCCAAGGACCGCCACCCGCCGGGGCCTCCGGCGGGGGAGTTGGACGCATGAACCGCACGCTGCTCCTGGGCCTGCTTGCGGGATCGGGGCTCCTCCTGGGCGCCGGCCTCGCCTCCGCGCAATCGTCGATCGTCACTTCGCTTCCATGCACCGCGCCCGCAAGCTCGGTGGGCGTCTTCGTCGCCCCCGCGACGTCGAGCTGGGGCGCCACGCGCGTCGTCTCGCTGGAGCCGCGCGACGTGCTGCTGGCGCTCGCGCTGGGGAACGGCTCCCTGGCGACGGAGCCCGCGCCCCTGGACAGCACCAGCGTCCTGGCGCTCGCCGCGCTGGGCGCGGAGGGCGGCGACCTCCAGGTCGTCGTCCCCGGCTGCGCGGGCGGCGCCATCGTCTCCACGACTGTCGTCTCCTACCGCGCGGCCCCGTCGGGCTTCGGCGGGATCGACGTGCCGCTGAGCCTCTTCTGATCCGGCCCGACGCCAGGGCAACAACGACGGAATCGGACAAGCGGCACCGGGATGCACGGGGAGCCCGTGCGGGGGCTGCCCGCCTTGGCGCGTTGGCGTCTGGGCGGGAGGGCTGATCCCATGAACCGCACCGCTCTCCTCAGCGCGCTCGCCGTCTCTACTCTCCTCCTCGTGGTCGGGCCCGCCCCCGCGCAGGCCTCGACGACCGATCCCCTGCCGTGCAGCGCGCCTCCAGGGGCGCTCTCCAACTCCAGCGTCGTGCAGACGAGCGACAGCGCGTCGTCGCAGGACCTCTCCGTGGGCCCAGACAGCCTCGTCCTGGGGCTCGCGCTGCAAAACCACGGCGTCACGGGCGTGACGCTCGCCGCCCTCCAGAACGGCACCACCTCGTCCAGCAACTCCGGCGCGCTCACCCAGCGCATGAGCATGAGCCGCGACAACCTGCTGGCGCTCCTCGCCGCGGGCACGCCGGGCAGCGGCCTGGGGCCCTCGCTCCTGGGGTGCGTCTCCGACGTCGACGCGCAGTCGACGCGCACAACCAGCACGACGCGCGACGTGAGCCTCGACGAGACCACCGTGCTCTCCGCCCTCGCCTTCCAGAACTCCACGGGCTCGCCCCTCGCGTTCGGCGACGTCGCGAGCTTCAGCACGTCGAGCCACGTCGTGACCACCGAGACGCGCAACGTCACCGTGGACCCGGACGACGCGCTGCTGCTCCTGGCGTTCGGATGACCTAGCCGAAGAAGGCGTCCAGCGAGCGCTGCTTCATCGCCTCGTGCAGCTTCGCGTAGCGGGGGAACGTCGCCTTGACGCGCTCCTCGCCGAAGTCGTGCTGGCGCACCAGGACGTCGCGCACGGCGGCCTCGTTGACCTGCCCGAACTTCACCGAGTAGTCGTCGGTGACCTCGGGCTTCAGGAAGATGTCCCGGATGGCGTCCGCGTCCGGGATGTCGGCCTCCAGCTGCGTGAGCACGTCGATGAGCGCGCCCTTCTCCTTGATGAGCTTCACCGCACGCTTGGGGCCGACGCCTTTCACGCCCGCGTCGAAGTCCGTGCCCACGAGGATGCCGGCCTCCACGAGCTGCTGGCGCGTGAGGCCCAAGGCCTCGAGCACCTGGGAAAGCTCGATCATCTCGGGCTCCACGTCGACCCACACGCTCTTGCCGGGGAGCTTGCGCTTCCCGGTGACGGCCAGGTTGCGCACGAGCCGCGGCGCGCCGAAGAGGAGCGAGTCGTAGTCCTGAGACGAGGCGGCCCACACGTCGCCCTTCTCCGCCATGCGCGCGGCCTGAGCCTCGCCCTCGCCGGGCGCCTGCACCCACGGGATGCCCAAGGCGTCCAGGAGCGCCTTGGCCTCCGCGACCATGTCGCGGGAGAGGTGCGAGGTCTGCTGCGCCTTGCTGAACGCCTTCTCCTCGTCGCCCTCCTCCAGGGCCTGCTTCAGCTCGGCCTCGGCCTTCGCCTTGCGCTCGATGCGCTCCTCGATGGTGGCGCGCTTCAGCTCGGGGGGCTTGCCGTCGAAGACGTAGACCGGACGGATGCCGGACTCCGCCAGGTTCGCCGTGCGGTAGAGGAGCCCGGAGAGGTGGCTCGTGACGCGCCCCTGCTTGTCCTTCAGCGGCGTGCCGTCGGGCTGGCGGATGCTGGAGAGGAACTGGTAGAGCGCGTTGTGGGCGTCGATGGCGATGGTCTTCCCCTGGAAATCCTGGAGCGTGCGCGGCGTGCGCGGCACGACGTCCGAGAGGTCGACGCCCATGGGGGCGCGATGGAGGGGCCCCCGGAAAAAGGGTTGTCCTTCCTCCGCGGGGCCCCTTGCGCTACCGCCTGCGGAGCGCGAGACGGGGCCCGTTCGATGGCCCGCGGCCGTGGGGGCCTGGCGCCGACGGCCTCGACCGAGCGCGGGAGGAACACTTCCCATGGAGAAGGTACTTTAAGCTGAGCAAGTCCCTAGCCGCGACGGATCACCGATGAAGGACGACCGGGACATGGAGAAGCGCGGCCGCGCCCCGCGCGGCGCCGACGCCGGCGACGCGCCCAGCAAGGAGGAGCAGATCGCCGAGCTCCAGGCCATCGTCAAGGCCTACGAGGAGAAGTTCAACCAGATCAAGGAGCCGCCGCTCCTCTCGGCATACGTCCTGCGCTTGACAGGCGCCGACCTGGAGCCCCAGGAAGTCGTCGTCAGCCACGGCACGCAGGTGCTCAAGGTCGCCGTGGGCCAGGTCGCGAAGTCCGACCTCCGCACGGGCCAGTACGTCTGGCTCCACCCCAAGACCTACGCCATCATCGCCTCCACGCGCCAGTACGAGCAGGGCGTCGTGGGCAAGGTCGTCGACATCTACCAGGACAAGCTCGTCATCACCACCTCCGACGGCATGGAGAAGAAGATCATCGACCTGCCCTCGGGCATGGGCGACGAGATCAAGATCGGCTACGAGGTCAGCCTCCTGCCGCCCACGCTGGACATCCTGGAGGTGCGCCCCAGCAGCGAGATCCGCGACCTCTTCCTGGGCGAGACGCCCAACGTGAAGTACGCGCAGATCGGCGGCCTGGACGAGACGCTGGACCGCATCCGCGACGTGGTCGAGCTTCCCTACAAGGAGCCCGAGCTTTTCGCCGCGATCAAGCTGAAGGCGCCCAAGGGCGTCCTCCTCTACGGCCCGCCCGGCTGCGGCAAGACGCTCATCGGCAAGGCCGTCGCCACCGAGAACGACATGACGTTCTTCAACGTCAAGGTGGCCGACATCCTCTCCAAGTGGGTGGGCGAGTCCGAGAACATGATCAAGGCGCTCTTCCGCAAGGCGCGCGAGAACGCGCCCAGCATCATCTTCTTCGACGAGTTCGACGCGCTGGGCACGACGCGCGGCCAGCAGGACAGCGCAGGCGTCCAGAAGAACATCATCGCGCAGATCCTCTCGGAGATGGACGGCATCGACACGCTGAAGGACGTCTACATCCTCGGCGCCACGAACCGCCCCGACATGATCGACCCCGCGCTGCTGCGCCCGGGCCGCTTCGACGAGGTCATCGAGATCCAGCGTCCCAACAAGCAGGCCGCGATGCAGATCATCGACATCTACCTCACCAAGGACCTGCCCCTCCAGGAGACGTTCGTGCGCGACAACGGCGGCTCCAAGGAGAAGGCCCTGGAGACGATGAAGAGCATGCTCATCGAGGAGCTCTACGGCGACAACAAGTGGGTCGAGTTCAAGCTGGACCCCGAGGCCAAGGAGTCCGTGAAGACCATCAAGCGCAAGGACATCATCTCCGGCGCCCTCATCGAGAGCATCATCACCACCGCGAAGAAGAACTACGTGAAGCGCGTGCTGCCCTATCCGCGCGGCTCTCACGAGCGCGCCCGCGAAGGCCTCAACTTCGAGGACCTGCGCAAGGCCGCCGAGGAGGAGTCCAAGGAGCACGCCCTCGTCGAGTCGTCCGTGTACCAGAAGCGGCAGCGGGAGCGCGCGCGGTTTGCAGCGAACGACAACGTCGAAGTCATGTGAGGCCGAAGGCCGAACTTGACTTCGACGTTGGCGTGCAGCGCAAATCGCGCGTGCGACCAGGCCGATCCCGACGAGCGGCCTTCAGGCCGCGAGGAGAGGCTTCGGCCGTGGGAGCGCGCGCGGTTTGCAGCGAACGACAACGTCGAAGTGATGTGAGAACCGGATCGTCACGGGCGCGGCCCCGCGCCGCGCCCGCGCGCCCCCTTTTCCTTCTCGGATGCCCTCTTTTTGTGGATCAATCCGTTATCTGAGGCGGGGCTTCGTGCGATTTCACATCCGATCTCCAACAATGATATCCTTCCCCGCGGGCCTGGCCGGCGCGGGGAACCACCCATGAAGCTCCGCATCCTGTATCTGCTAGCGGCCTTTCTCCTGATCCCGGCCTATGCCCACGCGGCCCAGCCCGACCCCGTCGACGCGGGCATCAGCGGCGAGTGCTACGACCTCGACGGCACCGGCGGCGAGGCTGAGGTCGAGGTCGAGGACGGCACCGTCTACAACACCGTCCTCCCCAGCGACCCCACGAACCCCACGGGCTCCGGCGCCGCCGCGGCCCTGCTGGCGTTCCTCAACGACCCCAAGGGCATCCCCGGCGGCAACGCCTGCACCGCCCCCGGTGACGACCACCTCGAGGTCCACGCCTTCGTGGCGGGCGTCGGCGGCGCCGAGGTCTGCTACGACGGCGCGAGCCACCCGCTCCCCGTGGTCGGGCAGTCCATCCTGCTGGGCGTCTACGACCACGACGTCTGCGACGACGACGCCGAGGTCGACTCCGGCTGATGTCGCGCGCGGAGGCGCTTCGCTGCGCCCCGCCCGCCTTTCGCCACGTTGAAGCGGAGCCGCCACGCTGGCCCGCCCATGGCCGCGAAGAAGAGCGCCAAGAAGAGCGCGAAGAAGGCCGCCCCGAGGAAGGCGGCGAAGAAGGCCGCCGCGCCCGCGGGCGACCGCGTGCAGGTGCGCACGCCCAACGTGCCCGGCTACACCGCCACCGTCGACCGGACGAAGTACGACGCGATGAGGAAGGTGCTTCTCCAGGTCGTCCCCAAGGGCGCGGGGCTCACGCAGAGCGAGATGTGGGACGCCGCGCGCAAGGTGGCGCCCGCGGAGCACTGGCCCGGCGGCGAGAAGGTCGAGTGGTGGGTCAAGTGCGTCCAGCTGGACCTGGAGGCGCAGGGCGTCCTCAGGCGCGACGGGGGCAAGCCCCTGCGCTGGTCCAGGGCGTAGGGCCAGCCGGAGTGGGGAAAAGAGGCATATCCCTCCTGCCCCCGTGGCCCTTGCGTGCACCCCCTCTGGGACGCGCCGACGCGGCGCCTCGTCCTCGTCGCCGGAAGCCTCAGCGCGATCGCGGGGCTGCTGCACCTGGCCGTCGCGCCGGAGCACTTCGAGGAGTGGTGGGGCTACGGCGCGTTCTTCGTCGTCTGCTTCGTCGCGCAGGCCGCCAACGGCGCGATCCTCCTCTGGGAGGGCTACAGCCCGCGCCCGCGGCCCGCGTGGTGGCCCAGCGGGTGGCGCTTCATGCTCGCCTGCGGCCTCGTGGGCAACGTCCTCCTGCTCGCGCTCTGGGCGTACACGCGCTTCGTGGGCGTCCCCGCGGGCCCCATGGCGGGCGAGAAGGAGGAGATCGGCCTCATGGACCTCTTCACGAAGACGGTGGAGCTGGGCCTCGTCGTCGCGCTCCTGGGGCTCGTCAGGTACGGCCCCCGCACGGAGCCCGAGCCCCCGGTGGCGTCCGCCTAGCGCTCGTAGCTCCAGGCGTCGGCGTCGAAACCCGTCACGTCAGCCGCGGCCTTGCCGGGGAAGACCTCCAGCTTCAGCGCGCGAGGCCCGGTCATCTGGAGCAGCGCGACGCCCACGACCTGGTCGTCGTTGCGCGCCGTGATGCCGTCGCCGGGCTGGATCCCCGTCGTGCCGTCCCGCGAGAAGCCGCGCTCGCCTGTCTTGTTGTCGTACTCGTCGAACGTCACCAATTCCCACTTCAGGAGGCCGGAGGCGGGCGTGACCTTCGCCGGGTCCGGGTTCCCCTTGACGCCGAATTGCCGCGGTGTCCCGTTGAAGTCGCCGATGCTGAAGACGACGTGCGAGGGATCGTAGGTGTCGGGCGAGACGCTCAGGTGCCCTTCCCAGTAGTTGGACGGATCGACGCCCGCGTAGCCGTTCGTGCCCACCTTGAACCAGTTGCCCACGAGCGCGCCGTCCACGTCCCAGTCGATTTTCCCCGCGCGAGGCTCCGCGGTGCGCAGCATCTTCGCCAGCATGGCCGCGCGCACGTCCGGCGGGAAGTGCGGGAAGGGGTCGACGGTGTGGACCTTCCACGGCTCGCGGTCGTAGTGCGAGGGCACGAGGAAGCCGGGCAGCGTGACGTTGTAGTCGTACACGCCGAAGTCCAGCGTCTGGGCCCCGATGCGGCCGACGAGCTGGCCCGCCTTCACCGGCACGGAGAGGGGTCCCTGGTTGCCCGCGCGGCTCGCGTTGTACGCCGCCTCCAAGTCGGGCGCGAGGCTCGTGAGCAGGTCGAAGTAGCTGGTGAACGTGCACGTGTGCGCCATGTCCACGCGCCATTCGCGCAGCTTCGCGGCGCCCGACTCGACGTTGACGTCGCGCGGCTGGATGCTGTAGATCACCGCGTCGCCGATCGCGCGCACCTCGTAGGCGTCGCGCCCCAGGCTGACGTTCGCCGGAGAGAAGTACATGTGGTCGATGGGGGTCACGTGCCCGCCCACGACGACGCCGTAGGGGAGCATGTTGCCGAAGTCGCTCACGCGCATGGGCGACTGCGCGAACGTCACGGGCCCGGAGCCCTTGCAGCCCGTGAACCTCGTCAGGGCGTCCGCGTTCCCCGAGGGGGTGGGCGTCGTCGCCGGGGGCGAGGACGGAGTCTCCGTCGGCGCGGGGGTCGAAGAGGGCGTCGACGACGGCGTTGTCGTGGTGGGGGCCGAGGGCGCGGCGCAGCCGGCGAGGAGCAGGGCGACAAGCAGGAGCGCGGCGCGCATACGGGAGAGCCAGGCGCGGGCGCGCTTTGAACGCTGCGGAATCGGCGCCCGCGCTCAGGCGTGCGCCGCGCCGGCCCAGCCGGCCGCCAGCGCGGAGCGCAGGCCTTCGCGCACGAGGAGCGCGCTGTGGTCGCTGCGCACGAGGACCTGGAGGCCGGGCGCGTCGCGCTCCACCAGTGCGGCCACCACGCCGTCCATGGAGGTCACGAGGTCCAGCAGGTCCTCGACGTTCGCGGCGTCGAGCACGGCCAGCGGGAAGCTGAGCGTCTTCACGCGCCGGAAAGCGCCCGACGCGGCCATAGGCGTTCCGACGAGGATGAGCCAGGATTGGGCGCGCGAGTCCGAGAATGGTCATCCGATGTAAGGCGTCGCGTCGGGGTCGAACCCCTTGACGATCTCGATGGCGGGCCGGCGCGCGGGGGCCCAGCCGAACTGCGGGTACACCAGCTTGCGGAAGAACGCGGGCGCCTCGCCCTCCATGCCGGGCACCATGGCGGCGGCGATGAGCGTCGCGGGGTGCTCAGGCCCCAGCGCGTCGCGGGAGATGTCGTAGGCCATGGGGCGCACCTCGTCCTCGCGGAAGTAGCCCAGCGTGTGGAGGTACTCGTGGAGGAGGACGTGGAACGCGTAGGCGTTGTGGTGCGCGGGCTCGTGGACCTTCACGTAGTTGAGCACGTCCTTGTTGAGGATCATGGCGTTGGAGCCCAGGACGAAGTAGCCGCCCAGGAAGCCCTCGGGCGAGAGGCCCAGGGGCGCCAGACCCAGCATGATGCCGGCGCGCGACTTGCGCAGGCGCGCCTCCACGAGGCGCTTCACCAGCCGGAAGAGCGCGGTGTAGTCGCGCGCGCCGTCCAGCTCGGCGGCGACAAGATTGTCCACGCCATGCCTTCGGTCGGCCGGGACTTAAGGCTTCTTCGCGCGCGCCTCGCGCGGCCAGACGAGCTTCAGCGCCGTGTGCGTCTCCGAGAAGCGCATGACCTTGGTGTCCACGAGGCCCGCCTTCCGCGCGGCCGCCATGACCACGGTGTCCGCGATCTCCGGCCGCCCGCGCGGGGAGAGGACCCACAGCGCGCCCTCGGCGGGCAGCCCCTTGGCGAGCTTCGCGATGCCTCCCAGGTCCTTGGGATCGTCGATCTGCGCGAAGGTCACGTCCGCCTCCGCGCGCACGACCTTCGCCCCCGCCGCGCGAAGCTCCGCGGCGAAGCCCTTCTCCGTGAGGCCCACGAGGGAGACGCGCGTGCCCGCCTTGACGCCCGCCTTGTCGAGGCGCGTCGGCGGGTGGAGGATCTTCTCCGCCCACGCCGCCGCGCGCTTGGCCCCCAGCAGGAACGACGCGCGGCCGCCTGGCCAGTCCGCCACGAGGGCATCGCCCTCGACGCGGACCTTGGCCTGCGCCAGCGGGATGGCGACGCGGAAGGGCCCGCGGAAGAGGAGCTTGTCCCCCTCCAGCATGGCCTTGCCCTCGCCGCGCTCGCCGGCGTGCTCCGCCGTGCAGGTGACCTCGGCGCCCACGCCCGGCGGAAATGCCGCGCCCCGCATGAAGGGAGCGGCCTCGCTTCTCGCAAAAGGGAAATAGTCTGCCCGCCACCTGGCGAGTGCGTGAAGCCCCGCATCATGGGCAGCGAGCACGAGTACACCCTCTTCTCGCACCAGATGAACCCGCGCGGCATCGACCCGCACCGGCTCGCCCTGGAAGTGATCCGCAAGTCGCAGTTCGCCGCGCAGGGCGAGTGGCTCAAGAACGGCAGCCGCGCCTACTTCGACGTGGGCCACCTAGAGATCAGCACGCCCGAGACGCTCAACGCCCGCGAGATGCTCATCTACGAGAAGGCGGGCGAGCGCATCGTGGACCTCGCCCGCATGAAGCTGGAGGAGTTCCACAACGTCAAGGTCAGCGCGTTCAAGAACAACACGGACCCCGACGGCGTCTCCTACGGCAGCCACGAGAACTACTGCGTGCCGCGCGCCATGGAGTT
>JAJPHT010000033.1 GCA_021325135.1 Pseudomonadota bacterium | reverse complement strand
GGCGCCGGCGGCTACCCCGAGGTGGCCGAGCGCTGCGCCGAGATGGCCCAGCCCGCCCTCGAGGAGCTCCTCGAAGGCGCGGACCTCGTCTTCGTCACCGCGGGCATGGGCGGCGGCACCGGCACCGGCACGGCGCCCATCGTCGCGCGCACCGCCAAGAAGAAGGGCGCCATCGTCATCGGCATGGTCTCGACCCCCTTCAACGTGGAGCGCGCCCGCCTCGTGAAGGGCGAGGAAGGCCTCAACAAGCTCCGCAAGGAGGCCGACACGGTCATCGTGCTCGACAACAACCGCCTCCTCAAGTACGTCCCGAACCTGCCCATCGACCAGGCGTTCAGCGTCATGGACACGCTCATCGCCGAGACCGTCAAGGGCATCTCCGAGACGATCACGCAGCCCTCGCTGATCAACCTCGACTACGCCGACGTCCGCACCATCATGGGCTGCGGCGGCGTCGCCGTCATGCTCTACGGCGAGAGCAAGAGCAGCGACCCCCAGAAGGTCGTGCACGAGGCCCTCAACCACCCGCTCCTCGACGTGGACTACCGCGGCGCCACCGGCGCCCTGGTGCACATGACCGGCGGGCCGGACCTGAGCCTCAGCGCCGCGGAGGCCGTGGCGCAGAACCTGACCTACGAGCTGGACGCCCACGCCAACGTCATCTGGGGCGCCCGCATCATGCCCGAGTTCGAGGGCCGCCTGCGCGTCATGGCCATCATGACGGGCATCCACAGCCCGCAGATCATCGGCGCGGTCACCAACAAGGAGGCCAACAAGGCCACCTTCACGCCCCAGGGATCGCCCGCGGCCCCCAAGGGCCTCGACCTCCCGTGGGTCGGATGACGAGAGCCTGAACACTCCGCCTGCGCCCGTCCGGTTCGCTCCCGGGCGCGGGACTCGAAAGCCAGTCTCCACGGGACCCGCTCCGCGTCATGGCGGCGAGGTCTCCTCGAAAGCCAGTCTCCCCCGAGATGGGCCGGGCTTCGCTGCTCGCCCATCCCCTTGAAAACCAGTCTCCCCCGGACGGGAGAGGGCTTCGCTGCTCTCCCCGTTCATCGAAAGCCAGTCTCCCCCGAGATGGGCCGGGCTTCAGTGCTCGCCCATCCCATGCTCCCGCTGCGGGCGGGAGCAGGCAACAGGCAACGGTTGCCAGCGCGACGGGGATGCCGAATCGAAGGGATCCGAACACGCCACCAAGCCGCGAACAACAAGGGATGGAATGCACGAGCGGCTGGAGAGCGCCTCACACCCGAGGCCCTCAACCCTGACAGGCCGGGACAACACCCCCTGCCACCAGGCGACGTGCGTGGACGGTTCGACGCGATAAGGAATCACGGTCGCCGGAGCCGCGCCCATCAACGACGGGATGGGATGCACGCGGGCGCGGCTCCTCACTTTTCTCCGCCCTTCCGTTGTTAGAGGTCGCCTCCTGGCGGTTATTTCCGGCACCAGGTCCGCTGCGCGCGCATGGCCGGTCCCCCCTCGCCCCGGAAGCCCGCGTGGCGGCGCGCGTTGTGGATTGTGCCCCTGGTCCTCGTCGTCGCCCTTGTCGTCGCGTCGCTCTATGCGGCCTTCTCCCCGTCCCAGGAGGAGCCCGCGCATCCTCCGGAGAAGGCGCCCACCCCCGTGGGCAGCTTCGAGGCCACGCAGGCTGGCTCCTACGACCCGGCGCCCGTGCCCTCCACGCAGGACGCGCTGCAAGGCTCGGTGAGCCGGCTCGACGCCTCCATCCAGACGCTCATCGCCAGCATCGCCGCCCTCACCTTGGCCGTCCAGGCGCTCACGGCCCCCCTCGCCGCGCTGGCGGGCCTCCTGGGAAGCCTCGGCTCCCTGGTGGACGGCCTCCTGGACCTCCTCCACCTGGCGGGCCAGCTGCGCAGCCTGCTGCGCCCGGTCCTCGTCATGGCGCTGCTCGGCGTCGCCCTCGTCCTTCTCGTCCGCCTGGTCAGGAAGGTGAGCCGGCGTGGCCGCCCTGCGAGCCCGTGACGTCCTCGTCCTGCTCCTGCTGCTCGCGCTGCCCGGCTGCGCGGCGCCCACGCCGGTCACCAGCCCGGAAGGCTCCGTGGGAGAGACCCTCCACGGCATCATTCCCCACGCAGCAGAGGTCGTCCTCGTGGGCGCCGGCGGGGAGGGCGAGGCGCATCTGGCGACCTCGCCCTCGGGCGTGCTCCTGGCCTGCGGCAATGGCGGGATGAAGGGGCCTTCGCCCACTTGGATCTCCCGCGACGGCCGCAACTGGACCTCGGTGTCCATCCTGGGCGTGCCACCCGCGTCGGGCTGCGACGTGGCCGCGGGGCCGCAGGGGAGCCTCTACGTCGCCTACGCGTCGGCCGGAGGGATCGTCGTCGCCGTCTCGCGAGACGGGGGCGCCTCGTGGGTCGTCGCCACCGCCTCGCGCGTGGGCGCACCCGTGCGCGACCACCCGCGCCTCCTTGCGACGCGCGATGCGCTGCTCGTCACCTCCGAGTCCGTCTCTGGCCCCTACGCTCTCTTCGCGTCCCGGTCGCAGGACGGGGGCCAGACGTGGACCGAGGACACGCTGGTGGCGCCCACGATCCTCGCCACCGGTCGCGCAGGCGGACCGGTGGAGGCGAGCGGCTCGGTCGCGGTCGCGGTCCGCCTCGACGGCGCGAGCCCGGGCCTGCGGCTCCACGTCCTCTCGGGGCTGGGCATCTGGAACGAGAAGCCCATCGACCTGCCGGGGGCCGCGGTGGCCGGCTTCGTCCCCGAGATCGCGGGCGATGCGCAGGGGCGCCTCTCGCTTCCGGTCCCCGTCCGGCGCGACAACGGCACGGATGTCCTTCTCCTTCAGTCCGACGACCTGGGCGCGTCGTGGAGCCCCGCCATCGTCCCCGCCTTCCAGAACGTCACGCTGGGATCGCCCCCCGCCTTGGCGGTGGACGCGCGCCAGGACGGCGGCCTCACGGTCGCCGTCCAGAACGAGTCGATCCAGAAGACGTGGGTCGTGAGCGTGGCCCGCTACGACCCAGGGGGCTCCTTCGTCGCCGGGGGCCCGGTGGGAGACCCTCCCGCGCCGCCCGGAGGCGCCGTGGGCTCGCTCTCGGTCCGCCACGATGCCCAAGGGCTCGCCCGCATCGCGTACCCCGCACGTGAGTTCGGCTGCGGAGGGGCGACGCTTCCCGGCGACGCTGGCTACTGCGTCTACCTTCTCTCGGAGCGGATGGTCGTGCGCAGGCCGTCGTAGGCTCAGCGCATCCGCTTGGCCGCCGCGAGGATGCGCTCCACGATCTCGTCCGCGTCGCGGGGCTTCTCCAGCGTCTCGGCTGCGCCGCGGCGCACGTCGTCGTGCATGGGCCAGACGGCGAGGCTCCACCCCACGCGCCGGAAGACGGGCACGTCGTTGCGCCCGTTGCCCACGTGGCACGCCTCGCTGGGGGCGACGCCGCGCGCGGAAAGATATCGTTCCAGGTTGGCCCACTTGTCGTGCTCCAGCCGGTAGGTCCCCGCGACGCGGCCGTGGCGCAGGTCGCCGTGGCTGCACACGAGCCCGTCGACGCCGAAGAGCTCCTGCGTCGCGGCGGCGAGCCAGTCGGGCTGGTCGGTGGTGACGACGACGTGGAGCCCCGCGTCGTGGAGGCGCCCGATGGCCTCCGCGAGGCCGGGCGTCCACCGGTCGCTCGCGCGCAGCGCCTCGCGCATGGGCGCCACCTCGCGGCCCACGAAGTGCTTGTAGTCCGCGTGGAACGTCTCGTCGGCGCTCATGCGCCCCTCGAAGTAGGCGCGCGTCGTCTCCTCCAGCTTCTCGCCGAAGCCCAGGGCGTCCGCGACGGCGTTGAAGATCGCGGGGTGGATGAGCGTGCCGTCCAGGTCGAAGGAAACGAGCTTCAACGCCACGCGGGGCACCGGGCGGGGGCGCTCATGAGCCTACTGGTCGACGAAGGTCCCCGCGGGGTCGGTCGCGTCGTCGGCGCGCCCGGGACGCGAGTACGCGTCGTGGCCCCCCATGTCCCAGAGGAGCCCGACGCCCAGCGCGGCGGCCTCGTTGGCGGGGCTGGGGCCCAGGTTGAGGCGCGCGCCGGTGGAGCCCTGCGTCGTCGCGGGGTCGTCGCGGCTGGCGCCGGGCACGCCCGCCCCGTGGGCCTGGACCTGATATCGATCGTCGCCGGCCGCGTCCACCAGCGCGCCCACGGCGTCGAAGTTCGAGCGCCCCTGCCCGTCGCGCGTCGAGACGTCGCACCCCACGAACGCCTCGAACTCGTTGAAGAAGGGCGCGTCGTTCTCCAGGGCGTAGACGTCGTTCCCGCCTTCGTCGTCCAGCAGCCCCACGGAGCCGAAGATGCCGGCCCCCTGCGCGAGCCGCACGCCCGAGTAGCGGTCGTCGCCGCCCGCGTCCACGAGGACGCCCACGCCGCCCACGTGCCCCACGCCCTGCGTGAGGCTGCGGCCCCCGTAGAAGTCATCGCCCCCGTCGTCCCACAGGACGCCGATGCCCGCGAACGCGGCCCCCGCGGTGAGGTTGCGCGTCCACGTCTCGCCCGCATCGCCCATGGCGCGCGTGTCGCACCCCGCCGCGTTGCCCCCGTCGTTGACGCCGGTGAACCCCTTGGGCGGCGCGAAGCGGTCGTTCCCCGAGAGGTCGAGCCCCACCGCGACGACGTGCTCGTCGCCGTCGGTGAGGATGCCGCGGGTGTAGAAGTCCGACGCCCACGCCGGCGCGTCGCCCGGCCCCTGGGGGAGGCACCCGGCGTCCGGCGCGGGCGACGCGGCAAGCTGCGCGGCGCGCTGCTGCGTGGGCGCGCCCGGGTCCGCGACGAAGCGCTCCGCCTCGGGGAGGCTCGCCTGCGTCTCCTGCGAGGCCAGCTCATCGCCCACGTCCTGGCCGTAGGCCTCGGCGAGGAAGGGCGCTTGGGTCGCGTCCGCGGAGCACGCGCGCCCCAGGAGCGCCCCAGTGGAGGGCCCGTTGCGGTCGGGCGAGAGGGGCGTGCAGTCCAGGGCGCCCGTGGTGACGCAGCCGGGGAACGCCTGGATGACGAAGTCGGGCATGGCCGCGCCCGCGTTGTCCTGCCAGTCGTCGTCGCCGCCCAGGTCGATGAGGAGCGTGCGGTCCTCGGCGTGCACGTCGTTCCCTGTCCCTGCGATCTCCACCGAGCGCAACGGGTCCACGAAGGAGACGCCCGCCGCGTCGCCGCGCTCGACGGCCGCCTTGAGGTCGACGCGCGCCGCGTCCACGGCGTCAAGCACGAGCCGCGCGGCGCCCACCATCTTCGCCTCGTCGAGGCGCGAGAGGACGTCCGCGAGCCGCGCCTCGTCCCGGGCTGAAAGGGGCGCGCCGGAGAGGGTGGCGTCTCGGGCGAAGCGCGCGTCGTCCACGCCGACGCGGGCGAACGCCTCGTTCCGCAGGCGCGCGGCCTCGTTCATGGCCGCGAGGATGCGCGCCGCGGGCTCCTGGATCGACGCGGGGACCTTCGCCAGCGAGGCGTCCAGGCCGAGGAGCCCGCGGGGCGTCGGCTGCGCGCCCTCCAGCGCGTAGAGGTCGAGGATCGCGGCGCGCAGCGTGATATCACCGGGAGCGGGCTCGTCCTGGGCGCGGATGCCGCCCAGCGCCGCCACCTGCGCGAGCATCGCCCCGGGCGGCAGGCCATGGACCGCGCTGGCGGGGAGGGGGGCCGCGAGGAGGAGCGCGAGGGCAAGCGCGGCCTTCACGGCGACCCCTCCGGCGTGACGCGCACGACCACGAGCCCCGCCGGCGCGGGCGCCAGCGCGTGGACGGTCCCGGTGAACGTCGCGCTCCCGGGCCCCGAGGGGTTGTCGCACACGAGGAGCGAGCCGCGGATGCCTCCCGGCGGCCCCTGGAGGTCCGCGGTGAAGCCGGGCGCGTCGCGGAGCGCGAAGGCGCCCGGCGTCGCGGCGTCGAAGCCCGTCACCGCGAGGCTTGCGTTGCCCGCGCGCGCCTTCGTCGTGGCCTCCACGAGCACCTCCGTGAAGTCGCCGTCCCACTCGGTGCAGGTCGCGCCCGCCTCGAAGCGGTGCGAAGGGCCCCCGTCGCGCCCGGCCAGCTGCGTGAACCCCACCTTCGTCGAGGCCAGGCCGTCCGCGTACTCCGCGTGGACGACGACGAGGCCGCCCCGCGCGAGGACGAACGCCTCGGGCGCGGCGGGCGCCACGAGCGCGGCCGTGAGGGGGCGCGACGTCGGGTGGTCGATGGCGCCGTTGAACGAGACGCGCGCGGACGCCGCGATCCCGGAGCCCGAGAAGCTGGGCGTCTCCGCCGCGACGTCGTCCGGGAGGGCCGCGTAGGTGAAATGCTCGGTGGCGAGGCCCCCCTGGGAGGTCGTGCAGCGCGTGAAGTCGCCCGTGAGGCCCGAGGCGTTGAGGGCCCACGTCGCGCTGGGCGAGGCGTTGAAGGAGTAGGCGTCCATGGGGTCCGAAGGGGCCGGGTCCGAGCGCTCGTGGGCAGACTCCGCGAGGATCACGCCGAAGGCGCGCACGTCGGTCCACCGCTCGCGCGCCACCGTGCCTTGGCTCTCGGCGGCGCCGCCCGAGACGAGCGCCTCCCCCGAGAGGCCGTTGCCCTGGGTCATGCGGAGGGCGAGCGAGCCCTCGGGGTCGCCGGTGAAGCGCCACGTCGTGCAGGAGGCGCCCTCCGCCTGCGAGTCGAAGATGAGCGCCGGCGCGTGGAAGTCGAACTGCGCGGTGGCCATGGCGGCGTCGACGCGCAGCGCGGCGTCCGCGTGCTCGTCCACCTGCTGGCGGACCTCCTCGTCGTGCGCGCGCTCCTCGGGGGGCGCGCACGGCTGGACGCCGCCCACGAGGGGCGCGCACGGGTCGGGCGGCGCGGCGGCGAAGGCCCAGGGCGCCAGGAGCGCGAGCGCGGCCACGACGGCGAGGATCCTCCGGGGAGCGCGCGGCACGGGAGCCGGAGGGGCGGGCCCTATTAGAAGGATTCCCGGCGGACGGTTTCTGATGCCTCGTGGGACCCTGTTCGCGTCAGCGCAGCGCGCCGCCCACCTCGGCCACCAGCTGGCACGCGCGGCAGACCGGGCCGCTGGTGGGCTCGCCGCACTTGCCGCACGCGCCGATCTTCGCGCCCCCCGAGAGGAGCGGCTGGAGGCGGTCGTACCCCGCGAGGAGCGCGTGGCGCGTCCCGGGCTCCTTCTCCTCCAGGTCCAGCAGCAGGTCGCGGTAGCGGCCCCGCGTGGCGTCGAGGCTGTAGGGGCACTCGCCGTCGTGGAACGCCCACCCGCGCAGGATCGCGTAGAGCGCGACCTCCTTCTCGGGGATGGAGCGCAGCGGCAGGATGCGCGGCACGAGCCCCGGCTGCACGTGCTCGGGCCGGTGCGGCCCCATGCGGCCCAGGCGGTCCACGTCGCCGCGCAGGTGGTTCATGAGGATGGTCTGCGCCGTGTCGTCCAGGTTGTGCCCCGTCGCGAGGTGCGTGGCGCGGAGGCGCTTCGCCCCCTCGTTGAGGTTGCGCCGCCGCAGCACGCCGCAGTACGCGCACGGAAGGTGCTGCCGCCGCGGGTCCGCCGCGACGCGGTCCATGGTGAGCCCCGCCGTCTCCTCGTAGGAGAGGACCAGGTGCTCGACGCCGATCTCCCGGCAGTGGGCCGCGGCGATCTCCATGGACGGGGGCCGGTAGCCCGCGATGCCCTCGTCCACCGTGAGCGCGCTCACGCGGACGAGGGGGTTGTCGCGGAACGTCTCGTGGACCAGCCGCAGCGCGACGACGCTGTCCTTGCCCCCCGAGAGCGCGACCGCAATGGAGACGTCCCGCTTGAAGGGCCCCTGCTGGCGAAGCTCGCGCCGCACGCGCCGCTCGACGCTTTCCTGGAAGTGCGTGGCGCAGAGGTGCTCGCCGCTGTAGCGCGCGTGGTGCACGGCGGGGGCGCCGCAGCGGCAGGAGGTCACGGCGGCCCATGGCGCGGCATCGGTCTTGAGCGCTTCGCCCTCAGGGCCCCTTGACGTGGAAGGCGCCCGAGGCGTCCACCGAGACGATGCCCCCGTCGGGCACCGCGGCCCACGCGGCGCCGCCCAGCCCCAGGAACTCGTGCTCCTGGCTTACCACCGTCGCGCCGCCGACGCGCGCGACGCCCAGCGTGTAATACTCCGCGGGGCAAGCGTCGTCCGCGCACGCGACGGGGTCGTTGCCCACCTTGCGCAGACCCCAGAGGCCGCGCCCGTCGGTGAGCAGGCACGTGAGCGACGTGTAGCGGCACGAGGCGTCCACCTCCCGCGCCAACGCCTCCAGCGCGGCCTCCGGCTCCGCGCCCGCCCGCAGCGACGCGAGCAGCCGCGCGAACAGGGCGCGAGAGTCGCTCTCCCCCGGCGGCGCGACGCCCCAGACGGTGCCGTTGTGGCAGAACGCCCAGCGCCCCTCCACGAACGGGTGGCTGTTGGCGACGTCCCTCGCCCCCGCGCTGGCCTTGCGCAGGTGCCCCAGCGCGACGCCGCGCGCGTCCCGCAGCGCCCCCAGCGCGCGAAGGTACTCGGGGTCCGCCGCGGCGTCCTGCGCGGAGCGGCCCGCGTAGGAGGGCTCGCCGTTTTGATAGCGCACGATCCCCCAGCCGTCGCGGTGGCCCGGCGCCATGCCCTTCCCCACGCGCCCCTCCGAGGCCTGCCCGCGGAAGCGGGAGAAGAGGTCGGCGGGCACGCCGCCGGGGGCCACGACGCCGAGCATGCGGCACATGGGGGCCGACCAGGGCCGCCGCGCCGGAAAAGGGTTCCCGAGGGGTCCTTACGGGAGGCCCGCCTTGCGGCGGCCGTGGCGGGCCGCGGCACTCACGTCCTCGTGGAGCACGGCGGGCTGGACCGGGAGCGCGCGCTGCGCCTCTTCGAGCGCTGCGGGCCCGCGCGATATCAGGGCCGCGGCGCGGCGGTAACAGCCGCCGACCGCGCGCGCTGGGCCGACGCCGCCGAGGCAAGCGGCTGGGCGCAGGCCTACGCGTGGGACGTGCCCGGCCCCGGCGGCCGCCTCGTGCGCGTGAGCCTCTCGCTCCAGGCCTCCGCCGTGAAGCTGCGCGGCGTGGCGCCCGCCTCCTGGCTGCATCTCGTCTGCGCGCTCCCCTTCGACGACCCCGCCGAGGCCCTCTGGCTGGGGGACTACCTCGCGGCCATGGGGGACGCGCTGCCCCTCTCCTTCGCGTTCGCCGACACGGAGCACCACCTCCGCGAGAACGCCAACGCCGACCCGCGCAAGCTCGCGTGGCCCATCATGCTGCTGGGGCCCGCGCACGTGCAACGCCTCGGCGAGGAGCGCATCCGCTCCGCCCCCGCGGTCGTGCGCGAGGTGGGCGGCTCCCTCCTCGTGCTCGCCTCCGAGGCGCCCCTCGCCGCCCGTGCGCGGACCCTCGACGCGCTGGCGGCGCACCTGGGGCGCAGCGCGAGGCGATAGGGTCGCCGTGCCGGCCTGCGGATCAGTCGTCTTGCGGGCGTCCGAACAGCGACCGGGCGAGGTCCTCGACGAACGGGTCGTAGGGAAGGGCCGCGCCCAGCCAGACCACGTCGAGCGTCTTGCCCGCTTCGGGAGGCCCGCTGGTGGCGATGCCGATCCCGTTCCGGGTCTGGAGCGCCTGCTGCGCGATCATCAGCATGGAGGTCAGCGTCGACGCGCGCTCCTCCCGGGGCAGGTCGGCGCGAGCCACGAAGAACACGATGCAAAGGCTCTCCGCGTGGCTTGCCGAGAGGCCTTGGCCCGAGCCGTCTCCCCGGATCGCCCGGCGAAAGGTCGCGGCGTATTCCTTCCCCAGGCCGATCCGCTGGAGGCGGGACAGCCGGGCGAGCCAGATGCCGACCTTCACGTAGTCCGGGCCCGCGGCTGGGACGTCGAGCAGGAAATGGCGCATCCCGGGGATGGCAGGGTCCTGCCGGTGGAGCGCCTCGATGACGTCGTCGATCAGGCTCCCAAGGCGGGAACGCTGGCCCTTCAGGTGGCCGACGTATTCCTGGACCACCTCCGGCGTGAGGTCATCTGCGCCCGGCTCTTCCGCAAGCTCGTAGGCTTCGCGGCGCAGCATGCGGCAGTGGGCATCGAGGGCGGGCGCCTCGTCGCCGAAGGCGGGGCGCCGGTCCGGCGCGATCCTCGATCGATGGACGAGATACCTGACGAGGTCGCGGGGGGTGTCGAGGAGCGCCGAGACGCGCGTGAAGTCCTCGAACGAGAGGACGTGGAGGTCCGCATCCACGTCCACGGGGAACGTCTCGGCGTCGCACCGCAGGACGACGAGGCCGATGAGGAGCTGCGCATTCTCCACGTCGACGCTGATCTCGCCGCGTCTTGCGTTGGCGACGCGCGCGACGCGCCCCGCGCGGAGCGACTTGATCGCGCCCTCGACCTGCCGGCAGGCCTTGGAGAGGGCCTTCTGCGCCCACGCCTCGGCATCGCGCCGGGGCGCGTCCGCCGAAGGCTCCGCCTGCGACTTGACCTCGACGACGACCCGGACGTCGTCGTACACGACGAGGATGTCCGTGGCTTCGTGGCCGTCCGAGAGCCTGGGGGACCGGAAGACGAAGTCGGGTCCGAACGCGCGGGCTACGCTCGCCTCGACCTCGTCTTCCGTGATGGACCCTCGGTTCATTTTCCGCTTGCCTTCTTCCCCAGCTCCTCGCTGCGCTTCGTGGCGGCCTCCACGGCGTCGATGAGCGTCGCGCGCAGGCCGCTGCGCTCCATGCTGTGGAGCGCGGTGATGGCCGTGCCGCCAGGGGAGGTGACGCGGTCCTTGAGCTGCGCCGGGTGCTCCCGGGTCTGCATCGCCATCTTCGCCGCGCCCAGCACGGTCTGGAGCACGAGGGCGTTGGCGACGTCGCGGGAGAGGCCCACCTTGACGCCCGCGTCCGAGAGGCCCTCGATGAACTGGAAGACGTACATGGGGCCCGTGCCCGAGAGGCCGGTCACGGCGTCCATGAGGTACTCGTCCACCTTGTGCGCGGTGCCCACGGCCTCGAAGATGGCGCGCACGGTGGCCTCGTCCTTGGGGTCGGCCCCCGCGCCGAAGCAGTACGCCGTGGCGCCCGCGTCCACGAGGACGGGCAGGTTGGGCATCGTGCGCACGACGCTGGCGCCGGGCAGCGCCTCCTCGATGACGGAGGTGGGGACGCCCGCCGCGATGCTGATGACCAGCCGGCCCGCGGGCACGGCGGGGCGGATCTCGGCGAGGATCTGCGGAAGGATCTGCGGCTTCACGGCGAGGACCAGCACGTCGGCCCACGCGGCCGCCTTGAGGTTGTCCGTGTGCGCGTCGATGCCAAGCTCGCGGGCCAGCGCGTCGGCGCGCTCGCGGCTGCGCGTGGTGGCGACGACGTTCGCGGGCTTCGCGCCGTTGGCCTTCAGCATGCCGCGCAGGAGGGCCCGGCCCATGTTGCCCGCGCCCAGCACCGCGATGCGGCGGTCCTTCATGGGCCTGCCAGCGCGGGGCCCCCGCTTCAAGGTGGCCTTTCCCGTCGTCGCGTGGCCTCGCCGGGGGCTCCGCCCCATGAAACCCCGAATCTCCGAATCTCGGAATCCCCGTCGGAGATTCTGTGATTCGGAGATTCGCGTCTTTCCCGAGGGGAAAGGGGGCGGAGCCCCCAGCAAGAGACGCCGAAGCTTCAAGCGCAAGGGACCCCTCCCCGCGTCCGATGCGCCTCATCACGCTGGGCACCGCGGCGGCGGGCGTGCCGCGCCCGGGCGACGCCGGGAGCGGCCACCTGCTGGAGCACGGCGACGTGCGGCTCCTGGTGGACGCGGGCGGGGGCGTGCTGGGGGAGCTCGTGCGCCACGCGCCGCTCTCCGCGCTCTCGGGCGTGTACCTCTCGCACCTGCACCACGACCACGTGGCGGACCTCTACCCCATCGCGCTCTGGGCGCGCTTCACGAAGCGGCCGCTCCCCGTGTTCGGCCCCCCGGGCACGCGCACGCTGCTCTACCGCTGGTTCAGCCTCTTCTCCTCCGACCCCGACCCCTACGTCGAGGCGCTGCGCATCACCGAGATGCCCGAGTGGACCGTGCACACCCTGGGCGAGATGCGCTTCATGGCGTGCCCGGTGGAGCACAACGTCGCGTGCCTCGCGCTGCGGGCGGAGGCCGACGGCCGGCGCTTCGTCTACTCCGGCGACACGCGCGCCGGGGCGCTCCTGGAGGAGGCCGCCCAGGGCGCGGACCTGGCCCTCTTCGAGGCCACCTTCCAGGACCTCCGCGAGGCGCAGACGCCGGAGAAGACCCGCGACCACCACATGACGGCGCGCGAGGCCGGCGAGGTCGCGCGCAAGGCGGGCGTCAAGCGCCTCGTGCTCACGCACCTGCGCGACAACCTCGACCCCGCGGTGTCGGCGCGGCAGGCCCAGGAGAGCTTCGGCGGGCCGGTGGAGATGGCCTCCCCCGGGCGCGCCTTCGACGTGGCCCCGAAGGCTTGATGAGCCTGGCCGCCAGCCCGCCTGCCATGGCCGACTTCGTCGAGGACGTGCGCCGCGGCGCGCTGGGGCCTTTTCCCGGCTCCGCGGAGGGGGGCGAGCGCGTGGGGCTCGTCCTCTGCCGCGTCTCGGTGTACCTCCTGCCCGCCTCCCTCGTCCTCCTGGCCTTCGGCGCGGAGGCGATGGCGCGCGCCATCGAGACGCAGGCCGCGCAGACGCCCCCGTGGTGGCTCATCCTCCTGACCTTCGGCGTGATCCTCGTCTTCAACGCCATGCTCTTCGCCCTCGCCGCGCTGGCGCACGTCGTGGCGATCCTCGGCTTCCTCCTGGCGCTCCCCGCGGGCCTCGCCGAGGCGTGGGCGCTGGGCCGCATGATGGACCCCGCGGCGCCGCCCCGCGACGGCATCGCCCTCCTGGGCGCGGTGGGCGTCGCGGCCCTCCTCCTGGGAGTCCTCTTCGTGGCCTTCGCGCCGCTGCTCCTCCTGGCGTGCGCCGTCCCCTTCGTGGGCTTCCTCCTCGTGGCGGGAGCGCGACGCAGCCCTTCGGCGCCCCGGCCAGGCGCCTTCTGCCACGCCTGCGGCGCGGCGCGCGGCGCGGCCGGCCCCCTGGCGGCCTGCCTCCGATGCGGCCACGTTCCAGGAGAAGCACGGGTGACGCCCGGACAACCCTGAAGCCTGGGAAGGCATAACCCAGGACTCGATGCTCGACCAGGCCGCGGTCCTCGCCGACCGGCTGCGCTCCGCGCGGTCGGTGAAGGTGGTGAGCCACATCGACGCGGACGGGCTCACCAGCGCCGCGGTCGCCGTGCGCGCGCTGGAGCGCCTGGGGAAGCCCTACGAGGTCGAGTTCCTCAAGAGCCTGCGCCCGCCCGACGTGGAGCGCCTCAAGGACGAGAACCCCGACACGCTCTGGTTCACCGACCTGGGCGCGGGCGCGGCGGCGCTCCTCTCGGACGTCGAGCCCGTCATCACCGACCACCACGTCCCCACCGCGGGCGGACGCTATCACCTCAACTGCCACTTCTCGGGGGAGGACGGCTCGCGATATCTTTCCGGGAGCACGACGACCTACCTCGTGGCGCGGGCGATCGACCGGGCGAACCGCGACATGGCGCCCGTGGCCGTCGTGGGCTGCGTGGGCGACCTCCAGGACACCGACGCGGGGCGCCTCGTGGGCATGAACGCCGCCATCGTGGAAGACGCGCGCGCCGCCGGCATGCTCGCCGCGGTGGACACGCGCTACTTCGGCCGCGAGACGCGCTCGCTGGTGAAGATCCTCCAGTACGCGGACGACCCGTGCGTGCCCGGCGTCTCGGGCCGGGGCGAGGCGTGCGCGCAGTTCCTCGACGGCCTGCACGTGGCGCACCACCACGGCGAGGACGAGCGCCGCTGGGGCCACCTCTCCACGGAGGAGCGGCGGCGCGTGCTCAGCGCCATCGCCAAGAGCCTCCTCTCCAAGGGGTACGGCCACCGCGCGGTGCGCAGGCTCGTGGGCGAGGTGTACGTGCTGCCCGGCGAGGCGCAGGGCGAGCCCGTGCGCGACGCCAAGGAGTTCGCCACGCTGCTCAACAGCACGGCGCGCTACGGCGCGGCCGACGTGGGGCTCGCCATCGCGCTGGGCGACCGCGGCGAGATGTACGCGCGCGGCCTGGAGCTCCTCAAGGGGCACCGCCAGAACCTCGTGGCCGGCATCCAGCTCGTCAAGGAGAAGGGCTTGACCGAGCGCAACCACCTCCAGTGGTTCGACGCGGGCAGCGGCATCCGCGAGACCATCGTGGGCATCGTCGCGGGCATGATGTACAACGCGGCAGGCGTGCGCCGCGACCTGCCCATCTTCGCCTTCGCCGAGGCCGACGCGGAGCACGTGAAGGTCAGCGGCCGCGCCGCGCGCTCCCTCGTGGCGGCGGGCGTCAACCTCGCCGAGGTCATGCGCGTCGCGGCGGGCAAGGTGGGCGGGGCCGGCGGCGGCCACGCGCCCGCGGCGGGCGCCACCATCCCCCGCGCGAAGCGGGACGAGTTCCTGGCGGCCGCCGACGACGCCATCGGCGAGCAGCTGGCCGGCCGCAAGGCGTAGGCCGTTCGGCGCGCGCCCACCCGAAAGCGAGCCCCTATCCTCGGCCAGGCCGCCTGGCGTGCGTGCGACGCGCCGCCGGGCTCCTCCTCGCCTCCCTCGTCGCTTCCGGTTGCCTCCAGGGGCTCGACGGCGCGCGCATCCTCCCCTCGGGCCCCGAGCCCCAGACGCCCGACGGCTGGCCCGCCACAGCGGGCGCCGCCGACCGCGGCCCGCTCCACCTGAGCCTCCAGCCCACGAGGACGCAGCCGGGCGCCAACGTCACGTTCCTGGTGAAGCTGGTCGTCGATCGGCCGGTCCGCGTCACGCTGCGCGGCTGCCCCGGCGACCTCGTGGACGCTTGGATTGAAGCCAACGGCACGCGCGCGTGGCTGCCCGACCTCGCGCAGCCCGAGGCGGTGGGCGCATGCGCCCTCGTCCCCGCCGTGCTGGAGCCCGGCGTCCACGCGCGCCTCGCGTCGTGGAACGGCGAGCTGGCGGGCTGGCCCGCGCCGCGGGGGACCTACGTCGTCCACGCAGGGACGGGCCTCGTGGGCGAGCCCTTGGAGGTCCGGGCCGCCGTGAGCGTCCCCTGAAGCGATCCCGCGGCCAGAACCGCCAGGTCCAGAGGGCCCCGCGCCCGGGGCATGCCGGACCGCCTCCCCGCCCTGGACGGCTACCGCGGACTCGCGGCCCTCCTCGTCGTCGTGTACCACGCCTGGCAGCACGCGAGCCCGACCCACGCCGGCGCCTTGGCCGGGACGCCGCTCTACCTCGTGCTCCGGAGCCTGGAGGCGGGCGTCGCCTGGTTCTTCGTCCTCTCGGGGCTCCTCCTCTACCTGCCCTTCGCCCGCGCCGCGCTGGAGCAGGACGGGCGCCCCTCGACGCGGGCGTTCTTCGCCAAGCGCGCGCTGCGCATCCTCCCCCTCTACTACGTCGCGATCCTCCTGGTGTGGGCCTCGCGCTACGACGGGCTGGCCGAGGAGCGCGTCGACCTCGTCGAGCACCTCACCTTCACGCAGACGTTCAGCCAGGCCCACGTCTTCTGGACCATCGGGCCCGCCTGGAGCCTCGCGGTGGAGGTGGGCTTCTACCTCCTGCTGCCCGCGCTGGGCGCCCTGGCCTACGCGGCGTGCGCCAGGCTCCGGACGCGCGCCGGCCGGCTGGCGCTCCTCGCCGCCCTCCCCCTGATCGTGGGCCTCGCGAGCCTCGCCTTCAAAGCCTGGGCGCTCTGGGTGTGGCACGCGCCCATGGACCGGTGGACCGTCTGGTTCGGCCTCCCCGCGCGGGCCGACGGGTTCGCCGCCGGCATGCTCCTGGCGGTCGCGCGCCTTGCGGGCCTGCGCGCGCCGGCCCCGCTGCGCCTCGCGGGCCTCGCCGTGCTGGGGATCGCCTTCGCGCGCCACGACGCCGCCCCCGCGTGGCAGGCGTTCTTCCACGCCGCCAGCGCGCTGGGGTTCGCCCTCGTCCTCGCGCCCAGCGTGGCGCGCAAGGGAGCGGAGGGCCCCTGGGAGCGCGTCCTGGGGAGCGCGCCCTTCTCCTTCCTGGGCGCCATCTCCTACAGCGTCTACCTCTGGCACGAGCCGCTCATGATCGAGCTGGCCAAGCGCGGCTGGCTGCTCCACAAAGGGGCCTCGTGGCTCCTCCCCAACTCCGTCGCCATGGTGGGGCTCTCCGTCGCGGCCGGCTGGGCGTCGTACCGCCTCGTGGAGGCGCCCGCGATGCGCTGGCGCTCCCGCGGCGCAATCCGCAAGCTTGAATTGCGCCCCGCGTGACTGCACCGCCGGATGCACGCGCAGGACGCCCTCCTCGCAGCCGGGACCCTCGTCGCCGCGGGCGGCGCGGGCGTCCTCGTGGCCCTGGCCTTGCGCGCCCGCCGCTCCGCCCGCGCCGAGCCCGACATGCCCATCGAGTTCGAGCTGGTCCCCGCGGCCACGCCCGTCCCCGTCGCCGACATGGACGCCGTCGCCTTCACGCCCGTCGAGGAGGAGGCGCGCGGCCCCATGCCGCTCCCGCCCATCCTGCGCCAGGGGCGCTCCGCGCCTCCCCCCGCGCCCGAGCCCATCCCCACCGAGTGGGCGCGCCGCCAGGTGGGGCCCGCGCCCCCCGGCCGCACCAAGGGCGCGTGCTCCGGCTGCGGCGCCATGCTCTCCGTGAGCGCGGCGCGGCCCCTCCGCATCGCCTGCCCGGTGTGCGGGCGGACCCGACTCCTCGCTTAAGCGCAGGACGCGCCATGGTCGGGCCGTGTTCGAGCAGGTCACGGAGACCGTGCGCTACGCGAAGGCCCCCACCGCCATCGGCGTCGTGACGCGGGGCTCCGACGCGCTGCTCGTGGACACGGGGCTCGACGAGAACCTCGTGCGCAAGGTGGTGAACGCCCTGGCCAACGAAGGGCGCACGGTGCGCGCCATCGTGAACACCCACGCCCACGCCGACCACATCGGGGGCAACGCTTTCGCCGTGAAGCGCACGGGGGCCAAAGTGGTGGCGCCGCACTACGAGCACTTCTTCATCGAGCGGCCCGACCTGGAGCCCTGGACGCTCTTCGGCGCGGCGCCGCCCCGCGCGCTCCAGGGGAAGTTCCTCCAGGCGCAGCCCAGCCGCGTGGACCACGCCGTCGGGGGCGAGGGCACGCAGGACGTCGCGGGCTTCCAGGTGCGCTTCCACGCGCTGCCGGGGCACAGCGTCCGCCAGATGGGCGTGGAGGTGGACGGCGTCCTCTTCGTGGGCGACGCCGTGCTGCCCCCCGAGGTGCTATCGAAATACGGGCTCGTCTTCGCGGTCGATCCCGTCGCCGCGCGGGCGAGCACGGAGCGCCTGCTGCAGCTCGCTCCGGCGCACGTCGTCGCGTACCACGGCGGGCTCGTCTCCGACCTCGCGGGCGCCGTGAAGGCCAACGCGGACGCGATGCGCGAGGCCGAGGACGCGCTCCTCGCGCGGCTGCGGCAGGGCCCCGCGGAGGACGAGGAGCTGCACGCCGCGCTCATGGACCGCTTCCCCGCCACGGCCCGCTCGCTGGAGCTTCACGCGCTCAACCTCGCCACCGTGCGGGGCTATCTCGCGGCGATGGAGCGCGCGGGGCGCGTCGAGCCGTTCCTGGAGGGCCCGCGCCTGCGCTGGCGCGCGCGATGACATTTTTGATCGCAGTATAAACCGCGTCTCCGCGGCTTCCCGGAACGTTCTTACCCGTCCGACGTCGTTTTCGCGACCCAGCATCATGGAGATGCGATCATGACTGTCTCGAAGCGGATCCTGTTCATCGCGGCGCTCGCGCTGGTGGGCGCTCCCATCCTGGCGGGCTGCGCCACCAACAACACGACGACCACGCCCACGTCGTCGACGACCACCTCGAGCACGCCGGTCTCCTCGACCCCCACGTCGACCCCCGTGACCTCGACGCCGGTCATCACGACCCCCTCCACGACGCCCCTGGAGCTGAAGCTGGGCGTCTTCATGCCCCTCACCGGCGCCCTCAACACGCTGGGCCCCGACATGCGCGACGGCGCGCTCCTCGCGGTTGACGAGATCAACGCGGCCAACCTCGGCCTGCACATCACGACCGACGTCAAGGACGACGGCACCACCGACTCCTCAGGCGACCCCAACAAGTTCAACCAGTTCGCGGGCGAGGGCGTGACCGCCGTCGTCGGCCCCTGCTGCTCGGGTGTGACGGCCTCCGTCCTGGACCTCGCCGTCCAGAACCAGATCGTCGTCGCCTCGCCCAGCGCGACCTCCCCCACGCTCACGCTGGACCGCGACAACCAGGGCTTCTTCTGGCGCGTCAGCCCCAGCGACGCCGTGCAGGGCAAGGTCGATGCGGCCATCGTGAAGAACGACAACAACACGAAGGTCGTCATCATCTACGTGAACAACGCCTACGGCAACGGCCTCAACAAGGTCTTCACGCAGACCTTCGGCGCCTCCAACGTGGTCACCGCGCAGGCGTACAACGAGCAGAACACCGGCGACTTCTCCTCGCAGGTCACGGCCGTCTGCCAGAAGACCGCCGACGCGCTGGTCATCTTCGGCTACATCAACGACGGCGCGAACATCCTCAAGGAGATGCAGAAGCAGAGCTGCCTCTCCAAGTTCAAGATCTACGGCTCCGAGGGCCTCTACTCCTCGGAGTCCAGCGCGGGCCTGCCCACCAAGGCCGGCCAGGACTCCTCGGGCAACTGGCTCGCCGCGGGCATCAAGGGCACGAACCCCCAGAGCGGCAACCTCTCCGCGTTCAACGCGAAGTTCAAGGCGAAGTACGGCCACGACCCGCAGCAGTACAGCGCCGAGAGCTACGACGGCGTGATGTACATCGCCCTGGCGGCCCTCAAGGCGGGCAGCGTCAAGGGCGACGACATCCAGAAGCAGATGCTCACCATCGCGAACCCGCCCGGCACCTCCTGCCAGGCGTTCGCCGAGTGCGCGCTCCTGGTCAAGGCCGGCACGGACATCGACTACAAGGGGTACGCCCACGACTTCCAGTTCGACGACAAGCACGAGCCGAAGACGGGCATCTACTCCGAGTGGCAGGTCCAGACCGACGGCACGACCAAGATCATCGCCACCGACCTGACCGCGTAGGCGGCTCGACGCTTCGGGGGCCCTTTCTGGGGCTCCAACTTTTTTTCCTGTTTTTCTTGGCTCACTTGGGGGACTGCATCCCCCAAACCCCCTGCTTCGCGACGACGCCACGGCGCCACGACGCGACGGACGAGGAAAATAACACGAGCCTCTCCCGGCGTCGCGTCGTGGCGCCGTGGCGTCGTCGCGTTGATGGGAGAAACGCGCTTGGGGAGGCCGCTTGCTCGGGCTTGATGAGAGGAAGATCGCTCACGCGGGTCGCGCTCACGACGCGTCGCGGTCGTCGAGCCCCGCGCCGTCCATGGGCGCCGCAAGCTCCTCCAGCTCCTGGCCCTCCAGCGTGTAAGGCCACCACTGGGGCTGGCGGCGCGCGCCGAGGCGGTCGTAGAAGCGCTGCGCCTCCGCGTTCCAGTCCAGGACGACCCACGCGAGGCGCGCGCAGCCGCGGCGCAGGGCCTCGCGCGCGAGGTGGGCCACCAGGGCACGGGCTGCGCCGTGGCGGCGCTCGGCCTCGGTGACGAAGAGGTCCTCCAGGTAGAGGATGGGCCGCGCGCGGAAGGTGGAGTACGTCTCGAACGCGGCCGCGTAGGCGATGACCAGGCCCTCGCGCTCCGCGACGAACAGCTCCAGCCGGCCGCGCTCGAAGGCGTCGGCGCGCAGGCGCGCGGCGGCCTCCGGCGAGGGGGGCTCCATGCGCTCGAAGCGGGCCAGCTCCTCCATGAGCCGCGCGATGGCGGGGAGGTCCTCGGGCCGGGCGCGGCGCACGATCACGGGAGGCTCAACGCGGGCCCGCCGGAAAGCCGTGCTGGCGGCGGGCCCAAGGGTGGAGTACCGACACGGACTTGAAGGACAGGGAGGCCAATCCAGCCCCATGGGCGGCGGCCAGCCCCTCCTCCTCGTCGTGGACGACGAGCCGGACATCCGGGAGAGCCTGGCCCAGTGGCTCGCCTTCGAGCTGGGCGACGTGGAGATCATGGAGGCCTCCAGCGCCGAGGAGGCCGAGAAGGCCATGGCGTCGCGGGAGGTCGACCTGGTCCTGTGCGACTTCCGCATGCCCGGCGAGGACGGCATCTCCTTCCTCGCCCGCGCGTCGGTCTTCGCCCCCGCCACGTCGCGCCTGCTGATGACCGCCTTCGCGGACCAGGGCGTCGCGCTGCGCGCCATCAACGAGGCCCGCGTGGAGCGCTTCCTCCGCAAGCCCCCCGACCTGGCCGAGTTCGCGGGCGCCGTGCGCGATGCCCTGGCCTCCCGCAAGCGGCGCGTCGCGCAGGCGCGGGACGTGGCTCGGGCCTTCGGGCGCGGCGGAGACGGGTAGGCCCCGTCGCGAAGGCTCCCGCGCGGGATGCCCCCGCTTCACGCGAAGCGGTGCAGCGCGCCTTCCTCGGCGCGCTTGCAGATGGACGACTCGCGCTCCAGGTAGCGGTTGATGCCGATGACGGCGATCTCGCTGCCGTACTCCGCGATGCGGCGGATGCTCCACGCGACGCTGCGCAGGCTGGCGACGAGGGCGGGGTCGTCGTGCTTCTTGAGGATGTCCGTGAGGACCTCCTCCTCGATGCGCTCCACCTCGCCCTGCGCCTCGATGGCCTTGTTGGCGAGCTTGAGGTCGTGGCTGAAGATGCAGGCAAGCCCGTCCTGCACGATGCGCGCGGAGACGTCGCTCACGCGCTGGATGCGCTTCACCAGGGGCGTCTCGATCTCGGCGCCGCTCTCCAGGATGTCCAGCACGCTCTTGGCGATGTTGTCGGCGTAGTCCGCGACGTGCTCCAGGTTCTTGCAGATGAGGCGGTTGCCCACGATGGGGAGCTGGTCCACGATGCCGATCTGCTCGGCCACCTGCGGATCGACCTGCGCGGTGAGGAGCAGGCGAAGCGCGAGCCAGTAGACCATGTCGGCCTCGTCCTCGCGGCCGCGGGCGTCCTGCGCGAGGCGCGGCTCGCGGGTGGTCAACGCCTCGATGGCCTCCTTCTGCATGGTGGAGCCGATGGTGTAGAGGCGCTTGATCACCGTCTCCATGGGGAAGCGCGACGCGTCGATGCTACACTGCAGCTCGATGGTGTCGGGCGTCTCCAGCATGATGCCCAGGCCCATGAGCTTGGCCACGGATGTGCGCACCTCCTGGATGTGCTCGCTGCGGATGCGCGTCTTGCTCTTGATGACCAGGTGGTTGCGGCCAATCACATAGTTGCCCACGACGATGCGGCCCAGCATGCCCTTGTCCGTCGCCATGTCCGCGTTCACGACGTACACGGCGTCGCGGATGCGCGGCCCGCCGAGCTTGCTGGGGGCGATGCGCAAGCTGCCGTCGCGCAGGTCCTCGAAGAGGAGGATGTCCCCCTTCTCGATCCCGGTGCGCTCGGCCCACTCCTTGGGCAGGCTGACGCTGAGGGTCGACGTGCCTACTTTCTGGACCTTCCGGCTTTCGACGGACATGAACTTGGGCCTCGCAGTATCGAGAATTATCTCAAAGTATATATTTTCACGCCCGGGGGGTCCCGCCGCGACGTCGCCCCGTCAACCCTTATGGGGCCGCGCCGTGTGGCCTGGCCGTGCTGCGCGTCGCGCTCGTGGCGGGGCTCATCCTCCTCGCGCTGGCCCCGGCCTCCGCGCAGCAGCCCTCCGGAGCCCCCGTCCTCGTCGTGTACCACGCCTGGCCCGACCCCGAGGCGGGCCGCCCCGACGCGGACCCCTTCAGCTCGCCCGACGCGCTGCCCCTTCCCGGCCTTCCGGCCGAGCGCCTGCCCGCGACGCGCGCCGACGGCGTGCTCGACGCCGATCCCGCCCCCGAGGGGAACCCCGACTCCGCCGTGACGCAGGTGCGCGAGCTGCAACGCCTCGTCGACCTGCGCGCCGCCACCGGCTCGCCCGCCACGCTGGACGTGGACGGCGCGCTCCAGCCCGGCGCGCTGGCCGTGGACGTGAACGTCACCGCGCAGGAGCCCTTGGGCCTCGTGGAGGCGCGCGTCGTCCTCGTGGAGGACGGCATCCCCTTCGACGCGGGCGGCGGGACGCAGATGCTTCGCCACGTCGCGCGCGCCAGCGCCCCCGCCGAGCGCGCCAACCTCTCGGCGGTCGGAGCCTCGTTCGGCCTCCACCGCGAGATCGCCCTGCCCAACGGCACCGACCCCGCGCGCGTGGGCGTCGTCGTCGCGCTGCGCGTCGTCGACCCCTCGGACCCCGCGCGCGAGCCCGGCGAGGTCGTGCAGGCCGCCTCGTGGACGGCGCGCCAGGCGGGCCCCACGCACCAGGCCGAGAAGGCCGTCCTCGTCGAGCGCCTCACCGCGACGTGGTGCGAGCCCTGCTCGCCGGGCGACGCCGCCGTCTCGCTCCTGGCCGCCCGCGACGCGCCCGCCGCGCAGTCCGCCGGCGCGCGTTACCTCCAGCCCGTGGGCCCGTGGGCCGCGGCGGGCCTCGCGGCGGGCCTCGGCGCCTTCGCCCTGCTCCTGAGGAGGCGCGCCGCGTGATGACGCTGGGCGCCATCCTCCTCCTCGCCGCCGCGCTCCTCGCCGGCGCGGCCCTCGCGGCGCCCGGGCGCTGGCGGCTGCTCCTCGCGCGCGCCCACGCGACGGCGGTGCTGCTGGCGTTCGCCGTGATGCTCGTCGCCTTCCTCGCGGGCGACCTGGGCTACGCCTACGTCTGGGACCACACGCGCCAGGACTACGCGCTGCCCTACAAGCTCGCCGGCCTCTGGGGCGGCGAGGAAGGGACGCTCCTCCTCTGGAACGCGGCCGTCGCGGCCTTCCTCGTCCTCGTGCTCCGCAAGGAGGGCGCGCTCCACCGCCGCGCGGCGGGCTTCCTCCTGGCCATGGGCGGCGCGCTCGCGCTGGTCAACCTCCTGGCGGGCGCCTTCGACGCCACCGACCCCGCGAAGCTCGCGCTGGCGCCCCAGGGGCGCGGCCTCGCGGACGTGCTGCTCACACCCCTCATGGTCATCCATCCTCCCGTGCAGTTCGTGGGCTACGCGCTCATGGCCGTGCCCGCCGCCTACGCCCTCGCTGGCTGGTGGGGCCCGGAGCGTGACGACCGCTCGTGGGCGGGCCCCGCGTTCCGGTGGGCCCGCGTGGCGTGGCTCTTCGCGACGCTGGGCCTCGGCCTGGGCGCCCTGTGGGCCTACTACGTGCTATCGTTCGGAGGCTACTGGGCGTGGGACCCCGTGGAGACGTCGAACCTCCTCCCGTGGCTCGCCCTCACCGCGTTCCTCCACGCGGGCAAGGGGCTCACGCAGCGCGGCGACCACCCCGTGGCGGCGCCCCTCCTGGCCTTCGGCGCGCATGCGCTCACGCTCTTCGCCACCTTCGCCACGAGAAGCGGCCTCTGGGTGAGCGTCCACGCGTTCACCGACCCCACCAACCGCTTCGAGCCCGACGCGGGCCTGCGCCTCCTGGCGATCCTGGGCGCCAGCCCCGAGAGCCGCCTCCTCCTGGGCCTCCTTACCGCGACGGTGCTATCAGGGATGGCCCTCTTCGCGCTCCGCCACGCCCGCGGCTGGGGCCTGCGCCTGCACGCCGCGCTGCTCCTCGCCCTCGCGGGCGCCGCCGCGCTGGACCCCGCCTTCGTCTGGGGCCTCGCGCTCCAGGCGGGAAGCCTCGCGCCCTTCGGCCTCGCCATCCTCGCGGCGCTCCTCCTGGGCGCGCCCCCGGTCGCCGTCTTCCTGCGCGCGGACGAATCGCGCCGCAAGCTGGCCCTGGACCAGCGCACGCTTCTCTCCATCGCCGTCGCCCTCCTGGCCATCGGCCTCGCGGTGGCGCTCCTCCTGGACGTGCAGGTGGTCAACGGCCCCGACCGCCGCCTCTTCGACGAGCGCGCGCCCGTCCTCGTCCTCCCCGTCATCGCGGCCCTCACGCTGGTCCTCTCCGTGGGCCCGCTGGGAAAGCGCGGCGCCACCCTCCTCGCGGGGGCGGGCTTCCTGGGCGGCGTCGCCGGTTTCCTCCTCTTCCCCCAGGCCCGCGTGCTGGCCCTCGCCGCGCCGCCCCTCGCCGCCGCGCTGGCCGCCGCGCTCCTCAAGCTCGCCCACGTGCAGGGCCCCGCGGGCGGCGCGCGCCTCAAGGCCGCGGGATTGCTATCAGGCATCGCCTCGCTCCTGGGCCTCGCGCTCTGGGGCAACCCGCCCACATGGGTCTCGGGCCTCGCCATCCCCGAGGGGCTCTCCCTCGCGCTGGGCTTCGTGGGCGTCGCGCTCTCCGCCCTGGGCCTCGCGGGCGCCTTCGTCGCGTGGCGCGGGCGCGCATACCCGCTCGCGTTGGCGGGCTCGCTGGCCTCCGCGCTGACGCTGGGCTACGGCGTGGGCCTCGCCATGGGCCTCGCCGCCGCGGCCCTCGTCGTCGCGGAGCGCCGCCGCTTCGAGCCCCCTCGCTGGCGCAGCCTCGGCGCGCGCCTGCGCGAGACGGGCGTCTACGCGCTCCACCTCGCGCTCCTGCTGGGCCTTCTGGGCTACGCCGCGAGCACCTACAGCCAGGACCGCCAGGTCTTCGCCGCCGAGCCCATGGACGCACGGGTGGGCGCGGGCGGGCACGCCTTCGCCCTGGCGGCCGCGCAGACGCGGACCGACGCCTCGGGCGGCCTTGCCTCGGTGGAGGTGCCCATCCAGGTGGACTCCGGCGGCGCGATCCCGCTCTCCTTCTCGTGGTCGGGCAACCACTACGCGGGCGACCTGCACGTGCGCCGCGCGCTGCTGGAGGACGTGTACGTGACGCCCCTGGCGTTCCACACCTCCGCGGGCTGGGTGGGCGCCAACAGCGCGGGCACGGAGGCGCCCGCGGGCGCGGTCGACGCCGTGTCGTTCAGCGTGAGCGTGCTCCCCATGGTGGGCCTCGTGTGGGCCGGCCTCTGGGGCATGCTCCTGGGCATGCTCCTCGTCCTCGTGGGCGCCCGCCTCGAAGGGCGCGGACGGCGCGTCCCCGTCGCGCAGCCCGAGGAGCCCCTCGCGCGCGCCGCGGAGCGCTGATATACCGCTGCGGGGTTGGGCGCGTGTGAACCCGCTGACCATCGTGGGGGGCGTCGTGCTCCTCTTCCTGGCCCCCGGTTTCCTGCTCCTCTCCGCCCTCTTCCCCGGCCGCCGCTACTTCGGCCCCTTCCACGCCGTGGCGCTCCCCGCGCTCTCGGTGGTCGCCAGCGTGGCCATCCTCATCGTCGTGGGCACCGTGCTGGGCCTCCTGCCCGGAGGTGTCGGCGGCCGCGGCTGGTTCCAGGGCAGCCAGACGGGCGCGCCCGTGCTGGAGATCGTCCTGGGGTCCCTCTGCGCGGCGCTCTTCGTCGTCGCCCTGCTGCGCGGCGCGTTCCCCCTCCTGGGCCGCCGCGCCGAGTACGAGCCGTTCAAGGAGCGGGGCGAGCCCGAGGAGGTGACGCTCCTGCGCGACCTGCGCCTGGAGGAGGAGCGCCTGCGCAAGGAGGCCATCCGCGTGCGGCGCCGCGCCCGCGAAAGCCGCGACCTGGGCGTCCGCAGCGCGCTCACGGAGGCCGCCGACGAGCTGGACGCCGAGCGCAAGCAGGTCGCCGCCCGCGCCCGCGCCGCCGAGGAGGGCGCCGGCGAGCGCCGCTACGGCAAGAAGGCCACCAGCCACCGGTGGCGCCTGCAGCGCCGCTGACCGCCGCACGCGCGGTTCAAGCCTTGGAGACGCCACGTCCGCGCGTGGCCATCGAGATCGCCTTCCACGTCGAGGGCCGCGCCCCGCTGGACGAGGGCCTGCTCGTCGTCGGCAGCCCCACCCTGGGCCTCGCAGGCGCCATCGTCGCGCAGCACCTCGTCAACGCCCTCGCGATGCCCCTCGCGGGGCGCGTCGAGTCGCCGGCCTTCCCCCTCCTCATGCCCGTGCGCGCGGGGCGCCCCGTGCCGGCGGTGCGCCTCCACGCCCTCGCGGCCTCCTGCGGCGCGGGGATCGCGTGCTCGCGCCTCCTCGTGCTGGCGTGCGAGTTCCCCCCGCCACCGCCGCTCCAGCGCCGCTTCGCGGAGGCCGTCGCGCGCTGGGCCCGCGAGCGCGACACGCGCATGCTCGTCGTGCCCGACGGCGCGCCCACCTTCGCCGAGACGGAGGCTCGCGCGACGCGCGGCGTGGCCAGCAGCGACGCGGCGCTCGCGTTCCTCGGCGAGATCGGCGTGGCGCCCCTGGAGACGGGCACGGTCGTCGGCTTCACCGCGGCGCTCCTGGAGGCCGGCGCGCGGGAGGGCCTCGACACCGTGGGCATCCTGGGCGAGGTGCGCCCCCAGATCCCCGACGCCCGCGGCGCGGCGGCCATCGTGCGCGCGCTGGGCCCCGCGCTCCCCACCCTCGACCTGGAGCCCGGCAAGCTCGCCCGCGCCGCGGAGGAGATCGAGGCGCAGGCGCGCCAGATGCGGGAACGATATCAGCAGCAGGCGCCGGGCGTGCCCATGTTCTCGTAGCGCTCCTTCTGCGGGGCCCTTGCTCCGGGGGCGGCGCTCGATGAGGCTGTATCGGTCGGTCACCACTGGACGCGACGACGCCACGACGCGACGATTCCCAACCGTCGCTTCAAGACGTGACGCGCGGCAGGTCCGAGGCCACGCGGGTTCTGGCGGGCCAACCTCGTCAGCCCGTCGGCTTCTTGAGCGCGACGACCTGCCCGCGCACGTCGCGGTCGAGGAGCTTGCCCTTCTCGAAGCGGCCCCAGAAGCGGCCCGCGACCTGCCAGGGGACCTCCAAGGTCGTGTGGGCCTCGTGCATCTTGACCTGGCCCAGCGTGCTCTCGTCGAAGCCGCACGCCTTGTTGACGGCCTTGAAGATCTCGACCATCTTGAGGCCGGAGTCCTTGCCGACGTCAAGCTCGAACTTGACCATGCCCGTGTTGTCGGACAATTCCTTCCAGTCGAGGACCTTCTTGACGCGGTCGCGCTCCTCGATCTCGGGCACGTCCTCCAGGCGCAGGTCGCCGCCCGCGATGTCGCCCAGGTCGAGCAGGGCGCGGCCCTCCTCGCGCGTGACGAACGTGATGGCCTTGCCCAGCTTCCCCATGCGCCCCGTGCGGCCGATGCGATGGACGTACCACTCGGGGTCCTCGGGGATGTCGTAGTTGATGACGTGGGAGCAGTGGGAGACGTCGATGCCGCGGGCGAGCACGTCGGTGGCGACGACGATGCGCACCTTGCCGTCGCGCGCGGCGTCCAGCACCTTGTTGCGCGCCTTCTGCGCCATGTCGCCGTGGAGCGCCTCGGCCCGGAAGCCGTGGGCCTTGAGCTGGTGCACGACCTTGTCGCACTCGAACTTGGTGCGGCAGAAGACGAACGCCAATTCGGGACGCTCGGCCTCCAGCACGCGGTAGAGGGCCCAGAGCTTGTTGCGGTAGCCCACGGTGTAGTAGACCTGCTCCACCGAGTCCACGGTGAGCTTGTCCTCGCTGACCACGATGGTCTGCGGGTTGCGCATGAACGTCTCGGTGAGGTTCACGATGGCGGTGGGCATGGTGGCGCTGAAGAGCTGCACCTGCACGCGCGGGGGGAGCCGCTCCATGACCCACTGGATGTCCTCGATGAAGCCCATGTCCAGCATGCGGTCCGCCTCGTCGAGGCAGAACAGCTTCACGGCGTCCAGGCGCAGGTTGCCGCGGCGCATGTGGTCCATGACGCGGCCGGGCGTGCCCACCACGATGGCGGTGCCCTCCTTGAAGGCCCGGATTTGCGGCGTGAACGACGCGCCGCCGTAGACGGGCACCGCGTGGATCGCCTTGAACTGGCCGATCTCGTTGATCTCGCCCGCGACCTGCTCGGCCAATTCGCGCGTGGGCACGAGGATGAGCGCCTGGACCTTCTTCAGCGCCGGGTCGCACTTCTCGACCATGGGGATGCCGAAGGCGGCGGTCTTGCCCGTGCCCGTCTGCGCCTGGCCGATGAGGTCGCGCCCGGCCAGCGCCACCGGGATGCTCTCGCGCTGGATGCGCGTCGGCTCCTCGAAGCCCATGGCGGCCAGCGCGTCGAGCACGTCGGCGGAGAGCGGCATGTCGGAGAAGCGCTTGGGACCGGGCACGGGGCTTCGGGCGGGGATGCGGCCCCTCCTTGAAAAGCCTTGCACGCGGGGAGGAGCAGGCCCGTTGGCGGCCTGCGGAAGCCGGACGATCCAGGGAGCCGGCCGATCAAGGCATGCCCCCGGAAGGCGGCGCGAGGGCTTGCCCAACGCGGGCTGATAGCAATGCTCCCCCGAAACCCCCTCTCCAAGCGCTCCCTCCTCGTCGCCGCGCTCTCCGTCTCCCTCCTGGCGCCCCTCGCGTGGGCCGCCGCGCCCTCGCCCGTGGGCCCCGGCGCGCCCCAGGGCCTCGCCGCCTCCGCGGGCCCCGGCGCGGGCGAGATCACGCTCTCCTGGGGCCCCGCCACGAGCCTCCTGGGCGTCACCTCCTACTCGGTCTACCGCGTGGCCCCCGACGGGACCCTCTCCCCCGCGGGCCAGACCAACGCGTCGACCCTCTCGTTCGCCGACGCGGGCCTTCCCAACGGCGCCACCTTCACCTACGTCGTGACCGCCACGGACCCCACCGGCGAGGGCCCCGCCAGCGACCCCGCCAGCGCGACCACCTTCTCGCTCCCCTCCGCGCCCCAGGACGTGCAGGCCGCGCCGGGCCCCGCGGGCAGCGTGGGCGACGTGGCCCTCTCGTGGTCCGCGCCCGCCAACGACGGCGGCATGCCCGTCGTCTCGTTCGACGTGTACCGCGACGGCGCGCTTGTCGCGACCCTCGACGGCGCGGCCACCTCGTGGACCGACCACGGCCTCACGCCCCTCTCGGACCACCGCTACGCCGTGAGCGCCGTGACCGGCGTCGGCGAGGGCCCCGCCAGCGACCCCTCCTGCTCCATGCCCTCCCCGTGGGGCCTCGGCGCGGGCGAGCCCTCGTGCCTGGGCATCGCGTGAGGGGCTCCCTCCGGCGGGGAAATCCTTAATTAGGTCCAACGGAAGTCCCCGCCGACTCCCATGGCGTTCAACCGTTGGACGGTCCTCTCCCTCATCCTCCTGGCCCTCGGCGTGATCTTCTGGGTCTGGCAGGGCGCGACCCACTCCAACTGGACCGACGTGGGCGTCTACGCCGTCGGCGTGACCCTCATCGGCTTCGGCCTCGTGGGGACGCTGGTGAGCCTCGCCCAGCCCAAGGCCGCGTGAGGCGCCCGTGGCCCAGGCCTTCGTCCTGGTCGCGCTCCTCCTCGCCGTCTCCTTCATTCCGCCCCTCCTTCTGGCCGTCCGCATCCGCAACGCGGAGCGCTCGCGCCGCGAGCCGTGGCGCGCCATCGTCAAGGCCTTCCTCTGGGGCGCCATCGGCGCGGCGACCCTCTCCATCCTCGTCGAGGAGTGGCTGGCCGGAAGCCTCGGCGCGGACCCGACCCTCGTGGGCGAGGTGTCGCTCCTCTCCGTCGTCGTCGCGCCCATCGTCGAGGAGTCCGCCAAGGCCATGGGCCTCCTGACCATCCGCGACGCGGACCCCGAGCCCGAGGACGGCCTCGTCTACGGCGCCGCGGCGGGCCTGGGCTTCGCGGCGGTGGAGAACCTGTTCTACGTGGGCGGCGCGTTCCTCCTGGGCGGGCGGGACCTCGCCCTGGCCACCGCGCTCTACCGCAGCGTCGCCACCGTGGGCATCCACGCGGCGGCCACGGCCCTCAGCGGGTACGGCATCTGGGCGTCGCGCTTCCACACCGTGCAGGGCTCGTGGCTGGGCGGCCTCGTCGCGGCCATCGGGCTGCACGCGCTCTACAACGCCGTCGCGGGCATCGACGCGGCCTGGTCGGTGGCGCTGGCCATGGTCCTCGCCCTCTACGCTGTCGCGCGCCTGCTCCGGCGCATCCGCCACCTGGACGAGCGCGGGCCCCCCTCTCCATGGCGCCTTCCGCCGCAGGCACCTTGACTTGCTCCTCCTCCGTCACCACTTGCTCCTCCTCCGTCACCACTGGACGCGACGAAGAGAAGGAAAGCCCACGATCAAGGCCCCCCGCAGGCGGCGCACCTTTTTCCCCGAGGAGCGGCCTGCGCGGTCCGTGAGCGCGGCCGTGCTTGACTGGACGGAGAAGCACCGCCCCAAGACGCTGGACGAGATCGTGGGCAACGGCCCCGCCGTCGCGGCGATGAAGGAGTGGGCCGGCCTGTGGGCCAAGGGCGCGCCCGAGGAGCGCGGCCTCATCCTCGCGGGCGAGCCGGGCATCGGGAAGACCAGCGCCGCGCACGCGCTTGCCCACGACATGGGGTGGGGCGTCATCGAGCTCAACGCCTCCGACACGAGGAACGAGGAGGTCATCAAGCGCATCGCCGGCACGGGCGCCACCAACCGCGCCTTCGGCGCCGACGGCACGTTCAACGCCAAGGCGGGCGGCCGGCAGGTGGTCATCCTCGACGAGGCGGACAACCTCTTCGGCAACGCCGACCGCGGCGGCATGAAGGCCATCACGGAGACGCTGCGCGAGGCGAAGCAGCCGGTCATCCTCATCTGCAACGACTACTACGAATTGACGCGCCGCGGCTCGTCGTTGAAGACGCTCTGCCGCACGGTGAAGTTCACGCGCCCCTCCACGAGCATCCCCAAGGCCCTGCGCGGCATCGCGGCCAAGGAGGGCATCCACCTGGAGGAGGGCGTCGACAAGGCGCTCGCCGAGAACGCGGGGGGCGACATCCGCGCCGCGGTGCGCGACCTCCAGGCGCTCGCCATGGGGCGCTCCGAGGTGACGCTGGAGGCCGTCAAGGCCATGGGCAAGCGCGACACGTCGGGCGACATCTGGGGGTACATCCCCAGCGTGTTCTTCGCCAAGGACGCGGCCGAGGCGCGCAAGGGCTCGTGGGACCTGGACCTCACGCCGGAGGAGCTGGCCCTCTGGATCGACGAGAACCTCCCCCTCTTCTACCTGGACAAGGCCGACCTGGCGGATGGCTACAAGGCGCTCTCCAAGGCGGACGTGTTCCTGGGCCGGCGCCAGCGGCGGCAGGACTACGGCATGTGGAGCTACGCGGGCGAATTGATGACCAGCGGCGTCGCGGCGGCGAAGCACCAGCGCCCCGCCGGCGCGCGCCCCGCGTTCCCGCGCTGGCTCTCCAAGCAGAGCGCCAGCAAGGCGGCGCGCGCGCTGCGCGACGGCGTCGCGACGAAGATCGGCGCCGCCATCCACACGAGCCCGCACCGCGTCCTCGCGGACCAGCTCCCCTACCTCAAGGCGCTCATGCAGGACGAGGCGTTCGCCACGTGGGCCGCGTGGCGCCTGGAGCTGACCGCCGAGGAGCTGGCCTATCTCCTGGAGGACAAGGCGACGAGCCCGCGCGTGAAGCGCATCCTGGAGGAGGCGCCCAAGAAGTTCAGCGTGCCCGTGCGCATCCTGCAGGGCTCCGCCGCCTTCTCGCGCTTCGCGGGGTCCGAGGACGAGGACGCCGCGCCCGTGGAGGACGAGGAGGACGACTCCGCCGCGCCCCCCGCCGCCGCGGCCGACGAGGACGAGGAGCCCCCGAAGCCCGCGGCGCCCGCGAAGGCCGCCGCGAAGGAGGCGCCCAAGGAAGCAGGCAAGCGGCAGAGGAGCCTCAGCGATTTCTGAACCAGAAGCGAGTTCCCTCTGTCGGCTGGAGAGGGGGCCGTGCGCTCCCATCCCGTCGTGGGCTCTTTCTTCCTCGTCCTGGGCGCGGGCCTCGTCGTCCTGGGCGCGTTGGCTGGAAGCTACGTGCCGCCCGTCCTTCGACACCTGCCGCTCCCGCCCGAGGTGGTCGTCCCCCTCGTCCTGTGGCAGCTTGCCACGTGGGCGCTCCTCTTCGCGCTCTTCTTCCTGCGGCCCCGCACGCGCGGCGGCTGGCGCTCCTCCGCGCGCCGGCCCATGCCGCGCATGTGAGGCTCAGCGCGGCTTCACCACGAAGCGGCAGTGCTCGTGCCCCTGCGACTGGCAGCGGACCTCGGCCCCCAGCGCGGGCCGGCCGTGCATGATCGCCACCGCGCCTTCGAGGAAGCCCAGCGCCAGGTGGCAGGTGGGCTGCGAGGAGCGGGCGACGCGACCCAGGAGGTCGTCCCCCGTGAACGAGTACGTGCTGCCGGAGATGGACTCCAGCGCGAGCCGCCCCAGGCCCAGCGACGTGAACGCCTCGGCGTACTCTTCGGGCGTCGTGAGGCGGATCTCCCGCGCGAGGTCGCGGCCGATCTGCGCGACGACGGGGCCCGGCGTGGCCACGCGCTCCAGGAGCGCGCCCATGATGCGCACGACCAGCGGGCGCGCGAGCGTCTGGGCGCGCATGGCCTTCTCGGCGCGCAGGCGCTCCGTGATGTCGTGCTTGATGGACGCGACGCCCACGACGCGCCCCGAGGCGTCGCGGATGGGCGTCGCCGTGAGCGCGACGGGCACGCGCGAGCCGTCCTTGCGGACGCGCTCGACGACCAGCTCGTGGATGGCCTCGCCGCGGCCCACGCGATCCATGATGCGCTGCTCCTCCTCGCGCCGCTCGGGGGGCACGAGGAGCATGACGGACCTCCCCAGCACCTCCTCCGCCGCGTAGCCGAAGAGGCGCTCCGCGCCGGGGTTCCAGCTTGTGATGCGCCCCTCCAGGTCCTTGCCCACGATGCCGTCCAGCGAGCCGGCGACGATGGCGGCCAGGCGCGAGTTCGCCTCCTCCACGCGCCGCCGCTGCGTGACGTCGCGGATGGCGGCCGTGACCAGCGTGCCCTCCGGCGTCTCCAGGGGCGAGAGGCTGATCTCCACGGGGAACTCGGAGCCGTCGCGGCGCAGGCCGTAGAGCTCCAGCCCGGCGCCCATGGGGCGCACGCGCGGCGCGGCGAAGAACGCGCCGCGGTGCCCCACGTGCCGGCCGCGCAGGCGCTCGGGGATGAGCGCCTCCACGGGCTGGCCCAGGAGGTCCTCGCGGCGCCAGCCGAACATCGTCTCCACCTGCGCGTTGGCCAGCACGACGCGCCCCTCCGCGTCCACGATGACCATGGCGTCGGGCGCCGACTCCAGCAGGCCGCGGAACTTGGCCTCGGCGCCTCGCCGCTCCGACACGTCACGGATGGCCGCCGTGACGAGCGTCCCCTCGTCGGTGCGAAGCGGCGAGAGGCTGATCTCCACGGGGATCTCCGAGCCGTCCTCGCGCAGCGCCCAGAGGTCGAGCCCCGCGCCCATGGGCCTCACGCGCGGGTCGGCGAAGAAGCCGGCGCGATGCTCCGCGTGCGCTCCGCGAAAACGGTGGGGCAGCAGCGTCTCCAGGGGCTGGCCGAGCATCCGCTCGCGGGGGCGGCCGAATAGGCGCTCGGCCTGCGCGTTGACGAGCACGATGCTCCCCCCGTGGTCCACGATGACCATGGCGTCGGGGGCGGCTTCCAGGAGCTGGGCGAAGGCCCGCTCGGAGAGGGTGGGGCTGGCCACGGCGCTCCCCCATGGGGCCTTCACCATGAAGGCTCGCCCGTGGTTCCAACGCCTGAGAACCAGCGTCAGCACGTCCCCGCCCTTGAGGACGTGGTCGACACGGCCGAATTCCTCTCCTCGCGGCCCAAGGGCCGCTCGTCGGGTTCGGCCTGTCGATCACGTTTTGCGTGATGGGGATGTGCTGACGCTCTCGTCCTTCGGCTACCGCCTCAGGACGAGCGTCAGCACATCCCCATCACGCAAAACGTGATCGATCCCCACGATCTGGTTGGCGAACTTGGCCGAGGGCCCGGTCACGATGGCGTAGCGGAACTTGAGACGGAAGTCGCGGTGCAGCGCGTCGCAGACGAGGCCCACGTCGCTGCCGCTCTTGATGACGAGGGGCACGTCCATGTCGGCCTCGCCGCCCTGGGGCTTCATGAAGACGCGCATGAAGCGAAGCTCGTCGTAGATGACGTCCTTGAGCTGGTCGATGCCCAGCCCCTTCTTCGCGGCGATGGGGGCCACGGGCCAGCCGCGGTCCTGGAACATCTTGATGGTGGCCTTGGTGTAGTCGAGGTCCTGGAGGTCGACCTTGTTGAGGGCGACCATGGCCTGGATGTACGTGCGGTTGCCGGCCAGCACGTCGATGAGCTCGTCCACCGTCGCGTCCTGGCGCACGACCACGTCGGCGTTGACGATGCCGTACTCCTTGACCATGTCCTTGACGACGTCCTCGTCGAGCCCCTTGCTCTGCGGGACGGTGAAGCTCACGTTGATGCCGCCGCGCTGGCGCGACTTGTAGAGCTTGATGTCCGCCGGCTGGCGGTTCAGGCGGATGTTCGCGTCGTAGAGCTCGTCCACGATGACGAAGATCTGCTCGGGGTGGAGCGCGTCGGCGACCAGCAGCACGAGGTCGGTCGTCCGCACGACGGCGATGACCTCGCGGCCGCGACCCTTGCCGCCCGCCGCGCCGCGGATGAGGCCGGGAAGGTCGAGGATCTGGATGTCGGCGTGCTTGTGGTGCAGCATGCCCGGGATGCACGTGAGCGTCGTGAACGCGTAGGCCGCGACCTCGCTCTCGGTGCCCGTCAGCTTGTTGAGCAGCGTCGACTTGCCCACGCTGGGGAAGCCCACCAGCGCGACGGAGGCCATGCCGCTCTTCTTGACGTCGTAGCCGCCCTGCCCCCCGCCGCCGCCCGCCGCGGCGCGCTTCTCCTTCTCCTCGCGCAGGCGCGCGAGCTTGGCCTTGAGCTTCCCGATGTGGCCCTGCGTGGCCTTGTTGTACTGGGTCTTCCCGATCTCGGCCTCGATGGCCGCGATGTCGTCGTCGATGGCCATGGGACGGGGGCTCTCGCGGGGAGGCGGACTTCCCGGCTATAAGCCTTTGGCGCGGGGGCGCGGGCCCGCGCGGAGAGGGGCCCTGCGCCCGCCTGCACGCTGCGGCTCCGGCGCACGTACTGGACAGGCGTCGAAGGATCGGCGCCTGGCGAGCGAGTCCCCCCGAGGGTTGCTCCAAAACGCTTGAGGAGACTCCCACGGGCGTTGGCGCAGAGCCTCACAGGGATGCCCAATGAAGACCAAGGAAGAAGCCCTCGAGCTGGATGCGCGCCGTCAGATCTACGAGTACATCCTGGCGACGCCCGGCACGCACCTGCGGGGCGTGCACCGCGCGGTGAAGCTTCCCTTCGGCCAGGTCCTCTATCACCTCAACTACCTCGAGAAGCTGGACCTCGTCGTCGTCAAGAAGGACGGGAAGTTCAGCCGCTATTTCGTGAAGAACCTCATCGGCCGCAAGGAGAAGGACGTGATCAGCGTCCTGCGCCACGAGGTGCCGCGCACCATCGCGATCCTCCTGCTGTTCCGCAAGGAGATGAGCCACAAGGCGATCCTGGAGCACGTCGGCGTGAGCCCCTCCACGCTCTCGTTCCACCTGGCGAAGATGGTGGACGCGGAGGTGCTGGGGCGCGAGCCGCGCGGCCGCGAGAGCATCTACCGCCTGCTGGACGAGCAGGCCGTGACGAAGACGCTCATCCGCCACCGCGCGAGCTTCCAATGTGGCGTCGTGGACCGCTTCTGCCAGGTGTTCGAGGCGGTGGCGACCGGCGAGGGCGAGGAGCGCATGCTGCCCGTCCAGGAGCCCGCGCGCGCCGCGGAGCTGGTGCGCATCATCCTCACGCCGCCCGAGCCCGCCACGGTGCCCTCCGACTTCCCCGCGACGACGCTGGGCTTCTGAGGGCCCTCACTCGCGCGCGACGCGGTAGCCCTTCTCGGCCAGCGCGCGGATGACCTGCGCGACGTGGTCGGGGCCGCGCGTGTCGAGCTTGAGGAGCACCTCGGCCTTGCCCAGGGCGACGTCGCCCCGGGCGCGGTCGTGCTCGATGCTCTCCACGTTGGCGCCCGTCGCCGCGACGGTGGCCAGCAGATCGCGCAGCGCGCCGGGGCGGTCGTCGAGGACGGTGCGCAGGCGCACGGCGCGGCCCGTCTGCGCGAGGCCGCGCTGGATGACCTGGTCGAGAAGGGTCACGTCGATGTTGCCGCCCGAGCAGACGACCGCGACCTTCTCCCCCTTCTCCACCTTGACCTTGCCCGAGATGAGGGCCGCCAGCGCGGCGGCGCCCGCGCCCTCCACCAGCGTCTTGGCGCGCTCCAGGAGGAGCAGCGTCGCCAGCGCGATGACGTCGTCGTCCACCGTCGCCGTCTCGTGGACGTGGCGCCGGATGATGGGGAACGTCAGCTCGCCCACGCGGCGCGTGGCGAGGCCGTCCGCGATGGTGTTGACGCCGCTGAGCGTCTGGATGGTCCCCTTGTGGAGCGAGTCGGGGAGCTTCGCCGCGCCGGTGGGCTCCACGGCGACGATGCGCGCGTCGGGGCGCTTCGCCTTGATGGCGGTGGCGACCCCCGCGATGAGGCCGCCTCCGCCCACGGGCACGATGATGGTCTGCGCGTCGGGCAGGTCGTCGAGGATCTCCAGCCCCAGCGTGCCCTGGCCCGCGATGACGAGGGGGTCGTCGAAGGCGTGGACGAAGGTCTGTCCGCGCTGGGCGCCCACCTCCTTGGCCTTGGCCTCGGCCTCGTTGTAGTCCTTCCCGAAGAGGATGAGGTCCGCGCCGTAGCCGCGCACCGCCTCCGCCTTGGCGAGGCTCGCGCGCTCGGGCATGACGATGGTGGCGGGGACGCCGGTGAGCTTCGCCGCGAGGGCGACGCCCTGCGCGTGGTTGCCCGCGCTGGCGGCCACGACGCCGCGGGCGCGCGCGGCGGGGTCGATGCTGGCGATCTTGTTGTACGCGCCGCGGATCTTGAACGAGCCCGTGCGCTGGAGGTTCTCCAGCTTCAGCCACACGTCGGCGCCCGTCATCTCGCTGAAGGTGCCGGAGGGCTCCAGGGGCGTGTGGTGCGAGACGCCCGCGAGGCGCTTGCGCGCCTCCTCGACGTCCGCGAGGGTGGGCAGGTTCACGCGCGGCTCATCGGGGGTGCCCGGGAAGAAGCCTTCGGGCCGCGAAGGCCGCCACCGCGACGGCCGCGAGCGCCAGGACCGGCGGCAAGGGCGTGGGCGCCGGGGCGGGAGGGCCCTGGCCGGTGGTCTCCTCGTCGGCCCACGCGATGCGGTAGACGGGGTCCAGCGTCTCGTTGAAGGTGCGGTTCCCCGCGACGACCTCCACGTGGCCCGTGGCGTTGAACGCGTCGTTGAACGTCCACGAGTAGCGGAAGTCGCCGCGCTCGTCCACGGGGATGGGCTCGCAGAGCGTGGCGCCCTGCTGCGAGGGCGGGCAGAAGCGGCTGCCGTCCTTGAGCACGAGGGCGAGGCGCACGTACCCCTGGAAGGGCCGCGCGTCCAGGCTCCCGGTGCCAGGGTCGTAGGAGGGCACGCGCTCCAGCAGGCGGCCGCTCACGGTGGCGCGCGAGCCCCACGGGGTGGGCTGCGCGTCGGGGCACGCGCCCTGCGTGTGGCCCGGGTAGCGCAGCAGGAAGTCGGAGCGCCGGAAGAACGGGTCCAGCCCCTTGCTCTGCGAGCCCTCGCCGTCGGGCCCCTTGATCGCGACCGTGATGGAGCCCTTGGGGTTCACCGCGTGGAGCGTGTAGTAGCCGAAGAACGTGCCGTAGCAGTCGGTCCCGATGGAGAGGGGCGTGGCCTGCACGCCGGGCGAGTCCAGGGAGGCGGTCACCGTGCCGCGCACGATGGGGTTGCCGTCGGCGTCGAGGGCGCGCCCCGCGATGACGTAGACCTCCCCGTAGGCCCCCTGGATGGGGTTGATGCGCTCCTGCGCCGCCGCGAGGGGCGCGAGGAGCGCGAGGAGGGCGAGGGCGGCCGCGAGGCGCCGCATGGTCTCACTTGTTCGCGCGCTTGCGCGTCGCGCGGTCGCGCATCGCCTGCTCCTCGCGGCGGGAGCTCATCTTCTTGAAGCCGTACCAGCCGCCACCGCCGATGACGGCGAGGCCCACGACGACGCCGCCCGCGATGAGCATGCCGCGCAGGAAGGGGTCGGCCGGGGACGCGGCGTTGATCTCCACCGAGAGGACGCCCGGGGAGGCGGGGTCCACGTTGAACGTGTGCGTCTCGCCCACGCTCTGGATGGCGACCGTGCCCGAGGTGGGCATCTGCGTGACGTTCACGCGGTACGCGAAGTCGCCGTAGTTGTTGGTGCGCGTGGAGAACGTCTCCGTCTTGCCGTCGTGGGTGAACGTGATGTTGACGGCCTCGTTGTTGACGGTGTTGCCGAAGACGGGGTTGCCCTCGACGTACACGGTCTTGCCCGCGGGGCGCCAGATGCGGCCCTGGATGACGTAGGAGGAGTTCAGCGCGTCGGGGTTCGCGTGCGCGCTCACGTGGTCGAGCTGCTCCGTGGTCTGCGTGATGCGGAAGTACGGGTCCACGTCGAACGTGCGCGAGTAGTTGTTCTCCTCGTCGATGCGCAGCGTGATCTTGCCCGGCAGGCCGCGGGAGAGCCCGTGGTGGTGGAAGCAGAACATGAACTCGCCGTACTGGTTGGTGACGGGGACGGTCTTCGTCACGCCGTAGGCCTCGGTCTCGGTGTCGGGCTGGTTGGCGCAGGGGCCCTCCAGGTTGCCCGCGAACACGTCGTCGTAGCCCACGCTCACGGTCACGTTCTGGACGGGGTTGTGGTTGGCGTCCACGACGCGCCCGTAGATCAGGTAGCGGTGGGAGAACGAGTGGTCCGCCGCCGCCAGGGGGGCGAAGGACGCGATGAGCAGGAGGGCCAGCGCCACGAGGAGGCCGGCCCGGGCGCCGAAGCCTCGGGACATCACCCCCGGACGCCATGCGCGTGCTTATCAAGGTTTTCCTGCCAGGGGCCCGGAAGGTCCGCGGGAGTTCCAAAAGCGAAAGCCCATAACCCCTGGCGAAGTGCCCAGGGATCGGATGGATGCACGTGAGCAGCGGCTTTCTCCTCCTTGAGACCCTGCCAGGACGCGAAGGCCAGGTCCTTGAGGCCCTCGCCCGGATCCCGGCCATCACCCACCGGAGCCTCCTCTACCCCAACGCCATCGCGCTGAAGGTGGAGGCCCCCGACGTGGGCCGCGTGCAGGCCGACCTGAAGCGCATCGACGGAGTCCTCGCGACCCGGCTCTACCGCGCCCGCAACACCTGAGGTCCCTCCCATGCCCCGCGGCGTCACCGACCAGTTCCTCTCCCTGCTCAAGCGCGAGCGCAAGGCCCACGCCCGCACGCTCGTCCTCATGGCCCTCTTCGCCGTCCCCGCCTACTTCATGGCGGAGTTGACGGACCAGCCCCTGCTGGGGTGGATCGTCTGGATGGGCGCCGGAGCCCTCCTCCTGGGCGGCGGCCTGGGCGCGCTTGTCGGGCGCTTCGAGACGCGCCGCCACGAGGCGAGCCTGCGCGAAGGGTGGAACGCCTGGATGCGCATGTCCCTCACCGCGGGGCGCCTCTCGGACGTCGAGCGCGCGGTCCGCCAGAAGGGCCCCGCGATGCGCGTCGAGGCCATCGCCTGGACCGCTCTCCTCGTGGCCAACGCCGTCCTCTTCGGCGCGCTCTGGGCCGACCAGCCCTGGGCGCTCCCCTTCGGCGCGGGCGTCACCGTCGCCAACGGCATCGTCCTGGGCGCCCTCGCCGGCCGCGCCGCGTGGACCTTCCGCTGGGTGAGCACCTTCAGCCGCGCGCTGGACTCCCTCATCGCCGAGGGGCAGGTCGGGCTCTGGGGCGAGGTCTGAGTCTGAGAGGGCTGGCCTGCTCGGGGCCTTCTCGGGTTTGATGCTTCGTTACCACTGGACGCCACGACGCAACGCTTGGGGAATCGTGGCGTCGTCGCGTTGAGGGGTGACGAAAAGAGCAGACCCTCAGGCGGAGTCCGAGGTGGGCCTACCCTTCTCCAAGCGCGATCTCCTTCTCGATGGCTCCCGGGTCGTCCGGGGCCACGGGGCCAGGCACCACGACGCCGGCCCGGAGGCGCGACCGCCGCGCGCCGTAGCCGGCGTAGATCATGAGGCCGATGCCCATCCACATGAGGAATCCCATGAGGGTGAGGGGCAGGTTGGGCAGCGACGCCACGAGGCCCACGCACAGGGCGATGCCCAGGAAGACGCTCCAGGGCGTGGCGGGCATGCGGAAGGGGCGCGGCACGTCGGGGTCCTTCTTGCGCAGGTAGAGCACGCCCGCCATGACGATCGCGAAGGCGAAGAGCGTGCCGATGTTGGTGAGCTGGAGGAGGAGGTTCAGCGGCAGGAGGGCGGAGAAGACCGCCACGAACGCGCCGCTCACCAGCGTGATGCGCGTGGGCGTCTTCCAGCGGGGGCTCACGCGCGTGAACGCGGCGGGGATCAGGCCGTCCCGCGCGAGGGTGAAGAAGATGCGGCTCGTGCCCAGCTGGAAGACCAGGAGCACGCTCACCGTCGCGAGGATGCCGCCGAGGTTCATGACGATGGCGACGCTCGGGTGGCCCGCGGCGTTGAGCACCGCGGCCAGGGGATCGCCGCTTCCGGCGAGGGCCTTGTAGTTGACGACGCCCGTGAGGCCCAGCCCCACGAGGATGTAGAAGACGGTGCAGACGCCGAGGCTCAGGAGGATGCCGCGGGGCACGTCGCGCTGCGGGTTGCGGGTCTCCTCGGCGGCCGTGCTCACGGCGTCGAAGCCGATGAAGGAGAAGAAGATGAGCGCCGCGCCCGCGAGGACGCCGCCCACGCCGAAGGGCGCGAAGGGGGAGAGGTTGGACGCCTTGACGTTGGGCAGCGCGATGACGAGGAAGAGCGCGATGATGGCGATCTTCGTCACGACGAGGACGAGGTTCGTGCGCGCGCTCTCCTTCACGGGGCGCAGGAGCAGGAGCGTGACCAGCATCACGATGAGGAACGCGGGCAGGTCGACGATGCCGCTGGCCGTGCACGGGGGCGCGACGCAGGGCGCGGCGCGCAGCGCGGTGGGGAGATGCACGCCCGCGGCGTCCAGGAGCGCGCTGAAGTTGGCGCTGAAGCCCGAGGCCACGGCCATGTTGCCGATGGCGTACTCCAGGAGGAGCGCCCAGCCGAGGACCCATGCGGTCAGCTCGCCGAAGCTCGCGTAGGCGTAGGTGTACGCGCTTCCGCCCAGGGGCATCATGGCGGAAAGCTCGGCGTAGGCGAGGCCGGCCAGCGCGCTCACGACGGCCGCGATGATGAAGGAGACGGCGATGGCGGGGCCCGTGTAGGCGCCCACGATGATGCCCGTCGTGGTGAAGATGCCGGCGCCGATGATGCCGCCGATGCCCAGCGCGGTCAGTTCCCAGACGCCCAGCGTGCGGGCCAGCTGGCTCTCCTGCGCTTGGCGGCGCATGGCGGAGGGGGGCTTGCGGGCGAGGTAGCGTTCGCGGACCTGGGCCCAGAAGGGTGGCAAGCGCGCCGCGATGGCGCGAATGGGTCAAGAACTAAGCGGACAAAAGCGGGGGGTTCGGGGGGCGCGGCCCCCCGAAGCAAATCGTCGTCCGGCCGCGCCGCAGCGCGGCGACCCGAGGGGGTTTCAGGGGGCGAAGCCCCCTGACGTGAAGGAAACGTTCCAGCAGACGACCAAAACACCAGGGGAGCGAGCCCCGCGTTTGGCAGCGGCCGAGCGGGCGCCTATGCGGAGGCTTCGTCGCGCTTGCGGCCGATGCGCTCGGCCTGGAGGTTGACCTCGCGGGAGCCGATGATCTCGGTGCCTTCCATGCGGTATTCGGTCGCCTTGAGGGCGTCCGCGGGGACCTTGACGTAGGAGATGAGCGCGGTCACGCCGCCGGGGAGCAGCTTGGGGGCTTCCCGGGCGACGACCTCGGCGTTGTGGCTGAGGGGGACCGTGAGGGTGGAGGACTCGAGGCTGATGGTGTCGGTGATCTTGACGATCGCCTCGTTCTCGCCAAGCGACTCCTCCGCTGCCCGGAAGAGGCGCTCGCGGCCCTGCGAGTTCTCCACGATGAGCATCGTCTTCATGCGGGGTTCACCACGGGGGCCTTCCAACCCCCCGGGCGGGCGCGTCGGTGCGGCGCTGTCCGCTCAAGCATCAAGCGGTCCGTGCGCGTATTAAGCATTGCGTATTGGGCGGGGTGACGCTCGTGAGCGTGAGCGTCGCGGCAGGGCAGGCCGCCAGCGCGGCTCAGGCGACGAAGCGGGTGACCCGGTTCGGCCGAGGCAGCGGCCCCGGCCCCCGACCTTGACGCCGAGGATGTCGCAGACCATCGCCTTGCCGTCCTTGCGCGTCAGGCACGCCGAGGAGGACAAGGCCGCCCTCGGCATCTCCGCTGGGGTCGCTTCGTGGAGGCGGGCGCAGCGCCCAGGCCGGCGTGCCCCCGGGGGCGACACGTTGAAAACATGCCGCCCCCATCGTCCGCGAAGAGACGCATGTCGGCTCCCCACGAGACCCCGGCGCGGCGCGACGAGATCCTCGTCCACAACTACAACCTGGAGGCCGGCCTGCCGCGCACGCTCCCGGAGCGCGTGGTCTTCTGGGACGAGACGCTGCGCGACGGCGAGCAGACGCCGGGCGTCTACTACACGCTGGAGGAGAAGGTCCGCCTCGCCAAGATGCTCGACGAGATCGGCGTGGACATCCTCAACTGCGGCATCCCGGCCATCTCGCCCGGCGAGGTCGCGGCGGTGAAGGCCATCGCCAAGGAGGGGCTCCGCGCGAGCGTCCTGGGCGCGTGCCGCACCGTGCAGAGCGACATCGACGCCTGCCTCAAGGCGGACGTGGACGAGGTCTCCCCCTTCATCGCCATCAGCGACGTGCACCTGAAGTTCAAGCTCAAGAAGACGCGCGAGGAGGCCATCGAGATGGCCGTGAAGAGCGTCGAGTACGCCAAGAGCCACGGCCTGAAGACCACCATCGTCACCGAGGACACCGTGCGCGCCGACCTGGACGTCGTGCAGACGCTCTACAACCGCTGCATCGACGCGGGCGCCGACCGCGCGCTCTTCTGCGACACCGTGGGCGTCATGACGCCCGCCGCCACGCGCTGGTGGTTCCGCGAGATCAAGCGCCGCGTCAGCAGCAAGGCCGAGTTCGGCTTCCACAACCACAACGACTACGGCCTCGGGACCGCCAACGCCCTCGCCGCCATCGAGGAAGGCATCCCGGTCATCAACTGCACCATCAACGGCATCGGCGAGCGCGCGGGCAACGTCGCCTTCGAGCAGGTCGTCATGGCGCTGCGCGACCTCTACAAGGTCAAGACCAACATCAAGGTGGAGAAGCTCATGGAGCTCAGCCGCGCCGTCGAGATGGCCAGCGGCATCCCCGTGGGGCTCACGCAGCCCGTCGTGGGCTACAACGCGTTCACCCACGAGAGCGGCATCCACACCGACGGCGTCATCAAGAACGCCGCCACCTACGAGCCCATCCAGGCCGAGGACCTGGGCCGCGAGCGGCGCTTCGTCTTCGGCAAGCACACCGGCACCACCGCGGTCGCGGACCGCCTGGAGAAGAACGGCCTCGCGAACGTCCCCAAGGAGCAGCTCCTGGAGATCGCGAACCGCATCAAGGCCCACACCGAGGGGCAGAGCAAGGGCGGCGTCGCGTCGTTCGTCGAGCGCTACCGCAGGTGGGACGTCGAGCACAACGGCGTGGACAACCCCACCTTCTGGCGCATCGTGAAGGAGGTCACCGGGAAGTCTCCCCCCGCAGGCGTCGCGGAGAGGACGTTCCGGTGGTGAGCGTGCCCGGGCTGCGGCGCGTGGGCCGCGTGCTGCTGCGCGTGGGCGTCGCCGACTTCGTCATGGCGCCCGTCGCGGTCGGCGTCGCGATCCTCGCCTACGACCCCAGCCTCGTCGGAGCGGCGGCGCTGGGCTTCGCCCAGGACTTCTCCTTCCCCTTGCTGATCCAAGCGCTCGCCCTGGTCCTCCTCGCAATCCCCGTCGTGGCGGGCCTCGCGACCGCGCTGGCGGGGCGCGAGCTTTCCGGCGCGATGCTGGAGCGCGCCATCGGCCCCGTCCTCATCCTCCAGTGCGGGCTGGGCGCCGCGGCCGCGTGGGTCGGGGTCGCCCTGGCGCTGGCGCGGCCCCCTGGAGGCTTCGCCGCGTGGCTCCTCCTCGCCGCGGGCCTGGCGGCCGCGCTGCTCGTGTGCGCGCGGACGCTCGCGACGGCGATCATGGGGCGCGTCTCGCAGCGTCCCTGGACGCAGCTCTTCTACGAGCCCGGCGTCGTGGCCCGCCCCGCGCTGCTGGCGGGCGCCGCCGTGGCGCTGGCGGCGGTCCTCGCGGCGAAGGCGACCAGCGCGCCCGGCCTCCTCGCGGCGGCCGACGCGTGGGCGCTGGGCGGCATGGTCGCGGCGCTGGGCCACCGGCCGAGGCCCACGACGTTCACCCCCGCGTAGGGCGCGCCCATCGACCCCTCGGCCACAACGCCTGACCCCCCGCCTGCGCAACCTGCGTCGCGATGCCCCAGACCGCTGGCCGGAAGGAGCGGCGCCTCGCGCGCCGGCAGCCCCTTTTCGGCGAGGATCACCACGGCGCGGCGCGGCGCCTGGGCAACGGCGCCCTGGACTTCGCGCGCTGGTTCCTGCGCAGCAAGTATCGCCTCATGGCGAGCTTCCTGGGGGAGCTGGAGAGCGCGCCCGAGTCGCGCGACGAGCCCGCGCTGCGCGAGCGCTTCTGCAAGGCCGTGACCCACGCGGTGCGCGTGCAGCGCCTCCGCTCGGCGGTGACGCTCCTCCTTGCGCTGGGCGTCGTGACGGCGGCCTTCGCGGGCGTCGTGCAGGTGGTGAGCCTCCCCGCGGCCCTCGCCCAGGACGTGGCCCTCACGCGGGCGCTGCTGGCGCGCGTCGCCGCGTGGAGCGCCTCGGCGAGCGTGCTCCTGGTCGCGCTGCGGCTCGCGTTCGACCGCTATCTCGGGCTCGTGGACGTGAGCGCGACGTTCCTCGCCATGGAGATCGCCAGCGCGAGGCCGCGCTGAGGCCTACCCCATCTCCTGCACGTGCGCGACGACCTCCAGGGGATCGCGGCGGACCAGCGAGAGGGTGGTGCGCGCGCGCACGACGCTTCCGTCGGGGCGCACGTACCCCTCCTCCAGGACGGCGCTGGCGGCGCCCTTGTGGACGAGCTCGCCCACGGCGGCGCGGCTGGCGTGGAGGTCCGCGGGCGCGGTCACGTCCTCCAGGGCGCGCTCGCGCAGCGCGGCCTCGTCGAGGCCCACCATGCGGCAGAACGCGCGGTTCGCCTGGAGGAAGCGGCCCCCCTCGCCCACGATGACGACGCCCAGGGGCGCGTTCTCGAAGGCGCGGGCGAAGCGCGCCTCGCCCTCCTTGCGTGCGGTGACGTCGCGGTAGTAGACGGAGAGGCCCTCCTCCCCGGGGTACGCCTTCGCCTCGAACCAGCGCCCCATGCGCGGGTAGTGCTCCTCGACGGAGACGGCGACGTTGTCGCGCATCGCGCGGCGGTACTCCGTCTCGAAGCGCGACCCCTTGAGGTCGGGGAACGCCTCCCAGAGCACCTGGCCGAGGACCCTCTCCTTGGGGGCCGTGCGCATCTGCTCCGCGACCGGGTTCATGTAGATGAGGCGCCAGTCGCGGTCCAGCGCGAAGAAGGCGTCCTGCATGCTCTCGTAGATGCGCAGGATGCGGTCGCGGGAGCGGCGCTCGGCGTCCGCGGCGGCGAGGCGCGCGGTGACGTCGCGCAGCACGACGAGCGCGTAGGGGCCGCCGCTGCGCGGCGCGTCGATCTGGCGGGCCATCACCTCCAGGTCGATGATGGAGCCGTCCTTGCGCAGGCCGCGCGCGTGGCGCACGCGGTCGGGGTCGAGCCGCTCGCTGCGAGCGGGGCGCCGGGCGAGCCAGCCGAGGCTGCGCTCGCGCTCCTCGGGCGGCACGAGGGCGCCCAGGTGGAGGCCCAACGCCTCCTGCACGTCGTAGCCGAACGTCTCCTCCGCGGCGGGGTTCCAGAGGACGACGCGCCCGTGGGAGTCCGCGACGACGACCGCGTCGCCCAGGAGGTTGAACAGCATGCCGATGCCCAGGTCGCCCGGCTGGAGGCGCGGGAAGATCTCCAGCTCCTGGCGGCGCAGCGGCAGGGGCGCGGCGAGGTCCCACGCGGCGTCGAAGGATGATATCATGGACCTCAGCGCGGCGGGCTCGCTGGTGTGGACGACGATCTGGCCGCGGCCGTCCATGGGCGCGATGGCGAAGAACCCCTCGCGGTCGTCCAGGAGCCAGCAGCGCGCGGAGACCTGCGGCGAGAGGTGGCGGATGGAGAGGCCGGGGTGCGCGCGCTCCAGGGCCTCGTAGGCGCTTACGACGGAGGGGGTCGGCAGGTTGAGGACCGCGCGCAGGGAGCCTCCTCGAGCCTCCAGCGTCGCGGCGATGGCCTCCGCGTCCGGCAGCGGCGCGCCCGCGGGGCTTCCGTCGAGATATCGGACCTCGCGGCCGCCGCGCTGGAGCGCGTCCTGGAACGCGCGCCACGCCTCGGCGCCCGACGGGTGGACGCGCGTGAAGGCGGGCAGGCGCCCCGCCTCGATCTCCTCCCGCCGCGTCTCGTAGGGCGTCGCGCGGTCCCACAGGGGGTCGAGGATGGCGAGGATCGCCGCGACCATGGCGTCCTGGTCCGTGTGCACGCCGACGTCCTTGCCCTCCTCCAGGCTCCCGTCGTCGGGCACGAAGTGGATGAGGAAGGCGCGCTCCGCGTCGGAGACGACGATGGCGACGGTGTCCCCCTTGTGGTCCTCGCGCAGGTCGCGGGCGCGGACGCGCGCGTGGGGCGCGAGGCGCGCGAGGGCGGGAAGCGTGGCGGCCTCGATGGGCGCCACGACGCGCACGTCCACGCCGCGGGCGCGCGCGGCGGCGAGCGTGGGGACCAGGCTGTCGGCGCGGGCGAGGGAGCCGGGCGTCGCGAGGACCAGCAGCGTGCGGCGCGTCGCCTCGGCGATCTCCTCCAGGCGCCCCAGCACGTTGCGGCGGCCGCGCAGCACCGTGAAGAAGCCGCGGTCGCCCACCTCGGCGTCGCCCACGACGCGGAAGAGGGCGGCCAGCTCCTCGCGCTCGCGCTCGATGGTGGCCGCGGCGCGCGTGTGCTCCTCGAAGAGTCGCTGGAGGTGCTCCTCGAAGGGCACGGGCGCGTACTTCTTGGGGAACTCGGGGAGCACGAGGACGAGCCCCTTCTCCTGGAGCTGCTCCAGCACGGCGTAGATCTTCGCCTGCGGGACCTTGGAGAGGGTGGAGACGTCGCGCGCCTCCGCGATGCCCAGGTCCAGGAGCGCGAGGTAGGCGCGCGCGGCGTAGTCCGAGAGGCCGAACGCTCGCAGCCGCCCGAGGCGGTCCTGGTTGTGGGTCGCGGTCAATCCCCGGCGATCAAGGGGGCGGCTGCGGATAGCCTTGCTGGAGACGACGTCGCGACGACGCGCTATGCCCGCAGGACGCGGGAGAGGTCCTCCGCCAAGGCGCGCGCCGTGGGGACGCGCTCCTCGGGGCGCTCCGCCAGCGCGCGGGCCAGGAGCGCGGAGAGCGCGGGGGGCACGTCGCTGCGCAGGATGACGGGCGCGTTCGCGCCGGGCGGCGCGCCGTAGAGGCACTCGTGGAGCACGGCCGCGCACGCGTAGACGTCCGCGCGCCGGTCGCCCGCGCTCATGCCCGCACGGACCTCGGGCGCCATGTAGAAGAGCGTCCCCGCGCGGGCGGTGGAGCCCACGTCGAGCACGGTGCGCGTGCTGACGACGGGCAGCGCGATGCCGAAGTCCGCGACCTTGGGCGCGCCCTCGCCGTTGAGGAGGATGTTGCTGGGCTTCACGTCGCGATGCACGATGCCCGCGCTGTGGACCGCCTCCAGCCCGCGCGCCACGTCGATGACGAGCGGAACGGCCTCGCGCCAGGGGAGCGTGCCGCGGGAGCGGAGCAGGTCGGAGAGGCTTCCGCCCTCCAGGTACTCCATGACGATGATGGGGCTGCCCTTCCCTTCGACGACCTCCTCCACGGAGACGACGTTGGGGTGCCGGACCTTGGCGGCGAGGCGCGCCTCGCGCAGCACGGCCTCGCGCGTCTGCGGGTCCTGCTGCCACTGCTGGAGCGGCTCCTTGAGGACGACGAGGCGGTCGCGCTGCCGGTCGCGCGCGAGCCAGGTGCGTCCTCCTCCGCCTTCGCCAAGGAGGCGCAGCCGCTCGAAGGCCTCGCTGGCCTTGCGGTCGCGCGCCACGATGACGCTGCTCTTGGCGTAGTGGCGCAGCACGCGGTCCTCCGCCTCGCTGATGCCGAAGCGCTCGCGCAGCGCGCCGAGGAAGTCCGCGTCCTCCTCCATGGAGTCGCGGGCGAACGACGCCTCCAGCGCGGCGCGATAGGCGTCGATGCGCTGGCCGTACACGGCGTCGTCCGCGGCGCGGGTCGACGTGCGCGGCTGCACGCCGAAGAGGCGCCGCGTGAAGCGGACCGCCGGGAACAGCGAGCCGCCGGCGATGAGCGCGGCGAACGTGGAGGGGAGGGCGAGGGAGGGGCTCGCGGCGAGGCCCACGCCGAACGCCAGCGCGCCGGCGGCGGTGGCGAGCGCGACGCCGCCCGCGGAGGAGGCCGCCGTCGCCGCGCGCTGGGGCAGGTCGTGGACCCTCCAGCGCAGGAGGCCGTAGACGATGACCCCGACGCCCGCAAGGCGCCAGAGGCCGATGGTGTAGAAGTCGTCGGTGTAGACGAGGCTCAGGGCGCCCTCCACGAGGCCCAGCCCGAGAGGGATGCTCAGGGCCCACGCCGTCTGGCGCAGCGTGCGGCGGTCCAGGGCGTGCCCGGCTTCGCGCGCGCGGGCGAAGGAGCCGGCCACGACCCACACGACCAGGAGGGCGAGGCCGTCGAACACGAGCGCGTAGAGGAGGTTCGGGCCGCTGGCATTCCCCAGGACGACCTGGCCGGTGTAGAAGGCGGCGTAGTTGCTGGTGATGGAGGCGATGAACAGCCCGATGCCCACGAGGAGCGTGCGGCTGCGGATGGCCAGCCTCGGCGTCGCGGCGCTCCAGTAGGCCTGGGCCAGGGCGACGATGGCGATGGCCCACGCCAGGTAGAAGGGGAGGATGACGAGGGGCGCGTACAGGGGGCCCCAGTTCGCGGCGTAGAAGGAGTCGCTGCGGGTGACGCCCGCGAGGAACCACTCCGGCTTCAGCGCCAGCAGGCAGGCGCCCAGGATGGAAAGGCCCGCGGTGAGGATGCGCAGGGCGCGCCAGCCCGCGCCGGGGCGCGCCTCCCCCTGCGCGGCGGCAAACTCGACGAGGGGGTAGGGCGCCACGAGCAGCGCCACGAGGAAGAGCATGAAGAGCAGCGAGGCGACGCCCGCCGAGCTGGTGAGGTTGGCCAGGTTGCCGAAGGCCACCTGGAGGCCCCACGCGATGCCGAACGCGCCGAACGCCAGGGCGCCGCGCGGGCGCGCCGAGCCGCCGAAGAGGCAGACCGTCGCGAGGATGACCACGCCCAGGGCGCTGGCGAGGGCCCAGAAGCTGCTCAACGCGATAACATTCATGGGCAAGCTCCCCCGCCGCAGCGACGCTTCGTCACCGTAAACCGCCCGCCAGAATGGAAACGGCAGGTGACCTGAGAAGGAATAAAGGTTCGTTGAACGCAGCAAGGGTGTTGCTCTGGTTGCGTCACGAGGTTCCGAGGCAGGCCGGCTTGCAGCCTGGGCTCGTGTCGGAGGTTCCCAGGCTCGACGAGCCCGAGCTTGTCGTGGTGGTGGAGCTTGTGCTGTCTGAGGATGTCGAGCCGTCTGCCAAAGCCGAAGGCAGAGAGGCCAGCACAAGCGTCGCGCACATCACGACAAGGATAACTCCAAGGGTGCGCATCTGACAGCCTCGTAGAGCACTCTCCGGCGTACGAGTTAAACATTTCGCCAACCCTTGCGGACAGATGAGCCATGCCTCTTGGAGGGTGGATGGGTCAACACGCCGGCTTGCAGCCTGGGGACACGATCACTCCGATGAGGTACTGGACGTCGCCCACGCCCAGGTCCGTGCGCTGGACGCTGAGGTAGTAGTTGCCAGCCGAGGGCGTGGTCGCGGTGGTGACGCCGTTCACGCTGGTCTGCGCGATGGGGTTGCCGCCCGCGTCGAGGACCTGCAGCGACAGGCTGGAGGCCGTGGCCGCCAGGGACGCCACGAGGTTCGTGCCCGCGGGGAGCGGGCCGAGGCTGTAGGTGTTGGTCGCCGCGAGGCTGACGGCGGACATGACCCCCGCGGTGCAGGGGCTGGGAAGGGGCGTCGCGGTGGAGATCGTGTGGCCCGGCGCCGGCACGGACGAGGTCGCGTCCACGCGCTGGAGGGTGAACGAGTAGTCGTTCGCGCCCTCCTGCTCGGGGTTCGCCAGCGTGGCGCGCAGGCCCGCCCAGTCGTAGGCGTTGGTCGCGATGCCGCCGCGCTGGGTGACGCCCGCCGGGGAGTTGAGCGTCGCCGCCTTGTCGACGCCCCCGCTGGTGGTCTTCACCGTGAGGACGTCGTTGCTGGTGGGCGTGAACGAGAAGTTGAGGCACGCGGGCGAGGTCGACGCCTGCCGGACGGCGTAGGCGTCCGAGTCGTGCTCCACGAGCGTGCCGGAGTAGCTCCCGTAGTCGGGAAGGGCGAGCGGGGAGAGCCAGGAGCCGCTCGCATCGTGCCCGCTGCCGGCGTCGTTCTGCATCCACCAGGGCGAATCGGCCTGCGCGAGGCTCGTCAGGGCAAGCAGCGTCAGGAACCCTGCGACGGATCGTCGGATCGCGACAGTGGTGCGGCTCAAGGGGTCTCCACCCGCGGCCGGATGCTCCCTGTGGCCTATCTGTAGTTTGCGCCTTCACCGACGGGCGTATGGCGGCCTTCAACCCCCTTGGGGGTGGACCCGACTAGGAACTCCGCCCAAAGGTTGAAATCCGGGTCGCCAGTCCCGCGTCGGCCATGCGCCTCCTTCCCCGCCTCCCCCGGCGGACCGGCGTCCGCATGGCCCACGAGCGCAAGACGCTCGGCGCGTGACCCCATGGCCCGCCACAGCCCCCGCATGTGCCACGAGCAGCCCCTCCGGCGCGGCATCCTCGCCCGCCTCCGGCGCCGGTCGCGCTGAGCCCCGCCTTCGCCCCTTCTTCGGGCATTCCGGCCTTCCAGCCAACAGGCCGAAGCCCCCCGCAACGACGCCCGCCCACGGATGAACCGCCCTGGGGACGCTTCCGCTTCCACCCCGTTGCGCCAACGGCTTAAGGATCGTCGTCGAGCCAAGGGCGGAGACTGGTTCCGAATGCCCAGCCCGTGCCAGCACGGGCCAGGCGCCGCGCGTGGAACGCGCCGCGTCCTGAGCCCCTGCGCGACGGCCGGCGGGGCGCCCCCTACCCGGGGGTGTCCTCCTGGCCTGTGAGATCCGCCCCGCGCCACGAAGCGGCCGCCAGCGCAAGCAGCTCAAGATGACCGCGATGCAGGCGCGCCACGGGCCCGCCCGCCCGGCCGTCCGCCGCTGGCTCGCCTCCTTCCTCATCGAGATGCTCGTGCGCTGAGCCCCCGCGACGACGCGCCCCTTCGGCGCCGCCCGCGCCGTTCATCTCCAGACGCGCCCTCCCCTGCGCGATGCACCCCACCGCGCCCTCCTCCGCCCCGCGCCCCCGCCGGCCCCGACCCTCGGGCGGGCCCGAAGGCCCGTGGTGGGGGCGGCGGCCGATGGGGCCGCGGTGAGCCGGGCGTGCACGGGTGCGCCCGGGCGTGCACGCCCGGGCGCACCCGTGCACGCCCGGCTCCGGCCGCGCCCGGCTGGCGCCGCGCGGCGCCACCCGTCCCCGCCCGGGCAACGCCTATAAGTGAGGGGTCCCCATCCCGCCCCCATGGCCTCGTCCGCCCCGATGACGCTGCCCGAGAAGATCCTCGCCTTGAAGGCCAAGAAGGCGCACGTGCGCCCCGGCGAGATCGTCGAGGTGCCGGTGGACGTGGCGATGGCGCACGAGGCGTGCGCGCAGCTCATCCGGCCCTTCGAGCAGATGGGCGCGACCGAGGTGTGGGACCGCAACAAGATCGTGATCCCCATCGACCACTGGGTCCCGGCGAGCAGCGAGGCGTCGGCGAAGCTGCACCACAGCATCCGCAAGTTCGTGGAGAAGCACGGCCTTCCCCACTTCTACGACATCGGGAACCACGGCATCTGCCACCAGATCCTCGTGGAGGAGGGGTTCGTGCTGCCGGGCGACATGGTGACGGGCACCGACTCGCACACCAACATGGCGGGCGCCCTGGGCGCGTTCGCGGTGGGCATCGGCCCCACCGAGCAGGCGGCAGTGTTCGCGACGGGGGACATCTGGCTGAAGGTCCCCGAGACGATCAAGGTCGAGGTCACGGGCACGCTGGAGTTCCCCGTGTCCGGCAAGGACATCATCCTGGAGGCGCTGCGGCAGCTCACCACCGAGGGGGGCGCGTACAAGGCCATTGAGTTCGGGGGCAGCGCCATCGAGAAGCTGGAGATGTACCAGCGCTTCACGCTCTCCAACATGACGACGGAGCTTGGCGCCAAGGCGGGCGTCATCCCCGCGGACGGCGAGGCGATCCGTTACCTGGAGTCGCTTCCCGAGATCAAGAACGGCCGCAAGGCGCACGTGCGCGACCACGCGGACCTGCGCGCGGACAAGGGCGCGAAGTACGAGAAGGTCGTGACCATCGACGGCGACCGGCTGGAGCCCCTGGTCGCGTGCCCCATGAGCCCGGACAACGTGCACCCCGTGAAGAGCACGGACTCGGGGCGCGTGGACCAGGTGTTCATCGGCTCGTGCACCAACGCGCGCCTGGAGGACCTGCGCGTCGCGGCGTCCATCCTCAAGGGCAACAAGGTGAAGAAGGGCACGCGCCTCGTGGTGTTCCCCGCGTCCACGCGCATCTACATGCAGGCGCTCCGCGAGGGCATCATCGAGACCATCACCGAGGCCGGCGGGAGCTTCAACACGGCCTCGTGCGGCGCGTGCTTCGGCGGCATGGGCGGCGTGCTCGACGAGGGCGAGGTCTGCGTCTCCACCTCCAACCGCAACTTCCCGGGCCGCATGGGCCACATCAAGAGCAAGAGCTATCTCGTGAGCCCCGCCACGGCGGCCGTGACCGCCATCGAGGGAAAGCTCACCGACCCGCGCGAGTTCCTCTCGGGGAACGAGGCGCGCCGGCTCGCGCAGTTCGCGGTGAGCGGGAAGCGCTGAAGGCCGCCGCCACAGCGTTCATGGCCCCCACCGCGCTCTGAGGCGGCATGCAGCCCCGCCTCGTCCCCATCCTTCTCCTTGCCCTTCTCCTGGCGGGGTGCGCGCAGCCCGCGGCGACGAAGGCCCCCAGCGCGGCGCCCCCCGCGCCCGCGGGCGATCCGTTCCACCCGCGGCAGGCCAGCGGCAGCGCGGACCTGAAGCCGCCCGCGGCGCAGCCCGACGTGCCGGTGGCGACGCCCGGCTTCGCGGAGCCCAACGTCGCGGCGGGCTACGACGGCAAGACGCTCTACGTGGGGAACCCGGGCGACGTGTGGCGCAGCGACGATGGCGGCAAGACGTGGCAGCACCCCGGCAACGCGGGCCTCGAAGGGGGCGGCGACGGCGACGTCGCGGTGGACCGCAACGGCACGGTCTACTACCTGGGCCTCCTGGGCAAGGAGGGGCGCACGATCCCGTTCCTGGCGAGCCACGACCGCGGCGAGACGTGGAGCAAGGCGGTGGACCTCGCCGAGGGCGGAGGCAAGGATCGCGAGTGGATCGACGTCACGCCCGAGGGCGGCATCGCGGCGACGTGGCGCGGCAAGACCGGCATCGAGTTCAACGGCTCGCCCGACGGCGGCGCGTCCTGGCGGGGCAAGGTCACCGTAGGCCCCGATGGCGACGGCGGCCCCGTGGTGCACGACCCCGTCACCGGCGCGCTGGCGATCCCCGTCGTGGACCAGGCCGCCACCACCGGCACCGACGCGCCCGTCGTGCACGTCTACGTCTCCAACGACTCGGGCAAGACGTGGGCGGGCCACGACACCGCCAATCTGGGCCGCACGAGCCCCGCGGAGCCCAACGGCTACGCGTCCGACTTCCCGGTGCTATCATTCGACGGGAACGGCACGCTCTACCTCGTCTACTCCGCGGACTCCGCGACGACGCCCGGCGGCGTGACGCCCCCCGAGGAGGCGGGCCTCTACGGCATCTACCTCCAGACGTCCCACGACCTGGGCGCGACGTGGACGAAGCCGCTCCTTCTCTCCGACGCGGCCAAGGACGCGCGCTTCCCGTGGATCGCCGCGGGCGCGCCCGGCCGCATCGCGGTGGTGTGGTACGAGAACGTGCGCGGCACGCCCGGCGAGATGGTGCCCGACGAGTGGAACGTGAAGCTCTACGAGTCGCTGGACGCCGGCGGATGCGATCCGTCGCAAGCGGGCGCCTGCGGGGCGCCCAAGGGCGTCGTCGCGACGCTCACCAAGACGCCCAACCACGTGGGGTCCCTCTGCACCAGCGGCACGGGCTGTCTCGCGGCGGACCGCAGCATGCTGGACTTCTTCGAGGTCGCCATCGGCCTCGACGGGCAGCCCGTCGTCGCCTTCGCGCAGAGCACGCTGGGCACGGGGCTGGGCGTCGCCGTGAAGCCCACGGAGATCCGCTTCGTCACGGTCGAAGGAACGAGCCTCCTCTGACGAACCTCCGAGCATCCGCGGCCGCCGGGGGCTTTGGGGTTGGGCCGCGAGGGGGGCGCTACAGTTGACGGGTTCGACTTTGAGCGGAGGTGGGCGCAGGTGGGCACACCTGGGGCCGCGTGGGCGGCCCTTCGGGCACTTGCCCCCAACAGGCCGAACCCTTGCCCACCCGCGCCCAGGCGCGTGAAGCCGTCGAGAGTTGAACGGACAAGAAAACCCGCGCGTGTGGGGTCTGAGGTTGGGGTTTCTTCCCCACACGCGCGAGCCTAGGACAGCTCGCTCGTCTTCGGCGCGCGCCAAGCGTAGAGCAGCACGCCGAGGCCGCCCAGCAGCATGGGCACGTCCATCCAGAGGAGCATCCCCTGGAGGTGGAACACGAAGTCCAGGAGGAGCATGACGAGGGCGAACCCCGCGAGGAGGCCGCCCACGTTGCGGAGGAACCCGCGCGTCTCGCCGGTGATCGCGCGCGCCCTCCTCACCTCTTGAAGATGCCCGTCACGACGCTGCCCGCCGCGGCGTCGCCCTGCCGCTTCTCCAGCGTGTAGGGGTGCTCCGCGAGGACGGGCGTGCGCGTGAAGTTCTCGGGGGGCGGCGGGCTGCTGATGGTCCACTCCAATTCGTTGCCGCCCCACGGGTCGGGGCCGGCCTTCTCGCCGGTCCAGAGGCTCACGACGAAGTTGACGAGCATCAGGATGATGCCCAGGCCGAAGGTGAACGCGCCCACGGTGGCCATGGCGTTGAGCAGGCTGAGGTTGCCGCCCACCGCGTAGGACTGGATGTCCTCGTAGGTGTAGATGCGGCGGGGCATCTTGCCGTAGAAGAACATGCTCAGGAAGAGCAGGTTGAACCCGATGAAGCCGCTCCAGAAGTGGATGACGCCCCAGCGGCGGCTGAACATGCGGCCCGTGATCTTCGGATACCAGTAGTAGAGGCCCGCGAGGACGCCCCACACGCCGCCGCCCAGCACCGCGTAGTGGAAGTGCGCGACGACCCAGTAGGAGCCCTGCATGCCGTAGTCGATGGCCACCGACGAGAGGAACACGCCGGTCAGGCCGCCCACGAGGAAGAGCGTGATGAAGCCCAGCGCGAAGAGCATGGGCACCTCGAAGCGGATGCGGCCCTTCCACATGGTGCCGATCATGCAGAGGTAGATGACGCCGAAGGGGATCGAGATCATCTCCGTCGTGATGACCATCACCTCGCGAAGCTGCGGGTTGATGCCCGTCGTGAACATGTGGTGGATGTACACGACGAAGGAGAGCGCGGTCGCGATGCCCAGCGCCCAGACCACGGTGCGCTTCCCGTAGAGGGGGCGCTCGCTGAAGGTCGGGATGATGTCCAGGACGGCGCCCAGGCCCGGCAGCAGGAGGATGTACACCTCGGGGTGGCCGAAGAACCAGAAGAGGTGCGCCCAGAGGAGCGCGCCGCCGTTGGCGATGTCGAAGAAGTGGAACCCGAACTGCCGGTCCATGACCAGCATGAGGCCCGCCGCGCCCAGCGCCGGGAAGGCGAAGAGCATGATGACGACGGTCCAGAAGATGGCCCAGCTGAACGCCGGCATGTGCATCATCTTCACGCCCGGCGCGCGCAGCAGGAAGAACGTCGCCAGGAAGTTGATGGTGGAGACGGTGACGCCCACCACGAAGAGGACGATGCCGATGGCGACGAGGTCCACGCCGATGCGCGGCATGAAGTGATAGCTGGACAGGGGCGTGTAGATGGTCCATCCGCCCGCGGCCGCGCCGCCGAAGAAGAAGCCCGAGACGGCGGTGAGGCCGCCGGCGAGGTACATCCAGTACGAGAGCGCGTTCAAGCGCGGGAAGATGAGGTCGCTGGCGCCCACTTGGATGGGCATGATGTAGTTGCCGAAGCTGAATGCGAAGGGCGAGAGGAAGAAGATGATCATGACGATGCCGTGCATCGTCACGAACTGGTTGTACGTCTCGCCGTCGAGGAACGTGTTGTTCGCCGTGAAGAGCTGCGTGCGCATCAGCAGCGCGAACGTGCCGCCCAGCACGAAGAAGGCCAGCGACGTGACGAGGTAGAGGATGCCGACCTCCTTGTGGTTGGTGGTCGAGAGCCAGTGCTTCCAGCCCTGGCCGTAGGCCGGCTTCCGGGTGGGGCCGCTGTACGCGTGGGGGTGGACGACGTTCTCGCTCATCTCAGCTCACCGTCCCGGTGGCGCCGCTGGAGGCCACGACGGTCTGCGTGCCGGTCGCGGCGGGGATGTAGAGGTAGCCGGACTGGCCGGGCTGCACGGTGACGCTGGCGTCGGAGCCCTGCAGGTGGAAGGTGGCGGGCTGCGCGCCGGCGTTGGTCACGTTGAGCGCGCTGGCCTTGCCGGCGGCGTGGCCCGCGATGGCGAAGGCCGAGCCGTCGAAGGTGGCGTTGACGAGGCTCTTGCCCGCGAGCGTCTTGTACGCCGCCTGCGAGCTGTCGTGGAGGAACGTCTTGAAGTCGGCCTGGCTCACGACGTGCATGGCCGCGTGCATCGTGGCGTGGCCCGCGCCGCAGATCTGCACGCAGGCGTTGCGGTCCTCGCCGATGCTGGTGGCCTTGAACCAGAGGTGGTTCGTCTCGCCGGGGATGGCGTCGACGCGGATGCGCCCGTTGGGGAACGCGAAGTTGTGCCAGACGTCCTGGCTCTTCACGTCGATGGTGATCACCGTGTCCACGGGGATCGTCCACTCCGTGATGGTCTGGAAGGGGACGCCGCCCTCGCCCGTGTAGTTGTACTTCCAGCCGAACTGGAAGCCCGTGACCACGACGTGAATGGACGGGTTGCTGGGGTCGTTGGGGGGCGGGTTCTCGATGGCGTCCACCGCGTGGATGGTGGAGAACGCGAGGCCGAACATGATGGCCGCGATGGTGAGCGCGATGATCCAGCTGAAGAGCACCGTGCCGCGCTCGGGCTGGAGCATGCCGGGCAGGGGCGCGTCGGGCGGGCGCGGCGCGCCGGGGCGGGCCCGGTAGCGCACGAGGCTCACCAGGAGCCACCCGATGATGAGCGCGCCCACGATGAGCGCGATGGTGAGGTAGAGGTCGAAGAGGCCCGACCAGCGGTCCTCGCTCACGGAGGTGACGTCGGCGATGACAAGCATCTCAGATCAGCCTCAGGTAGACGATGGAGAAGACGAGGATCCAGATCGCGTCGACGAAGTGCCAGTAGATGAACACGCCTTCGACGCCGCTCGCGCGCTCCTTGCGGATGAAGCCCGTCCACGAGAGGCCCCAGATGGTCGTCAGCGCGACGATGCCCATGATGACGTGCAGGCCGTGGACGCCCGTGAGGGAGAAGAACGACGTGCCGAACACGCTGGCCGTGGGGAGGAGGCCTTCGCCCACGAGATTGCGGTACTCGATGGCCTGGCCCGCGATGAACGCGACGCCCAGGAGGATGGTGGCGCCCAGCCAGATGCGGAACGTCCTCATCTGGTCCTTCTTCAGGGCGAGCTGCGCCATGTGGACCGTGCCGCCCGAGCTGAGGAGGATCACCGTGTTGGCGATGATGGGCGTCAGCGTCGAGCCGTGGGGGAAGAACTCGGGGTAGAACTCCGAGGTGTGCGCGCGGCTCCAGAAGAAGAACGTGAAGAGGCAGCCGAAGAGGATGACTTCGGAGAGGATGAGCACGATGGTGCCCACGAGGTAGTCCGAGATGCCCTCCTGGTAGGGCTTGTGGGAAAGCTCGTCCACGTCCTCGCGGACCCAGCCCGCCACCGAGGCCACCATGATGAGGAAGCCCGGGAGCATGGCGAAGGCGCGGTAGTCGTAGGACGTTCCGTCGGCGCGCACTCCGTGGGGCGCGAGGATCGCCACGAGGAAAAGCGTCGTGCCGAGGGTCAGCCACAGGGGCATGAAGCTGCCGTGGTGCGCGTCGTGGTGGCCGGCGTGCTCCGCGGCGTGCGCATGATCGGGTGCGGGCGATGCTGGGTGCGCCAAGGTCCGCCTCCCTCCAGGGGAGTCTTGCGCGCGGCAACCGGAAGGCTGCTCTTAAATCCTATGTCATTTCGTCGAGCCCCGCCGCGCGGAACCAAGCAAGCCCAACGCCGCTGGTCCGAAGGTGACACTCCCGTGCCACTTATCATCAGAAGGACCCAGGGGCGACCGATCCGGATGGAGCACATGACGAAGCTGGAGCCCCCCACGCTGGGCGGCGCCCGACGCTACCCCGCGTTCATCAACGGCAAGTGGGTCCCCTCAAGCGACAACAAGTGGATCGACGTCACCAACCCCGCCGACGGCTCCGTCGTGGGCCACGTGCCCGCCCTCGCGCGCAAGGACGTGGAGGCCGCCATCGACGCCGCCCACGCCGCGCGCCGCAAGATCCGCGACGTCCCCGCCATCGCCCGCATCGAGCTCCTGGAGCGCGCCGCCCACCTGCTGGAGGCCGACCGCTCCCTCCTCGTGGACGTCGTCGTCGCCGAGAGCGGCAAGCCCGTCGCCGTCGCCAAGGGCGAGGTCAAGAGCACGCTGGAGCGCCTCCGCCTCACCGCGCAGGAGGCCCGCAGCATGCACGGCGAGTACATCCCCGGCGACTGGGTCGAGGACACCAAGAACAAGATGGCCGTCGTGCGCCGCGTCCCGCGTGGCGTCGTCGCCGCCATCACGCCGTTCAACTACCCGCTCTTCATCGCCGCCGCCAAGGTCGCCCCCGCCCTCGTCGCGGGCAACACCGTCGTCGTGAAGCCCAGCACCGAGACCCCCCTCTCCATGCTCTTCTTCGCCAAGGCCATGGAGGAGGCCGGCCTGCCTGCGGGCGCGCTCAACATCGTCACCGGCCGCGGCCGCGAGATCGGCGACGTCCTCGCCGAGAGCCCCCGGATCGACATGATCAGCTTCACCGGCAGCACCGCCGTGGGCGAGCGCATCGCCAGCAAGGCCGGCATGAAGCACCTCGCGCTGGAGCTTGGAGGCAAGGGCGCCGCCCTCGTGCTGGAGGACGCCAACCTCGACCTCGCCGCCAAGGAGATCGCCCGCGGCGGCCTCCGCTTCCAGGGCCAGCGCTGCGACGCCGTGAGCCGCGTCCTCGTCCACGAGAAGGTCGCCGACGCCTTCGTCGCCAGGCTCCTTGCCGAGGTCGCCAAGTACCCCATGGGCGACACCCGCGACGAGAAGACCGCCATCGGGCCCCTCATCACGCCCAAGGCCGTCGCCTACGCGCAGGAGCTCGTCCTCGACGCGCGCAGCAAGGGCGCCAAGGTCCTCGCCGGAGGCGGCTTCGTGGGCCAGTACCACGAGCCCACCGTGCTGGACCGCGTGACGCCGGACATGCGCATCGCCTGGGAGGAGCAGTTCGCCCCCATCCTCCCCGTCATCCGCGTGCACAGCGTGGAGGAGATGCTCGACCTCGCCAACCGCAGCGAGTACGGCCTCGACAGCAGCGTCTTCACCAACGACGTCAACAAGGCCTGGGGCGTCGCGAAGAGGCTGGAGGACGGCGCCGTCACCATCAACGGCTACCCCGCCCACGGCGTCGGCCACTTCCCCTTCGGCGGCAACAAGAAGTCCGGCATGGGACGCGAAGGCATCGGAGCCTCCATCGAGGAGATGACCCGCGTGCAGACCATCGTGCTCAACATGCCGCCTGCGGAGACGCCGTTCGACTGGTGAGGGTCCACGTCGGGGCAAGGGGGCGAACGTCGGGGCAGGTCGGGCCACGCGCCCGCACCTGCGCCCACCTTCGCTCACGTTCGGACATGTCAGCCCTCGTGGCCCGAGCAGGCCCAACGTGGTGTGATCGCCGGAGAGCCTTCACGTCCTCCACGCCCATCACCCCCCGATGAACCTCCCCGACGAGACCGTTCTGCTCTCCTTCCGCCGTTCCCGCAATCGCCTTCGCGGCCTTCGCGAGCTGGGCCGCCTGGGCTTCGCGACGTCGGCGCAGCTGGCCCGCGGCATCGGGGTGCGCGTGCCGGAGGTGCGCGACGTGATGGAGGGGGGCCTGCCGCGGTACAAGCCCAGCCTGTCGCTGGTGGGGCTGGGGCTGGCGAGGCGGACGTGGGCGCGGGCAGGGGACGGGTATGCGCTCACGGCGGCGGGGCGGGCGGTCTTGGTGGCGCTGGAGGGCGCGCACGACGACGTGGGGTCGCGGTCGTGGTGAGGGCTCAGAGGCGGGCGAGGCCCACGACGCGGCCGGGCCCGGGCTCCTGGAGCACGACGAGGCCGGGCCCTGGCGGGTCGAGGCGCGCGCCTTCGGCGACGGTTCCCAGGGGCGTGAGGGCTTCCGCGATGGCGACGTGCCGGAGGGTGGCGCCGGCGTTCTCGCCGCGCTCGACGCGGGTGGTGGCTTCGCGGCGCACGCGCGCGTGCCAGGCCTCGGCGCGGGGGATGGGCAGGTCGCGCACGATGAGGGCGTCCCCGTCGGGGGCGAGGCTGGCCTTGGGCGCTCGGGCGGCGCGGGCGAGCGCGTCCCTGGCGCGGCGCGCGTCGCTGCCCACGAATGCGTCGGTCCCGTCCACGATCATCTGGGGCGTGTAGAGGCTGCGCTCGCCTAGGCGTCGCGCGTAGGCGCGCTGGCGTTCCGTCGCGAAGCGCGCGCTCCACGGGTCGCGCCAGCCGAGGCCATCCCAGTAGTCGACGTGGAGGGAGAGGGCGGCCACGGCGGGCTCGTCCGCGAGGCGCGCGAGGAGCGCGTCGGCGGGCGGGCAGCTGGAGCAGCCCTCGGAGGTGAAGAGCTCGACCAGCGCGGGCACGCGGCTTTCACCGCGCGCCCGCGCCAGGAGCGTTTTCCCAGATTTGGCCCGCTTCAGCCCACGGTCACGTCGTCCACGCCCCAGCCGGGGAAGCCGTTGTTCAGCGAGGTCACGGTGTCGAAGTGGAACCTCACCTGGGTGCCGGTCGACTTGTAGAGGTTGAGGCTCAGCGTGACCGTCGTCCACGAGGTCTGCGCGGCGGTGGAGCTGTCCTGGACCCAGATGGTGGTCCAGCTCGTGCTGCCCGCGGGGAGCACCTGCACCTGCATCTTGTCGAGGCCGCCCACGGTGAAGTGCTCGACCTGGTACTTCGTCTTGAACGTCAGGTTCGGCAGGGTGAGGCTCGCGATGTTCATGGGCGGCGTCGTGGCGTCGCCGGTGTTGGTGGCTCCAGTGTCGTAGTTGCACGTGCTGGGCTGGTTGTACTGGAGCGAGTTCGCGGGCGAGGAGGCGCCTTGGCAGCCGGACGCGACGTGCCAGAGGCCCGTGACGTTCCAGCCGGAGGGGATGCCCGTGCCGGAGTCGAACGTCTCGTGGAGCACGGTGGTGGGCGCCGAGGGGGTGGCGCTGGCCTCCGCGCTCTTGGGGCCTTCGCCGACGCTGTTGACGGCGCTGACCTTGTAGTAGTACGTCTGCCCGTTGGTCACGCCCGTGTCGGTGTAGCTGAGCACGCTGCCCAGCGTGGTGAGGAGCGTCTCGCCGCCGCTGGTCGTGCCGCGGTACACCTTGTAGTTGGTGACGGTGCTGCCGCCGTCGGCGGCCGCGCTCCACGAGAGGCTCACCTGCGCGTTGCCCGGCGTGGCGGTGAGGCTCGCGGGCGCGCTGGGCGCCGAGGCGGAGCCGCCGCTGCCCCAGCTCGTGAGCAGGGTGTTGGTGTCGATGGTGCCCACGCCCGTCACGCGGTCGTAGCCCACGCCGGCCGAGAAGCCGCCGTTGCTGCCGCTGGTCACGTCGTGGAAGGAGCTGGTGCCGCAGAGCTGGTAGATGCGCGTGCCGGGGAGGCCCACGCCGCTGCCGCCGAGCTTCTGGTTGAGAAGCGCGAAGTTCGCGCCCCACTGGGGCGCGGCGTCGCTGGTGCCGCCCACGACGTTCCAGCCGCCGTTGAACATGACCCAGTTGCCAGGCGAGGTGTCGGCCTCCATGGAGACGTCGGGGACGTCGCGCTTGCCGTCAGCGGGGACGCTGCACCCGGTCTGATAGCTCGGCTTGGAGAACACGGCGCTCGCGCCGCCGCCGCTGCCGCTCCAGGCGGTCTCGCTGCCGTAGGCGGCGCAGGTGGGCGCGCTGCTGGTCATGGCGGGGCTGCAGTTGGCGTGCGTGCCGCCGACGCCCATCATGTGGGGCGCGTTGGCGGGGTGGTCGACGCTGGTGCCGCCCAGGAGGGAGTTGCAGTCGTTGGAGCCGTGGTCGCCCGAGGCGGCGAACCAGGACTGGCCGATGGCGTTGCCGTTGGCGAAGATGTTGTCGTTGGTCGACTGGTAGCTGGAGGCCGAGTTGGACTCGCAGGAGCCCCAGCTCGAGGTGACGCTGTGGCCGGGGTTGTCGGTGACGATCTGGTTGTACATGGTGGGGAAGTCGGCGAGGGCCGTCGTCTGCGCCATGTAGTTCTTGATCACGGCGGCGGGCGCGACGGCGTGGACCATCTCCACGTCCAGCGCGATCTCGATGGACTGCGACGAGTCGAAGGAGCAGCCGCTTCCGGAGCCCACGCACACCTGGGCGGTGCCGGTGGGCATGGCGGGCAGGCTGAACTGCGAGTTGTACGCGGTGTTGTCGCTGTCCTTCCAGGCGTAGGCGCCCGCGATGACGACGGTCTGGCCCGAGCCCGTGAAGGACTTGCCGTTGTCGTAGAAGTTCGCGATGTCGTTGGGCCCGAAGGAGCAGCAGCTTCCGCCCACCGAGGCGCGGGGCTCGTTCATGGGCTGCATCTGGACGAGGTCATCCAGGCCGAAGACGCCGGTGGCGAACGCGGCGACGTCCGCCGGGAAGCGCGGCGCCTCCAGGACCGCCAGGTGGGGCTGGCCCTGGAAGAGGACGTTGTGGACGGGCACGCCGAAGGCCGCCTGGGCCGCGGCGTTGGTGCCCTGCGCCTCGACGAGGAGGCGGTTGGGGAAGCGCTTCGTGACGTGGAAGCCGGCCTGCGTGAGCCACGCCACGACGCGCGCCTCCTGGTCGGCGCTAGGGCCGTAGCGCGCGTTGAACTGGTCCTGCGTGAGGAAGTGCTGGAACTCCGGCGAGCGGGGGTCCGAGGCCTGCGCGAGGAACGCGTCGAGGCCCGCCTTGTCGTGCAGGTCCAGGCCCACCACGACGCGGACGGGCTGGTCCAGGGGCGCGACGCCCTGGTCGCTCACCTGCGGGGTGAGGGGCGAGAGCGACGAGGGCATGGGCACCGTGGGGGTGTCGGCGACGGTGGCGGGAAGGAGGATGGGCAGCAGGGTCAGTGTGGCGATGAGCGCGACGACGGCCTTCATGGACGAGGGCCTCCCGCAGCGGCTAGCGCCGAGGAATAGAAAGCCGTGTCGGGGAAAATGTGGAGAACTCCTGTGAAATGACCTGGGCTCAGAGCGGGATCGTGCCGTGGGCCTCCAAGTCGCCGCCCAGGAAGGTGCCCTGGAGCTGGAACGCGACGGGGCGGTCGGCGTAGGTGTCGTACACGGCGGGGCCGCCGCCCACGAGGAGGACGCCGTCGCCCTTGAGCTCCCACTCGAACGCCTCGGGGACGGGCGGGCAGCCGTTGCAGCGCAGGCCCGAGCCGCAGGTGGCGCCCACCGCGCTGCTGGTGACGGCGGCGGTGAGCGTCTGGTCGCCGCCCGCGGAGTGGACGACGAGCGTCACGGTGCCCTCGCCGACGCAGGGGCCGTCGTAGACGAAGTCCGCGGTGGCGACCGCGCCGTGGGCGGCATACACCGCGTTGGGCGGGAGCGCCGCGCCAACGGGGTGCGCGAGAGCGAGGAGGGAGGCCAGGGCGGCCAGGGGGACGAGGCTGCGCATGCGCGCGGCCAGCGTCGGGCAGCCTGATCGGCCTTCCGCGCGCGTAGCCCCCCGGCTGCGTCCGGCGCGCTCCCCCTTAGCCGCCTCCCAGCATCGTCACGTTGTCCACGGCCCAGCCCGGGAAGCCGTTGTTGAGCGGCGTCACCGTGTCGAAGTGGAACCTCACCTGCGTCCCGGCCGACTTGTAGAGGTTCAGGCTCAGCGTGACCGTCGTCCACGAGGTCTGCGCGGCGGTGGAGCTGTCCTGGACCCAGATGGTGCTCCACGTGGTGCTCCCTGCGGGAAGCACCTGCACCTGCAGCTTGTCGAAGCCGCCCACCGTGAAGTGCTCGACCTGGTACTTCGTGCTGAACCGCAGGAGCGGAAGCGTGAGCCCGCTCAGGTTGATGGCGGGCGTCGTCGCGTCGCCGGTGTTGGTCGCGCCCGTGTCGTACGTGCAGGTGGAGTCCTGGGTGTACTGGAGCGAGTTCGCGGGCGAGGCGGCGCCTTGGCAGGCGGAGGTGACGTGCCAGAGGCCGCTGAAGGTCCAGTTGGCGGGCGCGCTGGTGCTCGCGTCGAACGTCTCGTTGAACACGATGGCGGTGGGCGTCGCGCTGGCCTCCGTGCTGTTGGGGCCCTCGCCGACGGCGTTGGTCGCGTCCACCTTGTAGTAGTAGGTCTGGCTGTCGGTGAGGCCCGTGTCGGTGTAGGTGGTGACGTTGCCCACGACGGCGACCTGCGTCTCGCCGCCGCTGGTCGTGCCGCGGTAGATCGTGTAGTTCGTCACCGCGCTGGCGCCGTCGGGGGCGGCGGTCCACGAGAGGCTGACCTGCGAGTCGCCGGCCGTGGCGACGAGGCCCCGGGGCGCGCTGGGGGCGATCGCGGAGCCGTTGCCCCAGTTGACCAGGAACCAGTCGGCGTCGATGGTGCCCAGGCCGGTCACCTGGTCGTAGCCCGCCCCGGCGGAGAAGGCGCCGTTGCTGCCGCTCGTGACGTCGTGGTACGAGCTGCCTCCGCAGAGCTGGTAGAGCCTCGTGCCGGGGAGGCCCACGCCGCTCCCCCCGATGCGCTGGTTGAGGAGCGCGAAGTACGCGCCCCACTGCGGCGCGGCGTCGCTGGTCCCGCCCACGACGTTCCACGTGCCGTTGAACACGACCCAGTTGCCCGGGCTCGTGTCCGCCTCCATGGAGAGGTCGGGCACGTCGCGCTGCCCGTCGGCGGGGACGCCGCAGCCGGTCTGATAGCTCGGCTTCGCGAAGTTGACGCTGGCGCCGCCGCCCGCGCCGCTCCAGGCGGTCTCGCTGCCATACGCCGTGCAGTTGGGCGCGGAGACGGTCATGGCGGGGCTGCAGTTGGCGTGCGTGCCGCCGACGCCCATCATGTGGGGCGCGTTGGCGGGATGGTCGACGGTCACCGTCCCGGTGAGGAGGGCGTTGCAGTCGTTGGAGCCGTGGTCGCCCGTGGCGGCGAACCAGCTCTGGCCCACGGCGTTGCCGTTGGAGAAGATGTTGTCATCGGTCGACTGGAAGCTCGCCGCGGAGTTGGGCTCGCAGTGGCCCCAGCTCGTGGACACGACGTGGCCCGGGTTGTCGGTGACGATCTGGTTGTACATGGCGGGGAAGTCCGCGATGGCGGTCGTCTGCGCCATGTAGTTCTTGACGGCGGCGCCGGGAGCGACGGCGTGGACCATCTGCACGTCCAGCGAGACCTCCAGGGATTGGGACGAGTCGAAGCCGCAGCCCGCGCCGCTGCCGACGCAGACCTGCGCGCTGCCCGCCGGCAGGGAGGGGAGGCTCCACTGGCTGTTGGACGCGTTGTTGTCGCTGTCCTTCCAGGAGTAGGCGCCCGCGATGACGACGGTCTGGCCCGACCCGTTGTAGACGCTGGCGTAGCCGTTCCCGTAGAAGCGCGCGAGGTCGGCGGGGCTGAACGCGCAGCAGCTCGAGCCCACCTTCGCGGCGGGCTGGCCCATGGGCTGCATCTGGACGAGGTCGTCCAGGCCGAAGACGCCGGTGGCGAACGCGGCGACGTCCGCCGGGAAGCGCGGCGCGTCCAGGACGGCAAGGTGCGGGGCGCTCTGGAAGAGCACGCGGTGGACCGGCACGCCGAAGGCGGCCTGCGCGGCGGCGTTGGTGCCCTCCGCGACCACGAGGAGGCGGTTGGGGAAGCGCTGCGTCACGTGGAAGCCGGCATCGGCGAGCCACGAGACGACGCGCGCCTCCTGGGCGGCCGTGGGGCCGTAGCGCGCGTTGAACTCGTCCTGGGTCAGGAACCGCTGGAAGTCCGGCGAGCGCGGGTCGGAGACGTCCGCGAGGAACGCGTCCAGCTTCGCCTTGTCGTGCAGGTCCAGGCCCACCACGACGCGGACGGGCTGGTCCAGGGACGCCACGCCCTGGTCACGCACCAGGGGGGTGAGCGGGGAGAGGGACGAGGGCATGGGGACGGTGGGCTCGTCGGCCCCGGCCACGGTGGCGGGGACGAGAAGCGGCAGGATGGTTAGCAGGGCAAAAGCTGAGACAACGACCTTCATCGTGAGGCCTCCTCGGCTCCCGGACATCCTGGGACGAGAAAGGCATGCCGGCAGCGGCAAGGGTGGCGGGGCCGCGTCACACGGAGGCCGGCGCAGGCCCCGTGTAGCGCAGCACGTCCAGGCCGTTGAGGGCGTCGCCCGCGACGACGTGCGTGTCGTCCACCCACCACGCGTCGAAGGCGCCCTGCTCGGGCGCGAAGCCGGGGACGGGGCTCGTCGCCGCGCGGCGCGCGGCAAGCTCCGCGAAGCCCACGCTGCGCGGATGCATCAGGTGGTCGTGGTCGTGCACGTCGATGATCCACACGCCGGCGTGATAGCTCGCCAGCGCCACGCGCCCGTCGCGCACGTCGAAGTAGTGCGGGCTGAAGCGAAGGCCCTGGGTCGTGAGGTTCCCGGGCAGGAGCCACGAGGAGAGGTATTTCGGGTGCGCGGGGTCCGTGGTGTCCAGGAACGTCATGTAGCCCGTGTCGTCGCCGCTGCCGTGCTCGGGCTCCACCACCGTGACGTGCTTGCCGTCGATGAGCTCCGGGAAGCTGTGCGCCATGTGGACCTCGCGGTACTTGGCGGGGCCGAAGTCCGTGACCTTGCCGATCTCCTTGGGGTTCGCGGGGTCGTTGAGGTTGAGGAGCACGAGCCCCACGTCCCAGTACGCGACGTAGCCGATGTAGTCCCCGGTGAGCGGGTGCTTCTGCACGCTGATGTCGTGCGGGAAGAGGCCCGGCCCTCCAGTGGCGCCCGGCTCGCGGTACTCCGCCAGCTTCTTCAGCATGGGGACGGGGCCGCTGGTGTCAAGCTCCGTGATCTCCAGGCGCTGCTGGTTGGGCACCTCGACGTTCTCGTAGGCGTACGCGAAGGCGTAGACGCTGAGGAAGAGGATGTTGCGCCCGCTGATGTTGGCGTAGGTGATGCTGTGCGGGCCGTCGGGCGCCACGGGGTAGAAGCCCACGTCCTTGGGGCTCTTCTTGTCGTGGAGGTCCACGATGTGGACGCCGTGGGGCGCGTTGGCGAGGGGGTCGAGGATGGGCGGGTGAGGCGAGAGCGGGAAGCGCTGCGTCTCCCAGAAGGCCCAGTTGCCGTCGTCGCTGACCTCCACGTCGGGCTCGAAGCCGTCGTCCAGGCGCACCTCGCTGACGAATTTGGGCTTCTCCACGTCCGCGATGTCGAAGATGGCGATGCCCGAGGCGGGGCCGTAGCGCGAGAGGTACGCGTAGTGGCCGCGCACCGCCGTCTCGGCGTAGAACTCGCCAGGGTCCGCGCTGGCGGGGGGGTCGTGCCCGTTGACCGCCGCCACGACCTCCAGGTTGAGGTGGTGGTCGTGGAGCTTGGGGTCGGCGTGGTCGTGGTCCGCCACGATGGGCGCGCCGATCTGCGCCTCCAGCGCGTCGTCGGCCGCGGCCGTGGCGGACGCCGGCGAGGGGGCGGGGCCGGCGACGCAGCCCGCCAGGGCCGGGGCGGCGAGGAGGAGCGCGGCCAGGAGGACGGAGCGCATGGACGGAGGGCGACCCGGCTCTCTGGCCAAAAGCGTTGCTGGCCAGCCCGCCCGCCTCCAGGAGCCCGCCAGGCGAAAAGGACTTGTGCCCTGAGACGGCGTTGACCCTGAGCAACGGAGCCAGAAGGGGGCCCCTAGACGTGACGAAGATCCTGGTGGTCGACGACGAGGTCAGCATCCTCCGCAGCACACAACTGCTCTTGATGGACATGGGGTTCGAGGTGGTGACCTGCGCCGAGCAGTCGCACGTCCTCGACACGCTGCGCAAGGAGCGCCCCGACCTCCTCCTCCAGGACGTCCGCATGCCGGGCCTGGACCTCGATCGCCTCGTGCGCGCGATCCGCCAGGACACGCTCCTCTCGCGCCTCCCCATCCTCCTCTTCAGCGCCTCCATGGACCTCGACGAGATCCAGGAGCGCGTGGGCGCCTCCGGCATCCTGGAGAAGCCCTTCAAGCCCACCGAGATCGTGCAGGCCATCGCCGCCGCCACGGGCCAGACCGTGGGAGGGGCGGCGTGACGCTGGCCCCCAGCCGCGCGGGAAAGCCCAACGCACCCACCGGCCCGAGCATGGAAGGCGCGCTCCACGACGTCACCAACGCCGTGGCCGCCGCCCGCTCGTATGGTGAAATCCTGCTCCTGCGCGCGCGCTCCGGCAGCATGTCGAGCCCCGCGACCATGGAGGACTCCACGGCGCTCCTGGAGTCGATGCTGCGCGAGCTGGAGCGCGTCGGCGACATCGTGCGCACCGTCCGCGGCGGCGTCATCGAGGCCTACCAGCCCGGCGACGTCCTCGCCTGCGCCGACTGCGGCTACACCTTCGTCCACCGCAAGGCCGCCGGCAAGCTGGGCTCGTGCCGCCGCTGCAAGAGCTACCAGGTCACGCGCTGGAAGCCCGAGACGACGGGGTAGGAAGCCGGACCGAACGGGTTCGGTGCAGCCTTCGTGCCGCCGGAGGGCGCATGGGAATCCGGTCCCCGCCATGCGCGCCACCCCCTTCGCCGTCGCCCTCCTCCTGGGCGCGCTGCCCCTCGCGGGCTGCGTGTCCAGCGGGCAGGACAAGGTCAACGCCCCGCCCCAGACGCGGGAGTTCCAGCTCTTCACCACCAGCCTCGACTTCAACGAGACGCAGGTGGGCATCCCGCACGACACGTTCACGCCCGATCATCTCATCGTCAACAAGGGCGACACCGTCGTCATCCACTTCCACAACCTGGAGGACACCGACGAGCACCACACGTTCACCATGCAGGCGCCCTACGCCATGGACTACGACGTGGCGCCCGGCGCCGAGGCGAACATCACCTTCGTCGCGGACCACGCCGGCGTCTTCCCCTACACCTGCGGGTTCCATCAGCCCACCATGACGGGCTACCTCGTCGTGATCGGCTGAGCCCCCGCCTAGCCAGCCACCTTCATAGCCGCAGCGGATGAATCGCCCCGCGTGGAGCGCGTCCAGCCGATCCGCGTGGGGGACCGGTACGTCAACCCCGCGTTCGTGCACCCGCCGCTGCCGCTCCCGGAGGAGACGGGCGCCGACGACCGCGAGGAGCGCGGCTTCCGGGCCCTCATCAAGTGGCGCATGGAGCGGCGCAAGTACCACGAGCACGTCCCCCAGGTCGAGCGCGCCGTGCGCCAGGGCCCCGTGGGCGAGCCGCCGCGCAAGGGCATCGCCGCGACGTGGGTGGGCCACTCCTCCCTCGTGCTCCAGGTGGACGGGAAGACGCTCCTCCTCGACCCCGTCTGGAGCCGCCGCATCGGGGGCGTCGTGAAGCGACAGACCGAGCCGGGCGTCGCGTGGAAGGACCTGCCCCCCATCGACGCCGTCGTGCAGAGCCACGACCACTACGACCACCTGGACGCGGGCACGCTGAAGCGCCTCCCCCGCGAGACGCCCGTCTTCGCGCCCACCGGTGTTGGCGCCTGGCTGCGCAAGCGCGGGTTCACCAGCGTCGTGGAGCGCTCCTGGTGGGAGGACGCGCTGCTGGACGGCCACCGCCTCACCTGCGTCCCGGCGCAGCACTTCAGCGGCCGCACGCCCTGGGGGCGCGACCGCACGCTCTGGGCTGGCTGGGTCGTGGAGGGCCCCGCGGGGAGCAAGGCCTACTTCGCGGGCGACACGGGCTACTTCCAGGGGTTCCGGCAGGTGGGCGAGGCGTTCCCCGGCCTCGACCTCGCCCTCATCCCCATCGGCGCGTACTCGCCGCGCTGGTTCATGGCGCCCGTCCACGTCGACCCGCCCGAAGCGGGGCAGGCCTTCCTGGACACCGGCGCGCGGGAGATGCTGCCCATCCACTGGGGCACGTTCCGCCTCGCCGACGAGCCCATCGACGAGCCCCCGCGCGTGCTGCGCGCCTGGTGGGAGGAGAAGGGGCTGTCTCCGGGGAGATTGCGCATCCCGAAGCTGGGGGAGACGGTGGAGGTGGCGCCCGCCACTTCTGCCCCCATCGCGCGGCGCGAGCCCGAGGCGGCTTGACGCTCTGCTCGTGCGTTTCGAGGAGCGGCCAGACGGAGGCAAACCCCCCTGGAACGCCGGCAAACTTCAAGCCGGGCCCCCCGCTTGGCGCCGCCATGGAGACGCGCTTCGCCGGCAAGGCCTGGGTCTTCCCCGACAACGTGGACACGGACCAGATCACGCCGGGCAAGTACCTCACCATGATCACCGCCGAGGAGCTTGGCAAGGTCGTGCTGGAGGGCGCGCGCCCCGAGTTCGCGAAGCAGGTGAAGAAGGGCGACGTCATCGTGGCGGGGCGCAACTTCGGCTGCGGCTCCTCCCGCGAGCACGCGCCGCTGGCCATCAAGGGCGCGGGCGTCCCCGTCGTGCTGGCGGAGAGCTTCGCGCGCATCTTCTACCGCAACGCCATCAACGTCGCGCTGCCCATCCTGGAGGTGGCGGACGTCTCCAAGAAGGTCAAGGAGGGCGACGTGCTGGAGGTGGACCTCACCACCGGCAAGATCCACAACAAGACCTCGGGGCAGACCTACGAGGCCGTGCCCCTCTCCGACAAGGCGCTCAGCATCCTGCGCGCCGGCGGGCTGGTCGAAGTCACGAAGCAGAAGCTCGCCGAGCGGCGCGCGAAGGCCTCGTGAGCCCTCAGGGGGGCGGAGGGGCGCTAGGCGGCCCACGCGCTGAGGATCGCCACGGCGGCGGCCACCGCGGCGAGGGCGCAGAGGCCGCACCAGAGCATCTGCCTGCGGGGGAGCCCGCTGAGCATGCCCCCTCCTTTTCCGGCGGCCCTCAAGAAGCTTGCCCCTTTGCCTCGCCGCCTGCCGGAGGGGACGCCGGATGCCTGGGGACGTTTCGCGCATCGGGTCGAAAGATTTTAGGAAGGACGAGCAGAGGGGATGCTGCTCATGTCTTCTCCCGCCTCGCCGGGACGAGGGCTCCACGCCCCCGCTTCGGCGCCCGCTGAAGACGCGCGGACGGCCCTGGGCCGCACCCGCCGCGAACGGCTCCGCGAACTCCTCTTCTCGTCGGCCGAGGGCCTCTCGCTGGACGACATCGAGAAGATCCTGGAGACCCGCCGCAGCGTCGTGCTCTCCGACCTGGAGCACCTGCGCCTCTCGTTCCGCCACCAGGACGCGACGCTGCTCATGGTGCCCCCATCGTGCACGCAGTGCGGCTTCACCTTCCGCCTCGACGTGCCCAAGGCGCCGAGCCGATGCCCCGTCTGCAAGAGCCGCAGCCTCTCGGAGCCCATCTTCAAGGCAGAGACCGGCGCTGCGTAGACGTGGACGAGCAGACGGTCGAACGCACGCTGGACCGCCTCATCGCGTGGGGCCTCGCCGAGGAGCGCGACGGCGAGGTGCAGACGACGCGCCGCTGGAACGCCAGGCTCCAGGTCGCCGCCGAGAAGCTCAATATCCTCGCCGCCCAGCAGGGCGCGAACCCCGAGGGGAACCCCCTGGTGCTGGCGGTGCAGCAGGCGCTGGCCAACGAGAACCTCGACGGCATGACGGAGGAGCTTTTTCCCGACGCCGTGCGCGTGCTCGTCGTGCTGGAGCTGACGCGCATGGGGCCCGAGAAGCGGGCGCAGATGGGGTTCAAGGACGTGGCGCTCTAAGCGACGATCTCCATCCGGAGCCCCCGCGCGTCGTGCTCCCCGCCGAGGCGCAGCGCCTCCCCGCGCGCGAGCCGGTCCGCGCTCCACAGCAGCGCGCACGCGTCCAGGAGGTCGTCCCACCGCGCGCCCGCGGGTGGGCCCTCCTTGGGCGCGAGCGGGCCCAGCGCGCGCATCCTCTCGCGGCGGCCCTCGGGCGTGCGCTTGGGGTGGCGCATCGGGCGGCCTGCCATCAGGGCGAAGGCCAGCTCGGGGTGCGCTTCGTGGACGCGGCGCTGGCGCGCGGGCGTGATCCAGGCGTCCACCTCGCGCATGCGGGGCAGCAGATGATAGCACTGCTTCGAGAGGCCGAGGCCTGGGGACCACGCCTCGGCCGCGAGCGCGGCGCGGGAAGGGGGCGCGAACACGCTGGCGCGGCGCGGGCCCAGCAGGGCGCGGGCGGCCTTGTCGCAGGGGCGGTCCCCCGCGTCGAGGCCGAGGGGCATGTCGAGGGCGACGGGCCGCGGCGCGCCGCGCAGCACGTCCGCGAGGGGGCCCACCTTGACGCGGCCTTGCGAGACGGCGATCCAGCCCGCGGGGCAGCCGTCAATGCCCGTGCCGCGCATCGACGCCACGCTTCGGGCACAGGTCCGCAAGATAGCAATTCGCGCAGTCGGGCTTCTTGGCGTCGCAGAAGGAGCGGCCCAGCTGGATGAAGTGGTAGGGCGCCTCGATCCAGTCCTTCTCGGGGTAGAGCCGCATGAGATCCTCCTCGACGCCCACCGGATCCTCCTCTGCGGTGAGGCCCAGGCGGCGCGCGACGCGGCCCACGTGCGTGTCGACGCAGACGCCTTCGCTCTGGCCCCACACGTTGCCCTGCACGACGTTGGCCGTCTTGCGCGCCACCCCGGGGAGGCTCATGAGGTCGGCCATGCGGCGGGGCACCTCGCCGCCGAAGCGTTCGACGAGCATCGCGGCGCACCCCTGGATGTTCTTCGCCTTGGCGCGGTAGAACCCGGTGCGGTAGACGACCTTCTCCACCTCCGCGCGCGGGGCCTTCGCCAGCGCCTGCGGCGTGGGCCAGCGGCGGAACAGCTCCGGCGTGACCTTGTTCACCATGGCGTCGGTGCACTGCGCGCTGAGGATCACGGCCACGAGAAGCTGGAAGGGGCCCCCGTGGTCGAGGAAGCAGTAGCGCGGCTCGTGCTCCTTCGCCATGCGCGCGAGCGCCTCGGGCGCCCGCAGCCTGGCGCCCCTCGGAAGGGCCATCGGGCCGCGCAGGCGCCGCCGCGGATTTACGTCTTCCGCGCGACGCCCTTCTTGGGGCAGACGTCGGTGACGACGCATTCGGAGCACTTGGGCGCCCGCGCGCGGCAGATGGCGCGGCCGTGGGCGATGAAGTAGAAGTTGACCGAAGGGTAGTCCCTGGGCTCGAAGACGCGGTTGAGGTCCGTCTCGACCTTCTCGGGGTCCTCCTCGGTGGTGAGCGCGAGGCGGTACGAGACGCGCTTGACGTGCGTGTCCACGCCGACGCCCTCCGACTCGTCGAAGAGGTGCCCCTGGACGACGTTGGCCGTCTTGCGCCCGACGCCCGGGATCTCCAGGAGGTCCGCCATCGCGCGCGGCACCTTGCCGCCGAAGCGCTCCTCCACCATGCGCGCCGCGTCCACGATCCGCTGCGCCTTGCCGTGGGAGAAGTTCACGGGCCGGATCGCCGCGCGCACCTCGTCCACGTCGGCCCTCGCCAAGGCGTGGGGCGTGGGCCAGCGGCGGAACAGCTCCGGGGTGACCTTGTTGGTGAGCGCGTCGGGCGTCTGCGCGCTGAGGATCACCGCGACGAGAAGCTGGAAGCCCGTCCCGTGGCGCAGGTACGAGTAACGCTCGCCGTACTCCTTCCGGAAGCGCGCCAGCGCCTCCCGGCCGCGCTCCGCGGCGCCCCTGGGGACCGCCATCGCGCCTCCAGCGCGTCCCGGGGGCTTCGCATTTATGGCCGATGCGCGCCTTCGGCGGAGCGTGGCCCTCCGCGCCGTCCTCTTCGACGCCTTCGGGACCATCATCCACCCGGAGCCCGGCTGGGAGGGGCTGCGCGACGAGTGCCTCGCCGTCGTCCACGGCACCTGGACGGGCCGGCGCGTGCCCTTCCGCGAGTTCCTGGCGGCCTACGAAGCGGCGCGCGCCGAGCAGCACGCGGCGCTGGACGCCAACCTCCGGGAGTTCGACTTCGCCGCCCGCTTCCGCGCCGCGCTGGTGCGCTGCGGCGTGCCCCTCGCCGAGGCCGAGCCGTGGGGCCCCGTCGCCTCGGAGCGATATCACCGCTTCCAGCAGGCGCTCGTCCACGCCTACGACCAGCCGCTCAAGGTCCTCCCCGACCTCAAGGCCGCGGGCTACCGGCTGGGCCTCGTGTCGAACTACAACCACGGCGGCGTGCTGCGCGACGCGCTCTCGCGCCTGGGCCTCCTCTCCTCCTTCGACGCCGTCGTCGTCTCCGGCGAGGTGGGCGTCCTCAAGCCCCACCCGCGCATCTTCCTCGCCGCCACCGACGCGCTGGGCGTCGCGCCCTCCGAGGCCGTCATGGTGGGCAACGACCTGGACGCCGACGTCCGCGGGGCGCGCGCCGCGGGCCTCCGCGCCGTCTGGACGCCCTACCCGCGCGTGGCCCCCGCCCCCGTGCACGCCGACGCGGACGCCGTGGTGGAGCGCCTCTCGGACCTGCCCGCCGTGCTGCGCCGCTTCGGATAGGCGGGGGCTCTCCGCCCTTGGGGCTTGTGTCTCCCCTCGCCACGTCTTGACGCGACGACGCCACGACGCGACAGACGAGGGGACAGGTTTTCCCGGGTCGTCGCGTCGTGGCGTCGTCGCGTTGAGTGGTGACGAAAAGCGCCCAACAGCGCGCTCGGCACCCAAGTTGGGAAAAGCGCTTTTCCATCGCGGCGCGCTGCGGGCCCGATGAGCGGCGACTGGCCCCTCGTGGTGAAGAAGGGAAGGACGAACGTCGGCGTCGTCCTCGTGCACGACATCACCGGCCTCGACCCGGTGAACCTCTCCTTCGCGGACAAGCTCCAGCAGGAGGGCTTCTGGGTGGCGGCCGTGGACATGTTCCGCGGCCACAAGGCCAAGGACCTCCAGGAGGGCATGGCGCTGCGCCAGAAGCTCACCGGCGAGGACCTCACGAGCGCCATGCGCTTCGCCCGCGAGCGCCTCCAGCGCGAGATGCCCGCGGGCTCCGTCGTGGGCAGCATGGGCTTCTGCATGGGCGGCGGCGTCGCGCTCCACGGCGCGTGCCACGGCGACTTCGCCTTCTGCGTCGACTACTACGGCATGATCGCCGACGTGGAGGACGTGAAGGACCTCAAGGGTCCGCTGCTGCTGGTCCTCGCCTCCGAGGACGACCGCATCAACCCGTGGGCCTACTCGCAGCTTCTTCCCAAGCTCGACGAGCACCGCAAGCGTGTCCACGTGGAGCTGTACCCCGCGGTCACGCACCCCTTCCACCGCCCGGACTGGATCACGTCCCCCTTCTCGGGCGCCAAGTCCTACGACCCCGCGGCGGCGGACGACGCCTGGGCGCGCTCGGTCGCCTTCATCCGCGGCTTCGTCCGCTAGGGAGAAGGCCCGAAGGCGTCACGCTCAAGCCTGGCTGCCCCCACGGCCAGGCCATGCGCAACGCCAAGTCCCTGGTCGCCCGCTGCCCCACGTGCCTCCACGTCATCGAGCACAACGCCGAGGGGAAGCTCTACCGCTGCGGCCGCTGCCGCACGGCGCACGACCTCATGGCTGAGTTGGCCTAGGCAAGCCCGTCGTTCGGCCGCGCCGCAGCGCGGCTACCCAAGGGGGTTTCAGGGGGCGAAGCCCCCTGACGTGAAGAAAAAGTCCAGCAGACGATCAAGACGTCCGGGGGCTGCCGCCCCCCGAGCTCCCCATCCGCGCCCACACCTCAGCGGCCTTCCGTGCCGTCGGCTCTCCAGCCTCCAGCATGGCGGCCACCACCTCGTCCGCGCGCTCGGGGGGCACGCCGGCCTGGAGCGCGAGGTTGTACGCGTGCAGGCGCATGTGCCCCTGCTGGATGCCCTCCGCGGCGAGGGCGCGCAGCGCGGCGAGGTTCTGGGCGAGCCCCACGCTGGCGGCGATCTCCGCAAGCTCGCCCGCGGTCTTGACGCCGAGGATGCGCAGCGCGGCCTGCGCCGCGGGGTGCGCCTTGGTGACGCCACCCACGACGCCCAGCGCGAGGGGAAGCTCGATCTCGCCGTGGAGGTGCCCCTCCTCGCCGATCCAGTAGCGCGTGAGGCTGCGGTAGCGCCCCGTGCGCGCGGCCCACGCGTGGGCGCCCGCCTCGACGGCGCGCCAGTCGTTGGCGGTCGCCAGCGCCACGGCGTCGATGCCGTTCATGACGCCCTTGTTGTGCGTGGCGGCGCGGTACGGGTCGGCGTCGGCGAAGGCCCACGCGCGCACCACGTCCTGCGCGACGTCGGGGCCGCCAAGCTCGTCCACGTCGAAGACGGCCTGCGCGCGCACGGTGCGCTCGTCGGCCAGGTTGGAGAGGATGCGCAGCACGGCGCGGCCCCCGGTGACGTCCGCCAGGTGCGGCGCGACGGCCTCGGCGACGGCGTTCACGGCGTTGGCGCCCATGGCGTCGCGCACGTCCACCAGCACGTGGACCACGAGGAGCTTGCCCGCCGCGGAGTCCAGCGTGCGGACGTGGAAGCCGCGATAGCCCCCGCCGCGCGCCGCGAGGCTGCCCGTCGCGCGGTGCGCCAGTTCGGCCAGCGTGCTCGCCGTCGCGTAGAGGTTGCGCTGCGCGACGCCCAGGTCCGGCACGTCCACCAGCATGACCTGGCCCACCATGACCGGCGCGGAGGCGCGCGCGGTGAAGCCGCCGCGCTTGCGGGCGATCTTGGCGCCGTGGCTCGCGGCCGCGACGACGCTGGACTCCTCCACCGCCATGGGGACGAGCACGTCGCGCCCGTTCACGGTGAAGTTGGTCGCGATCCCCACGGGGATCTCCAGGCTGCCCACGACGCTCTCCACGAGGCCGTCGCGGATCGCGTGGGGCAGCGGGCGCTCCAGCCCTTCCAGGTCGGCCTCGGGCACGCCGGTCTCGCGCGAGAGGATGGCGCGCCGCTCCTTCGCGCTGAGCTTGTGGAAGCCCGGCAGGCGGGAGGTCACGAAGGGACGATGCCGGGTCGGACCGCTTAAGGGCTCTGCCCTCGTCCCCTACCGCGACGTGGGCTTCCTGCCCGGGGGCTGCTGGGTGGAGCCCGCGGCGGGCATGAGGCCCAGCTGCTGCATGAGGCGGCCGCTGTCGAACATCGCGCGCGTGCGGACGATGCGCCCCTGCGCGTCGAGGGCGTCGAACTCGGCCAGGTCCACCGTCGCGCGCTTGTTGGTGGCGGGGATGCGCTCGCCCGGCGCGATCTGCAGCTCCCCCGTGTGCCGGGCCGTGCACTGGTAGAGGAGCGCCGCGCGGTCGTCCGAGACGACGCTCTCCACGAGGCGGATCTCCATCTCGGTGAACGCGCCGAACCACGCGCGCATGTTCTCGCGCGCCGCCTCGCGCCCGCGCCGCGGCGTGGGCGAGAGCGGGTCCTGGAACTCCACGTTCTCCGCGAAGTGCTGCAGGAGCGCCTCGGGGTCGTTGCGGTTCCACGCGGTCTCGAAGTCCTTCACGTAGCGTTGCGCGTCGAATCGGGCCACGATCGCACCCTCACGGGGCTCCTCTGGGCGTGCATGGCCCCTTCGGCGTCGGGCCAGGCGGGCGCGCCGGAGGAGCCGGACGCCGACGACACCCTTATGGCCGCTTCCCGACGTCCCGCGGCCGTGCCCGTCATCCGGTTCGAGGTCGCCGAGCTTGAGCGCCTCCTGCGCAAGCCCGTCCCCCGCGAGGAGCTGGCGAAGACCATCCCGCTCCTGGGCGCCGACGTGGAGGACGCGAAGGGCGAGACGTGGGCCGTGGAGTTCTTCCCCAACCGCCCCGACCTCTACACCGTGGAGGGCATCGCCCGCGCTCTGCGCGCGTGGTACGGCGTCGAGCCGGGCCTGCGCCGCTACGAGGTGCACCCGGGCCCGCACAAGGTGGTCGTCGACCCTTCGGTCGCAGGCGTCCGGCCGCACATCGCGGCGGCGTTCGTGCGCGGCGTCTCCATCACGCAGGCTCGCCTCGACGCGCTCATCGACCTCCAGGAGGACCTGCACTGGGGCCTGGGCGCGCGCCGCCGCCGCGTCGCCATCGGCATCCACGACGCCGCGCCGCTCGCCCCGGGCTTCCGCTACGGCACCGTGGGGCTCGACGCGCTGCGCTTCGTGCCGCTGGCCGACCCGCGGGAGATGACCCCCCGGGAGATCCTCGCGGACCACGAGAAGGGCAAGGCCTACGCCCACCTGCTGGCGGGCCACGCGAGCGTGCCCCTCATCCTTGACGCCAAGGGGGGCGTCGTCTCGCTGCCGCCGGTCATCAACGCGCAGCGCACGGCCGTCACCACCGCGACGCGCGACGTGTTCGTGGACGTCACCGGCACCGACCGCTGGGCCGTGGAGCGCGCGCTGAACATGATCGTCACCGCGCTGGCGGAGGCGGGCGGCCGCATCGAGAGCGTCGAGATCGACGAAGGGGGCCGCAAGCGCGCGACGCCCGACCTCGCGCCCGAGACGAAGGAGCTCTCCGTCGCGGAGACCAACCGCCTGCTGGGCACGGACCTGGACGCCGCCGCCGTCGCCTCGCGCCTGGAGCGCCTGGGCCACGGCGCGAAGCCCAAGGACGCGGGCCACGTCGTCGTGCAGGTGCCCGCGTACCGCGCCGACGTGCTGCACCCGGCGGACCTCATGGAGGACGTGGCCATCGGGCACGGCATCAACGCGTTCACGCCGCTGCCGCTGCGCGCCGTCACCGCGGGCGCCGCGCTCCCGGAGAACCAGCTTGCCGAGCGCGCGCGCACGAGCCTCGTAGGCCTCGGCTTCCTGGAGACCATGAGCCTCACGCTCTCCAACCCGCGCTCGCAGTTCGCGAAGATGCAGCGCCCGCCCTCGTCGCACGTGGACGTGAAGAACCCCGCCACCGAGGACTTCACCATGCTGCGCACGAGCCTCCTGCCGGGCCTCCTGGAGATCCTCAAGAAGAACGCGCACCGCGACCTGCCCCAGCGCCTCTTCGAGGT
>JAJPHT010000024.1 GCA_021325135.1 Pseudomonadota bacterium | reverse complement strand
CCGGGCCCGGGGGGCGGCGAGCAGGGCCTTCCCACGACGGAGGCCCTCGCGAAGGACGGCTTCACGCGCGTCTTCCAGTTCTCCGGGGGGCTCCTGGGCGTCATCTCCCTCGTGCTCTTCGCGCAGGCCCTGGGGAGCGAATACCGCGAAGGCACGCTCAAGGTCCTCCTCTCCCGCGAGCCGCGCCGTCTCGTCCTCCTGGCGGGGAAGCTCGTCGCCCTGGGCGCGTTCCTCGCCGTCGCGATCCTCTCCGCCTTCGCGATCCAGACGCTCGCGGCGCTGCTCATGGCGGGCGCGCGCGGCATCTCCACCAGCGCGTGGTGGACGGCCTCGGCGTGGCAGAACGCCGCGGGCCTCGTGGCGCGCATGTGGGTCGCGGACGCCACGCGCGGCCTCCTGGGCGCCGCCCTCGCCATCCTGCTGCGCTCCTCCGCGTCGGCCATCGGCGTGGGCGTGGGCTATCTCCTCGTGGGCGAGGGGATCGTCTCGCTGGTCTGGAAGGACGCGACCCGGTGGCTCCCCAACTTCGTGCTCGGGACGTTCACGGGCGGCGGGACGGCGGCCCAGCCGCTGGCGGACGCAAGCCTTCTCGTCGCCGGCTACGCCATCGTCTTCGCCGCGGTCTGCGCCGTCGTGTTCCGGCAGCGCGACGTCACGAGCTGACGCGGCGCCGTCGCGGCACGAGGCGCTGCCCCAGCCGCACGCACGCGATCATGGCGCCCACGCCCAGCGCCGCGCCCAGGAGGCGGAGCGCGTCGGGCGCCTGCACCGCGTTGGCCACCTGGCGCGCGGAGACGAGGGCCGCGAGCACGGCGACGGCCTGCACGGCGCGCACGAGGCGCGGGCGCGTGAGCGGGCGCTGCGCGAGGGCCAGCGTCGCGAAGGGCACCAGGAAGAGCCCCGCGAGATCCAGGGTCGTCCAGAGCTTCGCCAGGGGCGGCTCGCCCGGCGCCAGGGGCACGGTCAGCGCCAGGGTCGCGTGGGTGAGGATGGCGGTGAGCGCGGCGTTCGCCAGCGCGAAGGCCCACGGCGCGCGGTCGCCGCGCGTCCGGGTCCACCAGGCGGCAAGGGCCGCGACGGCCGCGCAGAGCTGCGGCACGGCGTCCATCCAGCGGCCGCGCACCTGCGCCTCGGAGCCGCGCGCCGCCTCGTCGGTGAAGCCCGCGACGACGAGGCCCGCCCCCGCGAGGGCGGCCAGGAGGAGCATCGTCTCGGGGCGCATGGGGCGGCCGAGGCGGGGGAGGGTCATAAACTGGTCGAATGACCGGCGCCGCCAGCGAAAGCTACTTCACTTGAGCGCCATCGTGTCCTCCCGATGGCCGGTGACACGTCCTCCTCTCCGCGCGTGATCATGGATGGGAAGCTCGTCCCGTGGGAGCGGGCGACGATCCACGTCTCGACGCACGGCTTCCTCTACGGGACCGCCGTCTTCGAGGGCGTCCGCGCCTACTGGAACGAGAAGACGCGCCGGCTCAACGTCTTCGAGCTGGACGCCCACAGCAAGCGCCTGGAGCGCAACGCCAAGATGATGGGCTTCTCCCAGACACCCGACTGGAAGACGCTGCGCGAGTGGCAGCTCTACGCCCTGGCGTGCAACGAGTTCAACGCCGACGTGTACCTGCGCCCCGTCATCTACTACGGCGAGGGCGGCATCGGCATCTTCCCCAAGACGCAGGCGCAGCGCACGCTCATCATGGCCGTGCCCATGGGCTCCTACTTCGGCAAGAGCACGCTGGCGGTCAAGGTCTCCTCGTGGGTCCGCATCCCGGGCAACGTGATCCCGCCCCTGGCCAAGGTCAACGGCGGCTACGTCAACAGCTACCTCGCCGCCAAGGAGGCGCGCGACGCGGGCTTCGACGACGCCATCATGCTCAACCGCAACGGCTACGTCTCCGAGGGCTCGGGCGCCAACGTCTTCCTCGTGAAGGACGGCCACCTCATCACGCCCGGCTACAGCAACGACATCCTGGACGGCGTCACGCGCAACCACGTCATGCGCCTCGCCAAGGACCTCAAGATCCCGGTGGATGTGCGCACCATCGCGCGCGGCGAGCTCTACACCGCGGACGAGCTGTTCTTCTGCGGCACCGGCGTCGAGATCAGCCCCATCGGCAAGGTCGACCACGTCACCATCGGCGAGGGCGAGCCCGGCCCCGTCACCAAGCAGATCCAGGCGCGCTTCCAGGCCAGCGTCCGCGGCCACCTCCCCGAGTACGCCAACCTGCTGACGCCCGTGCCGCTGGAGTGCCCCATCCCGCTGACGCCGCTCTAGCCGCGCCGGCGCTGCCCGCCAGCCTGCACCCGACAAGGTGCCTCTCCGAAAGCGGGGGATAACATCCCGCGACATTCCTGGAGAAACCTTGTGAATTTCGTCCCCGTCACACGACACGGTTATCCCTATCGACCCGTTACCAGGCTTGCATTCGGGGGGCTGGAAGCCTCAACCCTATCCCCCGGACGCCTCCGTCGGGCCCGCGGTCCTCCCAGACCCACAGATCGCCGCGGGCCCTACCTCTCCTCCCTCCGCCGGCCGCGGTGGGTTTATGCTGCGCAGCGGCTCGTCCCCGGGCGTGCTGATCCCGCGCCTCGAACGCGAGCTGGCCGCGCCCGTCGCGCGGCACCTCCAGGCCCAGGGGTACAGCACGTTCCTCGAGGTCCCCTTCAACGGCCGCATCGCGGACATCCTGGCGCTCAAGGGCGAGGAGGTCGTCGCCGTGGAGCTGAAGCTGCGCGACTACCGCACCGCGCACCGGCAAGCCCTCGCCTACTCCGTGGGCTGCCACCGCTCCTTCGTCGGCGTCCCCCTCCCCACCGCGCTGGAGTGCCTCCGGAAGCACCGCTTCGCCTTCCAGGAGAGCGGCACCGGCCTGCTCGCCGTCAACATGCCCTGGGGCGACGTGCGGGAGCTCCTCCCCGCGAAGACCCACGAGTCGCGCTTCCTGCCTTACCTCGCGGACGGGCTGCGCGACGCGCTCACTTAAGTGGTGCTGCGGGGGCGGGGTCTGTCATCTCTGCTGGGGGGGCCGGGCGGTGGGAGGGTCACGTGACCGGTCACGTGACGCAACGCTGCGAGTCACGTGACCGGTCACGTGACCCTCCCACCAGCGTCCTCCCAGGAGCCGCCACGTCTCGGCGACCCGGAGCGGGACGCCCGATTCCAACGCAGGACCCTAACCTGAGGAGACCCCAGCGAAGGAGCGCCACGCGGCGTAGGCGGCCCGCGGCGTGCCGTCCTTCTCGACGAGCCCCATGCTATCAAACGGCGCCGGGGCGGGCGGGTCGTGGAGGGCGAGCCACACGGCGAGGCGGGCGGGGGGCGCGTGCGCGGCGAGCCACCGGACGTAGCGCGCCTGCGCGGCGGGGTCGCCGGCCGAGGGCCACCCCGTCTCGGTGAAGGCGAGGGGCTTCGTCGCGTGGGCCGTGAGGTTGGCGTAGAGGTCGGCGGGGATCGCCTCGGGGCTCGCGAAGAGGAGGCTGGGGTAGGTGGTGAAGGCGTCGAGGTCGCGCTGCGGGAAGCGGTCGAGGAGGTCCCACGCGGGGGGCGCGCTGGAGCTGGCGTCGCCGTAGAGGCCGCCGCGCAGCCCCGCGAGGCGCTCGTGCTGGAAGACGGGGAAGACCAGCGTCGAGGGCGAGGCGGCCTTCACGGCGGCGTAGGCCTCGGGGTACCACGCGGCGAACGCGTCGAAGGAGGCCGGGTCCTTCTCGTGGAGGATGTCCACCTCGAGGCCCAGGCCCAGGAACGCGACGCGGTGCGAGCGCGCGAAGGAGGCGGCTGCGTCGCGGTACGCCGTGCGGTTCGCCTCGTCCAGCGGGCGCAGCAGCTTGCCGTCGCGCTGCTGGAAGAACGCGGCCTCGACGAGCACCTGCAGCCCGGCCTTGGCGCCCAGGGTGGCGACCACGTCGGCGCCGCTGCCCGGCTTGGCCAACTCCATCCAGTCGCCGCCCCACGCGACGAGGTTCCCCGTGCGCTTCGCCTCGTCGAAGAACGCGCTGACGCCGGGCCCGTCGAGGCTGGCGGGGGAGAAGGCGACGCCCCGCGCGGGCGCGGCTGGAGGGGCGGGCGTCGCGGGCCCCCCAGGCGCGCTGGCGCACCCTGCGAGGAGGGCCACGACGACGAGGGCCAGGGCGCGGCGCATCGCGGCGCGAGGACGCGCGGGCCGGTTCAACCTTGCGAACCTGTGCCGTGGCACGGCCCCCGAGGCGGTTCGCAACGGCTTTGACCCCCCACCCTGCTCGCCGACGGCGCCCCTTGGCGGGGCCGGATGGACCCGAGATGACCGACGCCCCCCAGGGCCAGGGACGAGGATACTTCGCCGTCCTCGCCCTCGCCGCGCTCGGCGTCGTGTTCGGCGACATCGGCACGAGCCCCCTCTACGCCATCCAGGCGTGCTTCAGCCAGGAGTTCGGCGTCGGCGTCACCGCCGAGAACGTGCTGGGCGTCCTCTCGCTGGTCTTCTGGGCGCTCTTCCTCGTCGTCTCGGTGAAGTACCTCGCCTTCGTGCTGCGCGCCGACAACGACGGCGAGGGCGGCATCCTCGCCCTCATGGCCCTCGTCCACCCGCGCCACGCGGGCCCCGAGGCCAAGCGCAGGCGCCGCGGCGTGCGCACCATCGTGCTCATCTCCCTGGGCCTCTTCGGCGCGGCCCTCCTCTACGGCGACGGCATGATCACGCCCGCCATCTCGGTGCTCTCCGCCATGGAGGGCCTGGAATTGGAGACGCCGCACCTGGCCCCCTTCGTGATCCCGCTCACCGTGGGCGTCCTCATCGGCCTCTTCCTCCTCCAGCGCCGCGGCACCACCAGCGTGGGCAAGCTCTTCGGCCCCATCATGGTGGTCTGGTTCGCGGTGCTCGCCATCCTGGGCGTGCGCGGCATCCTCCTGGAGCCGCAGGTGCTCGCCGCCCTGAACCCCGTCCACGCGGTGAACCTCCTGGCCCACAACGGCATCCACGGCTTCCTCATCCTGGGCGCCGTCGTGCTGGCCGTCACCGGCGCCGAGGCGCTCTACGCCGACATGGGCCACTTCGGGCGACGCCCCATCCGCATCACCTGGTTCAGCCTCGTCTTCCCCGCCCTCGTCCTCAACTACTTCGGCCAGGGCGCGCTGGTCCTCTCCGACCCCACGCTGCGCGACAACCCCTTCTTCCACCTGGCGCCCGCGGGCCTCGTGCTGCCCCTGGTGGTCCTGGCCACGCTGGCCACCATCATCGCGAGCCAGGCCATCATCTCCGGCGCCTTCTCGCTCACGATGCAGGCCGTGCAGCTGGGCTACAGCCCGCGCATGGAGATCCGCCACACCAGCGAGCGCGAGATCGGCCAGATCTACGTCCCCCAGGTGAACTGGGCGCTCATGATCGCGACCGTCGCGCTGGTGCTGGCGTTCCGCTCCTCCTCCGCCCTCGCCGCCGCCTACGGCATCGCCGTCACCTCCACCATGCTCATCACGACGATCCTCTTCTCCGTCGTCGCGCGCGAGCGCTGGGGCTGGAACGCGGTCCTCGTCGAGGCCCTGGTGGGCGTCTTCCTCGTCATCGACCTCGCCTTCTTCGCCGCCAACCTCGTCAAGGTCCTCCAGGGAGGCTGGCTCCCCCTGGTGGTCGCGGCGTGCATCTTCGTCCTCATGACCACCTGGCGCCAAGGCCGCCGCGTCCTGGGCGAGCGCCTCCGCGCCACGAGCCAACCCATGGAGCGCTTCCTGGAGGACATCCAGAAGCGCGGCCCCACCCGGGTGCGCGGCAACGCCGTCTACATGACCGGCAACCCCAAGGTCGCCCCCAGCGCCCTCATCAAGAACCTGGAGCACAACCGCGTCCTCCACTTCCAGATCGCCATGCTCTCCATCCAGACCGAGGACGTCCCCCACGTCCCCCCCGAGAACCGCGTGAGCATGGACCCCCTGGGCAACGGCTTCTACCGGGTGATCGCGCGCTACGGCTTCCTCGACGAGCCCAACGCCGTCGAGGTCCTCACCTACCTCAAGGAGAAGGGGCTCAACCTCCCCCTGGAGGACACGACGTTCTTCCTGGGCCGCGAGCGCCTCATCGCCAGCGGCCGCAGCGGCATGCCCCGCTGGCGCGAGCGCATCTTCAGCTTCATGGCCCGCAACGCCCAGCAGGCCACCGCCTACTTCCGCATCCCCCCCGACCGCGTGATCGAGGTGGGGAGCCAGGTGGAGCTGTAGCCTCAGGCGAGGTCCCGCTCGCACCTCGCGGCCGCCTCGCGCCACTGCCGCGTGAACTGCCGCCGCGCGCTGGAGACGTAGAACGGCAGCACGAGGCGCCCCACGAGGTCGCGCCCCGAGAGGGCGCACGAGACGCGCAGGACCGATCCCCCGGGCGCGGGCGCCACCGAGAAGCGGTCCGCCACGTCGATGCCGAAGGGGCCCGTCGTGTCGAAGCCCCACGAGCCGTCGGCCGCGACGAAGAAGACCTCCCGCATGCGCACGACGCGCCCCATCATGCGCCAGTGGCTCTCCAGCACGCGCGAGCCGTCGGCGCGGCGCTCCAGCGTGACGAGCCGGAAGGGGCGCGCCTTGGGGTCCGCGCTCTCGAAGTCGGACACGTCGGTCCACCACGCGCGCACGGCGTCGGGGGGCGCGGCGATGGGGACCTCCACCTGGAAGCGCCGCGCCATGGCCTACCCCGTCTTGGGCGGCATGCGGCGCTTCGCCAGCACCTCAAGCACCGCGCGCGGCTCGACGCCCTCGGCCAGCAGCACCGCCAGGAGGTGGAACACCTCGTCCGCGGCCTCCTCGGCGAGGCGCTCCTTGTCGTGGTCCTTGGCGGCCATGATGACCTCGCCCGCCTCCTCGACGACCTTCTTGAGGCGGAGGTTCTCGCTGGCGAAGAGCTTGCTCGTGTGCGACGCGGGGTTGGGGCGCTCCTTGCGCTCGCGCATGACGCGCACGAGCTCGCGCAGCACGACGTCGCCCGAGCCGTGCATCCGGTTGTGGAAGCAGGACGCCTCCCCCGTGTGGCACGCGGGGCCCGTCTGGCGCACCTTGGCGAGGATGGCGTCGCCGTCGCAGTCCAATTCCAGCGCGACGACCTCCTGCACGTGGCCGCTCTCCTCGCCCTTCTTCCACAGCTTGCCCCGCGAGCGCGAATGGTAGTGCATGAAGCCCGTGGCCCGGGTGGCCTCCAGCGCCTCGCGGTCCACGTAGGCGAGCATCAGCACGTCGCCCGTGACCGCGTCCTGCGTCACCACGGGGACGAGGCCGCCGCCCTTCTGCCAATCGATATCCAATTAGAGCCCCTCCCGCACGCGCACGCCGCGCTTCGCGACGAACTCCTTGACCTGCCGCACCGTGAGCGCGCGCTCGTGGAAGAGCGTCGCCGCCAGCGCGGCGTCCGCGCAGCCCGGCTGCAGCACCTCGGCGAAGTGCTCCAGCGAGCCCGCGCCGCCCGACGCGACGACGGGCACCTTCGCGGCCGCGGCGACGGCGCGCGTGAGCGCGAGGTCGTAGCCGGCGCGCGTGCCGTCGCGGTCCATGCTCGTGAGGAGGATCTCGCCTGCGCCAAGCTCCACGGCGCGCTTCGCCCATCCCACCGCGTCGAGGCCCGTGGCCTTGCTGCCGCCGTGGGTGAAGACCTCCCAGCGGTCCGCGGCGACCTGCTTGGCGTCCAGCGCGAGGACGACGCACTGCGCGCCGAAGCGCTCGCTGCACTCGGCGATCAGGTCCGGGCGCAGCACGGCGGCCGTGTTCATGCTCACCTTGTCGGCGCCCGCGTTGAGCGCGTCCTGCACGTCCTCGACGCTGCGCACGCCTCCGCCCACCGTGAGCGGGATGAACAGCCGCTCCGCCGTGCGGCGCACGACGTCCAGCGTGGTGCGGCGCTCCTCCTTGGAGGCGCCGATGTCCAGGAACACCACCTCGTCTGCGCCCTCGTCGGAGTAGCGAGCCGCCAGCTCGGCGGGGTCGCCCACGTCGCGGAGGTTCTCGAACTTGACGCCCTTCACGACGCGGCCCCCCTTGACGTCGAGGCAGGGGACGATGCGCTTCTTGAGCATCGCGGCGCGATGCGGGTCCGGGTACTTGAGACGGGAGGGCCAGAGCCTTGATCCCCCAGGAGGCGCGGCGCGCCGAGCATGGCCGCCACACCACGCCCCGTCGGGCGCCCGCGCTTCGACTTCGACGCCTTCCTGGACGCCGCCCGGTCCCGGGACCTGGACCGCATGCTCGCCTTCTTCGCCGACGACGCCGAGATCCGCACCGAAGGGGAGCTTCCCGTCATCCGCGGGAAGGACGCCATCCGACGCCTTTCGGGGGTCGCGGGGGGCTTCGGAGCGGTCGGGGACCTGGAGATCGAGCCGAGGTACGTCTTCCTGGGGAACGACGGCTTCTCCGCCCTCGCGAGGATCCGCATGACCTACGTGGACGACGTGGTCGTCGGGCAGACGAGGCTCCCGCTCCGCGGCAGGACCGTCGACACGCTGGGCGCGCTCTTCGCGACCCTCGACGCCGAGGGCCGCATCCGCTCCATGACGCGCCTCCGCGACACGCGGGCCGTGATGAAGCAGCTGGGCCTCAGCGAGCCCGACTTGGCGGGCATGGAGAGGGCCGCGGCGTCCATGATCCCGCGCTGAGCCCTACCCCGTCCGGACCTCGGCCGCGCCCTTGGTGGAGAGCCGGTCCGCCCGGGGCCGCGTCGCGCGGTCCAGGCAGAGGGCGAGCCCCTTGAAGGCGGCCTCCACGACGTGGTGCGGGTCGCGCCCGCGCAGCGTGAGGACGTGCAGCGTGAAGCCCCCCTCGGTGGCGAGGCTCCGCATGACGTGGTCCATGAGGGGGTCGGGGAGCGGGCCCTCGTAGTAGGGGCGCTCCACGAGGTCCAGCGCGACGAGGACCAGCGCGTCGTCCATGGGCATGGCCACCGAGGCCGTGCGCTCGATGGCGCCCACGTCGATGGCGGCGCGCAGCGCGCGGCCCAGGACGATGGCGCCGTCCTCGATGGCGTGGTGCTCCAGGCCGTCCTTGCTCGTCACGTGGAGGGCGACGTCGTAGCCGCTCCACTTGGCCAGCGTCTCCAGCATGTGCTTGGCGAACGTGGCGCGCCCCGAGACGTGCCCCTTGCCGGGGTCGTGGCCGGGCTCGCTGCCCGCATGGAGGCCCTCGAAGAACACCATCGCCTTGCCCAAGCCGCGCTTCACGTCCGCGCGCACGAGGGTCTCCTTGGTCTCGCGCTCCATCTCAGGTCCCCCTCGGCTGGCCCGCTGCGCCTCCGGCGCGGGGAGCCCCGAATCTCCGAATCTCGGAATCAGCAAGGACCCGATCCGGAGATTCGGAGATCCGGGTCCTTTCCCGCCAGAGGCGGAGGAGGCGGAGCATCAGCGCCCGCCCTTCCTCGCGAAGTGCCGGATGGCGTGCGCCACGTCGAGCTTGCCGGTGTAGGCGGCCATGCCGACGACGACGCCCCACGCGTGGGCCTCCCACAGCTCCTGGAGGTCCTCCATGCTGGAGACGCCGCCGGAGGCCACCACGGGGACGTCCACGCTCTTGGCCAGCGCCTCCACGGCCGTGGCGTTGACGCCGCTCATGCGGCCCTCCAGCGCGACGTCGGTGTAGAGGAGGCCCCCCACGCCCAGCTTGTCGGCCTCCTTGGCCCAGGGGAGGAGCTTCTTGCCGCTGCTCTCGGTCCACCCCTTGATGAGGATCTCGTCGCCGCGCGCGTCCACCGCGGCGAAGACGCGGCCGCCGTAGCGCTCGCAGACGTGGGCGAACCACTTCTCGTCGGTCACGGCGCGGGTGCCCACGACGACGCGGGCCGCGTTGGCGGCGAGCAGGTCGTCGATGTCCTCGGTGAAGCGGATGCCGCCGCCCACCTGGTAGCGGGCCCCGGGGACCTCCATGATGCGGCGGATGACCTGCATGTTGTTGCCGGTGCCCAGCGCGCGGTCGAGGTCCACGATGTGGATCCACTTGGCGCCCATGTCGATGAACCTCCGCGCCTGCGCGACGGGGTCGTCGATGTGCACCTTCTCCTTGGTGATGTCGCCCCCGACGAGCTGGACGCACGCGCCGTTGCGGATGTCGATGGCCGGGATCACTTCCATGTCAGGCGGTCTCCTTGGCGAACGCTACGAAGTTGCGGATCATCCGCAGCCCGGCCTCGCCGGACTTCTCGGGATGGAACTGGACGCCCCAGGCATGGCGCTTTCGGATGGCGGCGGTGAAGGTGTCGCCGTAGGTGCTGGTCGCGACCGTGACGGGCTCGTGCGGCGCGCAGGCGAAGCTGTTCACGTAGTAGACGTGCGCGCCGTCGGGCAGCCCCGCGAAGAGCGGCTCGCCCTCCACGTGGTTGAGGACGTTCCACCCGATCTGGGGGAGCTTCTCGTGGCGCAGGCGGCGCACCTCGCCGCGGACGTAGCCCAGGCCCCGCGCGCCGGGGCTCTCCTCGCTGCGCTCGAAGAGGAGCTGCATCCCCAGGCAGACGCCCAGCAGCGGCTTGCCGGCGTCGAGCGCCTCGAAGAGCGCGTCGCGGTAGGGCAGCAGCTTGGCCGCGGCGTCCCCGAAGGCGCCCACCCCGGGGAGGACGATGGCGGGCGCGTCGAGGACGGCCTTGGGCTCCGAGACGAGGCGGGGCGTGGCGCCCTCGCGCTCCAGCGCCTTGCGGATGCTGTGCAGGTTGCCCACGCCGTAGTCCAGGATGGCGACCTCCATCAGGAGCCCCCCATGAGCTTGGGCAGCGCCTCGTCCAGCGCGACGCGGAGGCGGGCGGTGGCGGAGGGCGGGCCCACGGTGATGCGGACGTAGGGCGCGAGGTCCCCCGCGAAGTCGCGCACGTGGACGCCCTGCCCGGCCAGCGCGGCGGCGAGGCGCTTGGGGTCCACGGGGGGCTTCGCCAGCAGGAAGTTCGCGTCGCTGCGGAAGACCGTGAACCCCTTCTCCTCCAGGAGGCGCTTGAGGTTGGGGCGCTCGGCGCGCACGCCCTCCACGACGCCTTCGAGATAGCGGTCGTCCGCCAGCGCGATGGTGGCCGCCGTCTCGGCCAGCGTGTCCAGGCGGAAGGGGCCGCGCACCTTGGTCATCTCCTCGGCGAGGGAGGGGTGGCTCACGCTGTAGCCCACGCGCAGGCCCGCCATGCCGTGGGCCTTGCTGAACGTGCGTAGGACGACGAGGTTGTCGCGCCCCTCGCGCACCTCCGTGACGAAGCTCTCTCCGCCCAGGAACTCGACGTAGGCCTCGTCCACGACCACGAGGCCGCGCGACTCCTCCACGATGCGCTCCACGTCGCGTCGCGGGAAGGCGTTGCCCGTGGGGTTGTTGGGGCGCACGACGAAGGTGACCTTGCCGTCGGCCGCGATGAGGGCGTCCGGGTCCAGCGACCAGTCGGGGCCCAGGGGGACGCTGGCGGGCACGCCGTGGTTGAGCCGCAGGAAGACGGGGATCATGCTGAAGCAGGGCCAGTGGTACGCGACGCGGTCGCCCGGCGAGAGGAACGTGCGGCAGAGCACGTCGATGAGGTCGTTGCTGCCGTTGCCCGTGACGACGCACGCGGGGTCCACGTCGAGCTTCTTGCCCAGCGCGTTGCGCAGCACGACGCTGGTGAGGGAGGGGTACTCGCTGAAGCGGCCCCCCTTCATGCGCACCAGCGCGGCCTCGATGGCAGGATTCGCCCCGAAGAGGTTCGTGTTCGCCATGAGGTTGAGGCCGCCGCCGGCCTCCTCCTCGTAGGCGTGCAGGCGCTGCACCTCGGGGCGCGCGAAGCGGCTCATTCGCGCTCCCTCCGGGCGCGCAGCGCGGCCGCGTGGTTGGGAAGCCCCTCCAGGGCGGCCAGCGTCTCGGCGACGGGCGCCAGCGCGCGCAGCGCGTCGCGGGAGGCCTCCTGGTGCGTGGGGCGGCGCAGGAAGTCGTCCACCGAGAGGCCGCTGAAGCCGCGCGCCAGGCCCATCGTGGGGAGCACGTGGTTGGGCCCGGTGCAGTAGTCGCCCAGCGCCACGCTGCTCCAGGGGCCCAGGAATGCGCTGCCGTAGTTCGACAGCGAATCCAGCGTCGCGCGCGGCTCGCGGGTGAGGACCACCAGGTGCTCGGGCGCGTAGGCGTCCGCGAAGGCGCGCGCCTCCTCCCCCTGCGCGACGAGGACGGCCCCGGCGCGGGCCAGGCTCGCCTCGACGACGTCGCGGCGCGGGCCCAGCGCGCGCTCCATCTCCTTCTCCACCGCCGCGGCGAGGGCGGGCGTCGGGACGAGGGCGACGCACGCGGCGCGGGGGTCGTGCTCCGCCTGGGCCAGCATCTCGCGGGCGATCCACTCGGGGTCCGCCGCCTCGTCCGCCAGCACGAGCACCTCGCTGGGCCCGGCGGGGGAGTCGATGGCGACGAGCCCGGCCACCGCGGCCTTGGCGGCGGCGACCCAGGCGTTGCCCGGGCCCACGATCTTGTCCACCCGGGGGATGCTGTCGGTGCCGAAGGCCAGCGCGAAGACGGCCTGCGCCCCGCCCACGGCGAAGACGCGGTCGACGCCCGCGACGGCGCAGGCGGCCAGCGTGGCGTCGGGGACCTTGCCGTCCTTGCCGGGCGGCGTGGCGACGACGACCTCGCGCACGCCGGCGACCTTGGCGGGCGTCGCGGTCATGATCACGGTGCTGGGGTACGCGGCGCGGCCTCCGGGCACGTAGGCGCCCACGCGCCCCAGGGGGAGCACGCGGCGGCCCGCGCGCAGGCCGGGCGCGACCTCGACCTCGACGGGCTTCGGCAGGAGCGCGCGGTGGAAGCGCTCGACGTTGGCGTGCGCGGCGCGGAGGGCCTCCTGCACGTCGCGGGGCAGCCGCGCGAGGGCGGCGCTCCACTCGGCGCGGGGCACCTCCAGCGTGGCGAGCCTGGCGCCGTCGAAGCGCTCGGTCAGCTCCCGCAGCGCGGCGTCCCCCCGCTCGCGCACGGCGCGGGCGATCTCGCCCACGTCCCGCGCGACCTCGGGCTCCAGCCCGCCGCGCTCCAGCACCTTCTGGCGCAGGCCGGGTGATAGCATCCTGAGGGGGCCCGTGGCGAGGAGCCTCATGCCACGAGCCTCTCGATGGGGAGCACCAGGATGCCGGTCGCGCCGACGGCCTTGAGCTTGTTGACGATCTCGAAGAGGGCCCCTTCGTCCACGACGGCGTGCGCGGCCACGAGCTCCGGGTGGCTGAGGATGTCCATGATGGTGGGGCCGCTGATGCCCGGCAGGATGCGGCGCACCTCGTCGAGCTTGGCCTTGGGGACGTTCGCCATGAGGTAGCGCTTGCCGCGAGCATTGACCACGCTCTCCAGCGAGGCGAGGATGGCGTCGATCTGCGGCCGGCGGCGGGCGTCCCAGAGGGCGGCCTCGTTGGCGACGACGCGCGCCGTGCTGTGGACGATGGTCGCCACCTCGCGCAGGTTGTTCATGGCCAGCGTGCTGCCGCTGCTCGTGAGGTCGACGATGAGGTCCGCGACGCCGATGTGGGGCGTGATCTCGGTGGCGCCGCTCACCTCGACGACCTTGACGTGCCGGCCCGCGTCGGAGAAGAAGCGGTGCGTGAGGTTGGGGAAGGAGGAGGCGACGCGCGCGCCGTCGGGTACGTCCTTGGCGTCGCGGATGGGGCTCCCCTCGGGGACCGCCACCACCAGCCGGCAGTAGCCGTACTGGAGGTCCAGGATCTCGCGCACGGACTTGCGCTGCTCCTCCAGGATGTCCTTCCCCGTGACGCCCAGGTGCGCGACGCCGTCGGCCACGAACTCGGGGATGTCGGTCGCGCGCACGAAGAGGATCTGCACGGTGCGGTCCAGCGCCGTCGCGTAGAGCTTGCGCTCCGGGCTCGACTCCACCTTCATGCCGGCCTTGCGGAAGAGGTCGAGGGTCGCTTCGCTCAGGCGCCCCTTGTTGGGGACGGCGATCTTCAGCACGGGAAAAGCCTCCGCGCGGCAGCCCTAGGCGAGGACGACGGAGCGGTGATGACAACCCCTCCGGCACGCGAGGGCGGGGACGCGCATGGGTCGGGCGACGACGGCCCCTCTGATCAACGTTGCGGGCGCGCCGGAAGGCCCACGAGCCGTGGGTTACCCGATCGTTCCTAGTTGGCGAAACGAATATACCTGGGGCGGTGATAGCGCCGGCCGGGTACGCGTCATGAAGCATCATGCGATCCTCGTCGCGCTCGCCGTCGCCGCCATGGCGCTGGCGGGCTGCACGGGCAACGACACCACGACCACCACGACGCCTTCCACGTCGACGCCCGCCTCCTCGACCCCGGCGAGCAGCACCCCCGTCTCGTCGACCCCCGTCACCAGCACGCCGGCGAGCACGACCCCCGTCACGCCCACCAGCCCGACGCCCAACGGCACGTCGCAGACGGTGAGCTGGGTCGACGCGCCCCCCGCCACGGCCGTGGGCGGCAGCGTCGTCAACCTGTGCTGGAAGGCCAGCGGGCCCGCCGGCACCTCGGTCCACACCGCGCTGCACACGGACACCGTGAGCCACGCGGGCCAGGCCGGAGCGACGTTCCAGAGCTACGCGGGCGATGCCTACTACCCTGAGAACCTCCAGCCCCCCCTCACGGGGCAGTTCGACCTGCCCGGCGTCTGGTGCGCGGGCGTCTCGATCCCCCTCAACGGCACGCTCTACGTCGTGCCCCACACCGTCTTCAACGGCCTGCCCGGCGTCATCGGGCCCGAGGCTGCCATCTCCGCCATCTCCGGCAACCCGCTGGCCAACGGCACCGTGTCCTCCGTGGAGGTCGTCTGGGCCCCCGAGCGGGTCGACGCCGGAGCGGACGCCAACGTCTGCTGGCGCGTCGAAGGCACGGGCACCATCGCCCACACCGCCATCCACTGGGACCCCGCGAGCCACCCCAACAGCACGCTCTTCTCGGACTACGCCAACGCGGTCTATCCCGACAACGGGCCCGCGACGCTGACGGGCCACTTCCAGGTCCCCGGCGTCTTCTGCGGCGCCATCAAGGCCATCAACCAGACGGTCTACTTCCGCGCCCACGCGCTGACCTCGACCGCCGCGCTCCCCGGCACGGTCTCGGGCGAGCAGGTGATCCTCGTGAACCCGCCGGCCGTCGACTTCTCCAGCGACCTCCCCGAGGTCGCTCCCGCGGGCAGCGTCGTCAACGTCTGCTGGGAGACGCCCGGCGCCACCGGCACCAGCGTCCACACCGCGGTCCACTGGGACACGCAGAGCCACCCCAACGCGACGTTCAGCGCGTACCCCAACGCCATCTACCCCAACAACGGCCCGGCCACGCTGAACGGCAGCTTCGCGCTCCCCGGCCCCTTCTGCGCGAACCTCACCATGCCCCAGAGCGGCGCGGTCTACATGGTCGCGCACGTCGTCATGCCCGGCGCGTCGCTCCCCGGGACCACCGGCGTCGAGCGCAGCATCCTCGTGGCGCCGCGCGTGAGCCTCGTGGGCCCCGTGCCCGCCAGCGCCGCCGCGGGCAGCAACGTCACGCTCTGCTGGCGCAGCGAGGGCCTCTTCACCTCGCCGCACACCGCGCTGCACACGGACTCCGTGAGCCACGCGACCGACGCGAACGCGACGTTCCAGTCCTACGCGGGCACGGCGTATTACCCCGCCAACGGCCCCGCGACGGTGACGGGCAGCTTCCACGCGCCCGGCCCGTGGTGCGCCGTCGTGACGATGCCCGCCAGCGGCACGCTCTACGTCGTGCCCCACGTCGTCGTCGCGGGCCTGCCCGGGGAGCTGGGCAAGGAGTACGCGATCCAGGTGGCGTAAGCGCCTGCTTTTTTGCGCCAGGGCGCGCTTCCCGTCCGATGCGCGCCCTGGCGCTTTCCCTTCTTCTTGCCCTCCTCTGCGCCACGCCGCTTGCCGCGCCGCAGACGGGCCCCCATCTCGTCGCCAAGAACTACGCCTTCGAGCCCCAGACGCTGGAGGTGGACCCCGGCGCCACCGTCACGGTGGACGTGCAGGGCGAAGGGCACACCGTCACCTCCGTGGACGGCCTCTGGGACACGGGCCTCAAGCAGGGGGGCGAGACCGCCACGTTCACCGCGCCCGCGACGCCGGGCACGTACAAGTTCTACTGCAGGCTCCACGCGAACTCCGCCGACCCCGTCGACGCGAGCCACATGACGGGCCTCCTCGTGGTCCGCGGCGCCAACGCGACCGCGAGCACGCCGCCGCCCGCCACGGCCTCGACGCCCTCGACCACGCCCGCCGGCGCGACGACGCCCGCGGGCAGCACGGCCTCGTCGCGCGACCCGGGCTTCGAGGCCGTGGCGCTCGTCGCCGCGGCCGCCTTCGCCGTGCTTCTCCTGCGGCGGCGCTGAGGGCCCGGCGGGCAGGCGACAAGCTACTTGCGAGGATATTTCGACGCTAACATCTTTGGGCGTCCGCTCTCCGCGAGGAGGCATGCAGGGACGTACATGCGAACCTTCCCCATTTTGATCGCTGCCACGCTGGCGACCGCTGCGCTCCTGGGCGTCGTCGTCGCCCAGACGCCCTTGGAAGCTCCGACCCTCGTCTCGCCCCCGGGCGATCCCGACGCCCAGATCGCCCACGTGCCCTGGACCGTCGCCTCCCACGTCTCGTTCCAGGGGCGCGACGTGCAGGTCCCGCCGGGCACCTACGTCGCCACCGACGGCGCGTCCTACCTCTACACGACCCCCGACGCCTCGGTGCTCGTCGCCCCCGAAGCGAGCCTCTGCGCCCGGGAGAGCCCGCCGCCCGCCGCCACGCCCGTCGTGCTCCTCTACGCGCCCAACTGCTTCTGGGTCGCGTTCCCCGGCGTCGGCTGCGCGGTCGACGGCTCGCCCTGCGGGCCCTCCCCGCGCCCCACCGAGGTGCCCGAGCTGCCTGACCTCCTGGGCCACGCGACGCCGGCCACCGTGACCACCGACCAGTACCTCCAGGTCGGCGTCAGCCTCTTCCAGTCCAGCAGCGTCGTCTCCTACGGCATCTCGGGGGGCATCACCATGAGCAACAACGCGGACACCTACACGTTCGCGTCCTCGACCGAGGAGTGCCACTACCGCTGGCCCAGCCAGAAGTGGTCGACCGGCAGCCCCCACCTGCCCTTCATCCAGGCCGGCACCAAGGTCTGCAACGACCAGCCCAGCCCGGGCTTCCAGTATGGCGCCTTCTGCGACTACTTCGACCAGAACAACCAGCAGTTCCGCGGCGACAGCGCCACGTGGTACGGATGGAGCTCCACGTCCCACTCCTACGCCTACTACTCCAGCAGCAACACGGCGACGTACAAGTGCTGGCGGGACGGGACGATGATCACCCAGGTGAACGCCTTCTCCGCCAGCACCACGGGCCCCGAGCTTTCGGGCGTCTCGGAGGCCTCCGCGTCGGTCTCCGGCCTCGACACGACCAAGACCATCGTGGACCGCGAGGAGCAGAACCCCGCCGTCCAGTACCGCGACTCCTCGGGCGCGTTCCACAACGCGCCCCACGAGACCTGGTACAGCACGCCCCTGGGCGGCAACACCAGCCCGTGCAGCTTCAGCAACTTCGGCGTCAGCCTGATCGCGACCGACGACCTGAACATCGGCTACGGGTTCACGTGCCGCGACGGCGGCGGCTCCGCGTGGTGAGCAACGGCTAAGCGCGGGACGGGCCCTCGCGGGGACGGCATGGACGCCGTCCTCGCGCTGGGGTTCGACCTCTTCTTCAAGCCCAAGCTCAACGAGGCGGCGAAGCAGGCCGGCGTCGCGATCCGCTACCAGGGCTCCGCGGAGGGCGTCGCGCGCGTCGTCGCCGACGTGAGCGCGCCGGGCGTCGAGGAGCAGCTGCGCGCCATCCGCGCGGAGCACCCCTCCCTGCCCATCCTCGCCTGCTACCCCCACGTCGAGGAGCACCGCGCGGCGGCGGTCCGCGCGCTGGGGGGCGTCGCGGTCACGCGAGGCGCATTCTCCCAGCGCATGGCCGACGCGCTGGCAGGACGGCTCTCCTGACCCATCGGGGGTCGCGCCTTGCCGTGAACTCGGCTTTTTCAAGGTGGAGGGCCTAGGGAAGCCCGTGACCGTCACCGTCCGCATCCCCACCGCCCTGCGCGCCTACGCGGGCCATGAGGCGAGGTCCGCCGTGCAGGCGGCCAGCGTGGGCGAGGCGCTCCAGGCCCTCGTCGCCAAGCACCCCGCGCTCAGGACGCACCTCTACGAGGACTCCGGCCAGCTTCGCAGCTTCGTGAACGTCTACCTGGGCGAGCGCGACGTGCGCGAGCTCCAGGGCCCCTCGACGCCCGTGCGCGCGGGGGACACGCTCCTCATTGTCCCCAGCGTGGCGGGCGGGTGATATCACGGCGAAGCTCTCCAACCGCGAGATCGCCCACTACTCCCGCCATCTCATCCTGCCCGAGGTGGGCCTCAAGGGGCAGGAGAAGCTCAAGGACGCCAGGGTGCTCCTGGTGGGCACGGGCGGCCTAGGCGCGCCCGCCGCGCAGTACCTCGCCGCCGCGGGCGTGGGCACGCTGGGCCTCGTGGACTTCGACGTGGTGGACGAGAGCAACCTCCACCGGCAGATCCTCTTCACCAAGGACGACGTGGGCAAGAGCAAGGCGCAGACCGCCGCCGCGCGCCTGCGCGCCATGAACCCGCACATCGACGTGCAGGTCCACGAGACGCGCTTCGAGGCCTCCAACGCGCACGGCATCCTGCGCGACTACGACATGATCCTGGACGGCACCGACAACTTCCCCACGCGATATCTCGCCAACGACGTCGCCGTGCTCCAGGGGAAGCCCAACGTCTACGCCAGCATCTTCCGCTTCGAGGGGCAGGCCAGCGTGTTCGACGCCAGGCGCGGGCCGTGCTATCGCTGCCTCTACGCCAAGCCCCCGCCGCCGGGCCTCGTGCCCTCGTGCGCCGAGGGGGGCGTCCTGGGCGTGCTCCCCGGCATCATGGGCTCCATCCAGGCGGCCGAGGCCATCAAGCTCATCGTGGGCCGCGGCGAGCCGCTCATCGGGAAGCTCCTCCTCTTCGACGCGCTGGAGATGGAGTTCACGAAGCTCCGCCTCGCCAAGAACCCCGACTGCCCCCTCTGCGGCCCCAGGGCCACCATCAAGGAGCTCATCGACTACGAGGAGTTCTGCGGCATCCGCGGCGAGGAGGAAGAGGTGCCTGAGGGCATCCCCGCCATGGACGCCCGCGCGCTGGAGGCGCGCCTCGCGCGCAAGGACGTGCTGCTGGTGGACGTGCGCGAGCCCCACGAGGCCGAGATTGCGCGCATCCCCGGGGGGAAGCTCGTGCCGCTCCACGAGCTGGCCGCGCGGGCCGCCGAGCTTCCGCAGACCGAGGACATCGTCCTCTACTGCCGGAGCGGCGTGCGCAGCGCCAAGGCGCTCCAGTTCTTGCAGACGCTTGGGTTCAAGCGCGTCTGGAACCTGGACGGGGGCATCCTCGCGTGGTCCGACGAGGTCGACCCCTCGGTGCCGAAGTATTGAGCCCGCTGGGGGCTGCGCCCCCTTTCCCCGCCACAACCCGGACCCACGAACCACCGGACCAGAGTCTTACCTTTGGTTCGTGGGTTCGGGTCGTATCGGGGAGCGCGCGAGCAGGAAATAACAGCGCCCTTCATGCGACCCCCCGGCCTTGCGCCCGCATGCCCCCCGGCAAGATCGCGGTCGCCGTCATCCACGGCATCGGCAACACGCCCCCCACCTTCGCGGACGGCATGAAGGAGAAGCTCACGCAGCGCTTCGTGGCCCACGGGGGCCGCGCGGAGGACCTCGTGGTGGAGCCCGTCTACTGGTCGCCCGTCGTGGAGGGGCGCGAGGAGGAGCTGCTGCGGCGCGTCGAGGCGGGCGGGACGCTGCGCTACGAGGGGCTGCGGCAGTTCATGGTCGAGTTCGCGGCGGACGCCATCGCCTACCAGCCGACGCCCAACGACCGGCACGTCTACGACGGCATCCACGCCGAGGTCGCGCGCACGCTGCGCACGCTCGCGCAGAAGGCCGGCCCCAAGGCGCCGTTGTGCATCGTGGCGCACAGCCTGGGAACGGTGGTCGCGAGCAACTACGTCTACGACGCGCAGACCGAGCACGGGCACGTCAAGCACGCGCGCAAGCATCCCGAGACGCCGCTTCTCTCGGGGCCCGTTCGCGCGCAGATGGGCGACTCGCCCCTGGAGCGGCTGGAGACGCTCTCGCACCTCGTCACGCTGGGCAGCCCCATCGCGCTCTGGAGCCTGCGCTACCCCAACGCGGACCCGCGCAAGGACTACGGCGTCCCCATCACGGTCCCCTCTCCGCTGCTGGACGTACACCACCCGGGGCTCTCCGCCGCGGGCGCGGGCTGGACCAACGTCTACGACGCGGACGACGTCATCGGCTACCCGCTCAAGGGGCTCAACGAGGCCTACGCCCGCGCCGTGAAGGAGGACCTCCAGATGAACGTCGGCAACGCGCTGACGAGCTGGAACCCGCTCTCCCACCAGTATTACTGGACCGACGGGGGCGTGAACGACGCCATCGCGCGGCGGCTCGCGGAGGCCCACCGCGCGATGGCGCGATAGCAGTTCACGGCGGGGGCCACGCGTAGGAGCCGCTCACGGACGTGGCGCCCCCGGAGGCGTCCGCGCGGAAGCGCACCTGCGAGCCCGCGGGCGCGGAGATGCTCTTCGCCCACGAGCCCCACGACGTGTGCGACAGCGGGACCCACGGGCCGCCGTTCACCGAGGCGTCGACGCCCACGAGCGTTCCGCCTGTGGCGGCCACGTCGGCCTCCACCCACCACGCGTTGCCGCGCGCGTTCGTGAACGTCGCCGCGAAGCCGCCGCCCACGCACGAGCCTCCGGGGTGCGCCATGACGCAGCTTGTCGCCACGGCGCCTCCGGGGAGCGTCGCCTGGAACTGCACCGCGTTGCCCGGCAGGACGTGGACGCTCTTCGCCCACGCGCCCCACGACTGGTGGACGAGCGCGGTCCACGCGCCGTTGGCCGTGGCGTCGCGCACGGAGACGGCGGTGGGCGAGCCGCTGACGTAGACCTGCACCCACCACTCGTTGCCGCTCTCGCCCGTGAACGTCGCGCTCCCGGTGGAGGGCGGAGGGGGCGGGGTCGTCGTGGGCGCGGTGAAGCTCCAGGCGTCCCGCGTCGAGCCGGAGGTCGTCTCCCAGTGCGCGGAGTAGCCCGAGGCGCCCAGGTCGAGGACGAGGTGGCCGTAGCACGAGCACGACGCGACGGTGCCCGAGGGCGAGCCCGCGACGGGGTAGAGGCTCTCGCCGCCGGTGCCCACGATGGCGTAGGCGATGCCGTTGCGCGTCATGCGCTGGTAGTTGTGCTCGTGGCCCGAGAGGACGAGGCTCACCTTGCAGTCGCGCACCATGGCGTCCATGGCGGAGGGGCTGCCGGGGAACTCGGTGCCGGGGTGGAGAGCGCCGGAGAGGAGCCACCACGGCTTGTGCATGACGAGGACGCGGACGCTCTCCTGCGCGTTGCACAGCTCGCCGCGCACGGCGTTGTACTGCGCGGAGCCCACGTCCATGCGCGCCTCGGTGTTGATGGCCACGACGCGCGCGCCGTTGATGTCGACGCTCCACTGGGGCCCGGAGGGCATGAGCGAGACCAGGGCGCCGTAGTCGTCGTGGTTGCCCAGCGCGAGCCAGTGGCCCTTGGAGGTCAGGGGCGAGAGCATCGCCATCCAGTGGGCCACGGTGTCGCTGTAGTAGTAGTCGCCCAGGCCGAGGTAGCCTGTCGCGCCCTCGGAGAGGGCGAGGTTGACGTTCGCCTGCGTGCTGCCTGACGTGCCCGTGTCTCCGAAGACGGCGAGGCGTTGCGTGCCGGCGGCCTGCGCGTCGGGGGCCAGCGCCGCGAGGGCGGAGGACCCGACGAGCAGGGCAAGGATCGCGATGGCGGTTCGCATGCGGGGGCGCCATGGCCGCCCGGCGGGTCGTGGCTCTCGGTCCGTCCGCCTCGGCGTTGGCGCGCGGGCGCGGCGCAGGCACAGTGGCGCGGTGCGGTGGTGCGGCTCTGCGGCGCACGGGCGCAAGCGGGCTCTACCAGGGCACGTCCTTGAGCCCCATCTTCCAGCCGATGACGTTCACCAGCAGGTGGAAGCCCGGCGTCAGGACCACGATGGCCAGGATGCGCGGCCACGTCCAGTCGTCCAGGAAGACGTTGGTGGGCGTGAGGCCCGTGGCGTGCAGGAGGAAGGCCGCCAGCGCGGCGAAGGCGATGCAGCCCACGACGAAGTCCAGCTGGTCGAAGACGGGCCACGACGCGCCGCGCTCGCGCCCGGTGCGGCGCTTGAAGAAGCTCTTCACCGCGTCGCCCACCAGCGCGCCCAGCCCCATGAGGTAGACGAAGACGAACCACCACGGCGCGGGGCCCCAGGTGCTCCACGCGCCCATCCTGCCCCAGCCCGTGTCCACCACGAGCCAGCGCAGGAAGCCCACCAGCACGCACGCCATGAGGGGGCCCAGGAGGAGGCCGCGCCACGTCTTGCCCGGCCCCAGGATGGGCTTGCCGTCGGACCAGCGCCGCCCCATGTCGATGGGCGCGCCGCCGCCCACGAAGACGGGCATCATGTTGGCCAGGTACGCGGGCAGCATGAGCCAGAGCGCGGTGAGGACCGTGGGCCAGAGCATGGCCAGGAAGGCGCCCACGTCCATGGCTCCGCGCAAGCCCGGCGGCCCGGATAAAACGTTCCGCGCGAGCGGTCCCTTTTTAAGGGGGCGGTCCGTTGCGCGCGCCTGGTGACCCGTTGGCCACGATGACCCCGCTGAAGGCCATCGCCCTGCTGATCTTCCTTGCCGCCATCGCCGGCGCCTCGTATGGCGTGAGCGCGGTGCTGGGCGACAAGTCGGTGGCGGCCGCGGTCAACGCCGAGCCCCTGCGCGCCACGCTCAACGCGACGCCGGGCCACACCGTCACCTTCGCCGTGAAGATCGTCAACCGCGGCACCGCCGCGCTGGACCTCGGCGCCGTCCTCAGCGGGCCCGGCGTCGACGCGCGCTCCGGCCTCGTCACCGCGTTCCCCGGCGGCAACCGCACCGTGTTCGTGCCGGTGGAGGTCCCCGCCAACGCGACGCCCGGCAGCCTCGACCTCGCGGTCAAGGTCGTGGACGACAAGGGCGCCACGCTGCGCGAGCGCGACGGCGCGCTCCACCTGCGCGTCCTTTCCCCCGCCGCGGGCTTCGCGGACGGGGACTCGGCCACCGTCATGTACACGGGCCGCATTGCCGACACGGGCAACGTGTTCAGCACCAACGACCCCGAGCTTGGCGGCGAGTCGTTCGCCCACACCGACACCTTCCCGCCCACGGCCAACGCGCAGCCGCTCCCCGTGCAGACGGTCCCGCGCGTCAGCGTCGTGCAGGGCTTCTACGAGGGCATGCTGGGCATGCAGCCCGGCGAGACGCGCACCTTCACCTTCGGCCCCGAGAAGGGGTACGGCAACGCCACCGTGGAGAGCACCGAGCCGCGCGTCGTCACCATCCCGCACAACGAGACGCTGCCCCTCCCCGGCGCCAGCCTCACGCCCAGCGACTTCAACAGCTACGTCCAGGGCACCAACCAGGGCAACGGCACCGACTACAAGGTGGGCGACACCGTGACCAACACGCGCAACGGCGAGGTCCTGCGCTACCGCATCACCTCCATCACGGAGACCGCGGTCAACCTCAGCCTCGACGTGCGCGTGGGCGAGCGCTACACGGTCTACGAGTACTGGCCGAACTCCAGCGTCGTGACCGCGGCCGACGACAAGAACGTCACGTTCCGCACCGACCCGCCCATCGCCGTGGGCGAGAGCTTCACCTACGCCTCGTACTGGCCCAACATGAGCGTGCTCACGGCCGTGAACGACACGACCATCACCATCACGCACACGCCCGCCATCGGGCTCCAGTTCCAGAAGAGCGCCAACCAGCTCTCGGCGCCCCAGACCTACACCGTGAAGGCGCTCACCGACACCGACGTCGTGGAGACCACGGCCAACCCCAACCAGCTGGCGGGCAAGGACCTCACCTTCGACGTGCAGGTCCTCTCCCTGGACAAGGGCTCGGGCTGAGGTCAGCGCCGCAGCAGCGCCACCAGGTGCCCCGCCTCGGGGAGGATGAGCCGCTCCATGGCGAGGCGGCACGCCTTGGGGCTCCCCGGAAGCAGGAACACCAGCCTGCCGTTGGCGACGCCGGCCTCGGCGCGCGACGCCATGGCCGCGCTCCCCACCTCCTGCCAGCTGAGCATGCGGAACAGCTCGCCGAAGCCCGGCAGCGCGCGCTCGAAGAGGGGCCGCACCGTCTCCGGCGTCACGTCCCGCGGCGCGACGCCCGTGCCCCCCGTGCCCACGACGACGTCCACGCCGGGCTCGCGCAGCGCGGCCTCGAACGCCTCGCGGATCTGCCACGGCTCGTCGCGCACCAGGGAGCGCAGCGCCACCTCGTGCCCCGCGGCGCGGGCGAGGTCCGCGATGGCGTCCCCGCTGGCGTCCTGCGCGCGCTCGCGGGAGTCGCTCATGGTGACGATGGCGAAGCGCAGCCGCGAGGGGGCGTGCGCCTTGTGCTCCCGCGCCGGGTCGCTCACGACGCGCGCTCCCCCTTGGTCTTGCTGGTGACGCGGATGGACTCGATGGCGGTCGCGGGGTAGTTGCCCGTGGCGTCCTTCTCCAGCGCCTTGGCCATGTCCCACACCGTGAGGAGCGCCGCGCTGGCGGCCGTGAGCGCCTCCATCTCGACGCCGGTCCGGTAGTCCGCCCGCACGCGCGTCCGCACGCGCACGCCCTCGGCCTCCAGCGCGAGGTCCACCTCCACGCCCGTGAGCGGGATGGGGTGGCAGAGGGGGATGATATCAGGCGTGCGCTTCGCCGCCAGGATGCCCGCGACGCGCGCCACGGGGAAGGGGTCGCCCTTGGGCGCGCGCCCCTCGCGCAGCGCCGCCACCGTGCCGGGCGTCAGGCGCAGGAACCCCTCCGCGCGCGCCTCGCGGGGCACGACGGGCTTCTCCGTCACGTCCGCCATGCGGCCTTCGGACTCGGCGGAGGGCGCGCGGGCCGCGGGCGGGGCGCTGGGCTCGGGCTTCGCCCGCTCCGCCATGCGGCGGGCCTTGGCGGCGGCGAGGCTGCGTCCGTGGAAGGGGTCGTCGTCAGGCATGCTCGTCTCTCCGGGTGGGGTCGTTGACCCAGGCCTTGCTCCCGTCGCGGTCGATCTCCTGCTTCCAGATGGGGATGCGCGTCTTCAGCTCGTCCATGACCCACTGGGCCGCGTCGAACGCGGCGCGGCGGTGGGGCGCGGCGGCGGCGACGGCCACGGTGGCCTCGCCCAGCGGGAGCGTGCCGAGGCGGTGGTGGATGATGAGGTCGGCGAGGTGGAACCTGGCGATGGCCTCGCGGCGCAGGCGCGCCATCTCGGAGAGGGCCATCGCCTCGTGCGCCTCGAAGTGGAGCCGCTCCACCTGGGCGCGGGGGCGCTCGTGGCTCGTGGGCCTCACGAGGCCCAGGAACGCGACGACCGCGCCGGCCTCCTGCGTCTCCAGCGCGGCGACAAGCGGGTCGAGGCGCAGCGGGCCCTCCACGATGGCGACGCGCTCGGCCCCGCCCGAGACGGGGGGCATGAGGGCGATCTCGGCCCCGTCGTGCAGCGGCGAGTCGGGCGTCGCGAACGCGCCGTCCAACGCAAGGAGCATGGTGGGCCGGTAGGGGGCCAGGCGCGGGTGCGCGGCGCAGAGCCTGTCCAGGGCGTCGCGGAGGCGCGCCTCCTCGGGGAGGTCGAGGTGCGCGTCGGGCGCGCCGACGGCGTCGCGGGTGCCGGCGAAGAGGCGGACGCGCACGCGCATCGCGTCACCTCGCGGGGCTCACGGCGTCCACGATGAGGTACACCGAGCCGGGGCCGCCGTTGAGGTCGATGAGCGCGCGCCACGTCCCCTGCTCCACCTGCGGCCCCTCGAAGTTGCGGCGCAGGTACGTGTCGCGGTTGTCCCCGCTGGGCCAGAGCGTGTAGACCTTGCCGCTGGGGCTCGTGAGGAAGATGTCGATGGTGCCCTCCTGCCCCTTGGCGGGGAGGATGGTGCCATCGACGTGGATGCGCGTGACGTTGGGCCCGATGCTGAACGTCGCGTTGGTGGTCTGCGAGGTGGAGAGGTCCACGACGCGCTCCGCCTTCTCGCTGGTGGCGGCCCACGCGAGGGCGGCGACGGCGAGCACGACGACGGCGAGGCTGACCCACGTGGTCACGAGGCGCCGGCGCCGCGCGCGGGCGTAGACGGGGCGCTTGCGGGCGAGCACGCGCGCCGCCTCGGGCGCGGGCTTGAGCCCCTCCAGCGCGCGCAGGTAGTCCAGGTCCTCGGGGAGCGCGCGCTCGTCGAGGAGCGCGTAGCGGAACGCCATGGCCTCCAGCAGGCGGCGGATCTCCCGGAGCGCCTGCTTGCGGTACGGCGCCTCCAGGAGGGGGCGCCCCTCGGGGCCGCGCTTCGCCATGGCCTCGTCCAGGGCGACCTGGTAGTCGAGGACGTCAAGGCTGGACACGCGCTACCTCCGGAGGGTCTCCTGCAGGGCGTCGTACTCGGCGCGCAGGTGCCACGGCACCTCGGCGAAGACCTCGGTGACGAGGGAGTCGGTGGGCGGAGGGGGCGTCGCCTCGGCGGCGGCGATGGCCTCGCTGATCTCGCGGTTGAGCTGCTCCACGAGGGCGGCCTCCCGGGCGTCGTCCCACGCGCCGCGCTGCTTGAGGTAGGCCGAGAAGCGGACGAGAGGGTCGCGGCGCGCCCACGAGGCGACCTCCTCCGCGCTGCGGTAGCGCGTGGGGTCGTCGCTGCTGCTGTGGCCCTGCATGCGGTACGTGATGGCCTCGATGAGGGTGGGGCCCTCGCCGCGGCGCGCGCGCTCGACCGCCTCGTGGGTCGCGGCGTACACGCCCAGCACGTCGTTGCCGTCGACGCGCACGCCGGGGAAGCCGTAGGCGCGCGCCTTCACGGCGACGCTGCCGCTGGCGGTCTGCTTGCTGAAGGGCACGCTGATGGCCCACTGGTTGTTGTTGCAGAAGAACACCACGGGCGCCTTCCAGACGCCGGCGAAGTTGAGGGCGTGGTGGAAGTCGTTCTCGCTGCTGGCGCCGTCGCCCAGGTAGCCGATGGCGACCTCGCCGGTGCCCTTCACCTTGGCGCCGTAGGCCATGCCCACCGCGTGGGGAAGCTGCGTCGCCATGCACGAGGACCAGGTCACGAAGTTCTGGCGGCGGTCCGAGAAGTGCATGGGCATGGAGCGGCCAAGCTCCGTGGAGCCGCCGTTGCCGAACATGTGGTTGAAGTAGAGCTGGAGCGGGAAGCCGCGCATGAGGAGCGCGCCCCCCTGGCGCAGGGCCGGGAAGAGCCAGTCGCTCTCGCGCGCCGCGGCGGCCGAGCCGATGACGGCCGCCTCCTCGCCGGTGGAGGTGCCGTAGAAGCCGATGCGCCCCTGGCGCTGGAGGTTCATGCAGCGCTCGTCCAGGACGCGGGTGAGGCGCATGGACCGGTACATGCGCAGCAGGGTCGCGTCCGGGAGGTTGGGATCGCGCGCCTTGTCCACGCTGCCGTCCTCGCGGAGGATGGGGGCCCGCTCGTCCACGCCGTGCACGGGGCGCGAACGGGGGGATCGCTTAAGACGATTGGGCGTGGACCCTTGGATTTCCCGCAGACCTTTTTATAAAGGGGCCTAGAGAGGCTATGGACGAGGTCGTCTGGATGGCCCGTCCGGTGGCTGTGAGCTCCACGCCGCGCGTCTACGCGTGGCTACGCTCCCGCTTCTGGCGCTCCGACGACCGCGCCTCGGGGACCCTCGTCTCCTTCGTCGTGGGCGCGGCGGTCTTCCTCATCGGCGTGACCTACCTCCTCCACTTCGCCCTCAACCCGCCCGGCGCGCAGTCGGCGAACCTCGCCGACGCGGACCTCCGGGCGACGGGCGACCACGCGATGCAGGTGCTCCTGGGCACGTCGGGCTACCCCTCGACGTGGGCCTCCAGCTCCAGCGCGGTGGACGCCGTCGCGCGCCTGGGCATCCTCCAGGGGGGCTCGACGTCGCGCGTGGACGCGACCAAGTTCGACGCGCTCGCCCACGGCAGCTCGTCCACCGCGAGCGGCTCCAACGGCTACGTGGACTACGACGAGGCGAAGAGCGCGCTGGGCCTCTCCGGCTACGAGTTCCACCTGCGCGCGGCGCCCCTCTTCTCGGGCACTCTCGCGGACTACGGCGTCATCGGCATGACCGGCTTCCGCGTGGGCTACGTCGGCCAGTACTCGGGCGGCTCGTTCACGAGCACGGCGCTCAGCGAGTCCAACGCCCTGGACACGCTCCCCATCGCCTACAACGGCGCGGCCGCCCCCTCGGGGGACCGCTACGAGGACGACTCCTCCTTCCTGCGCTCGAACCTCGTCTCGCACCTGGGCATCAGCATCGCGCAGACGACGATCTCCAACGGCAACGGGAACACCAAGTACGACTTCGCCCTCGTCAACTCCACCGCCGTCTCCCCCGTCCGGGGCGGCTCCGCCTCCCGCGCCCTCGCGCTCTCCAGCGGGAGCCTCGACTCCTTCTCCGCCCTGGGCTACACCAAGGGGCGCGAGATGCGCGCCGTCGTGGGCAGCGCCAACTTCTCCTCCGTGAGCACGGCCACCATGACGTGGAACGAGTGGGTCGACACCTCCAGCGACGCGGGCGACTACGGCTTCGTCGAGCTCTCCCCCGACTCCGGCACGACGTGGTACCAGGTGACCAGCGGCACCGTCGGCCTCAACCACGCCTCCACGGACACCAGGGGGAACCTCCCGAGCAACTGGACCGCGCGCACCATCACCATCGACGCGAGCACCTGCGCCGCCTGCGTCCACGCGAGCACCGTGCAGGTCGCGTTCCACTGGGTCGCGGACAACGACGCGACGACGGGCAAGGGGTGGATCGTGGACGACATCTCCATCCCCCTCGCCTCGTTCAGCCAGAACTTCGAGAAGCCCGACTACGACATGCTCGTCGTGGGCTCCAACGTCGCGCAGAACGCGTTCACGCCCAACGAGGTGAAGAGCGCCATCAGCGACTTCGTGAACGTCTACGGCGGCCGCATCATGGTGCTGGGCGGCGAGCAGAACACGCAGTGGCTCCAGCCCCTCATGCACGTGGGCATCTCGGGAAGCTCCTCCTCCGTCGCGACGCCCGACGTCACGCACCCCCTCCTCTCGGTGCCCAACGAGCTTGACTGGGCGAGCTACGGCACCAACAACAAGGTGTGGGACTTCAGCGGCGGGAGCAGCTCTGCCCTCTTCACGGGCGTCGTGCAGACCAACGCGGGCGAGGACCTGCTCGCCGTCTCCGACACCGGGGCCTTCGGCGCCTACGGCCAGAACGGCTCGGTCATCCTCACCACCTACCTGCCCTACACCATGTCGGCCACGCAGGAGCTGATGTTCTTCGCGAACACGCTCACCTACGGCAAGTACCGCGCGCTCTACTTCGACCTCGGGCCCACCGTGCCCACGGACGTGCCCGTCGCGGTCACGACGCGCACCGCGACCATCGACATGACCAACGACAACTCGGGCGTCTACACCGAGCTTGGCCTCACCATGTACGTGTGGAAGGGCTCCTCGGCCGTCTCCGCGTCGCAGTCCACCAGCGTCGTGCCCGGCCCGCCCCGCGCCACCAGCGCCACGCCGTGGAACGGGGCGGTGCAGCTCTCGTGGCTCTGGCCCACGGCCAACGGCACGACGAACGTCACGAACTACACGCTCTGGCGCGGCACCAGCACGGGCGGCGAGACGCTCTACAAGAGCCTCAGCCCCTCCACGTTCAGCTACAACGACACCAGCGTCACCAACGGCGTGACGTACTACTACAACCTCACCGCGACGAACTCCAAGGGCAACAGCACGAGCTCCATCGAGCTCTCCGCCACGCCCAGCACCGTCGCGTCCGCGCCCACGGGGCTCACTGTCGTCGCGGGCGTCGGGATCGCCACGCTCTCGTGGTCCTCGCCCCTCAACAGCGGCGGCAGCGCGCTGACGGGCTACGACATCTACCGCGGCGACTCCTCCGGCACGGAGACGCTGCTCGCGACCGTGGACTCCGCGGCCACCACCTACCAGGACACGCTGGGCACGGGCGTCACGAAGTACTACAACGTCAGCGCGCTCAACGCCAACGGCGAGTCGCCCCGCTCCACGGAGGCCAGCGGCGGCTCCATCCACACGCCCAACGCGCCCACCCTCGTCGCGACGGCGGACGCCGCCAACAACCGCGTCACCCTCACGTGGACGGCGGCGACCAGCGTGGACATCACGAGCGGCGTGGACCACGTCACGGCGTACAACGTCTACGCGTCCAACTCGTCGGGCACCGAGACGTTCCTCACGGCGACGAGCGGCAGCACGCTCACGTACAACGACAACGGCGTCGCCAACGGCACCACCCGGTACTACCGCGTGAGCGCCAACGGCACGGCGGGCGAGGGCGGGTATTCCACCGAAGCGCACGCGACGCCCATGGGCTTGCCCACGGCGCCCGGGTCGCTGGTCGTCACGGCCAAGACCGCGACCGCCGGCGCGCTCTCCCTCGTGTGGACCGCGCCCACGAGCTGGGGCGGCGGCGCGACCGCGCAGGGCTACGTGCTCTACCGCGGCACGACCAGCGGCAACCTCACGCAGCTTGCCCTCCTGGGGAGCGCGAACCTGACGTTCGACGACCTCACGGTGGGCTCCAACAACGTGACGCGCTACTACTCCATCGTCGCGTACTCGGACAGCGGCTTCGGCTCGAACTCGTCCGTCGCCAGCGGCACGACGTGGGGCCCGCCCAGCGCGCCGACGCTGGCCACCGTGACGCCTGGCCTCAGCCACAGCCTGGACCTCGTGTGGACGGCGCCCTCCTCGGGCCTCACCATCGTCAACTACACGGTGTACCGCGGCACGAGCTCCGGCGGCGAGGTCGCCTTCAACGGCAACAGCGTGGGCAGCGGCGTCACCCTGACGTTCCACGACCAGGGCGGCCTGCACGCGGGCACGGTCTACTACTACAAGATCACGGCGTGGAGCGCGGCGGGCGAGAGCGTCCTCTCCAACGAGAAGAGCGGGACGCCCGTCTGAGGTCCGCAGCCTCTTTGACCCGCGCCCGCCTTGGCGCCGCGCGTGGAGACGGCGGAGTCGTACCCCGCGAGGCGCCGCGTGGCGTGGGACGAGGTGGAGGGGCGCGTCGTGCTTGCCCTGCCGCGGACGCTCTCCGCCGCGGAGCGCCTCGTCTCGCGCCTCTTCCCCATCCCGGACGCGCGGCTGGTGAGCCTCGAAGGGCTGGCCGCGCGCTTCTGGCTCCTCAGTGACGGCGCGCGCAGCGTCCGCGGGATCGCGGAGGCGCTGGGCGCCGAGGAGGGGCGCGCCGCGCTCTTCGCCGAGGACCTCGCGCGGCGGGGGCTCCTCGCCCTGGCGCCCGCGCCCGCGGCCGCGGACGACGCGCTGCGCGGCCTCACGCCCGAGCGGGGCTGGCGCTGCCTCGCGTGCCGCCGCTGCAAGACCGTCCACCCCCTGAGGGCCGCGCCCGGCGCGCGCTGGTTCTGCCCCCGCTGCCGCAAGCTGAACCAGGTCCCCCTGGGCCCCTGATCCCCGGGCCCCTCCCCGAGCCGGCTTCAACGGGGGGCCCCAAGGAAGGGGCGTGATCAGCGCCTTCGCCCGCATGATCGGCCGCCACGAGACCCTGCTGCGCGTCGAGGAGACCCCCGAGGGGATCAAGACCTCCTCCCGCCGCCCCGACGGGGCCGAGATCGAGCGCGTGGACGCCGACGCGCCCCCCGAGCGGTTCGTCCAAAGCGTCCCTGGCGAAAGCGGCACGGTGCACGTCTCCCCCCTCGTGGACGCGCTGCGCGACTGGCTCGCCCGCCTGCGTTCCGCGAAATGACCGGGAGGACCCTTCCATGTGTGCACGACAAGCGTTAACGAAGCCCCCGAGCAGGAGAAGGCCATGATGGGCCTCCCTCCGCCGGACGTCCTGTCCCTGAGCGGCATGGTCGTCGTGGGCGTCTTCGGCCTCTGGAAGACGCAGCTTGCCCCGCGCCTGGCCCGGCGGCGCTCCTCGCGCGGCGACGCCTCGGCGTGAGCCGCGTCCCCGCCAGCCAAAGCATTAAGAAGGGGAATCGCATCCTCGCCTCGTTCCCCGGGGGATTCCCCTGGGATATCTGCTCCGTTGAGGATCATCCCATGAAGAGGAGTTCCCGAGTCTGGAAGAAGAAGGGAAACCAGCGCTGGAAGTGGCGGAAGAAGAAGATGCGCCGAAGGAGGCGCGCCGCCAAGATGCGCCGTGG
>JAJPHT010000015.1 GCA_021325135.1 Pseudomonadota bacterium | reverse complement strand
TTGGTGATGTCGCCGCGGCCCTTGCCCGAGCCGCCGCCGGTGTAGGAGATCGTCACTCCGGAGTTCTGGTCGTGGAACGCCGTGCGCCACTTGTCCATGAGGGGAGCCACGAACGTGGAGCCATCGCCCAGCAGGTCCGCGTGGAGCGCGGGCGTCGACGTCGAGGGCGTCGTCCCGGCGGGGGTCGACGTGGAGGGCGTGGACGACGAGGGGGGCGCGTTGCTCGCGCAGCCGGCCAGGACCAGGCCCGCGACGAGAAGGAGCGCCAGGGAAGCGATCTTCATGGCTCAGTGTCTCCAAGCGGGCAAGGAGCGCGCGCGGGGGAAACCGATTCTCGACGAAGAATCCGGATCGATCAGACGCCTCCGGAGACCACCAGAGAGCTTGCCGCCCCCGGGAGTCTCGGCGGATCGGCGTTATCCCCTGCCAGCCCCACTGGGCCCACAGCCCCTGCGGCCCCCTCATCAGCCCCCCAGCTCCGCAACCCGCCACGGCCGCAGGGGGCTTCCCTTCTTCCCGCGATCGCGGGTGATATCCTCTCTGGGAAGGCGAGCGAAGCGAGGAGCGGACCCGTGGGGATTCGAACCCCAGGTCTCAGGCTTAGGAGGCCTGCGCCATATCCGGGCTAGGCTACGGGTCCAGGTCGATGGGCTCATCCTCGGAGCCCGGACCCCGGCATAAGGGCTTGTCTCGGCCTCCATGAACGAAGCGGCCACAAGGCCTCTCCGAAGCGCGGCGCGAAGCGGCGAGGGTGAGAAGCGAGGCGCCGCAATGAGGACCGACGACGCAGAGGCCCACGACCCCCAGGCGAGCGACGAGGCGGGCAGGCGCGCCTTCGACTGGCGCCCGCGGACGGTGTGGACGCTCGTGAAGAACACCCTCGTCGCGCTGGGGCGGGACAAGGCGCCCAAGCAGGCCGCCGCGCTGGCGTACTACAGCCTCTTCGCCATCGGGCCCCTGCTGGCCATCTGCGTCTTCGTCGCGGGCCTCCTCTTCGGCGCCACCGCCGCGCGGGGCGCCATCATGGGGCAGCTTGGCCTCGTCCTGGGCCCGCAGGGCGCGCAGGCGCTGGCCGACATCATGGCGGGCAGCTCGCGGCCCCGCGTGGGCGTCGCGGGGACGGTCGTGGGCGCCATCGCGCTCCTGGCGGGCGCCGTGGGCGTCTTCGCGCAGCTCAAGGAGACCATGAACGCCATCTGGGAGGTGGACGCCAAGCCGCGCAAGGGCTTCCGGAACAAGGTCTGGGGCGCCATCCGCGACAACCTGCTCAGCTTCGGCGCGCTGCTGGGCGGCGTGTTCCTCCTGCTCCTCTCCCTGGCGCTGAGCGCGCTCCTCGCCGCCGTCTCCTCGCGCGTCGGGGGCGCCCTGGGGCTCGGGGCCGCGCTGGGCGCCGCGCTGGACCTGGTCCTCACGCTCGCGGTCGTGACGCTCCTCTTCACGCTGATGTTCAAGTTCATCCCCGACGCCAAGGTGAGCGCGAAGGACACCTTCAAGGGCGCCCTGGTCACGGCGGTCCTCTTCGTCGCGGGGGAGTATGCGATCAGCCTCTACATCGGCCGGGGCCCCATCGCCACGCAGTACGGGGCCGCGGGGGCCGTGCTGGCCATCCTCGTCTGGCTCTACTACACGAGCCTCATCGTCTTCGTGGGCGCGGAGCTCACGCAGGTGTACGCCAACTCGTTCGGCGCGCACGTGCGGCCCAGCCGGAACGCGCGCAGCCTCCAGGAGGCGGTGATGGAGGACCACCGCGCCCCCGGCGCCGAGGGGGCCGAGCAGACCCCGCGCGACCCGGGCAGGGAGCGGCAGCGCGGCCGGCGCCCGACGTGAGCCTTCCAGGGCGAGGACAACGAGGGCTCCAAACTCTTTAAATACCCCCTTCGCGGGCTTCCGGGCTGATCAGCATGCGCCTGCTCCTTGTCCTCGTCGCGGCCCTCTTCGTCACCGGCGGCTTCGCGGGCTGCCTGGGCGGCTCGGGCGGAGACAAGCCCGCGCCTGCCGTCAACACGACGGCGGCCAAGGCTCCCCCCGTGATCGTCGACACGGGCAACTCCACCAACGCCACGGGCGACATGGGCCAGATGGCGCACATGCACGACTACTGGGAGGGCAAGGAGCGCGTCACGATCCTGGACCAGGACCTCGACGTGCAGCCCCAGGACGCGCTGCAATACACCTTCGCGGACGTGCTTCGCTACCAGACGCCCGGCGTGGGCGGCGCGATGGCGCGCCCCACCGACGGCGCCACGGTCTTCGAGGGCACGGGCCGCATGGAGATCACCGCGACGTGGAGCGACCCCACCGTGACCAGCGTCACGCTGCGCTACCGCAGCGCGGCGGACACGGACTGGTCGAAGCCGCAGCCCATCACGAGCGGCGCGCCCCTCAAGATCGACGTCACGCCCGAGATGTGCGACATGCCCCACGAGAAGACGAGCCGCTGGGCCTTCCAGCTGCTGCCCGCGCAGGGCGGCGTCATCGAGGGGAACGTCCACCTGCGCGCCGACATCGTGCGCATGCGCGACCTCTCGCTCTGGCCGGGCCACGGCATGCTCTTCGGCGCGGGCCACACGCTGGGCCTCTTCGACGGGCCCGCGACCAGCTCGCACCAGAGCGCGGAGACGGCCATCGTGGACCGCATCCAGAACAACGGCGACCAGCCCCCCGAGGGCGTCGCGTCGCAGAAGGTCGTCCCCATGGAGACGGTCTGGATGACGGCCAACGTCACCATCACCGACGCCACGGCGCAGATCGGCCAGGTGCGCAACATCTCCTTCCTCTACAAGTCGGCGGACTCCAGCAACTTCCGCCGCGCGAACGTCACCCACGCGGACATGGGCAAGGGCGTCTTCCAGTTCTCGTGGCCCGTGAACATGCAGCAGACCGACAGCCCCTACGCGAAGACGAGCCAGTGGCGCTTCGACCTCCAGGTGTCCACCAGCGACCCCACCGGCATGGGGCAGTGCACGGCCTGCTCCGACGCGCAGGTGCAGTACAAGCTGCAGGTCGTCGCCTACGACTCGGCGCATCCGGTGCTGGCGGACTTCACCGGCAGCCCGTGAGGCCGCCCGCCGCTCCTGGGGGATAAAGCTCGCGCGAAGGGCGCTGCGTCCTTCGCCCAACGCATGTTCTCCAGCGCCGCCAAGGCTTGGGCATGAAGGCCTTCGACGAGCGCTTCGCGAGCCCCTTCCGCGTCGACTGGATCGCGGCGGTGGGCGCGCCGGCCGAGGACGACTACGCCCGCGCCGTCGCCGAGAAGGCCGACGTCCTCCTGCGCAGCGCCGCGTTCCTCGACCTCCAGCGTGCGACCGCGGGCGCCGACCTGGAGGTCCGCGTGTGGATCGAGGCCGCCTGCGGCTCCGCGTGCGTCTCCGTCACCTGGGAGCCCGGCGCGCGGCGCCACGGGTTCTACCTTCTGGACGAGACGCTGCGCGAGCGGCTGGGCTGCGTCGTGTTCGACGGCGTGCCCTGCGTCGACGCCGCGGAGAGCCAGGCGCAGGGGGACCGCATCCTGGGCGCCGCGTTGCGCGCGATGCGCGAGGCGCACCAGGCGGGCGCGCCGGCCGAGGCCTGGAAGGGCGCGATCGAGGAGGCGACCAGCAGCGTGCGCGTCCCCGTCTCGGAAGGGACGGACGTGGACCTGGGCGTCGATCCGTGAGAGAAAATGAGGGTGCGGCGAGGATGGAGCCGGAGGGCGTAACCGCACCGCCCTGCCGACGGGCCACCCTCGCGGCCCTCGCCTGATGGATCGTCGCAGAACCCATCAAGGAGGCGGCGCCGCATCCGGCCCGCTGCTACCCCTCGCGGGTGGTTGCCCCTTGCGCAGAGCGCGCATCCGAACGGCTGCATCGGTTACTCTTCCTCGCCAAAGCGCGGATTTGCCCGACCCCCACGGGAACATTCTTTGCCCGCTAACGAGCGTGCATCGGCGGGAGGCTCCTCGATGCGCGTCGCCCTGCTGATCGTCCTGCTCGTGTCCGTCGCCGGCCCGGCCGCCGCCTGGAGCCCGCCCCGGACCGAATACCTCGCCTGGACCACGGACGGCCTGTCGCCGTCCATCGGCGCCGGGCCCGTCGCCGTGGGCCCCGACGGCCTGGAGGGCCCGGACGACCCTTACATCGTGTCGATCACCCTCGCCACGCCCGAGGTGCCCCACTCCGGGAGCGCCGCGTCGGACGACTGCTCGCTGGCGGACCGCCCCGCGGACCCGGCCGACGCCGTCGAGCGCCTCGTCCTCCCCGGCCTCGACACGATCCTGGGCGAGGTCCCCCAGCCCGACACGTCCCTCGTGGGGATCGTGCCCCCCTGCATCGCGACGCCCACGTCGTGCCTCCTCGCGGCGTGCCCCCTCTACGCGTCCTACGACGTCGCCACGGGCCGCTACTACGTCGAGCCGCACGCCCCCATCGGCCTGCACCTGGACGATCCCCCCTTCACCGGGACGACGGGCACTAAGGTCCAGCTCGACTGCGTGGGCTGCCCGCCGCCCGAGTGCTGCCCCCTTTCGCCCCCGCCTCCGCCGCCGGGCGGGTGACCGCGCTGGCGCTTGGCACCCTGGGGCTTGCCCTGGCCGCCGCGGTGGGCGCGGCGGGCGTCCTCGTCCTCGTCGTCCGCCCCGAGGCCGCGTCGCACAAGGTCCTCGCCGCGCTCATGCTCCTGCGCGCCGGCTACATGGCGTCCGTCACGCTGCTGCCGGGCGCCCCCTCCGCCGCGACCGCGCTGGTCCTCGCCCGGCTCTCCACCGCCTGGTCGCTGGCGATCCCCTTCCTCACGCTCTACGTGGCCGCCCTCCTCTGGCCCGACGCGCTCCCCGCCAGGCGCGCGCTCCTCGCGGCCACCGCGGCGGCGGCCGTCCTCCTGGGCGCCGCGTTCGCGTGGCAGCCCGCGCTCTTCGTGGCCGGCGTCGCGCGCGTCTCCTCCGAGTGGGCCATGGTCAGCGGGCCCCTCACCTACGTCGCCACCGTCCCCTCCACGGCGGCCCTCGTCGCGTTCGTCGTGGCCGCGGCGCGCGTCGCGGCGGACGAGTTGCGCCCCGAGCCGGAGCGCCGCATCGCGGGCGCCCTGGGGCTCGCCTTCTCGCCCTACCTCGTCCAGAGCGGCGCGTTCTTCGTCTCCTTCACCGCGTTCGCGCCCGCGGAGGCCGCCTACGCGCCCTTCGTCCTGCGCGCGGCGGCCACCATCGCGGGCGGCCTCGCCGTCGTCGCGTACGCCCCGCGCCTCGTGAGGCCCCTGGGCGCCAGCGCGGGGCGCATCGTCGCCACGGGCGCCGCGGTCCTCGCGAGCCTGGGCGCCCTGGACGGCCTCCTCAAGGCGCGCCCCGACCTGGGCTCCTCCTTCTCCCGGTACGACGGCACGGACCTCCTCCTGCGCCTCCTCTTCGCCCTCGTCGTCGTCCTCGCCGTCGCGCGCTACGGCCTCGCCGGAGCGGGCGGGCGCGAGCGCCGCCGGGCGCGGGCCGCGCTGCGCGCCCTCTTCGCCGCGGCCGCGGGCGCCCTCTTCGGGCTCCTCGTCATGGGCGCCCTGGGCGAAGGGGGGCTCGCCCTGGGCGCGGGCGCGCTGGTGGCCCTCGCCGCGGGGCTCGCCCTCTGGCGCCCCGTCGACGCCCTGGCCGAGCGCGCGCTCCTCGCGGCCGACGACCCGCGCGCCGTCGCCGAGCGCGCCCGCCGCTACGCCGCCGCCCTCGCCGCGACGCGGGGCGGCAACGGGCGCGAGATCCCCGGAAGCGACGGCCTCCTTGCCGACCTGCGCCGCGACCTGGGCGTCACCGAGCGCGAGCACGCCATGCTCCTGCGCGGCCTGGAGTCGCGCGAGCGCATCGGCCGCTACGTGCTGGGCGCCGAGATCGGCCGCGGCGCCACCGCCACCGTCTACCTCGCCTCCGACGCCGAGACGGGGCGCGAGGTCGTCGTGAAACGATATCACACCCCGCGGGAGGGCTCCCGGCTCGTCGCCGAGGCGCGCGCGCTCCAGGCCGTCCAGAGCCCCCGCATCGTGCGGCTCCTGGACGTCGACCGCCGCGAGGGGGACGCCTTCCTCGTCATGGAGCGCGCCCCCGGCGGCAGCGCGAAGGACCTCCTCGCGCGGGAGGGCCCGCTGCCCCCCGAGCGCGCGCTGCCCCTCCTGGACGACCTCCTCGAAGGGCTCGCGGCGCTGCACGCGGCGGGCCTCGTGCACGGTGACGTGAAGTGCGAGAACCTCCTCCTGGACGCGGACGGGCGCGGCCTCCTTGCGGACTTCGGCTCCGCGCGCGCCGCCGACCCGGGGACGACGCTCACCGGCGCGGCCGTGGAGGGGACGCTCTCAACGATGGCGCCCGAGGTCGTGCGCGGCGCGCGCCCCGCGGCCGCCTCCGACGTCTACGCCGCCGGCGCGGTCCTCTACCGGCTGCTCACCGGCGAGCACCCCATCGACCTCGCGGGCGCGGACGCCTTCTCGGCCCGCGAGCGCATCCTCCTGGACGCGCCGCGCCTGCCGCACCCGGCGATCCCGTCGTGGCTGGAGGCGCCGCTGCGCGCCGCGCTCTCCAAGCGGCCCGAGGAGCGCCCCGCGGACCCGGCCGCGTTCCGCGCCGCCCTCAGGGCTGGAACACCAGGTGCGACCGCCCGATCCCGATGACGTCCCCCGGGCGCAGCGGCCGCGGAGCCCCCGTCGCCAGCGTCGCGAAGTTGAGGCGCGTCGGGTTGCGCGCGCCCTCCTCGGGCCTCACGGTGAGCGTCGCCCCCTGCCGCTCGATGCGCGCCTGCTCCGCGCTGGCGAAGGGGTCGTAGGTGAGCGCCACGTCCCGCTCCCGCGAGCGCCCCAGCGTCCAGGGGCCCGCCCCCGCCAGCGCGAACGCGCGCCCCTCCCACGGCCCGCCCAGGAGCACGAGGCGCGGGCCCGGCGTCCAGGCGGGCGCGTCCGCGGCCCCGTTGGCGAGCGTCGCCTCCACGTCGACGCGCATCGAGGGCTCCAGCGCCGTGAGGCTGCGAAGCTCCTCCACCAGGGCGAAGAGCCGCTGCGCGCTGGTCACGTAGCGCGTGGCGCCGTCCGCCTCGATGCGGTTGACCACGCCGACCTCCTCCAGCGTCGCCAGGTGGTCCATGATGGACTGCCGGCTCATGGCGCGCTCCGGGTGCAGGTCCGCGTCGCGCCGCCGCGGGCGCACCTCCATCTCCGCCGGCGCGGCGGGGCGCCTCAGGAGGCGCAGGAGCTCCAGCCGCGCCGGATGGGCCAGGGCCCGCAGGTGCGCGCTGAGCCGCTCCACGTCCACGTCCCCCAGGGGCATGCGTCGGCATGCGCGGCGCGCCGCTTCAGGGTGCTTGCCCGGGGCGACGCCCTTGCAGGATCGATCCTGCAAAGGATGACGCCCCCTCCTGCCCCCTACCACTTGGGTAACAGCCTTCCCCGGTTCCAAGGGCCGCGGAGCCTGACGCTCCCGTCCGCTTGCCCGCGCCGTGTCAGTGCCTCTGTGCACGGCGCGGGCACCGGGCGGGAGCGTCTGGGACTGGGGGCGCTTCAGGGAGGACCGCCGACGGAGGCGCGGCCGCGCGCGAATTGAGCGGGCTTTTTTGGGACCCGCGGGCGCATCGGCGCCGAGGGTGGCCGCCGGACCGCAGTCCAGCGACCCGCGCGCAGCGCTGGCAACGGGGCCGCGAACGAAGTGAGCGGGCCTGTTGGGATTCGAACCCAAGACAAACAGCTCCGAAGGCTGCCGCCTTATCCGGGCTAGGCTACAGGCCCCGTGGTTCGGTCCAATCCGCCGATCCCGGATGAATGCTTCCCCCGCGCGGGGCGGGCAGCGTTTATCTCGCGGCGCGGCGGTGGGGCGCCGCATGGGCGTCCTCTCGGACCGGGACATCGCGCAGCGCATGGCGACGGGCAGCCTGGGGATCGCGCCCTTCGAGCCCCGCGGCCTGACCCCCAACGGCTACGACCTGCGCGTGGCCGAGGTCATGCTCCCGGACGAGGGGGGCGAGGTCGTGCGCGAGGGGAAGGTCGTCGTGCCCGGCGGCGCGCGCTTCCTCGTCTCCACGGTGGAGCGCGTGCGGATGCCGCCCGACGTGTGCGGCTCGCTGTGGCTGCGCTCCTCCTACGCGCGCCGCGGCGTGTTCGGCTCCTTCGGCAAGGTGGAGGCGGGCTTCGAGGGCACGCTCACGGTGGGCGGCCTCAACGCGGGCCGCGCGCCCCTGGAGGTGCCCGTGGGCGACCGCTTCTGCCAGCTCGTCCTGGAGCGGCTGGAGACGCCCCCCGTCGCGCTCTACCACGAGCGCAGCGGCCACTACCAGGGGCAGAGCGGGATCACGCTGGCGAGGGACGCGCGATGAGCCTGCCCATGCTCCAGGGGAATCCGTGCGTCGCCAACGGGTGCGCGTCGTGCTGCTACGACACCGAGATGCCCTTGACCGAGGAGGACGCGCAGCGGCTGGAGGCCCTGGGCCACAAGCGGGCGGACTTCTCCTTCGTGAAGAGGGAGGACCGCGCGCTCTACCTCCTCACCGTGCCGCGCCCCGAGGGCATGACCGACGCGGGCCGCTCGCCGAAGGACGTGGCCGCGGGCAAGCCCGGCCGCCCGTGCTTCTTCCTCAAGGACAACCAGTGCAGCGTCTACGCGGACCGCCCCATCGGGTGCCGCATCTACCCCTTCGTGCTCACGGAGGACCAGCGCCTCGTGCGCGACGACGACTGCCCGCACCACCGGCAGTTCCCCGTCGACCCCTCGCTGAAGCGGCGCATCCAGAAGATCGCGGGCACGCTGGCGCGCGAGGCCGCCAGGCGCTGAGCCGGGCGCGACGCCACCCCTAGGCTTTTGTAGGGGTCCGCAATCTCCGCTGGGTAAGCGACGTTGCGGACGTTCCACGCGCTCTTCTCGGTGTCCGACAAGTCCGGCCTTCCGGACTTCGCGCGCCGCATCGCCAAGGCGGGCGGCCAGATCCTCTCCACGGGCGGCACGGCGAAGCTGCTGCGCGACTCGGGCCTCGCGGTCAAGGACGTGAGCGAGGTCACGGGCTTCCCGGAGATGATGGACGGGCGCGTGAAGACCATGCACCCGCGCATCACGGGCGGCGTGCTCGCGCGGCGGCAGAACCCCAAGGACCTGGAGTCCGCCGCGAAGCACGACATCCCCCTCATCGACCTCGTCGTCGTCAACCTCTACCCCTTCGAGCAGACCGTGGCCGCGGGCGCGCCCCTGGCCGAGGTGCTGGAGAACATCGACATCGGCGGGCCCACGCTCATCCGCAGCGCGGCGAAGAACTACCACGACGTGGCCGTCGTCACGAGCCCCGGGCAGTACGACCTCGTCGCGTCGGAGATCGAGGCCCACGGGCACGCGACGCTCGCGACGCGGGAGCGCCTCGCGGCCGACGCGTTCGCGCACACGGCGCGCTACGACGCCATCATCAACCAGTACTTCCGCAGCAAGGTGCTCGACGAGGACTTCCCCCGCTACCTCAGCCTCTCCTACGAGAAGGCGCAGGACCTCCGCTACGGCGAGAACTCGCACCAGCGCGCGGCGTTCTACAAGGGCAAGCCCACCGGCGAGCCCAGCGTCGTGAACGCGCGGCAGATCCACGGCAAGGAGCTCTCGTACAACAACATCGTGGACGCGGACACCGCCATCGAGGCGGTCAAGGAGTTCGCGCGCCCCTCGTGCGTCATCATCAAGCACGCGACGCCCAGCGGCATCGCCAGCGCGGATTCGCCCCTCGGGGCGTACCAGGCGGCCTACGCGTGCGACACGTACTCGCCCTTCGGCGGCGTCATCGCGCTGAACCGCGAGGTGGACCGCGCCACCGCCGAGGAGATGGGCAAGCTCTTCCTGGAGCTGATCATCGCGCCCTCCTTCGGCGCGGAGGCGCTCGCGGTCCTCCAGGCCAAGAAGAACCTGCGCCTGCTGGAGGTGCCGGGCCTCGCGACGCACGGCCACTACGGCGGCCTCATGATCAAGAGCGTCGTGGGCGGCCTCGTGGTCCAGGACCGCGACATCCTGGAGCCCGACGTCGCCAAGTGGAAGGTCGTCTCCCGCGTCCAGCCCACCGAGGCGCAGATGCGCGACATGCTCTTCGCGTTCAAGGCCGTGCGCCACATCCGCAGCAACAGCGTGTGCTTCGTCAAGGACGAGCGGACCGTCGCCATCGGCGGCGGCCAGACCGCCCGCGTCGACGCCACGCGCATCGCGGTCCTCAAGGGCGGCACGGCGCTGCGCGGCTCCGTCATGGCCAGCGACGCGTTCTTCCCCTTCCGCGACGGCGTGGACGAGGCCGCCGAGGCGGGCGTCGCCGCCATCGTGCACCCCGGCGGCTCCATCCGCGACGCGGAGGTCATCCAGGCCGCGGACGAGCACGGGATCGCCATGGTGTTCACTGGCCAACGAAGCTTTCGCCACTGAGGGGGGTTCGGGGGGCTCGCCCCCCTGACGTCTCGTTGTCTGCTCGACGTTCCTTCACGTCAGGGGGCTGCGCCCCCAAACCCCCCGCATTTGGCGGCGCCGCCGGATGACGAAACGCATTCGTTTTTCTCCTGGGCCCGCCATTCCTCCCTCGTGCCCGCCCGCACCTTCGCGCGCTGCGCCACCTGCACCCACGCCGCGGTGGTGCGCGCCGGAGCGCCGTGCCCGTCGTGCGGGGGCCCCATGGGAGAGGCGCCCGCGCCGCCGGACCTCTTCACCGGCTGGCGCTGCGGATGCTATCAATGCACGTGGACGCCGTGCTGACGGGCCAGGACCCCACGCTGCCCCCGGATCGGACTCGCCTGGGCACTTGTGTCCAGATTCGGACACGAAGCTCAAGTCTTCGACTCCTGAGTATTCTGTCGAAGCCACGATGAAGCGCCTTGCGATCCACGTCGACACGCTCGGTTGCGAAGCGGACGAGTCCGTCGTCCTGGACGACCTTCTGGCCCACGAGGGCGTGCTCGCCGCCGAGATCGACCTCGCGCGCGACACGCTCTCCGTCGCCTACGACGAGCGCAAGACGACGAAGAGCGCGCTTCTGGACCACCTCCGCTTCTTCGGCATCGTCGCGACTCAGCTCGCGCCTGTTTCCAGCTGAGTCGCGAGAAGCCGCCTCCGCGGAGGCGGCTGAACGCCGCTTGGCGAGACGCTCGTGCGCGCCGCCTGAACGCGAGCCTTCGCCTGTTGTCCCAGGAATCCGCGCCGCTTCCAAGGGAAACCACTCTCGTCCCATACGGAAGCTTCAAGCCCATCAAGCGCCCAGATGGAGTGAGGCCCCATGGAATCCGTGGTGTGGACCGTCGATTGGAACCCCGAGTTCGAGGAGGAGGCCCGCCTGAAGCGGGAGATCCTCCGCGCGCTCAACGACGGGAAGACCATCGCCACGGTGCGACGCTTCGCCGAGCAGAGCGTCAAGGAGGCCATCGAGGACGGCCAGGAGACCGAGCACATCATCTGGCTCGACTCCAGCTACGAGCACGCCTTCTTCGTGCGCGTCTGGTACGAGATCTCCGAGTCCAAGCTCTTCATCGTCGTCGAGGAGAACGACCTGGGCGACATGGGCTTCCTCCTCTTCGAGAACATGGCGTGCGCCTCCTACCACGAGGACGGCGAGGACGTCCTCAAGGTCGAGTTCACCGAGCCCGACGACCTCGGCGTTCCTCCTTGATCCTCTGATCAAGGGTCCAACAGTCTACCCACCCACAGCGACCGCGACGCCGCGCTGGATGAGCACGTGCGCGACCTCCTTGGGGAGCGCCGCCACGTCCTCCGCCGCCAGGAGGTAGTTCCTCAGGTCGGGCCCGACGAAGGGGCCGAAGGCGGACTTCACGCGCACGAGCATGCGCGGCGGAGCGATGCGGCGCGGCGCCTCGGGCTCGCTGGCGGTGACGGCCTCCGCCGCCGGGGCCGGGTCGCGCGTGGGCGCCGCGGGCGCGCCAGGCAGCGGCGCCTCGGCGGGCGGCTCCGAGGGGCGCTCGGCAAGCGGCGAGGCGGGCTGCGCGCTGGCCGCGGGGGGCGCGGGGTCGGGGGGCGACGGGGGCCCGGCGGGCGCGGGGCGCGTGGGCTCGACGGCGGGCGGCTGGCCGCGGCGCAGCAGGCTGCGGCGGGCGTCGCGCAGGGTGCGGAGAAGCTCGTCGAAGACAAGCTCCTCCTCCCGCGTCATGTTGGTCTTCTCCGCGTGGCCGCCCCGCGCGGCGATGAGGGCGGCGGTGACGATCTTCCGCTCGCGCAGGTCGTAGAGGTCGTCGCGCACGCCCTGGAGCTTCGTCAGTTCGTCCTGGAGGATGAGGACCTTGGGCGTGGCCGGGTTCGCGGCGTGCTCCTTCTGGTAGTCCTCGCGAAGCGCGCGCAGGTGGTTGTCGAAGGCCTCGTAGAAGCCGTTGTCCATCTTGCCCAGCGCGGTGGTGCTGCGCTCGCGGCGCCAGCGGTTCACGAGGGCGGGGTACGTGAACTCGTCCTCGTCAGGCGCCACGGGCGGTCGAACCCCGGCGCGCCTATTTGGTCCCTTCTCCGCGCCAGGCACGCCAGGAGAACGCGCTTGGCTTCCGCTGGAAGGAGAGGGGAAGGGCGGCCCAAAACCACGGGCGCGCCCGGTGACCGGGAAACGTCCCGGGCCACCCTGATTCCGTATCCGGTTCGAGGAGGCGGGGGCCTTGGATAAGGGCTTCGATCGCACCGCTGCGGTCCCACGTCAACCCGCGACGACCCTTACGTTGAGCGCCGCGATTCCGGGGAGCTTCGCCTCCAGCGCGTCGCCGGGCTTGCACGCGCCGACGCCCGCGGGGGTCCCGGTGGCGACGACGTCGCCGGGCTCCAGCGTCATGTAGCGCGAGACGTGGCTGAGGATCCGCGGCACGGGGTGGATCATGTCGCGCGTGGCGCCCTTCTGGCGCACCTCGCCGTTGACGCGCAGCTCCAGCTCCATCGCGTCCCACGCGGGCGCCTGCGCGACGGGCACGACCTCGCTGATGGGGCCGAAGGTGTCCATGCCCTTGGAGAGCGTCCAGGGCATGCCACCCTTCTTGGCATCCGCCTGGAGGTCACGCGCCGTCATGTCCAGGAAGACGGCATAGCCCAGCACGCGGCGCATCGCCTCCGCCTCGTCCACGCGGCGCATCTCGCGGCCCACGACGACGGCAAGCTCCGTCTCCCAGTGGACGTTCGCGACGCCGTGAGGGATCACGACCTCGCCCCCGTCGTGCGCGAGGCACGAGGAGGGCTTCAGGAAGACCACGGGGTCCTCCGGCGGCCGGCGGTCCCCCGCGGCTCCCGAGCCCATGGCGCCCGCCATCTCCTTGCGGTGGTCCTCGTAGTTCTTCGCGACGGCGACCACCTTGCCGGCGGCGAGGGGCTGCCCGCCGCGGACGCGCAGGAGGAAAGGCATGCCCCGGCGAGCGGGCCGTCCTCGAAAAGCCTTTGCCCGAGGGCACGCAAGGGGACGAGGTGGAGCTGAGCGTCCTGGGCAACAGCAGCCGCTACCTCGTGCCCCTGGGCGCGGGCACGTCGTACCTGCTTTCCGAGGGCGACGCGCGGCTCCTCCTGGACTGCGGCAACGGCACGCACCTCCGCCTCGCGCAGGTGCTCGAAGGCAAGCCCCTCTCGGGCGTGCTGGTGAGCCACTTCCACCTGGACAACGTCGCGGACCTGCTCCCCGTCGCCTTCTCCCTCGCCCCCGGCACGCCGCTCCTCATCCCCACCGGCGCCGAGGCGCGCCTCAAGGACGTGCTGCGCGCGTACAGCATGGACCGCTCGTGGATCCAGAACGCGCGCCTCGAAGGCCTCACGCGCAAGTCCAAGGTGGAGATCGGCCCCTTCCGCCTCACGTTCTGCAACGTGGGCCACGGCTGCCCCGCGGTGGGCGCGCGCATCGAGGGCCCCTCGGGCACGCTGGTCTACCTCGCCGACACGGGCCCGCGCCCCTGGTTCGCCGACTTCGCCCGCGGCGCCGACGTGCTCCTCGTCCACACGCTCCTGCTGGACCGCGACGAGGGCGAGGCCGCGCGGACGAACCTCACCGCGGGCGCGGCGGGCCGCCTCGCGCGCGAGGCCGGCGTGGGCAAGCTCGCCCTCTCGCACGTCCCCTTCTACGGCAACGCGGAGGAGTCGCACGCCGAGGCCAAGGGCGCCTTCGGCGGCGAGGTCGTCGTGCTGCGCGAAGGGCAGACGATCCCCGTGGCGAAGGCCGATCAGGGGACGCTGGCGACGGGCCCCGCGTAGGGCCGCAGCGCGCTGCGTCGCAGCACCGCGAACGCCGCGGCGTAGAGGGGCGCCTCCTGCTCGCCGGGCTCCAGCCGCAGGCGCCGCCCCTTGAGCGGCACGTCCACCGGCTTGCTCACCACGACGCGCACGGGCTCCTCCCCCAGCGCCACCGCGTCGCGCAACGGGTCGAAGCGCTCGAACTCCTCCAGCGTGAGCGCCGTGACGCGCAGCCCCGTCTTGCCGTGGAGCGAGCCGGGGAGGCGGATGAGGCGTTTGATATCGGCCGTGACGGGCTCGTCGGTCTCGCCTTCGGCCGCGACGCGGGCCATCTCGATCAGGCCCTCCAGCGCCTTCTTCTGCGCGAGGGCGGGGATCGCCAGGCGGCCGTGCTCGCGGATGAGGGCGATGCGCTCGGGCGTCAGCTGCGCGCGGATCTCGGCCGCGGTCTTCTCGCCGATGCCGTTGATCCGGCGCAGGCGCGCGACGGCCTCCTCCTCGGGCAGCGCGGCGACGTCGCCCAGGAACGCGACGATGGTGCGCGTGATGATGCCGTCCCAGCCCGGCGCGCTGGCGGGCGGGATGATGCGGTCCTTCTGCGGGCCGAAGGCGTCCTTCTTCCAGGTCTTCTCCTTGACGAACCCCTCCACGAGGGCGGAGGAGACCTGCTCGTTGGGGCTCAGGTAGTCCACGATCTCGCGCCGCGCCGCGGAGTCCAGCGGCAGCACGCGCGGGTCGGTGACGTGGAAGTGATAGCCCCTGCCGCCGGAGAAGACGATGCGCACGTGCTCGGGGTCGAAGCCGAAGTCGCCCAGGAGGAACTCGTGGAGGAGCTTGCGCGCCTGGCGCTTGACCTCGGCGAGCTGCTCCTCGTAGCTCATCTTGTCGGCGTCGGGCAGGTGGTCCGCGTCCAGGTCGAAGATGAGGTCCGCGCCCAGCCACTCCTTCTCCTTCATGGTCGCGGCGCTGGGCGTCTTGTAGTACGCCGTGCTGTAGTACGCGTGGTGCGGCCCGTCGCGGGCCATGAACTCCTGGAAGGCCTCGCGGCTGGGAAAGCCCACGTGGCGCAGGAAGAACTTCTTGCCGTTCCAGAGGAAGCCGAACTCGCGGCGGCCGAAGCGCGCGGGCGGCTCGGGCGGGTTCGCCGCGTAGTGGCCGCGGAAGACCGACGTGACCCACTCCAGGGTCGCGTCGATCTGCTCCTGCGGAGGGGGCCCGCCCATGGTGGACGCAACACGCGAGGCCCCTTCAAGACGCTTGGGGTGGGGGCGGCTCAGTCCAGCGGGAAGTCGGGGCCGGGGCCCGCGACGTCGGCGAGGTCCTTGCTGCCGCCGTCGAGGGGGCCGGTGTGGCCCTGGTCCACCAGGGGGCCCTTGCCCAGGAACGTCTCCACGACGACGTGGCGCAGGACCGTGCCGGCGCCGAGGCCGACCTCCGTGCTCTTGGGCTCCAGGGCGCCCGGGTGCGTGGGGCTGCCCGTGTCGGTGAGGAGGACGTAGTTCTCCTGGCGCTCCATGCGGAGCGTGACGATGCCCGCGGCGGGGTCCACGCCGATGGAGGCCGCGGTGGAGTTGGGCGTCTGGACGCTGGAGCTGACCGGCGCGCCGGTGAGGTTCTCCGCGTCGAGGGCGGTGCTGCCCGCGCAGGCGCCCACGCCGTTCACGCCGCCGTCGGAGGAGTCGACGCCGGTCACGGGCCGCTCGTAGACCTGGGACGGGGGCGCGACGGCGACGCCGCGGCTCGCGGTGTCGAGGGCGCAGATCTGCCCCTGGACGTACCAGGCGCGCCCGGACGTGGACGACTGGAACTCGACGCGGTAGTAGTAGCGCGCGCCCTCGCCGCCCAGGAGCGGGTCGGGCCCGGTGAGGTTCGCGACCTTGAGGTGGAACGTGACGCTGGCCGCGTCGCTGGTGATCCACATGCTGGTGACGTCCAGCGGGCCGGGCGCGTCCCCCGCGGCGTCGGTGACGTCGGGGCTCACGGCGGTGCCGGCGAGGGCCGAGGGGAGGACGAGCAGGAGACAGAGGGCGGCGTGCCGGGTCCAGCGAAGCATGGGAAGCCTCCGCGCCAACAGCCCGAGGCGCCGCCATCAACGTTTCTCCTCAGCGCCTTGTCGCGACGCGTGCAGGTCGCGTCCGCAGCCTTCAAATGGCCCCAAACGGTCGCCCTGGACGTGGGCTTCCTCGACCAGGTCCGCGAGAACACCGCCTCGCTGGTGCGGGGCGTGAGCCTCCTGGTCGCGGGCCTCGCGCTGATCCTCGTGGGGACCCTCGTGGGGCTGGGCTCCTCCAAGCTCGCCATGATGGCCGCGGGCACCATCGCGTTCGGCGGCGTGTGCGCGGCGTTCCTGGGGTTCTTCCTCTACGTCCTGCCCCCGCTCCTGCCGCCCAAGTAGGGCTTTGTAGGAAGACCCTCCTCGCGCGCCCGTGGACGCGCCCACGGTCGTGGATTCAGCCGCACTGGCTCCCTTCGGTCGCCAGCCCGGCCTCTCAACAACATTCGGGTGGTCCTGATGGACGCGCCGAATGTTGTTGACATCTTCGCCGGCTGCGGCGGCTTCGGGTTCGGCTTCGCCGAGCGCGGCTTCCGCATTGGGCACGCCGTCGAGTCGTTCCGCACGTCGCTGGAGACCTACGTCGCCAACGTGCCCGTGGGCGAGCCGCACCTGGGCGACGTCCGGACGCAGGAGTACGCGAAGATGGGCCGGCCCGACGTGCTCATCGGCGGCCCGCCCTGCGAGGCGTTCACCGTGGCCAACGCCGACCGCCGCCGCAACCCCCTGGACCGCCTCTACACCGACCCCGTGGGGAGCCTGACGCTCCAGTACGCCAAAGTCGTGAAGGAGCTGCAGCCGCGCGTCTTCGTCATGGAGAATGTGCCCCCCATCATGGAGGGCCCGCTGGAGGCCGAGCTTCGCACCATCTTCGCGCGGCAGGGCTACCCCTCCATCCACTTCAACCGCCTCCAGGCGGAGGACCACGGCACGCCCAGCCACCGCGACCGCGTCTTCATCTCCAACGTGGTGATATCACCACCCAAGGTCGCGCGCCGCGTCACGGTGGAGGAGGCCATCGCGGACCTCCAGAGCCTCGACGTGGAGATCCCCAACCACGAGGAGGTCCCCATGCGAGGCAAGCGCGGCCAGCGCATGCGCGAGATGGAGGAGGGCGACAGCCTCTACCGCTACCGGGCCGCGGACGGCCGCATGCACGGCGCCTTCACGCGCCTCAAGGCCGACGAGCTGGCGCCCACCGTGAAGGGGCTGGGCCGCTTCATCCACCCCGTGGAGGACCGCCTCCTCACGGCCCGCGAGCACGCGCGCCTCATGGGCTACCCCGACGACTTCGTGTTCCACGGCTCCAAGAACGAGCAGATGAACATGATCGGCGAGAGCGTGCCGCCGCCCCTTTCCCTTGCGATCGCGGGGGAGGTCCGGAAGGCGCTGGACATGAGAGGGTGAGGCGGCGCCAAAAGCGGGGGTTTCAGGGAGCGCAGCCCCCTGACGTTTTGATCGTCTGCCGGACTTTTCCTTCACGTCAGGGGGCTTCCGCCCCCCGAATCCCCCCGCGTTTGGGCTTCAGCGGCGCCCGAACCGGACCAAGGCGAACGCGAGCCCGAAGAGGATGGCGCTCCCGAGGAACAGAACGTAGACGCCGCCCGTCGCGCCGTTGCCGATGATCTTCTCCGACACGATGGCGAGGAGCCCGAGCCCGGCGGCGCCTGCGGCGACGGCGACGACGCGGCGCGCGCCTTCGCCGCGCAGGCCCTCCGCGACGGCGAGCCCCGAGTCCCTTCCGGCGCCGCGCTTGTCGAGGTCCTGCGCGAGGCGCGACGACTCGACCTCGACGTGGAGGAGCACGACGGCGGCGATGGCGAGGAGCGAGCCCGCGGTGCCCAGGAGGCCGACGCGGATGCCCGTGATGCTGCCTGGGAAAGGGCCGATCCAGTGGACCGTCGCCTCCTCCAGGTGGAAGCCGATGACGAACGCGAGGACGCCCCAGAGCGCCCACGTGCGGTGGCTCGACCGGCCGTAGGCCGCATAGAGGCCCAGCGTCGTGCCGCTGAGGAGGAAGAGCGCGCCGCGCAGGTCGGGGATGAGCTTGTAGGGGATGGCGGGCGTGTCCTTGACGAACATGCTGCCATAGCCCGTGAGCGTGACGCCCAGGCCCACGAGGAAGGCGTAGAGCGCGCGGCGGGCGAGGCTTCCGGGCGGGAGCGCGCGCAGCGCGTCGATCTTCTCGTCCACGAAGCCGATGCCCGTGCTCAGCGGAGCACCCCCTTGGCGAGGAGCGCCTGGAGCGGCGCGCGCTGCGGGTGATAGCGGATGACGGTGATGCCGCGCCGCTCCAGCCCCTTCAGCTGCGCCTTCTCCTCGATGGCCACGATGCGCGCGGCGGTGCTGCCGTCGCCGGGGAGGATGGGCGTCACGCACACGACGGGCGCGGGGCGGCGGCCGGTGCTGGCGAGGGCGCGCGCGGAGAGGAGCGCCTTGGCGAGGCCCGGGTCGCGGCCGGGGAGCGTGAAGACGAAGACGAGGGGCTTCTCGCGGGCGAGGAAGCCCTTGGCGGCCTCGACGGCGCGCTGCACGTCCTCGCCCGGCTCGCCGGGCATCGCGGTGGCGAGGAGGGCCGCCATGCGCCGCTCCTGCGCGTCGCCGCCTTCGGCGTAGAGGATGCGCGTCTGGCCCGCGCCGAAGAGCGTGAAGCCCACGCGGTGGCCCATGTCCAGGTAGTGCCCCGCCACGGCGAGCGCGCCGCTGGCGATCTCGTCGAACACGCTGCCGAGGTTCGTGCCGCCCACGGTGTAGGGGCTTGCGTCGACGAAGAGCCAGACGACCTTCTTGCCCTCGACCTCGTAGTCGTTGACGATGAGCCTCAGGTCCTCGCGGCTCTCGCGGGCCGTGGCCTTCCAGTTGACGCTCTTGAGGGGATCGCCGCGCGCGTAGGGGCGAAGCTCGCGGAAGTCGTTGGTCAGGATGCCGCGCGACGCCTTGTCGCCTCCGGGCAGGAGCGTGCGGCCCCACGCGGCGCTGGTGCGGATGCGCGGCGCGGGCGGCGTGCGCGGGTGGACCGTGACGTCGTCCGCAGGCGCGGCCTCGGAGACGGGCGCGCTCTGGAGGAAGAGCGGATCGTAGGCCGTGGCGCGCAGCGCGCCCACGGGGTGCGTGCCGCGGCGCGGCGGGCGAAGGCGGTAGCGCAGCGTGGCGCGCTGGCCGGGGGCGAGCCACCCGGCGCCGAAGTTGCCCCCTGCCTCCAGGGAGAACGCGTCGGGGGCCTTGTCGTGGAGCGAGAGGCCCACGGGCTGCGCGCCCTCGTTGCGCACCTCCACCGAGACGTCCACCGTGTCGCCCGCGCGGACCTCGCGGCGGGAGAGCGTGCGCGTGGCGGAGAGGCCGGGCACCGCGTGGCCGCGCGCCCAGTAGCAGAGGCCCAGGAGCATCACGGCGATGATGAGGTACGGGTAGTCGCCGAAGGCGAGGCCGAGGGTGAGCATGGCGGCGCCCGCGGTGGCGAGCGCGCGGCCGAAGGGCGCCAGGCCCTTGGCGTCATCCTCGGTCCTCTCTTTCGGCCGGGCCATGATGGATCCTCACGAGAGCCGGCGCGGCTTCGCGGCGGGGACGGGGACGGTCGCCATGGCCTCGCGCACGGCCTTCTCGGGCGAGCCGCCCGCCAGCAGGTCCTCCACCTTCAGCAGCGTGCGGTGCGCGAGGGCGTCGACGGCGAACGTCTTCACGTCGTCGGGAACGACGAAGTCACGGCCGCGCAGGAGGGCGAGCGCCTTGCTGAGCTTGAAGAGGGCCAGCGAGCCGCGCGGGCTGGGCCCGACGCGCACCTGGTGGTGGGCGCGGACGGCGCGCACGACGCGGCCGATGTAGAGCATGACGTCGCTGCTGACGATGACGCCGTTCTCCACGCGCTGCCGCAGGGCGTCGAACTGCTGGAGGTCCATGACGGGCTTGTAGTCCCCGGTGGGGTCGTCCTTGGCCCAGCCGGCGCGGCGCTGGAGGATGGCGGCCTCCTCCTCGTCCGTCGCGGGGTAGCCCATGCTCAGGCGGATGAGGAAACGGTCCATCTGCGCCTCGGGCAGGGGATACGTGCCCTCCTGCTCGACGGGGTTCTGCGTGGCCAGCACGAAGAAGGGGCGCGGGAGCTTGTGCGTCTCGCCGTCGATGGTGACCTGCCGCTCCTCCATCGCCTCCAGGAGCGCGCTCTGCGTCTTGGGCGGCGCGCGGTTGATCTCGTCGGCCAGCAGGATGTTGGTGAAGATGGGGCCCTTGTAGAGCTGGAACTGGCGCGTCTCCTGGTTCCAGATCTTCGTGCCCAGGATGTCGGAAGGCAGGATGTCGGGCGTGAACTGCACGCGCTTGAAGTCCGCGCTCACGCTGCGCGCGAAGGTCTTCACGAGGAGCGTCTTCCCCAGGCCCGGGTAGTCCTCCATGAGGACGTGGCCGCCGGCGAGCGCGCCCGCGATGAGCTTCTCCACGACGACGTCCTTGCCCACGATGCTGCGGCCCACGCCGCGGATGAGCGATTGCAGGCTGTTGACCTCGTCCTTGTACACCGCGTGCGAGGCCTCGAGGTAGTCGTCGGTCTTCATGGTCAGAACTCCTGGGAGCGTCGAAGGGAGAGGATGCGCTCGACCTCGTCGAGGGCGGCGCGCGCGTCCGCGTCGCGGTTGGTGCCGGCGCGGGCGATGGACGCGAGGATGCGCGACTCCAGCGCGCGCACGTCCTCCTCGGCGAGGTCGGCGGCGGTGGCGGAGTCGCGGACGAACTGGAGGAAGGGCGCGGCGTCGCCTCGGGCGCGGAAGGCGTCGAGGACCGCCTCGGCGCGCACGCGCTTGGGGTCCAGGACGCGGGCCTCGCGGCGCTCGTGGCGCCGGTGGTCGCGCGGCGCGAAGAGCCACGCGTCGCCGGCCTTGGGCCCCGCGAGCCAGAGGCGCAGCGCGACGGCGAAGCCCGCGCCGATGAGCGCCCACGTGATCAGCTCGCCGTAGGAAAGATATCGCGCGTAGAGGATCTGGAACGCGGCGACCAGCGCGGCGTAGCCGATGGCGGCCGCCACGAGAAGCGCCTTCCGGTAGGGAAACGCCTTGCGCTCCTTCGCGCCCTTCTCGTCCAGGTCGCGCTTGGTCCAGCCCGCGGCGAAGTCCAGCACGAGGAACGCGGCGAAGAGGGCCACGACGTACTTCGAACCCGAGAGGCCCAGGAGGAGCGCGGCGGCGCCGAAGAAGACCCACGACGCGACGCGCGGCGACCACGCCATGACGGCGCGCCCGTTGGAGAGGGCGTGGCTGATGCCCGCGACGCGCAGGCCGAAGGCGACGACGAGGAGCGGCGCGAGGATGGTGACGGGGATGACGCCGCTCACCGTGGTCACGGTGGTGGAGAGCAGGAACGCGAACGCGGAGAGGCCCGCGCCCGCGAGGTTGAGCATGCGGCCGGCACGCGGAGGGACCAGGGGCTCGAGCAGCGCTCAGACCTCCGTCAGCGCGGGGGGCGAGGCGCCCGGGGAGCCGCCCGCTTGCGGCAGGTCGGCGCGCTCCAGCACGAGGAGCTGCTGCATGAGCGCCAGGTAGAGGCGGCGGTCCGCCTCGCGCTCGCCGTAGGCGACAAGCTCGTAGATGCGCGCCAGCTCCAGCAGGGCGCGCGCGGAGGCGGCGTCGGAGCCCACGCGCAGGCGCTCGGCCAATTCGCGGGCGGTGCACGCCTCGGCGTCGGGGCCCAGCAGGCCGATGGCGAAGGAGCGGAACTCGCCGAAGAGGCGCGCGATCTCCTCCTCGTAGCGCACGACGCTGGCCGTCGCGCTGGCGAAGCCCGTGAGCCCTTCGAGGCTCGCCTCGGCGTCGAGGAGAAGCTCGCCGACTCCGGGAGCGTGGAGCGTGAACGCGACGGTGCCGTCCGCGCCCGTGACGCCCTCGCCCGCCAGGGCACGCGCGCCGTCGCGGGGCGCGCTGGCGAGGCGCACCGCGGCGCCGGTCGCGGGGCCGGAGACGGTCTGGACGGAGACGACGACGCGCACCGTCTCGCGCTCGCCGATGACCGTGGGGAAGCCCTCGGGCACGTCGGGCAGGTCGAGAAGGACCGAGAGGCCGTTGCCGCGCGGCAGCGGCGCGGGGGCGGGGCGCGCGGAGGCTCGGACCGGCGCGGGGGCGGGCGCCGCGGCGCGGGCCGCCTCGCGGGGCGCCGCGTCCTTCTCGCGCAGGAAGAAGCCGATGCCGCCCGCGTAGGCCACGCAGAGGAGCAGCCAGATCGGCGCGAGCCCCACGGCCGCGTCGAAGTTCGCGATAAGCGCCCCCACGGCGAGCCCCACGAGGGCGCCGCCTCCGATCCACAGGGCTTTCACGCCGGCAGGCTTCAGGACGAGGCGCATCACTTGAGGAGTCCTCCGCAGGGGATGATGGAGTAGAACGTGCTGCGGATGTCGCCCTGCACGAAGGGCGCGTCCGCGTGGAGCGTGAGCGTGTACTGCCCCGAGGGCGCGGGCTTGTGCCCGAGGGCCTCGTAGGAGTTGTAGAGGATGGACTCGTCTTCCTGGCGGGGCGGGCTCATGGTGTTGTTGCCGTAGCCGCTCCACGAGCCACCGCCGGGCTGGTGCACCGTGGCCGTGAAGTTGGTGCCCTCCCACTGGGTCAGATTGACGAACCCGATGATCGCGTAGGTGCCGTTGGGCGGGGAGAAGTCCCTCGCCAGGTCGTACGAGGTGGGGTTCCCGATGGGGAGCAGCCCGTTGCTGGACTGCGTGATGCTGTCGTTGAACGTCGCCTCCTTGATCACCTGGATGATGGGCGGAGGGCAGCCACCCGGAGGGATCTGCCCCTTGTACTTCGAGGCGTCGAAGTCCGGGGGCGGCTTGAAGTCCGGCGGGGGCTTGAAGTCGGAGGGGGGCGTGATGTCCGGGATCGTGCTGGGCGTCGGGACCCACGGGGGCGGGGGCACGTTCTGGACGTAGGAGTTGTTCAGCGCGTTGAACGTGGGCAGAAGAAGGACGATCCCCAGGGCGGCTGCGGCTGCGGCCTTCACCATCCTGCTGTCCAACTGGCGTTGCCTCCGCGCTTCGGGCAGGGTTGACGCGGCGAGTCCGCTTATAAAGCTTGAGGATAGGGTGTTGGACGCACGGTCCAATCCTATACCCATTGAGAGCGAGGTCCGGATCAAATCTCAATGTGTCATGTTCAGAACGTACTCGACCGTTCCGATCACGGAGTCCATCGTAGATCCGGATTGAGTCCAGCGTCCGTTGTAGGCGCAACCATAGGACGTGCATCCAAGACTCGGATCTTTCACACCCTCTCCAGTATAGGTGCACCCCCAGTAGTCTTTGAAAGTGCCGATGACTGCAGGCCCATTCTGGTCTGGAATCCAAATTGACCCACCCAGAGGACGGTCATAGCACCCTGTAGCGGCGGCAGGGCTGGGGCTGATCACAATCACGAGCAAGCAAGTGAGAAAGATAGGCCTTAGGAAATACATTACAGCCCCACAAAAGAAAATGCAAACCGACGTTTAATCCTTTTCCCCCACATTCATCAATTGTATTTTCTGAGAAAATGATGATTCACGACAAAATAACAGAAATACTCGGCGTCCGAATTATGACGACAAACAAGAAGGCACGTAGAATGGGATTGCCCCCTTGAGCGCCCCGTCAATTTGCGCCTTCAACAGGGGGAACACCTTTTTCGTGTCCCTTCGTTCACCCCTCCGTGCAGGCCGCCGTGATCCTGGTGGGCGACGAGCTCCTGGCAGGCCACACCCGCGACGCGAACGCGCACTTCCTGGCGCAGCGGCTCCACCAGTTGGGCCATCGTCTCCGGCGCGTCATCGTGGTGCCCGACGAGGCGCACGCCATCGCGGCGGAGATCGACCACGCGCTGCCGCTGGCCGACGTGGTGTTCGTGAGCGGCGGCCTGGGGCCCACCCACGACGACCGCACCACCGAGGCCATCGCGGCGCGCTTCGGGCGGCGCCTCGTGGCGCATGAGCCCTCCTGGCAGCGCCTCCTGGAGCGCTACAACAAGCGCGGCAACGTGCCGCAGCACGCCATCGAGGCCGCACGCAAGATGGTGACCGTGCCCGAGGGCGCCGAGGTGCTGGAGAACCCCGTGGGCGCGGCGCCCGGCTACGTGCTGCGCGAGGGCGCGGCCGCGCTGGTGGTCATGCCCGGCGTGCCGGCGGAGCTGGTGGGCATCTTCGAGCAGGGCGTCGTGGGCCGCATCGTGCCCGCCGGCGCCAAGGTGGGCCTCGTGGAGGCGGAGGTGGAGATGGCGGAGGCGGCGTTCGCTGCGGCGCTGGGCGCGGTGGCGGAGCGCTTCGGCGACGTGGAGATCGGGAGCTACCCGCACCACGGCGAGCGGCGCGTCACGCTGCGCTTCAAGGGGGAGGAGTCGCGGGCTGAGGACGCGCTGCGCGCCTTCCTGCGCGACTGCCCCGAGGCGCGGGCGCACCTCCTGGGCGCGCCCCGGACCTCCGAGGGGCGCGCCGTCGCGCTGGCGTGAGGCCGCACCCCGGCGGCTGCGCCCAGACATGTCCGGCTCGCCCCTTGCCGTGACGCGAAAGGGCCATGTTACGGAATGGCATTCCCCGCGGCGGAGGCACAACCCCCATGCGCACCACGATCCTCGTTCTCTCCCTTCTGCTCGCCGGCACGGCGGCGACGCTCGTCGCGCCCGCCGGCTCCGCCAGCGACCCCATCGCCTTCTGCACCGCCCTGGGCGTCGGCGTCGCGGGCGACGCCAACCACTGCCCCTGGACCATCTGCTGGGAGCCCACCCAGTACGACTCCCAGGGCCGCGTCACCGGCTGCGAGTGGGGCGTCTACGGCTACCCCTGCCAATACTGCAAGCCCCTCGAGTGAGACCGCAACCCAGGAATGATATCATGAGAACCACCACCCTCGTCCTCTCCGCCCTCGTCGCCCTCTCCGCCATCGCCCTCGCCATGCCCGGCGGCGACGCCGTGGGCACGTGCAACGCGGTCACCGGCCACTGCGACGGCTACCTCGTCTGCGTCGGCACGCAGACCAGCTACGGCCACCTCACGCACTGCGAGCACGGCATCCCCGCGCCCTCGCCCTGCGACCCGTGCCCGCCCCCGCAGGAGTGAGCCGCGTGATCGTCTCGCGCGTCCTCGTCTCCCTGGCGCTCCTGGGCGCCATGCTCCTCGTCGCGGCGCCCGCGGAGGCCCGCGTCGCGGCCTGCACGTCGCTCTCGGGCAACTGCGGCTTCTACCTCGTGTGCGTCGGCGACCAGCGCGACGCCAACGGGAACTTCCAGGGCTGCACGGTCGGCGTCCAGCTGATCCCCTGCGACCCCGGCGCGTGCCCGTCCCCCATCTAGGCGGGTTCATCCTCCGCGCCGGGCTCGCCCCCTCGTGGACGTGCCCGACGCCCTTCTTCTCCTTCTCGTGCTCCTCCTTGCCCTCGGCTGGCTCGTCGCGCTCGCCTCGCTGCGCGCGCTGCGCGAAGCCCGCCGGGCCAAGCGCAGCCAGTCGTCGAAGTACGGCAACCTCACCGAGCAGTTCGCGCCGTGGATGCGCGGCTGGCCCTTCGAGGACCCCGGCGGCTTCCGCTTCCTGGGCAAGCCCGTGGACGGCGTGCAGTTCGAGAAGGACGCCGTCTACCTCGTGGAGATCAAGGCCGCCAGCAGCCGCCTCTCGCCCGAGCAGCAGGCCATCCGCGACGCCGTCCTCCAGGGGCGCGTCGGCTGGGCGCAGGTCCACGTGAGCGACCGGCGGGAGGCCGAGGTCATCCGCCCCTGGGAACGCCGCCTGCGTTGACCCGTCGATGCAGCGCGCCGGCTGCATGCGAAACGACCATGCGCCTCAATGGCATGCCGCGACCGGAGGTTGCAAACCCCATGCGAATCGCCCCCATCGCCATCGCGCTCGTCGTCGCCGCCACCGGTCTCACCCTCGTGGCCCCCGAAGGCTCGGCCTTCGGCTGGTGCTCGGCGCTGCTCCACAACGACCCCGGCCCCTACGACTGCGGCGGCTACCTGCTCTGCGTCGGCTACTCGTGGGGCGTCGGCACGGGCTTCCACTGCCAGTACGGCATCCCGCCCATCTACGGGCCCTGCGACCTCCTCACCTGCGGCCCCGGCCCCGTGCTCCCCTGAGGTGGATGGATGAAGGTCTCGATCCTCGCCTTCGGCCTCGTCCTCGTGGCGGCCACCATCGCGCTCGTCCCCTCGGCCAGCGCGCGGCCCGACCTCGGCTTCTGCAGCTACAGCCTGGGCAACGACTCGTCCTGCCCCTACATGCTGTGCTATCACCCCCACTACAACGAGTGGGGCAATGTGCAGTGGTGCGAGATCGGCATGTACTACCCCTGCCAGTTCTGCGTGCCGCCCCCGCCCATCGAGTGAGCGGGCCCCGGCGCCCTCACCACGATCCTGGCGGGTCGAGGGCGAGGGCGCCCCCTTCCACCGCGTAGGCCTCGTAGCCGCGCTCCTTGAGCACGGCCGCGGCGAGGCGCGCGGTCTCCCCTTCTTCCGTGACCACGAGGAGCGCGCGGTCGCGCGGCAGGCCGCTGTCGTCCGCGAGCAGGAGGCCCAGCGGCCGTTGCAGCGTCGCGCCCACGGGCCACCGCTCGCGGCGGTACGCCTCGCGGACGTCCAGGAGGAGCGCGCCCTCGTCCTCCACGAGGCGCTCCGCGGTGCCGGCGTCGATGGCGTTCGCGGCCCACCGGATCATGGCCCCCTTGAGGCGCTTCTCGGGTATGGCCTGGAGCCTTGGAGAGCCTGGAGGCTCCGGAGCCTCGCCCCTCCGGGGCGCGCGGCAGAGCCGCCTTCAGGGTCCCCCGGAGAGGCTCACAAGGGGGCGGCCAGCGCCTCCACGACCCGCGAGCGCGCGGCGTCCTCGTCGCGCCAGCCCAGGACGCGCACCTCGTCCTGCTCCCCTTCGGCGCGCTTGTAGACGCGGAAGAAGTCCGCGACGCCCTCCAGCAGGCGCCCGTCCACGTCGCCCAGGCGCCGCCAGCTCTTCGTCAGGGGGTCGCCCAGGCAGGCGCCCAGGAGCTTCGCGTCGTCCTCGCCTTCGTCGCGCAGGCGAAGCTCCCCCACGGGCCGCACGCGCACGAGCGTCCCCGGCAGCAGCGGCGCGCTGGCGAGCACGAGCACGTCGAGAGGGTCGCCGTCCTTGCCGGGGATGGCGGGCAGGCATCCGTAGCTCACGGGGTAGGCGAGGCCCAGCGGCAGCACGCGGCTGAGCCGCAGCACGCCCGCGGCGAGGTCGGCCTCGTGCTTGAGGCGGCTCCCCTGCGCGACCTCGACGAGGGCGTAGAGGTCGTCGGGCGGCGCCTCGCCAGGACCCACGTCGGTCCAGCGTCCCATGGGCCCCTCGGGCGCTCCCGCGTGCTTGAGCCCGGCGGCAAGCGAGCCTTCGGAGACATCCGGAGGTCTTCGGCCCTTCCCGCGTCTCCGGGCGCACGGCTCAAGCCCTGCTCCCCCGTTCGAGGCCCGCATGCGCTCCCCCCTGCCGAGCCTGGCGCTCTGCGCGCTCCTCACGCTCCCCTTCCTGGCGACGTTCGACGCCGGCGCCGCGCTCCCCGCCCAGCCGGGCCACGTCTTCGTCATCGTCCTGGAGAACAAGGGCTTCAGCCGGACCTTCGGCCCCAACGGCGGCTCGCCCTACCTCGCGCACGACCTCGTGAACGCGGGCCTCTTCCTGCCCAACTACTACGGCACGGGCCACGCGAGCCTGGACAACTACATCTCCATGGTGAGCGGCCAGGGCCCCAACCCCCAGACGCAGGCCGACTGCCCGTCCTACACCGACTTCGTGGGCGTCGTCAACCCGCTGGATGGCCAGGCCATCGGGCAGGGCTGCGTCTACCCGGCCGCCGCGAAGACCATCGGCGACCAGCTCAGCGCCGCGGGCAAGACGTGGCGCATGTACGGCGAGGACATGGCCGCCTCGCCCCAGAGCGCGCCCACCACCTGCCGCCACGCGCCCCTCAACGCTCAGGACCCGTGGGAGGGCGAGACCAGCGCGGACGACCAGTACGCGACGAAGCACGTCCCCTTCGTCTACTTCCACAGCGTCATCGACGACGCGGCCTCCTGCTCGCAGCACGTCGTGGACCTCGACGACCTCAACGCGGACCTTCAGAGCGTGGGCACGACGCCCAACCTCGCGTTCATCACGCCCAACCTCTGCAGCGACGGCCACGACAGCCCCTGCTCCAAGAACGCGACGCGCCCCGGCGGCTACGCCGGCATCGAGCAGTTCCTCCGCGCCTGGGTCCCCCGCATCGAGGCCAGCCCCGCCTACCAGCAGGACGGGCGCATCGTCATCGTCTTCGACGAGGGGGACGACAACGCCGCGTGCTGCGGCGAGCAGAGCGGCTACGACACGCCCATGGCCGGCGAGCAGGGCGCGGGCGGCGGCCAGGTGGGCGCCGTCGTGCTGGGCCCCTGCATCGCGCCGGGCCGCATCGACACGACGCCCGTGAACCACTACAGCCTGCTGCGCGGCATGGAGGACTCCTTCGGCCTCGCGCACCTGGCGTTCGCGGCGCAGCCGGGCCTCGCGCCCGTGCCCCTTGCGTGCGGGTGAGGCCGCTCACGGGCCGCGCTTCGCGGCGGGGCGCGCCGCCAGGAACCCCTCCACCAGGCGGAGGACCTGCCACGGGTCGTCGGGCTCCATGACGATGGAGGAGCCCTTCTCGCCGGCCTTGACCTTCACGGGGATCTTCGCCTCCGCGACCCACGCGAGCACGGCCTCCGGCTCGACGCGCTGGAAGGCCGGCGACTCCGCCATCTCCTTCGCGCGCATGAGGAGGCCGTAGCTCTTGGCGAGGTGCATCGTGAGCACCTTGGGGTCGTCCAGGGGAACGCGCTGCGCGATGGGCCCGCTTACGGCCTGCGCCTCCACCATGTAGCGGTAGTAGTCGCCCGGGTAGCGCACGCGCGGCATGCCCGCCTTGGTCTTGGTGCGGCAGAGATCGTCCGCGTAGCAGAGGCTGAACGTCTGGAGGTTGTCGCAGCCGGGCACGTTGTAGACGGTGGACGACGTGACGCCCGTGATGTGCTCGACCTGATATCGCGTGAGGTCCTCGCGGAAGTCGGGCGCCTGCGCGAAGAGCTTCATGATGTCCTCGCTGGAGAGGCCGATCTTGTGCAGGAACGTCGTGATGGCGAAGCGCCCGTTGTGCGCGACGTTCTTCCCCTGCTGAAGCTCCGCGAGGAGGTTCGCCATGCAGGGCGGGATGAGGTCAAGCTGCACCGCGCCGAACGCCTCGGGGCGGATGGCCTCCTTGCGCACGCGCGCGGCCTCCAGGAGCGGCGCGAGGTCCCCCGCCACCGCCTCCTCCACCTCCTCCGCCAAGGGCTTGGGAAGCTCGGCCTCGATGCGCCGCCTCAACGCCTCCTGCACGAGGCGCGACGCGGTGGCCGCGTCCATCTGGACGAACCCCCGGGAGAGCGGCTGCCGCACGAGCTTCCACTCCACGTCCTTGAGGTGGACCGCGTAGCGCAGGTACTCCGTGAAGTGCGCGCGGAAGCCCGCGCCCTCGGGCTCGAAGGCGAGGCCCACCGCCTCCGCCGCGCGCGCGAGGAGCGCGGGATCGCGCTCCACTGCCAGGAAGCCGCGCGCCCGCACCGCCTCCGCCAGCGCGTGCCGTCGCACGACGTAGGGGTCGTCCATGGCGCACACCAGGATGCGCGCGTAGACGTAGGCCAGAAGCTCCTCCAGAAGCTCGCGCGGGCCCGAGGCCTCGGCGAGCGCCGTCGCGGGAAGCTCCCCCTGCTCGATGGCGGCCAGCAGCCGCTCGCGCCCCCGCGCCCGGGCCCCGGCGTACACGCGCTCGGCGAGCAGGTCCTCCAGGGAGGGGCCCTCCTGCGCGACCCAGGCGCCGGCCTCGGGGAGGAAGGGGTAGCGCGCGAGCGCCGCCAGGTTCACGGCGAGGGCGAGGAAGGGGGCTGGACTTGAACGTTTGCGGGGGGCTACGCCACCCTGAGCCGCGCCTCGAAGAGGGTCCCCTTCCCCGGCTCGGACTCGACGGAGACGCGCCCCTCGTGGGCCTCCACGATGCGGCGCACGATGGCGAGGCCCAGCCCCGTGCCCCCCTCCTTCGTGGTGAAGAAGGGCTCGAAGATGCGCGCCTTCACGTCGGGAGGGATGCCCGTGCCGTCGTCCTCGACGCGCAGGACGGCCCACCCCGCCTCCAGGCTCGTGGCGAGGCGCACCTCGGCGTCCGGAGGGGAGGCGTCGGCCGCGTTCTCCAGGAGGTTGAGGACCACCTGCTGGAGCTGGAGGCGGTCGGCGCGGACCTCGGCGCCGGAGCGCAAGGAGACGGAGAGGCGGACGCCGCGGTGCGTGACCTCGAAGAGGCGCGCGGCGGCCTCCACCATCTCGTCCCACGCGAACGCCCGGGGCTCGCCCTCGTTCATGCGGACGAAGCGGCGAAGCTCGCGCACGAGGTGGTTGATGCGGTCGACGCCCTCGACGATGGCGTCCGCGGCCTCGCGCAGCCGGGCGGCCTCGCCCTCGGGGACGCCCGAGCCCGGCGCGGCGAGGCGCTGGAGGACGAAGGCGTGGTTGCCCATGTACGCGAGGGGCGTGCGGATCTCGTGCGCGACGCCCGAGACGAGGGTGCCCATGGCGGCGAGCTTCTCGCGGTGGGCCAGCTGCCGGCGCGCCTCCAGGAGCTCGGCCTCCAGGCGGCGGCGCTCGGTGACGTCGCGGAAGTACCACGCGCGGGCCAGGCGCTCGCCGCGCTCGCCCTTCACGGGCGCGGTGTAGGCGTCCAGCGTGCGGCCGCCGCGGAGGCGCAGGTCGAAGCGCAGCGAGTCGTCACTCTCGCCGCCCAGCTTGCGCGCGAGGGCACGGAACGCCTCGGGGTCCTCCATCTGGCCCATGCACGCCGCGACAAGCGCGTCGGGGCCGGCTTCGCGCAGCGCCTTCTCCTCCACGTGGAAGAGGGCGAGGAGGCGCCTGTTGTGGAAGATGACGCGCCCGTCGGCGCCCTGGAGGCAGATGCCGTCCAGCGCGGCCTCGTTCTCCGACTCCAGGAGGCGCCGCTGGAGCCGCGAGGCGGCCTCCAGGCGCGTGCGGCCCAGGGCCTGCGCGCCCTGCGCGGCGAGGGCCAGGAGGAAGGCGCGGTCCTCGGCGCTGAACGCGCGCGGCGCGGGGAAGCCGAACCACGCGGCGCCCAGGCGCGTCTCGCCCCAGACGAGGGGGACGACGGCCCACGCCTCGTTCTGGACGGCGCGCCCTTGGAGGCCCGACCAGCGGGCGTAGAGCGCCTCGCGCGTCTCGACGAAGACGGGCTCGCCCGTGCGGAAGGCCTCCGCCGCGGGCAGGTCGGCGTCCAGGGGGATGCGCGCGAAGGGGCGCGCGAGGTCGTCGGGGACCTCGTGGATGCGGAAGAGGTCCAGCGCGCGGCCCTCCTCGTCGAGGAGCGCGAGGAGGCCCGACTCGGCCTCGACGCTGGCGCTGGCCTCGCGCACGAGGAAGGAGCCCACCTCCTCCAGCGTGGAGGCGCCGGCCAGCGCGGAGGTGACGGCGTGCAGCCGGCCCAGGGCGGAGAGCGCGCGCTCGGCGCGGGCGCGCTGGTCGCGCTCCGCCTGGAGGAGCCGCGCATTGTCGATGGCGGCCGCGGCGCGCAGCGCGAGGTCCTCGGCGAGCGTCACGTCCTCGGGCGCGTGGCGGCGCCCCGACTCGGCCATGGCGAGGGACACGGCGCCCACCGTCTCGCCGCGGACGCGCAGCGGCACGATGATGACGGAGCGGACGCCCACGCGCTCCGCGACGCGGGCCGCCTCCTCCGAGGGGGCGAAGGCGCGCAGGATGGCGGGCGTCACGTCCAGCGCGCTGGCGGTGCGGCCCTCGCGCACGACGCGGCCGATGCCGGCGGGGTCGCCGACGCGCGCGGGGAAGCGCGTGATCCACTCCTTCGAGATCTCGTCGCCGTCCGCGCGGCGGTGGCGGATCGCCAGGGGGAGGACGAGCCCGCCCTCCGCCAGCATGTGGACGCCGCACCAGTCGGCAAGCTCGGGGACGACGAGGTCGGCGAGGTTCTGGAGCGTGAGGTCGTAGTCCAGGGAGGAGGCGAAGACCTGCCCCGCCCGCAGAAGGAGGCGGGTGCGGCGGTCGGCGTCGGCCTGCCCCTCTCCGCCCATGCCCCATCGAAGGAGCCTTGCAGGATCAATCCACCGCCTTCTTCCGGGCACCGTTCTAGGTCGTTCGCCCCCGCAGGACGTGGATGACGTCGCTGAGGACCGCCGTGGCCGTCTCCCGGCCGCCCGCGCCCTTGCCGCTGATGGTGAACGAGCCCGCGTGCGCGGTGGCGAAGCGCACGACGTTGAGGCTGCCGCGCACGTTGAGGGAGGAGTCCACGGGCACGAGGCGCGGCGCGACGCTGGCCTGCCGCGTGGCGGCGTCCGCGGTCGCGATGAGCCGGATGGCGTAGCCCTCCTTGGCGGCGAGGCGGATGGCGGCCGCGCTGATGCGCTCGATCCCCTCGCGCTGAACGTCCTCGAACGACAGGGGCACGCCCAGGACGTGGTTGGCGAGGATGACGAGCTTCGCCGCCGCGTCGTGGCCGCCCACGTCGCTCGTGGGGTCCGCCTCGGCGTAGCCAAGCTCCTGCGCCTCCTTGAGCGCGTCCGCGAAGGCGAGCCCCTCCTCGGCCATGCGCGTGAGGATGTAGTTCGACGTGCCGTTGAGGATGCCGTCGAAGCGCGTGACCGGGTTCCCGACCAGGGTGAACTCGTGGAGGTTGAGCGTGGGGATCGAGCCTGCCACCGTGCCTTCGAAGCGCAGCGGCACGCCCTTCCTCTTCGCCAGCGTGGTGAGGCTCTCGTAGTGGCGCAGGAGGGGCCCCTTGTTGGCCGTGACGACGGGGATGCCGCGCTCCAGCGCCGCGCGGATGTAGGAAGCGCCCGGCTCGCCCGTCTGGAGGTTGCTGGTGGTCAGCTCCACGAAGACGTCGGGCCGCACCTTGTCCAGCGCGTCCACGACGGAGAGCGATTGCCGCCGCGAGAGCAGCGTGGCGCCCACGCCGACGCCGTTCTCGTCGAGCCACGCGCCGCTGCGGCGCAGCACGCCCACCACCTTGGGCGCCTCGCCCAGGAGGGCCGCGAGGCGCGGGGCCTCCTCCAGGAGAAGCTCATGGAACGCCTTCCCCACGTTGCCGTGCCCAGCGAGGAGGATGCGGCTCATGACGCATCCTCCGAGCGAGGCCGATCCCGACGAGCGGCCGCAAGGCCGCGAGGAGAGGCTTCGGCCGAAGCGAGCAGGATGCGGCTCATTCGGGAGCGCCCCCCAGGGCCTCGATCATGAGAAGCCCCTTGGCGCGCGCCATCTCCTGCACGCGCTCGCGGGCGGCCTGGAGCGTCTCGGCGTTGCCCGCCGCGATCTCCACCAGGGCCGCGCTGGGCGCCTCGCGGCTCGCGATCTCCGCGCTGAAGCGGCGCACCTCGGCGCCCGCGGCGAAGACGGCGTCGGTGATCTCCTGCACGTGCGACTCGAAGACGTGCCCCAGGAGGAGGAACGCGAAGGGGATCGTCGCGCTGGCGCCGCCCACGGAGACGACGCGGCTTTCGGCCTTGAGCGCGTTGACCAGCGGCTCCTCCCCCTCCTTGGGGATCTCCAGCACGATGCGCACGGGGACCCAGTCGCCGCGACGCTTGCCGTGCTCGTGGAGGACGCTGATGACGTTGCCTCCGAAGCGGCTCACGGTGGCGAGGGCCTGGCTGAGCTGGCCTGGAGAGTCCCGGAGTTCCACGAGGATGTCGAGCTTCACCTGAACGTCACCTCCCTGGCCAGGGGTCCAAAGAACGCGACGAGCGCGAAGAGCGCCAAGGTCGCGATGTTTCCCGTCGTCGCGTCCTTTGCGCTCGTGGCGCTCGTCGCGTTCTTTGGACCCTTGTCGATCACGATAGCACCTTCAGAAGAGAGGGAAGATCGGCCTTCGTCCGCAACGGAGGGGACGCGTAGCGCGACACCACGTCGGGGTCCTTCATGCCGTTCCCCGTCGCGACGAGCACCACGCTCTCGGAGCGGTCCACGACGCCGGACTCCACGAGCCTGCGAAGGCCCGCAAGGGGCGCCGCGCTGGCGGGCTCGACGAAGAGCCCCTCCTCCCGCGCGAGGCGGCGCTGCGCGTCGAAGATCTCCGCGTCGCTGACCTTGGCGAACGCGCCGCCCGTCTCCTTCACGGCGCGCAGGGCCTTGTCGGCGTTGACCGGGCGCCCGATGCGGATGGCGGTGGCCAGCGTCTCGGCCTTGTCCACAGGGTGATAGCTTCCGGAGGCGAGGGGCGCCGCGCCCTCGGCCTGGACGCCGGTGAGCATGGGCGTCGCGCGGGAGAGGCCCGTGGCGTTGGCCTCGCGGATGGCCTTGTGCGCGGCGCTGACGTTGCCGCCGTTGCCCACGGGGAAGACGACGCGGTCGGGCGAGGCCGCCTCCAGCACCTCGAAGAGGAGCGTCTTCTGCCCTTCAAGGCGCAGCGGGTTGAGGGAGTTCAGGAGGTAGACGTGGCCGTCGGCGGAAAGCTGCTCCACCAGGGACATGGCCTCGTCGAAGCCGCCCTCCACCTCGATCACCTTGGCGCCGAAGGCGAGGGCCTGCGCCATCTTGCCGGCCGCGATCTTGCCCGCGGGGACGAGGACGCTCACGGGGAGCCCGGCCCGCGCGCCATACGCTGCGAGGGACGCGCTGGTGTTGCCCGTGCTCGCGCACGCGAGGGCCTTCATGCCGAGGCTGCGCGCGAGGGTGACGCCCACCGTCATGCCGCGGTCCTTGAAGGAGCCCGTGGGGTTCGCGCCCTCGACCTTGACGCTCAGCTCGCGCACGCCGGCCCACGCCGCGAGGCGCTCGCACCTCACGAGGGGCGTTCCCCCCTCCTGGAGCGTGACGGGCGGCGCCTCGTCCAGCGTGGGGAGGAGGGAACGATATCGCCACAGGCCGCGCGCCTCCGTGGGGCGCCAGCGCCAGTCCGCCTCGACCTCCAGGAGGCCGCCGCACTCGCAGCGGTAGCGCACCTGCGCGAGGGGATAGTCGCGGTCACAGCGGATGCAGCGGAATCGCAGGGTCCTTCACCTCCGGGAGCGGCTGCGTCGTGAACACCTCGGCGTCCAGCGCGGCCTTGACGAAGACGTCGCGCATGGCGCTCTCCACGGCGCGGGGGTCCTTCTCGGCGGGCATCGCCGCGATCATGGCGGGGCCCGACCCAGATAGCAAAAAGGCCTCGGCGCCCTGCGCGAGGGCCGCCTGGCGCGCCTCCTCGAAGAGGGGGACGCGGGGCGCGCGGTAGGGGCGCGAGATGCCGTCCTCCAGCGCGCGGCAGAGCATGGCCGCGTCGCCGCGGTGGCAGGCGTGCACGATGCGCGCGACGTTGCTCAGGTTGCCCACGACGGCGGCCTTGGGCAGCGCGTCCGGGATGAGGCGGCGCATCTCCCGCGTGGGGAGGTCGACCTCGGGGCGCGCGACGACGAGATGCAGAGGGGGAGGGCGCAGCCGGATCACGGCGTCCGGGCCCTTCCCGCCCACCACGGTGAGCCCGCCGAAGAGCGCGGCGGCCACGTCGTCCGTGTGCGCGCTCCCCGTGGCGACGGCCTCGCCCGCGGCGGCGGCCTCCAGCGCCTGCAAGGGCGAGAGCGCGACACCCCATAGGCGGGCGAACGCGCGCACCGCGCTGGCGTTGGAGGACGCGCTGCTGCCGAGGCCGCTGCCGGGGGGCATGCCCTTCTCGATGACGACCTCCAGCGGCTCGGCGCGGCCGGTGAGCTTGCGCAGGTGGTCGAGGCTCGCGCAGGCGGAGTTGCGCGCCCACTCGGTGGGGACGCGCTCGTGGCCGGGCCCGCGCACCGTGACCTTGTCGGCCTCCGCCGTGCGGACCCACACCTTGTCGCCGCGCCGGGCGAGGGCGAGGCTGAGCACGTCGAAGCCGGGGCCGAAGTTGCCCACGGTGCAGGGGGACTCCGCCTCGGCGTGCATGAGGCCGGGGAGGCGCCCCATCCCGTCTTAAGGTTTGGAGAAGGGGCTGGCGGACGCGGGGGGTCACGGGGGGCGGGCGTGTCGTCCTTCTCGTCGCGTCAAGACGTGACGAGAAGGAAACGGGGAGGCGCTCACCGCAGCCCGGGTCCCGCGACCTGCTCGGCGATGACGCCCTTCGTCGCCTGCCGGCCGTCCACGTCGCCGTCGGCGTAGCCCACCAGCACGCGCCCGTCGGGGAGCACGGCGGCGTCCATGAAGTCGTAGAGGTTGCGGCAGGGCGGGCCGAAGTTGCCGAAGAGGTAGATGCAGCCCTGCTGCACGACGTCGTCGGGCGTCGCGTCGAGGGTGGTCCAGTTGGCGCCTCCGTCCCAGGTGAACGCGACGTAGAGGCGCCACGTGCCGTTGAACTCGGCGGCCTGGTCGTCTCCCGGCGTGGGCGTGCCCAGGAACGCGCACGCGGCCTTGCCGGCGGCGCCCGCGACGGCGACCTCGAACTGCGTGTTCTGGAGCCCGAAGGGCGCGCCCAGGTCGACGGGCTTGGACCACGTCTTGCCGCGGTCGACCGTGGTGGCGACGCCCGCGTGCCCGTCTCCGCCCTCGAAGCAGAAGTAGATCTTGTCCGTCGCGTCCAGCGCGAGGCTGGCGTCGCTCTCCCCCTGGCTGCCGACGCCCGCGAGGAAGCGCTGCGTCCACGTCACGCCGCCGTCGGTGGAGAGGGCGAAGCCCTGGTCCTGGCTGCCGTGGCACGCGCGCTCCGGGAGGTAGACCGTGCCGTCGCGCCCCACCCGGACGTGGCCCGGCCCCGTGACGTCGCACGTGGCGGCCGTGTTCACGGGGACCGCGGGCAGGAAGGTGAGCCCGCCGTCGCGCGACGCGGCGCAGGAGGTCGTCACGGTGTCGTGGGAGCAGTAGTAGAGCGCGTCCTTGGCGCCGCCCAGGGGCGTCACGCCCGCGGCGAAGGGGCCGCCGCCCACGGTCTGGTGGTCGAAGCCGGTGCCCGCGCCGCAGCCCAGCGGGTTCGTGGTCCACGTCGCGCCGTCGTCGTCGCTCCACGCGAGGATGCTGCAGTCCGCCATGAGCTGCGAGACGTACACGCGCCCGGTGAACGGATCGACCGCCAGGATGGGGTCCTCGCTGTGAAGCGTCGTCGTGAGCGGCGCCACGGAGGTCCACGAGTCGTTGGCCAGGTCCACGCGGAACGTCTCCAGGTTCGCCTGGTAGAGCACGGCGCCGTTGCGCGGGTCGACGCCGAGGGAGGGCTCGCCCGCGTCGTCCGCCTTGCCGGCGGGCGAGACGTGGCGGCGGAACGCGGGCGCCTCCGGCGCGGGGGGCGCCGCGGGCTGGGGCGCAGGCGTGGGCGCCTCCGGGGTCGGGCTTGCCGGGGTCGGATCGGGCGCGCGGGCCGCGACGACGGGCGCCTCCGCCTCGTGGCGCGCGGCGGGCGCAGCGCAGCCCAGCGTCAGCGCGACGAGGAGGAGGGCCAGCGCGCGACGCATGCATGCCCTCAGCTCGTCCAGCCCAGGTCCGCGGCCTTCGCCATGGTGGGCTGCGGAGACTCGGGCGCGATGGAGGGGAGCGTGGGGAGCGTCAGCGCGGCGGTGCCCGTCTCGACCTCCACCTGCGCCGTGGTGCCTTGGCCCGGCGCCGCGAAGCCGCCCGCGCCCGCGAGGGTGAGGCCCAGCTTGTGGCCCGGCGCGATCTCCGCGTCCATGGGGTAGAAGCGCAGGCGGAACGAGCCCGCGCCCATCTGGGGCGAGGTGGAGGGCTTGTCCGCGCCGTCGCGGTGCCGCGCGTCGAGGTGGGCCCAGTTGATGGCGGTCCACGTCGAGCCGTTGATATCATAGAGCGTCGCGACGAACTGCGCGTTGGGCCCGGTGATGGTGGCGTTGAAGGCGAGCCACGGCGCGCCAGAGACGCGCAGCGTGGAGGCCTCCGCGGCGCCGGCCCAGACGAGCTTGTCCTGGCCGGGCGCGGCGTCGTTGGCGGAGGTGGCCGGGCTGGAGACGTAGGTCATGGAGCCCTTGGGGGCGGACTCGGCGAGGGCGCCCTTGTCGTCCGGATGCAGCGTGAGGTTCACGGCGCGCGACTCGGGGAAGTCCATCTCGTCGTGCCAGACGCCCGCGCTGTCCATGAGCTTCACGGGCGGCTCGTCCATGATGCCGTTCTTCACGCCCTTGAGCCAGTAGTCGAACCAGCGCAGGAGCTCCGTGCCCCAGTCGTTGCGCAGCGGATACTGGTGGTCCCACTGGCCAAGCTGCATGTGCTTGGGCACGGCGAGCTTGTTGTAGACGTCCACGACGTTGTCGGGCTTGACGTTCCAGTCCTGGAGCCCGTGGACGACGTAGACCGAGACGTTGGCCTTGTCGATCTTGGCGATCTGCGCGTCGGTCTGGTAGTCGCGCTCCTGCCAGAACGCGTCCTCGTCGCCGGTGCTGGCGCCCGAGGCGCCGGCGGCCTCGTCCTGCGCGAAGTCCTGGCAGACCTTCTCGGGGTAGTGGGAAAGCTGCGACTGCGGCGGCAGGAACGAGGTGGGGTCGTTGGGGTCCGCGCCGGTGGGGTCGGCGTGGAAGCTGATGGTGAAGGGGTACTCCTCGTTGAACTGCGTGCCCGAGTCGTACCACACGCCGTGGCTCGCGACGTAGAGGTACCACTCGGTGATGCCCGAGACGGGGACGATGGTCACGAGGTGCGGCGGCGCCTGCACCGCGGCCTCCCAGGGCGTGGTCCCGCCGTAGGACTTGCCGATCATGCCCACCTTGCCGTCGCTGTAGGGCATCTTGGCGAACGCCTCCACGGTGGCGGCCTCGTCCTTCTGCTCGGTGATGCCGCCCTGGCCGTAGCAGCCGCCCGAGTCGCCCGTGCCGCGGACGCTGTGCAGGACGACGACGTAGCCGCGGGGGACGAACTCGTGGATGAGCCACTTGCTGAACTTCTGCCCCTCCTCCTGCGCCGGGGGATCGAGGTTGCCGAAGTAGGGGCGGCTCTCGATGATGACGGGGAACTGCCCGGGCGCGTCGGGGCGGTAGACCCAGTTGTCCAGCTTCACGCCGTCGGCCATGGCGACGAGCGCCTGCTCCTTCTTGATGGACGGGAACTGGATGGGCGAGAGGAGCGCCGAGGCGTTGGACGGCGCGGTGGTCCCCCCCGGCGTGAGGCAGCCCGCGAGGGCCGGGGTGAGGAGGGCCGCGGCGAGGGCCAGCAGGAGGGGGCGCACGGTCCCGGAGCCCGGCGGGGCGTTCTAAAAGGTTGTGGGGGCGCGCTTGCCCATCACGGGAGGGTGGGCGTGCATAGCCTTTCGAGGCAGCCGCCGCCATCGGCCAGGCTGAAGCTCCCGCAGGGCGCGAAGAAGTCGTCCTGGCAGCTGCGCGCCTCTCCCGTCAGCGCGATCGCCTCGCAGTCCGATTCGAAATGATCGCCCCCTTCGCAGGCCGACGCGTCGTGGCCGCCCACCGCGAAGCACGAGCCCCAGGATCCGCCTCCAGGGCACGCCGTCGCGTCTCCCGTGCCGCTCACGACGTAATTGTCCCCGCGGGCATCGCCCGTCCCGCTCACGGTGACGTAGCCCCCGCTCGCGTCCCCCATGGGATTGACGATGAGGGGCTGCTCGACTCCGAGGCCCTCGTCCGGGAGGAGGACCGAGGTGGCGGCTCGCTCTTCCTGGACGTGGTCGCGTTGCGCGACGTCGGCGTGGGCGGCCTCGCTCAGGTCCACGCGCCCGACGTAGGGGCTGGCGTCCCACGTCCACCTGGCGTGGACGACCGAGTGGGCGGACACCGCGACCGGAACGCGATCGACGACCACGGTCCCGGTCTGGAAGTTGAGGCTGTGCGCCCACGCGCGGACCTCGACCGCCATGACGCCGTCTGCGTCCCCGAGATTCTCGATCGTGAGCCGCACCTCCCGATGCGCGTCGGGCACGGGCCCGGTCGCGGTGGGGACCACGTCAAACCCCGTCACCTGGAAAAGCGGAAGCGGCCCTTGGCGGACCGTGAGGGTGAAGCTGGACGCGCCGCCCCAGGTGAACACCACGAAATAGACGCGTCCGCCGTTGCCCGCGCCCACGGGGGCCCCGCACTCCTGCGCGAAGTCGTTGGCGCCGGCGCCCAGGACCTGCAGGCACGGGCTGGAGCCGTCGGTGGCGGCGACGCTCCCCATCGCGCCCTCGCCGGCGGGCGTGTCCACGGCGTACCAGATCGAAGGCTGGTCCGCGGCCAGGACGCCGGTGGTGTCGCCAGGGCCGATCACGATGGCGTGGGCCGCGTCGCTTCCGGGGGTCGGGTCAGCGCGGGCCCCGGGGACCGGGGTGAAAGGAAGGAGGCAGGCGACAAGAAGCAGGACGGGGGCTCGCACGGGCCGGCACCCAGCGAAGGGATCATGGCTTTTCCCGCGAAGCCGCGCGCGGATCGGCCACTCGAAACCCTCATCCAGGCCTATCGCCTGGGAAGCCCCACAGGTGGTGGTCCTTGATGTCCGGCTTTGACGTGGCGCGCATCCCCGGCCCCGCCCTTCGCGCGGCGTGAATCGCAGGCGCGGGCCGGTCCCATCCTCGTGGCCCCAGCGGACGCGCCTCCACGGGCCCGCTTTTTCGCGTCGACCGAAGCGGAGACCCCACCATGTCCCTCGAACCCCTCGGCTGGAAGGCCAGCCTCCAGAAGCACCTTGACGACCTGGACGACCCCGCGCTGGAGCCCGCCCGCGTGACGAGGCAGGAGCGCACGCGCTGGCGCGTCGCGACCCGGGAGGGCGAGCGCGAGGCGCGCGCCGCCGGGCGCCTGCGCGGCCAGCGGCCCGTCACCGGAGACTGGGTCGCGGGGAGGCCCGACGGCCTGGGCGGCTGGGCGATCCACGCCTTGCTGCCGCGCCGCGGCGTGATCGCGCGGCGCGCGGCCGGCGCCGAAGGCGAGGAGCAGGTGGTCGCGGCCCACGTGGACGCCCTCGTGGCGGTGGCCGCGCTGGACGCGCCCCTGAACCTGCGCCGGCTGGAGCGCGTGCTCGCCCTCGCGCACGGCGGCGGCGCGCAGCCCGTCGTCGCGCTCACCAAGGCGGACGCCTGCGCGGACCCCGAGGCGGCGCGGCGCGAGGCGGAGCCCCTGGGCGCGCCCGTGCTCGTGACCAGCGCGCGGGCGGGGCTCGGCCTGGAGGGGCTTCGCGCGTTGGCGCGGCCGGCGAGGACCCTTGCCCTGGTGGGGCCCTCCGGCGCGGGGAAGTCGAGCCTCGCCAACGCGCTCCTGGGCGAGGACCTCCTGGCGACGGGCGAGGTGCGGGAGGGCGACCGCAAGGGGCGGCACACGACGACCTGGCGCGAGATGGTGCCGCTTCCGGGAGGCGGCGCGCTCCTGGACACGCCGGGCCTGCGCGAGGTGGGGCTCGTCGGCGAGGAGGGCCTCGCAGACGCGTTCGAGGAGGTCGACGCCCTGGCCACGGGGTGCCGCTTCCGGGATTGCGCGCACGGCACAGAGCCTGGCTGCGCGGTGCGCGGCGCCGTGGAGCCCGCGCGGCTGGAGGCGTGGCGCAAGCTGCGGCGCGAGGCGCTGCGGGCCGCGGCGCGGCGGGACGAGGGGCTCGCCCGGCGTCTCCGGGAGGAGGCGAAGCGCTCCTTCGGGCGCGCCCACCGCGAGGCGGCCCACAACGTGGAGCGCAAGAGGAGGGGCGGCTGAGCCCCCGACAAGGCGCTACGGAGAAGGTTCAAGGCCCCCCCACGGCGTGGCCCGCCTGGAGGCTCCCATGCGAATCGTCCCGTTCACGGCCCTCGCCCTCGTCGCGGCCCTCGCGGCGCCCGCCCTCGCCCCGGCGGCGCAGGCCGACGCCAGCGTCACCACCGGCGTCCTGAACTCCTTCGACGGCACGCCCATCGTCTACACGCTCTTCCTGCCCGCGGGCGCCAGCGCGGACCACCCGGTCCCCGCGGTGCTCATGACCCACGGCTGGGCCGGCTCGCGCCAGACCGGCACGGGCGGCATGGTCGGGCGCCTGCTGGACGCGGGCTTCGCGGTCGTGACGTGGGACTCCCGCGGCTTCGGCCAGTCGGGCGGCTTCATCGAGCTTGACAGCCCCGCCTACGAGGTGCGCGACGCCAGCGCGCTCGTCGACATGCTCGCGGCAAGCCCCCTCATCGCGCAGCGGGACGGCGATCCCCTCGTGGGCATGGCGGGCGGCTCCTACGCGGGCGGCATCCAGCTCCTCACCGCGGCGTTCGATTCGCGCATCGACGCCATCGTGCCCGACATCACCTGGAACGACCTGCGCCAGAGCCTCGGCCCCGGCGGCGTGCCCAAGGAGGCGTGGATCGCGGTGCTCTTCGGCTCCGGCGCCGCCACCGGCGAGGCCTACGGCCTGGAGCCCGGCAACCCCACGGGCCCCCAGGCCCAGGGATATGATATCAACCTCCCCCTCTGGTACGCCGAGGTCCACGCCGTCAACGGCCTGACCCCCGACGTCTCTGAAGGCCTGCGCGAGCGCAGCGCCGCCGCGTGGATGAGCCACATCCGCGCGCCCGCCCTCTTCACGCAGGGCCTCCCCGACACGCTGTTCAACGCCAACGAGGCGATGGCCAACGTGCAGGGCCTTCTCGCCCACGGCACGCCCGCGGAGCTGATGCTCTACTGCGGCGGCCACGCGGGCTGCCCCTACGCGGGCCCCGGCAGCCGCGTCGACGACGCCACGGTCGCGTGGCTCTCCCTCTGGCTCAAGGGCGAGCCCTCGGGCCTCCTGTGGCCCCCGGTCCAGTGGGAGGACAACACCGGCGCGTGGCACGGCGCGCTCTCGTGGCCCCCGCACGACGCGGCGTGGCTCCACGCCGCGGGCTCGCTCCAGCTTGTCTCCGTCCCGGCCCCCGTGGGCGGCGGCTCGTACAGCATCGGCGCGGGCGGCGTCAGCGGCGCCATCCCCCAGGTCACCGACGCGCAGGGCGTCGCCAGCGGGCTCGTGCCCATCGCGACGTCCGGGAACGCCACCGAGGTCAGCGGCATCGGCAAGGTCCACCTCAGCGTGACCGGCATCGGCACCGAGGCGTTCCTGTTCTTCCGCCTCGTGGACGCGACGGACGGCACGGTGCTCGACGGCCAGACGCAGGCGTTCCGCATGCCGGTCTCGCCCTTCAGCGCGAGCGTCGCGGACGTGGACCTCGTGGGCGTCGACTACGTGCTCCCCGCGGGCCACCAGCTTGCGCTCCAAGTCAGCACGAGCGACCTCGCGCACGCCGTCAACCGCGAGCCGGGCGTCTACGACGTGTCGGTGAGCGTGGACGTCCCCACGAGCGCCTGATCAGGCCCTGGGCTCGCGCCGCGTGATGATGTCACGCGCGCGGGCCACCCCTTCCTTCACCCAGTCCGTGAGCGCCAGCGCCAGCAGGCCCAGGCCCGCGAGGGCCAGCGCGTAGGCGACGATGAACGCCAGGGGCGCCACCCCCTGCGCCTGCGCGGCCGCGCTGGCGTCGTCCGCGACGCGCGTGAGCGCGTCGTAGGTGAGCGCGGGCGCCACGACGCCGGCGACGAGGATGAGCGCGCCCAGCGCCACGAGCGCCGCGGCGGTCGCCCGCCACGCCGGGCCCACGACGTGCTCGGGCGGAAGGTGGCGCCGCCGCCACGCCCACCACGAGACGGCGACCACCGCGAGGGCGCCCAGGAGCCAGAGGGGCCAGTGGGCCGTCTGCGCGTCGATCCACGCGACGACGCGCGGGTTCGTCGTCGCGGCGTAGGTCGTGTACGCGATGGCCGCGTTCATGATGGCGCTGCCCGCCGCGCTGTAGACGAGGAACTTGCGCGTGTCCATCTTCGCGAGCCCCGCGGGGATGCTCACGACCGCGCGGGCGATGGGCAGCAGGCGGCCCACGAACACGAGCACCTCTCCCGCGGGCTTCGCGAAGAGGCGCTCCAGCCGCTCGACGCGCTCGGGCGTCGCGTGGATCCAGCGGCCGTGGCGCGCGAGGAGCTTGCGCCCGCCGCGGCGCGTCGCCCAGAAGAGGAGCCACGCGCCCGCGGTGGCGCCCGCCGTGCTCACCGCGATGACCAGTGCCAGCGAGAGCGGATCGCGCGCCAGCGCGGCCGTCGCCGCCGAGACGATCAGCTCCCCCGGCACGAAGTGGAGGATCATCGCCGTCTCCAGGGCGAGGACCACGAAGAGGGCCACGTAGCCGTAGTGCTGGAGGAAGCCCAGCACCGCGGACTCGAAGCCGGAGGCCATCGGCGAGGATCGGCGCTGCCAGTGCTTGGACCCCTCGCCCAGGTCACGTCACGACGAGGGTGCCCGTCATGCCCGTCCACGTGCCGTCCGCGTTCTGCGTGCTGTGGATGGAGCAGTAGAACTGATACGTGCCCGTCTTGTCTGTCCTGATCCAGAGGTCCGTCGTCTTGCCGGCGAGCAGGTCGCTGGCGAGGCCCAGCGCATCCACGCGGAAGTTGTGCGTGCCCGAATCGGCGTTGGTGACGTGGATCTTCACGATCTTGCCCGCGGGCAGGGTCAGCGAGGCGGGGGAGAACTGCGCGTTCTGCGCCGTGACCTCCAGCGTGACGTCGGGGGTGAGCAGCACGCTGCCGGCGCCCGCGGCGGGGACGGCGTGCTCCTCGTACATCGCGGCGGTGGCGCCCACGGAGACGCCCGCGAGGACGAGGAGCGCCGCGACGCCCCAGCTTCCCCAGCGCGCCGGGTGGCCCAAGGCGGGGATGAACGCCGCGACGGCGGCCGCCGCGAGCACCAGGGCCGCGGCCACGCCCAGCGTGGAGAAGCCGTAGTCCGGGAAGTGCTCGGGGTGCGCCAGCTCAGGGAAGACGAACGAGGCGTTGGCGCCCATGAAGAAGAGGCCCAGGAGCCCCAGGAGCACCTGATCCGTGCGCTGCATCCACGCGCGCAACGGGAAGCAGAGCGCGATGGCCAGGACGAGGAACGCGGCGAGGAAGTACGGCACGGGGCCGAAGCCGAAGAACTCCGTCCCCGTGAAGAGGGGGAACATGAGGACCATGACAAGCGCGGCGGCGACCGACGCGATGCGGTGCGCGGGCCAGCGGGCCATGCCGGTGGTGGAGGCCGCGCGGGAGGTGGCAGAGGCGGTGACCATGCGAATCCCGGGCAGCCAAGCGGCCTGCCGTGCTTGAACGTGCGACAAAGGCCGATCCCGCCGGTGTACGTGGGCGTGGTGTTGTCCTCTCTGGATCCGCCTGGGGGCTCCGCCCCCAGACCCCCGCGAGACCCGAATCTCGGAATCACCGAGGAGAAAACCACCCACGAGTGTTTGTCGCGGCGCTGATTCGGAGATTCGGGTGTTGTGGGGGTTTGGGGGACGGAGTCCCCCAAGAGAAACGCAAAGAAGAAGAAAAGCTCACGACTCGATGCGCGGCGCGAGCAGGTAGGTCACGTGCCCGTTCCCGCCCGCCAGGTCGAACTCGATCTTCACCGGGTAGTCGTTCCCGAGGTTGAGGTGGATGCCGGGGGACCCCTTGGCGGCCTTCACCATGTTGGCGAAGTAGTCCAGGGAGAAGAGCGACTTCGCGCTCTCGCTCGCCTTCAGCTCGGCGAGCATGCTCTTGTCGAGCTTGAGGTGGACCTGGTCCGTGTCGCCCTCGGCGAGAAGCTCGAAGGTGTCCTTGTTGGCGATGAGCGCGACGTGGTCGGCGATGGCCTCGGAGGCGCGGATGCCGCGCTCCAGCTCGCCCGGCGCGATGGTGACGTGGACGGGCAGGTCGAGCTTGGGGACCTTGGGGTCGTTCATGCCGCTGGTGTCGACCAGCGACATGCGGCGCGTGACGTTGCCGATCTTCATGACGAGGCGGTGGCCCGCGGGGTCGAAGTCCATCTCCACCTCGTCGTCGCCGGAGGCCAGCTTGAGGACCTCCTTGAACTTCTCCAGGTCGACGCCCATCTCCATGGCGTCCGCCTTGTACTCCTGGAACGCGGCGCCGCGGAGCGTCAGCTCCACCATGGCGACGTGCGCGGGGTCGACCGCCTTGAGCGAGAGCCCTTCGGCCGCGACGTGGACCTTCACCTCGTCGACCAGCGTGCTCGTGGCGTCGATGAGCGTCTTGAGAACGTCGGCCTTGCAGCGGGCGTGGAGCATCAGAGGACCCCGGATGCCTGGGCAATCGGTCGCATCGACTTAAACTCCTGCCCCAGCGCGGCGGGGCCGACCGCTGCTTCCACTGGAGGATTCACGGAGGCGGGGCGCCATGGGAGGGGCATGCGCGTGGCGCTGGCGTGGGACGGCGGCATCCCGGCCGCGGCGGCCCTCGACCGGCTGCTTGCCGGGGGCGCCGACGTTGCGCTGGCCCTCCCCGAGGAGGACGGCCCCGTGCCCCGTTTTCTCCTGGAGGAGCAGGCCGCCGCGCTGCGCCTGCCCCTGGCGGAGGGGCCCGCGACGGCGCGCCCGGGCCCCGCGTCGGGGCTTGGCGGGCTGCGGGCGTTCGTCTGCGCGTGCCGCCCCCCGTTGAGCGCGGAGTGGCTGGGCCGCTTCGTGGACGAGCCCCTGCTGGCGGACGCCCGCGCCATGGGCGTGGACCTGCTGGCGCCCGGCGCGGCCGCGGCGACGCTCGTCGTGGAGGGCCCGCGCTTCTCGCGGCGCGTGGAGGCGATGGCGGGCGACGTCGCGCCGCACGCCGGAGGGTGGCGCCTCGACCTGGGCCTGCGCGGCTGCTGATCAGCGCGGCAGGATGCGCAGCGCGTCCAGGATGTGCTCCGCCGTCGCCAAGGCTTCGGGGGAGGGCTTCGTGCGGGCGGGCCCGCGGTTCCACGCAGGCTTCGTCCCGGAGCGGTGCATGTGCTCCTGCACGAGGGCGGCCTCCAGCCCGGGCATCTTCCCCGCGCCCTTGACCTCGACGTAGAGGACGTCCACCTGGCCGCCGGCCTCGTGCAGCTCGCGCAGCGGCGCGTGGAGCCCCGACTTGCCCCCGGAGAGGAGCGAGAGCACGCGGCGCCGCATGTCCTCCGCGACCCCCACGTAGAGCACGGCGCCCAAGGGATGCGCGGTGGTCCCCATGAAGCGGCACGCGATCACGAAGACGCCCGCGGTGTCCGGAAGGTGGAGCACCGACCCCGCGAGGCGAAGCTCGGGCGACGCTATCGGTATTCCCTCCACTTCCAGCCGGACTGCGGTCCGGCTTCAGTGTAGGGAAACCGGTTCGCTTCGCTCACCGGTATTCCCTCCACTTGTGGCCACACTTGGTGCACTCCAGGAAGCGCGTCGTGGCCTCATCCGCGCTGCGCGTCTGGCGCATGTAGTAGTACGCGAGGTGGTTGCCGCACTTCTCGCACTGGTACTCGTTGGTCGTGGGCAGGAGGCTGACCTTCTGCGCCGAGTCGTCCATGACCGACTTGTGGACGTCCTCGACGGCCTTGCTCCGCACGACGTTCTGCCCCGCGACGGCCTGCTTCGTGTACCCGCATTTCGGGCACGTCAGCACCCCGTTCACAGGCTTGAGCATCGCCTTGTCGTTGGGACAGAACATGATCGGCCGCAGCCCTCGTTTCATTGAAAGCCCTTGCGGACCCGAAGCGAGGGCCCCCGCCGCGGCGCCCGCGCGCGCGACGAAGAGCCCACCACTCGCGGCCCCCCGCAGAGGGCCATCACCGAGCGCCCGTTTTTTCGCAGAAATGCCGGATGCCTTGTAGGGGCCGCAGGCGCCGCCGAAGGCGGCGCCGGAGCGCCCCTAAGGGCATTTCTGCGAAAAAAGGGGCGCTCCCCGGGGGCCCGAAGGGCCCCCAGCCGAGTCGGTCCGCGAGCGAAGCGAGCGGGCCGTATCAGTGATGATGCGGAACGCTCTCCGGGTCCACGTAGGCCAGCGGGGCTGGCGGCTCGTGGTCGTAGAGCACGTGGAGCTGCACGATGGCCTCGCAGCTGGCGCCCTGGCGCGGCACGACGACGAGGTTGTACGTCGTGGTGAGGACGCGGCCGTGGGCGGCGGGGGAGGGCCCTTGCGCGCCGGTGAGCAGGTCCGTCTGGGAGCCCTGTTCGCGGAGGTGGAACTCGCCCGCGCAGGCGTTGGCGGGGTCGGCGGCGGGGAGCGCCTGCTGGGAGGGCGGGTCGAGGAAGGTGACGTTCACGAACGCGGTGCCGTTGTAGTCCGTCTTGAACGAGAGCGTGCCGCCCGGCGCGACGGAGACGGGCGCGGCGTCCAGCTGTGCGGGGGCTCCGGCGCTGAAGTTCTGGTAGAACGTCTTCTGGTAGTCCTCGGGGTAGGGCGCGACGTAGACGGGCCACTCGGCCTGGCCGATGCGGCCTTCCGCGTCGTGGAGGATGGCGATGACGCGCGTCCAGCCGTTGCCCGTGAGGGTGACGGTGCCCTTGCTGCCGGTGACGGGCTGCGGGACGAGGCCAGGGTCCTGGGAGAGGAGGGTCGCGCTGTGGGCCTGGCTGCCCACGTTGTGGTAGGTGACGACGGAGCCCGCGGGGACGGTGAGGTTCTCGGGGACGAAGCGGAAGTCCTTGTACGTCGCGCCGTCCTCGATGTAGACGTCGAAATTCTTGGCGCCGGGCAGGCCGTCGATGACGGTCACGTTGCCGCGCATGAAGTTCGCGTGCGGGTGGCAGTGCATCTGGTAGACGCCGGGGAGGGAGAAGGTGAGCGACGCGCTCTGGCCGGGGGAGAGGTAGTCGTCGGGCTTCTTGGAGCCCGTGTCGAGGCCAGTGGCCTTCTGCGCGAGGGGCGCCGTGCCCAGGAGGGGGGCGACGCCCCACGTCCACGAGAGGGGCGCCTTGGCGTCGGCGGGGGCGACGGCCTGCATCTCCACCTGCGTGCCGTTGAGGACCCACGGCGCGGGGGCGACGACGGGCGCCACGGTGGGCTTGAGCATGGGCTTGGGGGGCGGAGGGAGGAGGGGGCCGCCTCCGTGGCCGTCGTCCACGGTCGCGGGGTGCTCGTCCAGCGTGTGGTTGAACGTGCCGATGCAGCCCGCCGAGAGGAGGGCCACGAGGAGAAGGGCTCCGAGGGGGACGTCCGCGCGCATGCCTGCCCCGGGCGTGGGGACCGAATCGGCCCATTTATCCCTTGTTGTGAGGACGTTCACGGCTCCGGCAGGCGGGGCGCGTCCCAGGCGGTGGGCAGCCGCCCGGCGAAGCGCGCCTGCGCGGCCAGGGAGTCCAGCGCCTCGGCGAGGTCGTCCAGCGCCAGCTCCGGCCAGAGCCCCGCCTGCGCGCGCAGCCTGGGGATCGCCTCCTTGGCCTGCCAGAGGAAGCCCGCCTCGTTGCCGGCCGCGAGGTGGTGCAGCGCGACGGCGGCCTTGATGAGCCCCAGCGTGGCCTCGCGCTCGCCCGCTCCGCCCGACCCCCAGTGGTCCTCCCACGCCTCGTGGGCCTCGAACCACTCGCGCGCGTTGAAGCGGCGGATGCCCTCCCGGAGGCCCTCGGGGATCACGCCTCGGCGAGCGCGCGAGCGGGGGATGAATCCCTCTGCTCGCTGTTCCACGATGCAACCCGAACCCACGAACCACCGGACCAGGAGGCAAGCCTCAGGCGCACTTCCCAAAATCGGTGTCCGCCAGCTTCTCGAAGCACCCCGGCTGCGCGAGCCACCGCGCCGCGTCGGAGAGGATGCGATCGTGGTCGAACGCCAGCGGAGGCAACGCGTCGAGGGGGAACCAGCGCGCCTCGTCCGCGTCGTCCGCGGCAGCCACCTGCACGATGCCGGAGACCTTCAGCACGTAGGCCACGGTGACGGTGGGCCCCCGCGGGTCGCGGCCGGGATCGCTGTAGACGCCCAGGAGGTCGACGATGTCGCCCTTGAGGCCCGTCTCCTCCATGAGCTCGCGGCGGCAGGCGTCCTCGACGCGCTCGCCCGGCTCGACGAAGCCTCCAGGCAGGGCCCACGAGCCCTTGAACGGGTCGCGGCCGCGGCGGATGAGGAGCGCCTCGCGGCCCTTGAGGAGGACGGCGTCCGCGGTGAGCGCCGGCGCGACGTAGCCGTTCACGTTGCGGACCTCGGGCATCGGGGGGCGATCCGGGCTGCGAGCCTTGAGGCTAGCGCCCGCCCGCTGCCGCAGGGACGCGCACCGGGGGCGCCTCCAGGGCCACGCGCGCCACCTCCTCGTGCTCCTGCGCCTCGGCCGTGCGGGCGTAGAGCGTCACCTCGCCGGGCGCGCCGCCGGGCACGTCGGGCGCGGGGTTGAGGTAGAGCGTGACCACCGCGCGCTCGCCGGGGGCCAGGGGCAGGCGCGGCAGCGAGAGGGCGGCCGTCCAGCCGGGGCTCGCCGCGCGCACGCCCACGAGGGCGACCAGGGGGCGCGAGCCCACGTTGCGCACCGCGACGCGCTGGAGCATCTCGCGGCGCGCGCCCCAGGGCATCGTGGGCCCGTCCGGCTCCAGGGCGAGGCCCGTCTCGCGCTCGCGCCAGAGGGCCTCGGCGCGGACGCGGCGCCTCCGCTCCAGCGCGACGACGCCCGCGACCACCGCGACGGAGCCCAGCGCCGCGGCGGCGACGCGCTCCGGGGGCCACAAGGAGGGCGGGGCCGCGGCGGCGGGGTCGACGCGGGAGAGGGCCAGCGTCGCCTTGGCCGGAGGAGCCTGGCGCCCGGTGGTGGATTCGGTGAGGGTGGCCGTGACGCCCAGGGGGCCCTCCGCGGCGCCCGCGCCGGCGGCTGGAGCGCGCACCGTGAGGCGCACCGTCTGCGCGCCGTTGGCGGCCAGGGCGAAGGGGCTCGCCACGTCGGGCGTGACGGTCCACCCTGCCAGCGGAGCGAAGGAGAGCGTGACGGTGGCCGGGAGGCTGCCCTGGTTGGTGACGTTGGCGAGGACGACGCTCTCGTTTCCCGCGTCCACGCGCAGGGCGGCCGCCGACAGGGAGAGCCCCACCTGCGGCTGGGCGGCGGGCACCTGGGCCAGCGCGGAGGAGGGCGCCAGGAGGGCCGAGAGGACGAGCGCGCACAGGAGGGCCCGCATGGGGCGGGCACCTCAGTAGGTCTTGGACTTGGGGTCGGCGCGGCCGATGCGGTCCTTGATGAGGTCCATGACGAGGTACTTCACGACCTCGACGTCGCCGCGCAGGGCGGCGAAGCTGGCGTCGGCCTGGTTCATGCGGCTGTCCACGAGGGAGACGACCTCGTCGCGCAGCTTGCGCACGTCCACGGCGAGGCGCTCGGTGTTCTCGCGCTGCTGCGAGGAGATGCTCTGGAGCGAGCCGTCCGCCTGGTTGGCCAGGGCGAGGCGCGCCTCGTGGACCTGCGTGGAGAGGGCGTTCTGGAGGTTGACGAGATGGCTGCGCGTCGCCTCGAAGTTGTCCTTCATGGCGGAGGTGAGCTGCGTGGTCAACGCCACGATCTCCTGCGAGCGCTTCTCGGCGACGCCCTCGGTGCCGGAGACCGAGGCGGCAAGCTCCGCGACGCGCGCCTGGAGCTCCGTGGCCATGGCCTCCAGCGCCTCCATGTTCTTCCGGTCCATGGCCGAGAGCGCCGTCAGCGTGACGTGGAGGCGGGCCGCCTCCCGGCCGCGCGACTCGTTGAGGTTGTGGTCGATCTCGCGGCGCGCGGCCTCGTCCTGGGAGATGCGGTGGAGCTCGCGGACCCCGATGTCGTAGACCGTGCTCGTCGTCTGGGGGATGATGGTCTTCTGCATGGTTCTGCCTCTCCAGTCGCCCACCGCTGCCCGGGTGGGAAGTCGCTTCGACGAGGGCCGAGAGGGACTAAAGGATTCCTGCTACGAACCCGGGAGCCTGCTGGCCCTCGCCTCACGGAGGGGGCGCGGAGGCCAGCGGGACGTGGATGGTGAAGGTGGTGCCCTTCCCCTCCTCCGTGTGGTGCTCGATGCGGCCGCCGTGGGCCTCCACGATGCGCCTCACGATGGAGAGGCCCAGCCCCGTGCCCTCGGGCTTCGTCGTGAAGAACTCCTCGAACATGCGCTTCGTGACCTCGGGGGGCATGCCCACGCCCGTGTCCACGACGCGGATGAACGCGTGCGTGCCGCTGGCCCCCGTGAGGAGCCGCACCGTGCCGCCGTGGGGCATGGCCTCGGAGGCGTTCTGGAGGAGGTTGAGGACGAGCTGCTGGATCTGCGCGCGGTCCACCTCGCAGGGGGGCGTGGGCCGAAGCTCGCTGGCGACCTCGATGCGCCCGCGGTACGCGGCGCGGAAGAGGCTCAGCGCCTCGCCGGCCACGTCGTCGAGCCCTGCGCGGACGCGCCCCTGGCCCACGGGGACCTTGGTGAAGCGCCGGAGGTCCTGCACCAGGCGGTTGATGCGGTCGATGCCTTCCAGCGCGAGGTCCATGTGCTGGCGGAACGTGGACGAGCGAAGCTCCTCCGCGGTGGGCCCGCGGTCGAGCCGCATCTTCATCATGAAGAGGCTGTTCGCGATGGCGGTGAGCGGCGTGCGGATCTCGTGCGCGACGCCCGAGACGAGGGTGCCCATGGTGGAGAGCTTCTCCGTGCGCGCCACCTGCTGGCGGGCCAATTCCAGGTCCTCGCGCGCCCGGCGCGCCTCGGTGAGGTCGCGCGTGAGCTTGGAGAAGCCCACGAGGCGCCCCTCCGCGTCGCGCAGCGGGGCCAGGAGCACGTTGGCGTAGAAGCGCGAGCCGTCCTTGCGCACGCGCCACCCCTCGATCTCGCAGCGTCCGTCCTTCAGCGCGGTCGCAAGCTCCTCCACGGCCGCGGCGCCCTCCAGCTCGGGGGGGTGGAAGACGCTGAAGGGCTTGCCCACGACCTCCTCCGCCTTGTAGCCGTGGAGCCTCTCCGCGGCCGCGTTCCAGCTCATGATGCGCCCCTCGGGGTCGAGGCTGAGGATGGCGTGGTCCTTGACGCCCTCGACGAGGAGGCGATATCGTTCTTCGCTCTCCCGCAGGGCCTCCTCGGCCCGCTTGCGCGCGGTGATGTCCGCCAGGAGCAGGCCGACGCCCAGCGTGTCGCCGGGGCGCGCCGTCACGGGATAGCACGACGCGAGCCAGTGGCGCGGGAAGAGGCCGTCGGAGGCCTCCGCCACCTCCAGGTCCACGACGGGCTCGCCCGTGACGAGGACCTGGCGGAAGCGCTCCCGCGTCTCCTCGGAGAGGAAGGGGAGCGCCTCGGCGAGCGTGAGGCCCACGGCGTCGGCGGGCGCGCCGGCGGCCCTCAGCGCGTCGTTCACGCGCGCGACGCGCATCTCGCGGTCGAAGAACGCGATGCCGATGGGCGCGCTGGAGAGGAGCGTCGCCAGGAGCGCCAGGCTCTCCTCGCGGCGCAGGAACGCCTCCTGCGACTCGCGGAAGAGGCGCGCGTTGTCCACCGCGATGGCGGCGCGGATGGCCAGCTCCTCCGCGAGGGGCACGTCGTTGATGCCGAAGCGGCGGATGCCCGACTGGCGGAACGTGATGGCGCCCAGCACGCGGCCGCGCGCGACCATGGGCACGATCATCTGCGAGCGGACGCCCACCTTGCGCATGAGCGCGGCCTCCTCGGGGCTCGCGCACATGCGCTCCACCAGCGAGTCGGGCACCTCGAAGTGGATCTCGGGGCGCCCCGTGCGCACGACGCGCGGGATGCCGGCCTCGCCGTTGGGGTCGAGGCGATGCAGCCAGCGAAGCTCCTCCACGGCCGCGAGCTTCGCGCCCTCGCCGTGGACCGAGACGAGGGCGCGCAGCGAGCCGTCGGGCTCCGCCAGGTGGATGAGGCACCAGTCCGCGTAGACCGGCACGAGCATGCGGCCCGTCTGGCCCAGCGTGCTCTCGAAGTCGAAGGAGGCGGAGAGGATGCGGCTGGCGTCCGCGAGGAACGCCGCGCGGCGCGCCTCGCTGTCGGCCGCGGCGCGGGCGCTGCGCTCCGCGTTGAGCAGGCGCGTGCGCTCGACGGCGTCGCCGCACTGGCGCGCCAGCGTGCGCAGGAAGGAGAGGTCGTCCGCGTCGAAGGCGCGCTTCTCCTCGAAGACGAGGCCCAGGGCGCCCACGGTGCGGCCGTCCACGACGAGGGGCACGGCCACGAGGGAGCCCAGCTTCTCGTGGGCGCCCGCGAGGTGGGGGTAGCGCGCGATGCCGGCGGGGACCGACTCCACGGTCACCACCTCGCGGGAGCGGCCCGCGTCCGCCAGCGGGACGCGCGTGTGGACGGGGAAGCGGCGCCACGCGTTGTGCAGCGCGTCGGCGGCGCCCACCGTGCCCGCGATCTCGAAGGCCGCGCGGTCGTCGGTGAGCACCGCGAGGGCGCCGCCCGTGGCGCGCAGGCCCTCCCGCGCCCGCGCGACCACCGTCTCGATGACCTCGGTGGGGGTGAGCGCCTCGGAGAGCGAGGCCGCGACCTCCTGGAGGAGCTTGCCGCGCACGGTGGCGCGCCCCGCCTGCTCGCGGGAGCGCTGCACCATGTCGTGCAGGCGCGCGTTCTCCACCTCCAGCGCGGCGCGGCGCGCGAGGTCGCGCACCCACGCCACGTCGCGGTCCACGAAGGCGCGCTCCGGGGTGGCCTGCCCGAGGGTCAGGGCGCCCAGGACGCGCACGCGCCCCGCGATGGGGACGACGATCCACGACGCGTCGCCCAGCGCGGCCAGGGCGCGGCGCTCCTCGGGGCGGCGCTCGGGCTCGGCCTCGCCTGCGAGGCGCGCGAAGGTGCGCGCCGCGCGCACCGCGTCCCGCGGGGCCAGCGGCGCGCTGGCGCCGGGGATCGAGGCGGCCTCGTAGCCCGTCGCCTCGCGGGAGGGCTCGCGGTGGACGAACGCGACGCGGCGCAGCCCGCCCGCGGGCTCCACGAGGTCGGCCGCGCACCAGTCCGCGAAGCGGGGCACGAGAGCCCGCGCCATGGCGGCCAGCATGACGCCGGGGTCGTGGGAGCCTTCCATCGCCCGCTCGCACGCGCTTCGCAGCGCGGCAAGGTCGGCCTCCATCGCGGGGTCCATGCCGGCCAGGGGGCCGCGGCCCGGCTCCAGCGCCCAGCCGATGAGGTCGGCGCCCAGGCCCAGGACGCGGGCGTCGTCGGGCGTGAAGACGCGGGCCTCGCGCGAGGCGACCTGGAGCACGCCCGCGGGCGCGCCGCCCACGCGGACGGTGACGGCGATCTGCGAGCGGTAGGCCTCGGCGGGGCTGGGCGCGGTCGCCTCGCCTTCGAGCCGGGGAAGGGGGGGTGCTGGCGCGCCGGGGCCGCGCACGGTGGCGCGCACGGCGAGCCCTCCGGTGGGCGCGAAGACGTAGACCGCGGCGGCGTCGGCGCGCAGCTCGGCCCGGACGCGCTCCAGGGGCTCGCGCAGCGGGTCCTCCAGCGGCGCCAGGGGCGCCTCGGCGGCGCCCGGCTCGGGGTCCGAGAGAAGGTCGCCCGAGGCCTCGCGGCCCACGTAGACGGTGAGCTGGAGGCCCGGCCCGTCGCCCTCGCGGACGATGCGCACCGGCATGGGCGACGCGAAGCGCGAGCCGTCCTTGCGGCGGCGCAGCCCGTCGCAGGTCGCGGAGCCCTCCGTCGCGGCCTGGCGCAGCGCCGCCTGCACGCGCTCGACGTCCTCCGCGGAGGCCACGAGGACCACGAGGAGCCGGCCGATGGCCTCGTCGCGATGGTAGCCGAAGGCCATCTCGGCGCCGTGGCTCCACGTCAGGACCCGGCCGCTGGGCGTGACGCTCAGGAGGGCCTCCGTGGACCCGCGGGCGAGCGCCTCCGTGTACGAGGGGGCAGCCAAGGTCTCCCGGCGCCCAACGCCTCTCGGGGGTAGATAAGCCACGCGCCTACGCAGGCCCTCTTCTAGCGGGGTTGGAGCATCTCGCGGTGCGCGGCGATGGCGGCGGCCACGGCGCCCATGGCCGTCGCGGTCTCCAGCCCCACGTTGCCGCCGGTCACGTCGAACTCCCACTGCGCGACCTCGCGCACCTCGGGAGGCGTGCCGTGGGGCCCGAGCCCGAAGAGGACCAGCTGGCTGCGGCCGTCCACGAGCTCCCTCGCGATGGCCCGCGCGCTGGTGTCCTTGGGGCATTGCGCGTGCTCGGTGGCCAGGACCAGCGCGCCAAGCTGCGGCGGGAAGCCCTTCTTGGGGAAGTCGAAGACGTGGAAGCGCCCCGCGCGGGCCAGCGCGACGAAGGGCTCGGCGCCCTCCTCCGCGCCCTTGGCGCCGGCCACGCTGGTCGTCGCGGCGACGTACTCGGCGATCTCCACGGGCGTGCGAAGCTCCACGGGCTCCCCCTGGCCGCGCTTGTCCTCGGAGCCGCGGCTGCGGTTCTCCGAGGTGCGCCCACCGTGCGCGGCGAGGTCCGCGAAGGGGAACCCGAAGGCCGCCACGCTGGCGTCGAACGCCAGCGCCAGGGGCGCGGCGCGGACCAGCGCGCGGCGGTGGGCCTCCAGGAAGCGCCTCGGGTCGTAGGAGTTGTAGAGCCCGAGGGTCAGGCGGCCGGGCATCGCCGCCCCATGACGGGCCCCCCGGCATGAGCCTTGCTCAGCAGACGTTGGGGTTCGTGCAGGGGTCGCGGATGCAGCGGGGGCCCAGGTTCACGTCGCCCGACGCGCTGACGCAGAGGTACTCCAGGCCGCAGCCTCCGTTGGGCTCGAACTCGGAGCAGACGGTCACCGTCTCGGTGGCCTGCGCCGTCGGGGGCACGAGGAAGGTCGCGATCGCGAGCACGAGCAGGGCAGCAAAGAGGACGCGCAAGTGTTCAGCCTCGCGCTCGCAACGGACTGGGCGTGCATCAGCCTTTGGAGCCGGCCCGCGGCGGGGCCTCTGTGCTGCCTTCCCGACCCGCCGCGGGCCGGGGCTGCGCAGCGCCCGCGCGCGCATAGCGCGACGCGGCAGGGCCCGCCGAAAGGGGCGCGAGCCCCAAACCTTAACGACCTTGCCGCCGCGTGGGGGCCGATGGTCGACATGCTGGACATTCCCGAGGAGACGCTGCGCGCGGCCGACCGCGAGGACATGCTGGGGCACGTGCTGAGCTACCCCCAGCAGCTCGACGCCGCGCTCCAGCAGACCTTCGAGGGGAGCCTGCCCCGCGCGCCGCAGCGCGTGCTCGTCGTGGGCATGGGCGGCAGCGCCATCAGCGGGGACTACCTCGCGGCGTGGGCCGACGAGGAGGGCAAGGCGCCCGTGCTCGTCTCCCGGGCCTACGAGCTTCCGCGCTGGGTCGACAAGGACACGCTCGTGCTGGCCGTCTCCTACAGCGGCAACACCGAGGAGACGCTGGCCGCCTTCGCGCAGGCGCGCAAGCAGGGCGCCATGCTCGCCGCGGTGAGCACCGGCGCGCGCCTGGAGCAGCTCGCCAAGTCCTACGGCGCGCCCTTCGCGCGCATCTCGGGCGCGAAGATGATGCCCCGCGCCGCGCTGCCCGCGAATTTCGGCACCTGCGCCGCGCTCCTGGACCACCTGGGCGTCCTGCCCACGCGCCGCGCGCTGGAGAGGACCGTGCGCACGCTGCGCGAGTCCGTCGTCGAGGTGGCGCCCGACGTGCCCGCGGCCAAGAACGAGGCCAAGCGCATCGCCCTCGCGCTCCAGGAGAGCGTCGCGGCCGTCTACGCGTCGGGCGTCCTGGCCCCCGCCGCGCGCCGCTTCGCGAACCAGCTCAACGAGAACGGCAAGGTCCTCTCGTGGTGGGGCGTCATGCCGGAGATGAACCACAACGAGCTCGTGGGCTGGGACGGCGACGTGGACCTCGACCGCTTCACCGCCGTCTTCCTGCGCCACGCGGGCGAGCACGAGCAGGCCAAGGCGCGCTTCGCGTTCACCGGCCGCCTCATCCAGGAGAAGGGGGGGCGCGTCGTGCAGATCGACAGCCGCGGCGAGACGCTCCCCGAGCGCCTCCTCACCAGCAGCCTCGCGGGGGACGCCGTCTCGGTCTACCTCGCCGCGCTGCGCAGCGTGGACCCCACCCCCGTGGACGTCATCGTGGAGCTGAAGCGCCGCGTGGGCGAGACGGGCTTCGCGGCGTCCATCAAGTAACGGCATGAAAAGGCCGGGAAAAACGGGATGGGGGGGTGGACCCGGCCACCCTTTGATCGGGCCCCATCGTGATATCACTTTCGGCTTTTGTTCATCCGGCCAGGCGGGCGCCCCCAGCCGGACGATCGCCGGAGCACGACCCATCCACAAACGTGAAGACCCGTCCTGGCCTCGCGCCGCCGGGGAACCCCGTGATCCAGGCCCGGCTGCTCGCGCTCATCCTTCTCTCCGCATCCCTTGGCGCCGGCTGCCTCGGGGGCTCCACGCCCACGCCCGCGACGAAGGAGACCGCCACCCTCTCGCCCGCCGCGGCGCCCCTGGCGAACGCGACGCCCAACGAGACGGCGCCCGTGGCTCCGCCGCCCGTCCCCATCTCGTACAGCGGCACGTCGCCCACGGGGGCCTGCTCCTACGGCACGCCCGCGGACCAGTGCCAGTTCTCCCAGACGGGCTCCGAGAGCTTCCACGTCGTGGACGCCAAGGGCGTGCCCAGGCGCGTCGTCGTGAAGATCGAGTACGGCGCGCAGCAGCCCGGCATGACGTTCTACGCCTCGGTCTGCACCGGCAAGAAGGGGGACGCCGCGAGCTTCCAGTGCAATGATTACAAGTCGGCGCCCAGCCCCATGACGCTGGACGTCGACCTGAAGGCGCTGCCCGCCGACGGCGCCATCGCGTTGAGCGTCGGGAGCCTGGCCATCACGCCGACGCCCAGCGGCGCGCTGGTCTTCTCCAGCGTGGACTTCAAGGTGCAGGGCACGCTCACCCTGGCGCCCGCTAGCGCATGACGCTGGCCACGAGGTGCGCCACGCGCAGCGGCTCGGGCACGAGGCCGTGGGCCGTCGTGAGAGCAAGGATCTCCGCAACGCGCGCCTGGTCCACATCCCCTGCCCACGAGACGGTGATGGGCGAGGTCGCCGTGGGGAGCGTCGCGGTGCGGCGCCGCTCGATGAGCGCCCACTTGGCCTCGGGGTCGGGCACGTTGGCCAGCGCGGCGCGGATGGCCGCGTAGTCCGGCACGCCCTTGGTGAACGCGATGCAGGGGACGCCCGTCTCCTCCGCCAGCCCGTCGAGGTCCACGACGTTGAACCCCGCGAAGGAGGCCCCGTCCAGGAGGATCGCCTTGGTGCCGCGCAGGCCCGACCCGGCGACGCAGCGCGCGACGCGGGCCGTGGCGTCGCCTCCGTCGCGCAGCACGTCCGTGGCCAGGATGCCCTCCACGCGGGTCGAGCCGCGCATGTGGACGCCCACCACGGGGACGCGGCCGTCGGGGCGCGTGAACGGGGCGTCGTCGAAGCCGATGGTCCTGATCTCGCTTTTCATGCGCTCTCCCAGGACCATCGGCCCGACGGCCCGAAGGCCGGCGGAAGCCGATGGCCCTGATTTCCGTCTTCATCCGACAAGGAGGGAACGCCCCTCCCTCGGAAAAGCCCAAACCCCGTTACCGCCTCCGGCGGCCGTGGAGCCCGAGCTGGAACCCTCCGTGCTGGCGACGCTGCGCGAGCAGATGGGCGAGGACTACGAGCCGATCCGCGCGATCTTCGAGGCGGAGTCGGGCAAGCACCTGGAGGAGCTTCGCCTCGGCATCGAGACGCGCTCGTGGGAGCGGGCCCGCCGCGCCGCGCACTCGCTGAAGTCCAGCGCCGCCCTCTTCGGGCTCGCCGGCCTCTCCGCCACCATGCGCGAGGTGGAGCATATGCCCGACGCGACGCCGCCCGACGCGTGGCGCGACCGGCTCGCGCGGGCGCAGAAGCAGCGCGAGAGCGGCCTCGCCTGGCTGCGCGATCAGCCGAAGTAGGAGAGCGAGTCCGCGTCGGGGAAGAGCGACGCCAGCGCCGCCTTCACGTCGTCGGGCCGCACCGGCTTGCGCATGACGCCCGCGACGCCCAGGCTCACCGCCGCCGTCACGTCGGGGTGGCTGGGCGGAAGCCCCGTCACGAGGAGGATCGTCGTCCCGGGCCGGCGCGCCAGCATCTCCTGGACGAGCTTGAGCCCCGCGCTCTCGGGCTCGTCGTCCTCCTCCTTGGGCTCCTCCTGGTCCTCGGGCATGACCATGTCCATCATCACGACGTCGGGCCGCGCGTCGTCGAAGAGCTTCAGCGCGCGGCTCGCGTCCGTCGCCTCGTGGATGCGCACGTCGCCCCGCGCCTGGACGATGGCGTGCCGCAGCGTCAGGAGGACCGTGGGGCTGTCGTCCACCAGCAGGAAGGAGGGCACGTCGAACGATTCGCGCAGCCGGGATTAACCGTTTCGGCAACCGGGGGCGGAGGCAGGACCAGGCGCGGCTGACGCTGGCCCTACGGAATGTTGAACGTGGTGCCCGCCACCGTGCAAGTCTGGCCCGAGCCGATGGTGACGTCTCCACCGACGGTGTTGGTGGGCGTCCCTGCCTTCGTGTTCCCTGCGCACGCCTCGGTTTGGCTCGGCTGATACTTCGCAATGATCTGGGCGACGCTGCACCAGTCGAGGCTGCCGCAACCGTAGGTGAAGCTCTGGTAGTTGAAGGGCCCGTCCGTGGAGGTGGACGCGGTCGCGTAGTTCTCCTCCGTTTCGAACAGCCCGGAATACGAGGAGCTCGTGACCCCACCAAGACCCGAGCAGGTCAGGAGAGCGTTGGACGCGAAGGCGTACCACCCCGTGGGCTTGCCGGAAGGCGTCGTGTAGGTGGTCCAGAAGTTCACGCGCTCGTTGTTCGCGTGATTGGTGGTGTCGATCTTGTGGTCGATCCCGCCGCCGGCGCGGGACTCGCACATGAAGTGGGCAACCGTGCTCGTGCCGGGATCGACTTCCCATCCCGCCTGGATGTAGGCGGAGCAGGACCCCGAGCAAGATAGGGGCGTGCCCTCCCAAGCCGAGACGTCGCCACCGCTGCAATTGTCCGAGGTGAACGTGAAGGGCAGGCCCGCGATCTTGATGAAGATGCTCGTGCCGCGCTGGGTGGTCGCGCCGTTCTGGTCCCAGCCTGCGTGGAAACTCTGGCACGTCAAGGTCAGCGCGCCGCTCCCCTGTGGGTTGGTGACCCATTCGGGATCGACGAAGTGGATGTTGGCGTCCACCGGCTTCGAGCCGGGCACGTACATGCCATGCGGCTGCGTTTTGGCGGGGACCATCTCCGCCATCACGAGCGGCAAGGGAGTTCCCGGGGGAGGGACCACGAAGCGTCCCGATCCATCCGGCATGGGCACGGGCGTATGCCCATCGCTCACGGCGGGAAGTTGGTACGCTGTGGCTGGCGCTGAGAGCGCGAAGAGAGGGGCCCCGGCGAGCGCTATGGCGCAGAGAACCACGATTTTGACGTTCATCCGAAGCGCAGCGACTGGCCCGAGCGAGGATAAACGCTTCGTGACCGAGTAACAATCTTGCTTGCGCACCGTTTCGACGCGGTGCTTCGCGAAATAATTCTCCACCCGAGCGACCGCTGCCCGGTTCCGCCTCACGTCTCGCACCGAAAGAGGAAAATGGCCCCACCTCATCACGAGGATAGACATGCGCATTCTTGTGGTCATCGTCGTCATCGTCGCAGCCATTCTCGCTGGCTGCTCCGGAACTGGACGGGCCCCATCCGCGCAGCCTGGAGATCCCGCGGGCCAGGCGCGCGTTCCTGGGTCGTGCGCGCAAATTGGGCTCACCCCATCGACGTCACAAGGGCAGATCGGCGCCAGGGTCCTCTTCTCCATCTCTCTGCTCAACTGTGGCAGCCAGCCCCTCAACCTGACGCCGGGTGGGCGATGCGGAGGCGGGCCAGACCTTCGCGTTGGCCTGGGCGGATTCGAGTACGTCTCCGAACGCAGTCCAGACGCGGCTTTCGAGAACAGCTCAGCCTGGTCGATCATGCACGGAGGATGTCCCACGTTCGACGCCGACCAGCTTCCTCCGGGGGAACTGCGCACGTTCAACATCACGTGGAACGGCACAGTCCAGGATTACGCGTGCACCTCGACGCCGCCGAACGCGACGGCGACCGGCTCAACCTGCGTCCCGGTGAGCCGCACGATCCCGCCGGGCGTGTATGTCGTTTCGGCACGATTCGAGGATTCCACCCCTTCAGCGGAATTGACTTGGACGGTGTCGCGCCCTGTCGAATGGCGACCGGCATCGGCGACCCCGTAGTCCCCTCGCGCGCAGCTGCAAATCCTTGGCCTCAGAACCGAGCTTTCGCACGGAACCGTTCTGCCCGCGGCGCAATGCGCCCCTCGCGCTCCGCACGCGAAGCTATCGCGTCACCTTGAACGACTCGACCTGCGCCTTCAGGGCCTTGGCCTTCTCGTCCTTCTCGAAGTGGTCCCTGACGGGCTGGAGGATCTCGTTGAGGTAGCGCGCGGCGGTCTTCTTGAGGTCCGCCGGGTGGACCTTGCCCTCGGCGTAGTCCGCCGCGAGCGCCGCATACGTCTCGTAGGTGACGTTGCCGCCGAACTTCTCGGGGCGCTCGATGGTGACGGGGCTCTCGCCGGGGCGCCCAGTGCGGTGGTTCGCCCAGTGGCGCTGGAAGATGAGATAGCGGAAGTATTCGAGGACGGGGTTCTCCTCGACGACCTTCTCGGGGCAGAAGGCCTTGTTGAGCTTCTTCGTGACCTGCTCCGCGGAGTCGGACATGAAGATGGCGCTGTCGGGGTTGGACTTGCTCATCTTCATCGCGGTGGCGCGCTCCACGGGGTCCATCTCGGCCGAGGGGGGCGCCTGGAGCCCCATCATCATGTGGTGGCTCACGACGATGGGCTTGTAGTAGCCGAGCTTGGGCCCCACCTCGCGCGCCAGCATGTTGACCTTCCTCTGGTCCATGCCAAGCTGGGTGATGTCAGCGCCCAGGTGGAAGATGTCCGCGGCCTGCATGCACGGGTACAGGATCTGCGCGGCGCTGAGCTTGTCCTTGTCGCTGCGGCCCATGATCTGCGTCGTGCGCAGGATGCGGTCCAGCGACGAGTCCCGCGCGATGTTCATGACCTTCTTCCAGTACGCCTCGTCGGTCACGAACTCGCTGGCCCACACGAACTGGACGTGGTCCAGGTCCATGCCGGTGGCCTTCCAGATCTCCACGATGTAGCGGCCCGTGGCCTGGATCTTCTCCAGGTCGCCGCCCATCTTGTTGTTGGCCCACGCGTGCCAGTCCGCGACGAACATCTTGAACCGGACGCCGGCCAGCGTCATCTTGTTGACGTTGATGGCCCGCAGGATGCCCTGCGCGACGTGGATCGTGCCGCTGGGCTCGAAGCCGTCGTAGGCCACGGGGTGCGGCTTCGCCTCCAGCAGGGCGCGAAGCTCGTCCTCGGTGACGATCTCCTCGCCCACCTCGCGGACGAGGGCCAGGCGGTCCTCCACGTTCATCGGGGCGGGCCATCCGGGCGGGGCGGCAAAAGGGCTGCGGCCCAAAGCGGGGGTCGTTGTCCGGCCGCGCCGCAGCGCGGCCAAAATGGGGGGTTTCAGGGGGGCTCGCCCCCCTGACGTGAAGGAACCGTTCCAGCAGACGATCGAAACGTCAGGGGGCTGCGCCCCCCGAACCCCCCGCGGGTAGCGGCGCCGCCGGACGATGACGATGAGGAAACCCCACGACGCTCCCTTGTTCACGGCGGGCTCGTCCGGTCGATCCCGAAGGCGATCTTGAGGTCGACCTTCCACTCGATGACGTGCCCGTCCTCGCACTTGACGCTGTAGTTGGTCACGTGCGCGCCGCCGATGCCGTGGACGCTCTCGCGGGCGTCCTCCAGGGCGTTCCGGATGGCGTCCTCGAAGCCGATCCGCGAGCTTCCGACCAGCTCGATGATCTTGGCCGTGCGGTGCTCGTGGGTGTTGCTCGCATGCTTGGGGGATGTGGCCTGGGCCATGCTCGGCGAGAAGGGCGCCCGCTCGCAAGACGGCGCGGCTTTTCCGGAAAGCGCCCTTCCCGCCCGTCTACGGCGCGGGGCCCGTGGCGATGGGCGCCCCGATGAGGTTGCCGTACTCGGTCCACGAGCCGTCGTAGTTGCGGACGTTGGGCTGGCCGAGCACCTCGTGGAGCGCGAACCAGGTGTGGCTGCTGCGCTCGCCGATGCGGCAGTAGGTGATGACGTCCTTGCCGGCGGGCAGCGCGCCGTAGAGCGCGCGAAGCTCCTCGGGCCTGCGGAACGTGCCGTCCTCGTTCACGGCCTTGGCCCACGGGACGTTCACGGCGCCGGGGACGTGGCCGCCGCGCAGCGCGGTCTCGCTGAGACCAGGCGGCGCGAGGATCTTCCCCGTGTACTCGTCGGGCGAGCGGACGTCCACCAGGCCGTGCGTGCCGCGGCGCGCGGCGTCGAGCACCTGGTCGCGCGTGGCGCGAAGCTCCTCGCGCACGCGCGCGATGCGATATTGCGTGGGCTTCACCGCGGGCCGCTCGGCCACGAAGGGCACGCGCTCCAATTCCGCCTTGCGCCGGCCGCCGTCGAGGAGGCGCGCGTCCTCGTGGCCGTAGTACTTCAGCAGCCAGTGGCCGAACGCGGCGAACCAGTTGTTGTTGTCGCCGTAGAGGACGACGGTGGTCGTGGGCTCGATGCCGCTGCGGGAGAGGAGGGACTCGAACTGCGCCTTGCTGGCCACGTCGCGCCGCACGGGGTCGTTGAGGTCGGTGGTCCAGTTCCACGGGATGGCGCCAGGAAGGTGCCCCTTCTCGTAGAGCGCGTTGTCCACGTCCACCTCCACGAGGCGGACGTCGGGGTCGCTCGCGTGCTCCTTCAGCCAGGCCAGGTCCACGAGGGGGGTGCGGGTCGTCATGGTCGTCGACCCCGTGAGGCCCGCGAGGAAGATATCACCGTTGGCCGTGGCAACGGGAGGCGGCAAGCGCCAGCGCGCTCGCTGGGGGCAGAAGGGTGCGCAAAAGCCGGCGCGGGGAGGTCACAAGGCTCCGCGTCGGCGAAAAGAGGCTTGAGACGAAGACGGATCAGGCCGCGATGGCGCCTCCTGCCGCGAGGGTGGGCGCGGCCGGGGCGGCGGCCGGCACGCGGTAGTACGATTGGCGGGAGTCGCGGAAGCTGGGGCGCTCCTCCACCTTGCCGGCCTCCTTGAGGCGGGTGAGCGCGAACCGGACGGTGCGCGCGGGGATGGGGGTGGCGGCGACGAGCTGCTTGTGCGTGAGGGGGCCGCGGGTCTCCAGGACTTCCAGGACCCTCAGGGCAGACGGGGGGAGCGTCATGGGGGATCGAACGCCCTCCCAGGCATCAACAATTTCTTCAACAAGATTGACCATGAGTCAATTGTGCCTCGGAAGGAAACCTCCCTCGCCGACCTGCCCAGCCCGGAGGAGCTGGCCCGGCAGCGCCAGGCCGTCATGAGCCAGAAGGAGATGGCCCGGGCGGTGGGCGTGGACGCCGGGCAGCTCTCCCGCTTCGAGTCGGGGAAAGGCGAGATGGCCTACGCCAAGATCCGCCGCTACGTCCACGTCCTCAACCTGCGCGCGACGGCGGCGGACCCCATCGGGTTCCTCGTCCAGCGCATCGCGGGCCGCGTCGCGCTGCGGGAGCTTCGCCCCATGGACCCGCTGGAGCGCGCCATCGAGATCATGGCCACGCACCAGCACGTCGCGCTCCCCGTGCTCAACGCCCGCGGCGACGACTACGAGGGCGTCGTCACGGACAGCATGGTCGCGCACGCGCTGGCGGTGGGCGAGGTGGAGAACGCGCTCCTGGCCCCCGTGGGCACGCTGGCGCTGGACCCCCTGGTGCGCGTGCGGCCCGGGGACGACCTCTCCGCCATCGCCGCGAAGCTGGGCGCGAACCCCCTCGTGCTCGTGGAGGACCGCGACGGCCTGCCCGCGGGCTTCGCCTTCCGCGGCGACCTGTGGCCCCTGGTCACGGGCGCGCGCCGGCGCTGAGTCCGCACGAGTCCGAAGACAAAGAGCAAGCCTCCTTATGCTGGAGGCCCGGCTCCCCGCTGATGTTCGCCGGCTGGGGCCGCTTCGTGCACCGCCACCGCGTCCCCGTGCTCGCGGCCTCCGGCGTCTTCCTCGTCCTGGCCCTCCTGGTCGTCTCGCAGGGCGCGCAGCTCGTCGCGTACCAGACGCCGGCCAACACCGAGTCGGGCCAGGCGGACCGCCTCCTGGAGCGCCAGGTCCCCGGCGCCGCGGACGCCACCGTCGCCGTCATCCTCTCCAGCGCCAAGCTGCGCTGGGACGACCCCGCGTTCCAGGCCGCGGTGAACGCGAGCCTCGCCCCGTGGCGCGCCGACGCGCGCGTGGCCGGCATCGTCACGCCCTACGATGCGCCCGCCACCGTCGCGCCCTCCCTGGTCTCCCGCGACGGCCACCGCGTGCTCGCCGTCGCGACGCTCAAGGCCGACCTCACCACCGCGCGCGATTTCTACCCCTCGCTGCGCGCGAAGCTCTCCTCCTCCACGCTTGACGTCAAGGCCACCGATCGCGTGGCGATCTACGCCGACATCAACCGCATCCTCAACGACGACCTCAAGACCGCCGAGGGCGTCTCGCTCCCCTTCTCGCTGCTGCTCCTGCTCCTCGTCTTCGGCACGGCGGTCGCCGCGCTCCTCCCCGTGGGCGTGGGCCTCCTGGCGGTCCTGGGCGGCATGGCGCTGGTGGACCTGCTCGCGCACGTCATCGACGTCTCGGTCTACGCTATCAATATCGTCTCCCTCATCGGCCTGGGCGTCGCCATCGACTACTCCCTGTTCATGGTGAGCCGCTTCCGCGAGGAGCTGGCCCACGGCAGGAGCGCGGAGGACGCGCTGGCCGTCACGGTCGCGACCGCGGGGCGCGCGACGACCTTCTCGGGCCTCACGGTGGCCATCGGCCTCCTGGGCCTGACGTTCTTCCGCGGCCTCTACTTCCAGACCATGGGCGTCGCGGGCGCTCTGGTCGTCGCGCTGGCGGTCCTCTTCGCGCTCACGTTCCTCCCCGCGCTGCTCTCGCTCCTGGGCCCGCGCGTGAACCGCCTCCCCGTGCGGCTCCCGTGGCGCCGGCGCTCCTCGGTGGGCTTCTGGGAGCGCCTCGCCCGCGGCGTCATGCGCCGGCCCGTGCTGGTCCTCCTGCCCACGCTCCTCCTCGTCCTCGCGGCGGGCGCGCCCTTCCTCCAGATCCACCTCGCGGGCGGCGGCGTGACCGCGCTCCCCGAGAACGCCGAGTCACGCCTGGGCGCCGACCTCCTGCGCCAGCAGTTCCCCGGCCAGGGGACGAACAGCATCACCATTGTCATGCAGTTCCCCGGCCACGACGCGCGCGCCGCCGACGTGCAGGCCGCCGTCGCCGCGTTCGGCCAGTCCATCGCGAAGCTCCCGCGAGTGGTCAGCGTCGCGCCCTCGGGCCTGGGCGGCGACGTCGTCGTCCTCCAGGCGCGCTCCAACGCGGCCGCCACCAGCGACGCGGCGCGCGACCTCGTGCGCGCAATCCGCGCGCTGCCTCCGCCCGCGGGAGGGCGCGCGCTGGTCACCGGCGCCACGGCGCAGGACGTCGACACCATCGGCCTCATCCTCCAGGAGGCGCCCGCGGCGGTGGCGTTCATCGTCGTCACCACCTACGCCCTGCTCCTCCTCCAGACGGGCAGCGTCCTCCTGCCGCTGAAGGCCCTCGTGATGAACCTCCTCTCCATCGCGGCCTCCTTCGGCGCGCTGGTGTGGATCTTCCAGATGGGCAACCTCAGCCTGCCGCTGGACTTCACGCCCGCGCCCATCGACCCCGCGCTGCCCGTGCTGATGTTCTGCATCGTCTTCGGCCTCAGCATGGACTACGAGGTGCTGCTCCTCTCGCGCATGCACGAGGAGCACGAGCGCACGGGCTCCAACACCGAGGCCGTGGCGCAGGGGCTCGCCAAGACGGGCCGGCTCATCACCAGCGCCGCGCTCATCATGGTGCTCGTCTTCGCCGCCTTCGCCCTCGCGCGCGTGACGCTCATCAAGGCCATCGGCCTGGGCCTCGCCATCGCCGTCGCGGTGGACGCGACCGTGGTCCGCATGCTCATCGTCCCCGCCACCATGCGCCTCATGGGGCGCTGGAACTGGTGGGCGCCGCGCTGGGTGACGCGCGCCTGGAAGGCGCTGGGATAGGCCCGCAGCCGCCCGGTTGCGCCCAGAGATTCACAACTCTCCTCCGGCGGAGCTATGCAGGCGCGCCCGTCTTCCGAGGCCGGAGGCCCACGCTTGCGCCGCTCCGTCCTCGCCGTCCTCGTCCTGCTCGTGCTCCCCTTCGCGGCGCCCGCCGCGCAGTCGCTCTCCTCCGTGGAGGCGCCCGTGCGCTCGCTCTCGCCCCTCGCCGCGCAGGCCGTGGACCTGGGCGTCGCGCCCGACGCCTTCCCGGTGCAGGTCGTCGTCGGCCTCCAGCTTCGCGACAAGGCGGGCCTCGACGCGTACCTCCAGCAGGCCTCCGACCCCGCCTCGCCCCTCTTCCAGAAGTGGCTGACCCTCGACGCGTTCAACGCGCAGTACGCGCCCACGCAGGACCAGGAGTCGCGCGTCGCGGGCTGGCTGCGCGCGAGCGGCTTCTCCGACGTGCAGACGACGGCCGACCACCTGCTGGTGATCGCGCGGGGCGACCACGCCGCCGCGCAGCGCGCCTTCCAGGTGCCCATCCACCTCGTGACGCTGGGCGGCGCCAGCCGCTACGCGGTCCTTGAGGAGCCGCGCTTCCCCGCCGACGTCGCGTCGTTCACCACGGGCGTCACGGGCCTCGACGATCTCACGCGCATGCAGCCCCGCGCCAGCGTGGGCGGCTGCTGCAGCTTCAGCCCCAACGACCTCAAGACGCTCTACGCGAACACGGCGGGCTACGACGGCTCTGGCCAGACCATCGTGCTGGCGGGCGCTTACGCGTGGCTGGACACGGACCTCGCGACGTTCGACACGCAGTTCTCCCTCCCGGCGCTCCCCGCCGGCAGCGCGCAGGTCTGCACGGGCGCCGCGGGCGTCGTCAACTCGGGCTGCGCGTTCAACGCGGGCCAGTCCATCGAGGTGAGCCTCGACGTGCAATACTCGCACGGCACCGCGCCCGCCGCCGTCGTCAAGAACTACATGGCCGCCTCGACGCTCCTCACCGACTTCCAGGTCATGTACAACCGCATCGTCGTCGACAACCCCGGGCACTCCGTGAGCAGCAGCTGGGGCTCGTGCGAGTCGGGCACGTCCTCCGCGTTCCAGACCACCGCGGACAACCTCATGGCCGCGGGCGCGGCCGAGGGCCAAAGCTGGTTCATTGCCAGCGGCGACAGCGGCTCCCACGCCTGCGGCGACTCCACCGTCACCGTCGACACGCCCGCCAACTCCCCCCACGCCATGGGCGTCGGCGGCACGCACGCGTCGTGCAGCAGCGGCATGACCTCGGGCTCGCCTGCGTGCGGCGGCTACGGCAGCGAGTCCGCCTGGAGCGGCTCGGGCGGCGGCCGCAGCGCCACCTTCGCGAAGCCCTCGTGGCAGACCGGCTGCAGCGTGCCCGCCGACGGCCAGCGCGACGTGCCCGACGTGGCGCTGGAGTCCGACACCAGCCCCGGCAACTACGTCCGCAACGGCGGCTCGTGGTACGTCGTGGGCGGCACCAGCGACGCCGCGCCCCAGTGGGCGGGCTACTTCGCCGAGCTGAACCAGAAGAAGGGCGGCCTCGGTCTCGGCCTCCCGGGGCCCCGCCTCTACGCGCTCTGCGGCACGAGCGTGTACCACGACATCACGAGCGGCAGCAACGGGTACGCCGCCGGGACCGGGTACGACCTCGTGACCGGGCTGGGCAGCGTGAACGCAGGGAACCTGCTCTCCAGCTACTGAGGCGAGGCGCCCTCGCCCAGCGCCTCGAACAGCCTGTCCACGTCCCCCTCGTCGTTGTAGAAGTGGGGGCTCACGCGCAGGCCGCCCAGCCGCGGGTTCACGACGACGCGCTCGCGCGCGAGCGTCGCCATGGCGGCCGCGGGGTCGGGCACGCGGAACGTGACGATGCTGGCGCGCTCCTCGGGCGCCTCGGGGGTGAGCACCTCCCACTTGCGCTCGCGGGCGTGGGCCATCGCGCGCTCGACGAGCGCGCGGTTGCGCCGCTCGATGGCGCCGACGCCGACCTCCTGGACGAGGGCGAGGCTCTCGGCCGCCGCGACGCAGCCCACGACGGACGCGCCGCCGCTTTGGAAACGGCGCGCGTCCGCGGCGAGGGGCCCCAGCGGATCGAAGGCGTAGGGCTCCTCCAGCGCGAGCCAGCCCGACGCGACGGGCTGCATGCGGGCCGCGTGGTCCGGGTGGACGTAGAGGAACGCGAGGCCCGCGGGGGCCAGGAGCCACTTGTAGACGCCCGAGACGAGGAAGTCCACGTCCAGCGCCTGCACGTTGATGTCATAGGTCCCCGCGGCCTGGAACGCGTCGACGAGCACCGGCGTCCCGCGCGCGTGCGCCGCGGCGACGAACGCTTTGAGATCGAGGCGGTAGCCGCTGAAGCTCGCCACCGCGGGGACGATGGCCAGCGCGGCGTCGTCGCCCAGGCGGCGCGCCCACGAGTCCGCGCGGAGGACGAGCCCTTCGCCCGCGATCCTCCGGTGGCGGAAGCCGCGGGCGCGCTGCCGCTCGGCGAGGGCCTGCGAGGTGGGGAAGTCGTTCTCCCAGGTGACGAGGACGTCGCGCCCCGGCCGGGGGACGAGGGCGCCCATGACGGCGGCGATGCCCTGGCTCGCGTTGGCCACGACGGCCACGTCCTTGGGGCTCGCGTGGATGAGGCGCGCGAACTGCGCGCGGGCGGCCTCCACGGCGTCGCCCCACGCGCCCCAGTCGGGGTCGTCCTGCCAGCGGTCGAGGTGCGCGTCCACGGCGCGGCGGACGCGGCGCGAGAGGAGGCCGTGCGCGCACGAGTTGAGGTACGTCGTCCGCGCGAGGCCGGGGAACTCGGCGCGCCAGTCCATGCTTGGCGGACCTCGCCGCCCGGAGATGAACCTTACATCCCGCTGGGGAACGTCTCGGGCGGCTCCCGGCCCCCGGCCACGGGCGCGTGCAGCGGGCGCAGCGCGTGCGTGGCGTCCAGGTGGACGAACGCGTCGTACCGCCCCGGAAGGTCGGTGGGGACGTAGTTCCCCGGAGACTCCCACGCGGGGTCGTAGACGACGCCGATGGCGCGGTGGCCCCGCAAGGCGCGCCACTCCGGCTCTCGCGCGCCACGCAGCAGGAAGAGCGCGTCGTGCCCCTCCGTCGCCTCGTGCATGACGTCCTCCCACGAGCCCGAGACGGCGGGCGGCACGCGCATCTCCTCCATCCTGGCGCCCCACGAGCGGCCCGCGACGACGGTCCCGCGGTGCGTGCCGAAGCCCACGGCGAACGTGTCGTCCATGCCGTAGCGCTCCCGCGCGAGCTGGCCCAGGTTAACCATCCCCGCGCGGGCCATGTCCGTCGCCCGCGCGTCGCCCACGTGCGTGTTGTGCGCCCACACGACGGCCTTGGAGCGCGGGCCGTGCGCGCGCAGGAGCCGGTCGAGCGTCTCCATCATGTGGCGATCGCGCACGTTCCAGCTGTCGGCGTCGTTGCGCACCATCGCGCGGTAGTAGGCCTCCGCGTTCGCGGCGACGAAGGCGTTCTGCTCGGCGTCGAAGTCGCGCTCGTCCACGACGCCGCGCTCCGCGATGCGCGCGAGCACCGCGACGACCTCCGACTCGCACGACTCGGGGATCCAGCGCGTCGATGCCGCGTAGGCGTGCTCGTCGCGCATGTAGGGCCCGAAGCACGCGTAGGCCTCGCGCGCCGCGCCCGCCGCCTCGGGGTCGCGCTCCTCCAGGTAGCGCACGACCTCCTCCATGGAGTCCCACAGGCTGTAGACGTCGAGGCCGAAGAAGCCGACCGGCTCCAGCGGGTGGCCCTCGTTCCATCCGCGCATCCACGCCGCCAGCTCCGCGACCTCCTCGTTGGCCCACATCCACGTGGGCCACCGGGCGAACGCGCGCAGCGTGCGGGCCGCGTCGTCGCCCTCCTGGCCCTTGACGTGGCGGTCGACGCGCTTGCAGTCGGGCCAGTCGCCTTCAACCGCGACGAAGGAGAAGCCGTGCTCCGCGATGAGGCGCTCCGTGAGCGCGGCGCGCAGGGCGTAGAACTCGCGGGTGCCGTGCGTCGCCTCGCCCAGCATGACGACGCGCGCGTCGCCCATGCGTCGCAGAAGGGGCCCGAGGTCCGCGGCCGACTCCAGGGGCAAGGCCGCCTGCCGGACCTGCTCCGCGAGGCTCATCGCGACCCGCCGCGCCCGTGCGCCGCCTTGCCGCCGCGCCGGCCGATCTTCGCCATGTGGGCGCGGTCGCGGCTGACGCGCTGCCCGCCTTTGCGCCCCGCCTGGCGAGCCTCCTCCGCGCTGAACTCGTGCGCGTGCCCGCTCGCGTGCGCGGCGCGGCCTCCCAGGCGGGCGATCTCGCGCTGGCGTTCCGGATCCATGCCGGCGAAGCCGCGCCCCGAAGGCGTCATGGGCGCGCGACGGCTCGCTTCGCGAAAAGGCGCTCTGGCCCACGGATCGGAGGGCCCATGAGGCTCCAGGCACCCTTGCGCCCACGAGGACGGCCAGGCGCGGGGATGCATGCGGAAGGCCCCGTGGCCGCGAGGCTCACGCCCTCAGCTCGTGGGCGTGCGCGAGCCAGCCGCGCAGCTCGTCGTCCACGTCGTCAGGCGACGCGAGGTCGACGTGGTGCGCGTAGCGCGTGGCGCTGAAGCGCTCGGACTTGACGACGCGGGGCGAGGCGAGGGGCTTCTCCCAGAGGAACTCGACGCGCAGCGCCTTGGCCATGGGCTTCGCGGCGGCGAAGGTCGAGCCTGCGGCGAAGTGGACGCCGTTGCCCACGACGTCCACGCGCACGCCCTTGCCCAGGCCCTTCACGAGGCGGTCGAACGCGACGCGCATCCAGGGGGGCCGCCCCTCGAAGTGCGAGCCGAGCGTCAGCGCGGGGCGGCACGAGTGGCTCTGCCCTTCGCGGGAGAACGACCGGCCGCACTTGGGGCACGTCCAGGTCATCCCTCGCCCTCCTCGCCGTCCTCCGCCTCGTCGCCCTCCTCGGGGTCGAAGCGCTTCATGGTGACGAGGCGCAGGCGGGCGCCGTCCGCCAGCGTCGCCACGTCCAGGGTCTGGATCTTGCCGTAGCCCATGTCGCGCATCTCGCGCAGCGTCTCCTCGCCGAAGACCCAGTCGTGCACGTCCTGGGGCTTCGCGCGCGCCCGGCTGAAGTCCAGGGCGGGCGCGTACACCTTGCCATAGAAGCCGGTCACGCGGTGGATCTCGTCCAGGGTGGCGAGGGGCTCCTCCTCGGCGCAGAGGCGGAACCCGATGGTGGTGAAGAAGAACTGCTCGTCCTTGAACGGCAGCATGTCGGGAAGGCACTCGACGAACGCCATGCGGTGCTCGCACTTCTCGGCCTTGGCGTTCTCGCGCGCGTGGAGCAGGTTCTCGCGGCTGTGGTCCGTCGCCACGACCTTGACGCGCGTGAAGGCGCGCGCCACCTGCACGCCCAGGATGCCCGTGCCCGTCTGCACGTCCAGCGACCAGTCGCCGGGGAAGAGGCCGGCCTTGCGCACGACCAATTCCGAATACTTGTGGCGCGCGATGGCGCCCACGTCGTACCCTTCGCTGGGCGCATACCGCTCGACGCCGCGACGCACGGGGCGCCATCCCTGGGCCCACGAAAAGGGCTTTGCCCCGGGGGGCCGTCGCGCGCCCGTGGAGGTCCACGTCCAGCTTGCTCCCGGCGAGGCGCTGGCCCCCGGCGCGCGCGCCGCGGCGGAGGCGGTCCTCGCGCGCCCGGAGGTGGCGGCGGCGCTCCTGCCGCTGCGCCCGGCGGGCGACTGGGCGCTGGCGCGCGCGGCGCGGCGTTACCTCGCGGCGTGGGACGCGCGCTTCCTCCACCCCATGAACTTCTTCGCGCCCGCCGCCCGCGCCGCGACGCGGGAGCCCCTGCCCGGCCCGCGCAACGCCGACGCAGCGCCCTTCCTTGCAGACGCGCTCGATCGAGGGCTGCGCATCGAGGCCCTCCCGGGAGCGCCCGTCGCGGCGCCCATGGCGGCGGACCTGGGAAGCTGGGTCGCGTGGGCCCGCGCCGAGGGCGAGGCGTGGGGCCGGCTCGCGGCGCGGGCGGAGCGCTTCCGCGGCTTCCTGCCCCCTCCGTGGGCGGTCCACGGGCTGCGCCAGATGCCGCGGCGCGTCATCGAGGAGCTTCAGGCCGTGCGATCCCCCGCCCCGTTGCCCCTCCTGCTGCACCTGGCCCGCGAGTCCGCGTTCGCGCGCGGCTGCCAGCGGGCGCGAACCCAGGGGTTTTAGCCAGGGAGGCACCAGTCCGTCTCGATGCTCCCGCGGCACGCCGCCAGCCTGCTGCTCGCCCTGCTCCTCCTCGCCCCCGGCGCGCTGGCCTTCTCCGCGCGCCACGACGCGGTGGAGCTTGACTACGCCGCGACGCACGCGCCCGTCGTGCTCAGCGCCGGCGCGCTGGACCTCGCGGGCGACCTGCGCGACGCCGTGCTCGCCGCGGACGTGGCGCCCATGACGCTCAAGGGCGTCCCCACGCTGCACGTCGACGAGGCCGCGGGCAAGGAGACGACGCTCAACGCCGCGACGCTGCGCGTGGAGTCGGGCGCGGTGCTCTGGCGCATCGGCGATGGGCGCACCGTCAACGTGCGCGCGGGCGCGGCCTACGGCTTCGGCCTCGCGCTCACGCAGGCGCCGCTCCCCAGCGACAACGGCACCGTGGGCGCGGGCGCGCTCCTGGCGGGCCCCGACGTGGAGGCCTCCGCCGACTGGGCCGGCGCCGAGACGCAGCTCGTCGTGCTCCACGGCAACGTCACCCTCCTGCGCGCGGACGGCGAGCCCTTCGCGGGCTGGAGCCACCGCGAGGTCAACGCCAACCTCTCGCGCCCCGACGAGTCGGGCAACGCGGGCGTGCTCTTCCGCACCGAGGGCGCCTTCGCCATGACGATGCACGCCTCCGTGCTCGCGGGCGCGGCGGGCGACTCCGCGAACCTCACCCTCAGCGTCCACCGCGCGGCCGAGGACCGCTTCCAGGACACGCTCTCCGTGCTCAGCGACCTGGGAAGCTCCCTGGGGATGGGCGGCGGCGACCAGGGCAACCAGAAGGGCTCCCCCTTCCAGGACGGCGGCCCGCTCCAGAACCTCGCGCCCTTCTCGGGCCTCCTCAACGGCGCGCTCCTCGTCATCAACAACCCCGACGGCAACGACACCGCAGCGCCGCTGGCCTCGCGCATGGGCTCGGACCCCTTCGACGTGGGGCCTCTCTCCATGATGCGCAGCGGCGACATGCGCATCGCGTGGAGCGGCGACCAGATGCGCGTGCAGGGCTCGCCCGCGGTGGCCATCAACAAGGCCGGCTTCGCCGTCTCGCCCACGGCCAGCATCGCGGGCGTGGTCCCCATCGTCAGCGTCGTGCTGTGGGTGGGCGCGCTGGCGGCCATCGTCGCGTTCCTCGTGAAGCGCCCGCCCAAGGCGGAGAAGCCCGCGTGGTCGTTCCGCCTCATCGGATGGGGCGTCTGGCTCGTCGTGCTCCTGGGCGTCTTCCTGATCTGGGACGCGAGCTTCGCGGACACCTTCGGCACGAGCGTCCTCACGCTGCTGAAGTCCGGCTCGCGCGACCTCCAGACGCTTGGCATCGTCTTCGGCCTGGAGATGGCGCCCTGGAGCCTCGCCGCGCTCCTCTTCGCGCTCCCCGTGCGCATCATGCTGGGCATCGGCCTGCGCTACGTGGGCAAGGGAAAGGCGCTGGGCTCCTTCGCCAAGGCGGGCGGCCTCGTCGCGCTGGCGATCCTCGGGCCCATCTACGCCCTGTGGATCGTGAACGTCGCCATCCAGCAGGCCGTGGGCCTCCTCGCGGGGAAGCTGGGCTGAGGTCCGCGTTGGATATCATCCCTCGTCCAGCTTCACGACGCAACCCGAACCCACGAACCACAGGTCTTCTTTTGGTCCGGTGGTCCGTTGGTTCGGGTTGCATCGAGGAGCGTGACCAGGAGAGCAAAGCTCAGCCGACGCGCCGAGGAGCGAGAGCGTCCTTGGGTCCAGGAGAGCCGGGCTCGCCCTGCGCGGGCTCGGGCCGGAGCGTTTGGTCGCCCTCGTAGGAGTAGCGCTCCTCGCCCCAGTAGTCCGCGTTGTTGTGATAGCCCCGCACCTCCCAGAAGCCGGGCTCGTCCTGCTCCTCGAAGCGCAGCGCGCGCAGCCACTTGGCGCTCTTCCAGAAGTAGCGGTGCGGCACGAGAAGGCGCAGCGGGAAGCCGTGCTCGGGCGCGAGGTCGCGGCCGCCGTACTTGTACGCGACCAGGACGTTGGGCTTCATCAGGTCGTCCAGTAGCACGTTGGCCGTGTAGCCCTGCTCGCACTCCGCGATGACGTACTTCGCGCCGGGCTTGGGCCGGACCTCGTCGATCAGGTCCTTCGTCACCCAGCCGACCCACGTCGTGTCCAGCTTGCTCCACGTGGTCACGCAGTGGATGTCGACGTTGACCTCGGTCTGGGGCTTGCCGCGCAGCGTCGCGTAGTCGATCTTGATGGGGTTCTCCACCGCGCCGTAGACCTGGAAGTCCCACGCCTGCGGGTCGAAGCGCGGCACGCTGCCCGCGTGCAGCACGGGGAACTTCTCCGTGATGAACTGGCCCGGCGGGATGCGCTCCGGGGGATAGACGCTCTGGTCGGGGCGCGCCATCGGGCGAACCACTGGCTGGGGCGCTTTAAGGGTTGCTGGCGTCTTTGCGCTGGGAAAGGAGGGTTTTTGACCGCGAGGCAGCCTCGGCCAGGCAGCCATGGCCCGCCTCACGCGATTCGAGTGGGCGTGCCTCGGCGTCGTCGCCTTCGCCTTCGCGATGCGCGTGGACCTCGTCTTCCACCCGGACATCATCTGGGACTCGGGCTGGTACCTTCTCCTCGCGCGCAGCTTCGCCTCCACGGGCACGTTCGTCATGCCGTGGACCGACCCGCCGCAGTTCAACGGCTACTGGCCGCCGCTCTTCCCCATCTTCCTCTCGCCCCTGGTGAAGCTCTTCGGGCCCTCCTACGGCATCGCGGTCGTGGGCGCGTCGCTGGCCACCGCCCTTCTCACCCTGGCCACGTTCCTCTGCACGCGCGACCTCTTCGGAAGGACGCGCGCGTTTGCGGCGGCGGCGCTCGTCGCCGCGAACCCCGCATTCTACGTAAGCGACAGCCGCGGCATGAGCGAGTCCATCCTGGCCCTCGCGGTCATGCTCGCGCTCTGGGCGTTCCTCAAGAGCCTGGAGCGCCCGCGCTGGCTGCCCGTGGCGGGCGTCTTCGGCGCGCTGGCCTACCTGGGGAAGCCCAACCTCGGCGCGCCCTTCGTCGCGGCGGGGCTCGTGGCGGTGGGCGCGTGGCGCGTCGCGAAGCGGGGCTGGCGCCAGGTGCTCACGAGCCCCCTGGACCTCGCCGTGGGGGGACTCGCGCTCGCGGCCGTGGCGACCCTCGCCATCCTGCGCCCCGAGAAGCTGGGCGGCGTCGGGCTCTCCCTGATCGCGCCGTTGCAGACGGCGTGGCTGCACCCCGACACCATCGGTCTCCTGGGCCTGCGCGTGCCTTACTACGTCGCGGTCTTCCCGTTCAAGCTGGCCTTCGCCCTCTGCTTCCTCGCCGCGGTGACGCTCCCGTTCTCCCTCCGCGCGGGGACCGCGGCGCGGGCGTGGCGCGACGAGCGGACCGGCGCGCTCTGGCTCGCGACGCTCATCCCCCTCGTGGCGGGCGCCGTGTTCACGACGACGTTCTACATGACCGAGCGCCGCGCCCTCGTGGACTTCGACAACATCCGCTATCTCACGCCGGCCATCGTGCCGGCCATCTGGCTGACGATCCCCTTCTGGCGCGTGGAGGACGACCCCGAGGCGCCCGCGGGCGCGCCGGGCCTCGCGAACCGGCGGCGCCACGAGGCGTGGTTCGCCATCGCGGCCGTCTCGCTCCTGGCGCTCCTCCTGCTCTCGCCCATCGCCGGCGAGGCCACGCTCTCGCGCCTCCAGCTCCTGCTCACGCTCTCCCTCTTCCCGCTGGGCATCGCCCTCGTGGCGAGCCGCGTCGGGTACGCCACCGCGACGCGGAAGCTCGCGAAGGGCGAGGTCGAGACGCGCTACGTCGAGGCGAAGCCCGGCCCCGCGCCGCGCGCCGCGTGGCTCGCCATCCTGGGCGTCGCCATCGCGGACGTGGCCTTCGTGACCCTGGTGGGGCTCGGGCTCGTGCCCGGCGTCGCCGCCACGGGCGACGTGGTTGTCCTCTTCCTCACCTTCGGCGTCGTGCTCTCGGTGGCGATCCTCGCGCGCCCCGCCGCGTGGCCTGGCATCCTCGCCGTGGGCGTCGTCGTCGCCGCGCTGGCCTACTGGGTGAGCAGCTGGTACGTCTGCGTCGCCATGGGGCTCGTGGTCGCCCTCTCCGCCGTCTCGCGCAAGGCCGCCGCCCTCGCCATGGCGCTCATGCTCCTCGCCGCCACGGCGCCCGGCTTTGACACGCCCTTCCCCGTGGAGCCCCTCGCGCACGACCTCCACAAGTACCTCCCGCCGGGCTCTACGCTCTCCGTTGCGGGCCCCATCGTCTACCCCGCCGCCGTGGCGCCTTCCGACATCAAATTGCGCGAGACGGGCTACCCGCCTCCGGAGAACGTGGACGCGCTCCTCGCCATGAACGACCAGGCGAGCCAGGAGCTTCCCAACTTCACGCGCGTCGCCGCGTGGAACTTCACCTTCGGGCTCTCGCCCACCTTCGCCGCGCGCCTCTGGATCGAGCGGCACGTCCTCAGCGAGCAGGTGGACCTCAACGCGGGCACGGGGCTTGCCCTCTTCCTGCGCACCAACAGCACGCTCTACCAGCGGCTGCCTTCCAGCTGAAGGAGCTTCAGCTTGGTCGCCGCGCCGCCGAAGCCGCTGTAGTGGCCCAGCGAGCCGTCGGCCTGCACGACGCGGTGGCACGGGATGACGACAGGGATGGGGTTGCGCGCCATGGCGCCGCCGATCGCGCGCGAGGCGCCGGGCGGCCGGCCCAGGCGGCGCGCGAGGTCGCCGTAGGAGACCGTCTGCCCCGCGCGCACGCGGCGAAGCTCCAGCAGCGCCTCGCGGTCGAAGGGGGACGCGCCCTCCAGGGCGACCGGGATCGTGGAGAGGTCGGTCTTGCCGTCCTCCAGGTAGCGCGCCACGAGGTCCACGGACTCCTGGGCCGCGGCCGACAGGGGCGTCCCCGCCACGGGGCGGTCCAGGATGTCCGCCCCCACGAGCGCGTCGCCGCGGAAGCGGAGCGCCACGTGCAGGCCGTGCAGGGCGGGGAGGCAGGCGCGCTCGTCCACGGCCAGGGAGACTCGGCGCCGGTGCATGAAAGCCGGCGGGTGGGCTTCTCCTGGAGGCCGGCAAAGCTTGAAATGGGGGTCCCCCCGTGGCGCAGCCAAAGAGGCCCGCCCGATGTTCAACCCCGAGAAGTTCGTGCAGGAGCAGGTCGCGGCGATCCAGAAGCAGGTCCCCGAGGGGAAGACGGCCATCATCGCGTGCAGCGGCGGCGTCGACAGCACCACGGCGGCCGTGCTCGTCGCGAAGGCCATCGGGAAGCGCCTGACCTCCGTCTTCGTGGACACGGGCTACATGCGCAAGAACGAGGCGGCGCAGATCAAGACGCTCCTCTCGGGCCTCGACATCAACCTCGACTTCGTGGACGCCTCGGCGGACTTCTACGCGGCCATGAAGGGCGTCACGGACCCCGAGGCGAAGCGCAAGGTCATCGGCGAGCGCTTCATCCGCGTCTTCGAGCGCGAGAGCAAGAAGATCAACGCCGACGTGCTCGTGCAGGGCACCATCGCGCCCGACTGGATCGAGAGCGGCGGCGGCGTGCGCGACACCATCAAGTCGCACCACAACGTGGGCGGCCTCCCCAAGGACATGAAGCTCGTCCTCTGCGAGCCCCTGAGGGACCTCTACAAGGACGAGGTGCGCAAGCTCGCGCGCCACCTCCACATCCCCGTCGCGGAGCGCCAGCCCTTCCCGGGCCCCGGCCTTGCGGTGCGCGTCCTGGGCGAGGCGACGCCGGAGCGCACGCAGATCGTCCGCGAGGCGTGCGCCATCGTGGAGGAGGAGATCGATGCGGCGGCCAACCGCGGCGAGATCGAGCGCCCCTGGCAATACTTCGCGGCCCTCCTGCCCGTCCGCAGCGTGGGCGTCCACGGCGACATCCGCGTCTACGGCGAGACCATCGTCGTGCGCGCCGTCGAGAGCCTGGACGCCATGAGCGCGCAGTACTCGCCGCTCCCCCACGCGCTCCTGGAGAGGATCAGCGTGCGCATCACCAACGAGCTTGGCGCGCACGTCACCCGCGTCGTCTACGACGTGAGCCACAAGCCGCCCGGAACGATCGAGTGGGAGTAACCCCTCCGCAACGCATGAGTACGCCGGAGGGGTTCCCCCCTCGTGCGCGCGCTCCCGCTCCTGCTCCTCCTCGCGGCGGCCGCGGGCTGCGCCTCGCCCGGCGCGGCGACGCTCCACGAAGCGGCCTCCCCGAGCGGGCCCGCGCTCGTGGGCGCCTCCTTCCACACCGGCTTCGGCGGCTCGGAGGCGACGCTGGGCGTGGAGAAGGACGGCACGATCTTCGTCACGGGCTTCGCGCCCGGCGACGGCGTCCGCGTCGACCCGCCCCCGGCGATCCTGCGCTCCAGGGACCACGGCAAGACGTGGCAGGACGTGGGGCCCGTCCTCGCCGCGGGCCTCAAGGACCCGCCCTTCACCGGCGACCCCTACCTCGTGGTGGACCCGCAGACGGGGCGCGTCTTCAGCTCCGACCTCACGAGCTATCAGTGCATGTCCCTCGCGTGGTCCGACGACGAGGGCGCCTCGTGGAGCGTGAACCCCGCCGCGTGCAGCGCCACCACCGGGTTCAACGACCACCAGTCGCTGGTAGCGGCGAAGCCGCGCCTGCTGCCCACCGTGGGCTACGCCGACGTGCTCCACGTCTGCGTGAACCGGGTCGCCGACGCCGCGTGCACGCGCTCGCTGGACGGCGGCCTCACCTTCGGCCCCACGCGCCCCCTCGCGGCGCAGCCCAGCGTCACGCCCGGGACTGACGCCGCCAAGGCCTACTGCGGCCAGGGCTCCACGGGGCGCCTCCAGGCGTCGCCCGACGGCACCGTGTGGCTCCCCGTCGTGGACACCTGCACGGGGCTCCCCCTGGTGGCCGTCTCGCAGGACGACGGGCTCACGTGGACGACGCGCGTGATATCAAAAGACCGGCTCGCCGACACGGGCAACTACGGCGACCACGAGGCCGCCATCGCCATCGACTCCGCGGGCCACGCGCACGCGATGTGGCTCTCGGGCGGCCTGCCCTACGTCGCGTCGTCCTCCGACCTGGGCGCGACGTGGACGGAGCCGCGCCTCGTCTCGCCCCCCGAGGTCACGGCCGCGGACCTGCCCGCCATCGCGGCCGGCGGCGAGGACCGCTTCGTCGTCGCCTACCTGGGCACCACCATCCCCGGCGGCTACCACGATCGCCCCTTCGAGAAGAGCGCGTCCCCCTACGGCGACGACCACCCGAAGGACCCCGCGGACTGGGACGGCGCGACGTGGAACGCCTACCTGGGCGTCGCGGGCCCCGACGGGCGCGTGCTCACGACGAGCGCCAACGACCCCGCGGACCCCCTCGCGCGCGGCGCGTGCGGGCACATGCGCTGCGCCACCGGGGGCGGAGCCCTGGGCATGGGCGACTTCATCGACGTCGTCGTGGATCTGCACGGCCGCCCGTGGGCCTCCTTCATCGACGCCTGCACGCAGGCCTGCGCGGGCGATCCCCGCGCCGCGGACGACCGCAACGAAGGGCTCGTCGCGACGCTCGCCCAGGGGCCCTCGCTGCTGGACGGGACCCCCCTGGGGCCCCTGGGATAGCGGCCACGGAGGCCCAAAACGCATAAGGAGGGACCCCCGCCTGGCCGGCCCGTGGAGACGAGCACCCTGCTGCTCTCGGCGGACGAGGTGGCCCGCTGCCTCGACCTCGACGAGGCCATCCGGGCCGTCGAGGGCGCCTTCCGGAGCTACCACCGCAAGGAGGCCGTCATGCCCCCCAAGTCCTACGTCGACCTGCCCGACTTCGGCGGCGACGTGCGCTCCATGCCGGCGCGGGTGGCCAACAGCGTCTCCGTGAAGTGGGTCAACTCGCACCCGGGCAACCCCGCGAAGCACGGCCTTCCCACCGTCATCGGCACGCTGATCCTCAGCGACCCCGCCACCGGCTTCCCCCTCTCCGTCATGGACGCGACGGTGCTCACCGCGTTCCGCACCGGCGCCGCCAGCGCCGTGGCCACCCGCGCGCTGGCCCGCAAGGACGCCCGCAGCCTGGGCATCGTGGGGTGCGGCACGCAGGCGAGCTATCAGATCGCCGCCATCAGCCACGTGCGCGACCTGAAGGAGGTCGTCCTCTCGGACTCGCGCCCCGAGAACGCGGAGACGCTGCTCAAGCGCGTCGCCAGGGCCGCGCCGGGCCTTGAGGTGCGCGTGGGCGGCCCGGCGGACGCGGCGGGCTGCGACGTCGTCTGCACGCTCACGCCCGTCCACAAGCCCATCGTCATGCGCGACTGGATCGAGCACGGCGCGCACGTCAACGCCCTGGGCGCCGACGCCGCGGGCAAGCAGGAGCTGGACCCCGACATCCTGGGGGACGCCGTCGTCGTGCTGGACGACTGGGAGCAGGCCACCCACTCGGGCGAGGTCAACGTGCCCCTGGAGAGCGGCGTCCTGCGCCGCGAGCACATCCGCGGGACGCTGGGCGCCGTCCTCGAAGGCGCCATCCCCGGCCGCAGCCGCGACGACGAGATCACCGTCTTCGACAGCACCGGCCTCGCCATCCAGGACTGCGCCGTCGCGCGCGTCGTGTACGACCGCGCCGTGCGCGAAGGCCTGGGCACCAAGGTCAGCCTCGTGCCCTCGCGCAGCGGCGGCGGCCCCGACGTGCTCGCCCAGATGCGGAAGGCCTGAGCATGCGCCCCACCGAGCGCGACGCGGGGCGCGTCGCCGACCTGGACGACGCGACCGCGCCCGACTTCCTGGAGTCCGCGCCCGTGACGCTCCTCGCCATCCTGGAGCCCGACGACGAGGTCTCCCTGCGCGTGCGCCACCGCCTCGCCCTCGTCTGCGCGCGCACCGGCGCGCCCGCGGGCGTCGTGCCCCTGGCGAGCCACGTCGCCGCGGCCTTCGGCGCCAAGAGCGCGCCCATGCTGCTGGTCTTCGCGGCGGGCGAGGTCGTGGACCGGCTCATCGGCGCGCCCCCCGAGGAGATCATCGAGGAGACGGTGCGGGCGAGGATGCGCTGAGCGCTACTCCGTGTACATCTCCCAGGGCCACACGGTGATCTCGTCCACGTGCACGCTCGCGGGCAGGAAGGTCCAGTCCACGAGGAGCCTCGCGAGGTCGTCGGGCTGGATCATGCGCTCCGCCTCCGCCGCGCCGCCCACCAGGTCCGTGTTGACGTAGCCGGGGCAGACCGCCAGGACGCGGATGCCCTCCTCGGCCAGCTCCAGCGCGACGGCCTCGGTCCACCCCTTGAGGCCGAACTTGCTGGCGCTGTACGTGCTGCCGCCCGCGTGGGCCTGCTTCCCGGCGACGCTCACGACGTTGACCAGGTGGCGCGCGCCCGTGCGCTTGCGCATCAGCGGCAGCAGGGCCTTGGTCACGAGGAACGGCCCCGTGAGGTCCGTCGCGAGGACGCGGTCCCACGTCTCCACGTCGGTCTCCGCCATGGGGCCCCAGTGGCCCACGCCCGCGTTGTTCACCAGCACGTCGACGCCGGGCGCCGCGCGGCCGACCTCCGCCGCGAAGCGGGCGACGCTGGCGCGGTCGGTCACGTCCAGGGGGAGCGCGTGGCCCTGGCCGCCCGCGCGCTCCACCTCCCGCGCGGCCTCGTCCAGCGCCTTCGCGGAGCGCGCGCCCATCCAGACGGTGGCGCCTTCCCTGCCCCACGCGCGGGCGAGCGCGCGGCCGATCCCGCTGGACGCCCCGGTCACGACGACGTGCTTGCCCTTGCCTCGCGGCTCCGCCATGCAGACCCCACCGCGCCCCGAGAGAAAAAGCCCGGCTGTCACAAAACTTAAGGTCTGGCCCCAGGCTCGAAACGCAGCCGGGGGCGCTCCGCTCCCGGATTCCCACGACCCCTGGCGGCCCGCTAAGCCTCCCACCTCCCGACCCGTTGCCTCCCGATGGGCCGCCCGGGGCCTCCCTGTCGCCTCCTGCGGTGACGCGCGACGCCTTTGTGCGTTCCCTGCGCGTTGCCCTTCCCATGGGAGCGAGGACGGGCGGCTGGGCGCTGCTCCTGGCGGTCGCCGTGGCGATCCCCTTCGTCGCGGCCAACCCCGACATATGCCAGAACAGCGGCCACCGCCAGGTGGCCAGCGCGCCCGGCGTCGACGTCCAGCAGACGACGCGCGACTGCTACGGCTCCACCGGATCGCAGAAGCTCGACCGCTACGACGTGAACGTCACGACGCCCGAGGGCCGGCACAACGTGACGTACACCAGCGAGACGGAAACCGGCACGTGGCAGCCCTCGTGGTGCCGCTTCCCGCCCGCGGGCTCCGCGCGCTGCTCGCAGGCGAAGGTCAGCGTGGACGACCAGACCAACCTCACGGGCCGCTACCGCGAGAACGGCGACGCCTCGTGGTGCGAATACTCCGTCGTCGTCCAGCGCCCCGAGATCCAGCTCTCAGACGGGACCACGCGCAACGACCACTGCACGGACTACGTGACCATGCTGCCGTGACCCCGCCCCGACGCGGGCCTACTTGATGCGGCTGTCGTACTGGCCGGTCTTGAGGGCGGCCTGGAAGTCGCGGGCCGCGATGCCCTCGATGGTGACGCCGCAGGAGTTCGCCGTGCCGGCGACCTCGGAGACGCGCGCCTTGAGGGTCGCGCCGTTGAGGCTGTCCTGCTTCATGCGGCTGATCTTCACGACCTGCTCGACGGTGAGGTTGCCGACCTTCGCCGTCTTGGGCGTGCCGCTGCCCTTCTCGATCTTCAGCTCGGCGAAGATGAGCGCGGAGGTGGGGGGCGTGCCCACGGTGACGGTGAAGTTCTTCGTCTTCGCGTCCACGTCGATGACGACGGGGACCTTCATGCCCTGGAACGCGGCGGTCTTCTCGTTGATGACCTTGACCACGTTCATGACGTTGAGGCCCAGGGGGCCGAGGGCGGGACCGAGGGGGTTGCCGGGGGTGGCCTTGCCACCGTCGACGAGGACTTCGACCTTGTTTGCCATGTTGATCACTCGTGCTCCCACCCCAAGGTTGCGGGCGCCCGGAAGGACGCGCGGGGGATGGAGTGAGCACTCCGCGAGACCGGCGCCCCGATATGAACCTTTGCGGGCCGGGAGACCCCCGGGTCCGGAGGGTTCCTCCCCAGATTTACGCCGGGGCAGGCCGCTGGCGAGGTCGTGGACTGGAAGATCCTCGTCCTGCGCGTGTCGGCCGTCGGATTCGTCGTGTGGCTCCTCGCGGAGGCAGCCTCAGGCCTTGGCTGGGCCCCGTCGATCCCCGCGTGGGTCGTCGTCCCCATCGTCGTGGCGTTCCTCGTCAGCGCGCCTTTCGCCTTCGCCGCGCGCGTCAGCGCGACCTCCGCCCTCCGGCCCGCGCGCGTCGTGTTCGGCAAGGGGGGCACCTTCGAGTTCCACCCGGCCAACGAGCCGCAGCCCTCGCCCGCGCTCTACGCGACGCAGGGCATGCACGCGGAGCCTCCGGGCTCGCACGTCTCGCGCGTCCTGAGCTTCTCCGTGGCGGACGGCATCCCGACGAAGGGCCTGCAGCGCGCGGTCGCCAAGGCCACGCGCCAGGCGACGCGCGCGCTCCCGGGCGTGGGCAAGGTGCACGCGCAGGCCCACGAGCGCCCCGCGCCGGGACCGACGGACCGTCTCGTGGTGAGGCTTCAGGTGGAAGGGGCGGGCGCCGACGAGTCGTGGGCCGACGCCGCGGAGACGGCGTTCCGAAGCGAGATCGCGCGCCGCCTGGATTGAGATCGCGCTATCGCCGCGGGCGCGGCACCCAGAGCGGCACGCGGCGGCGGTACTCCTCGTAGGCGGCCCCGAAGCGCTCCGCGAGGTCTCGCTCCTCGGCGGGCCTCACGACGAGATGCCACGTGAGGCCGCCCAGGACGACGTAGACGAGGCCCAGCCACGAGCCCCACGCGAGGACGACGGCGAGGCCCTGGGCGAGGCCGGCCAGGACCATGGGGTTGCGCACGTGCCGGTACGGCCCGGCCACGACGAGGCGGTTCGTCCCGTCCAGGGGGAGGGGAGTGCCTTCGCCCCGCGCGGCCATGGTGATGCCGCTCCAGAGGCCCAGGGCGCTGGCAGCGAGGAACGTCGCGGCGGCCAGCAGGACCGGGAAGGCGTAGGGCGCGACGCCCAGGCGGCGCTCCACGACGGCGATGCCCCAGGGCAGCAGGCCCAGGAAGAACGACCAGAACGCGACGATCCAGCCGAACGTCGCCGCCAGGTGCCCCGCGCGGGTGCGGGCCCGCGCCGAGCGGAACGCCCTGAGGCGGCCCTCGCTGGAGTCCAGGGCAAAGAGGGCCGAGAAGACCGCCGCGGGCACCATGAGGAGGACCGCGAGCCACGCGCCGTCCAGGAGGACCGCCCACGCCAGGACGTAGGCCGTGGCGTAGCCCATCGCGCCCGCGGTGGACCAGGCGAGGGGGAGCGCCCAGGGGGAGCGGCGCGCCAGGGCCACCGCGGCCGCGGCTGAGAGCGCGCACGCGAGGGCGTCGGGCAGCGCGAAGGCCAGGAGGTCCGCCTCCGGGGTTCCGGAGGGGTGGAACGACGCGCGCGTCGCGGGCGCGAAGGCCAGGAGCGTCCACCATCCGACGAACGCGGCGGCCTGCGCGCCGAAGTACCACGAGGCCGCGCGCGTGCCCGAGAACGACATCCAGCCGCCCTACTGCGGGGGGCCGCCCGTGACCGCGTTGAGGGCCACGTCGCGCATGCACTTGGCGTAGGACGTCTCGTCCACCTGCTTGGGGGCGAGATACTGCGCCTGGCACTGCGCCGCGTAGTAGTCCGCGCAGAGGAGGTACGGGTCGACGGAGGCCTCGCAGGTGTCGGCGGAGGCGCCGGGGACGAGGATCGCGAGCGTGGCGCCGACGAGGGCCAGCGCGAGAAGGAGCGGGGTGGTTCGCAAGGGGTCAGCCTCGCGGCCGGGACCTCCTGCGAGGAGCATCAAGCTACGGGCTCAGCGCCCGGGCGAGGCGGCCCGCGCGCTCGCGCACCTGGATGTTGGGATGCGCGCGCATGGGCGCGACGGCGGGGCCCAGCGACGCGCGGGCGTCCAGGGAAAGGTGGGGGAGGAGGCCCTCCAGGGCGGCGAGGATCTCGCGGACCTCCTGCGAGGCGCGGGGGCTCTTGGCGTGGGCGAGGGCCTTGGCGAGGCGCTGCGCGGCCGCGCTCGCGCTCTCGGGCATCTCGGCGCCGATCTTCCCCAGGCAGCGCGCGGCCTCCTCGCGCAGGGCGGGGCGCTTGGCGCGCTCCAGCAGGTCGCTGATGAGGGGGAGGGCGAGGGCGGCCTCGGCGCGGGCGTGGTGCGCGATGTGGCCCAGGGCGCCCAGGGCGCTGGCCTGCGCGTCGGGCTCGGGGGCCGCGAGGGCCTCCACGACCTGCTGCGCGTAGGGCGCCACGGCGTGGGGCTTCAGGGCGGCGATCTCCTCGAAGGCGCGGATGGCGGAGACGCGCACCGTGGAGAGGGTGTCGTGGAGGAGGGGGGCGACCTTGGCGAGGCGGGAGGTGTCCTCCTTGAGCGCCTGGGCGAGGGCCTTGGCGGAGAGCTTCGAGCCGGAGGCGAGACGCTCCCTCCAGAGCGCCTGGAAGTCGTCTGGGGCAGCCGGCATGGAAGGTTGGCTCTCGCAGAGGCCGCTTAAGCCCATTTCGAGAGAGGCAAGAGGGCCCCGACCGGGGGAAGCCTCCACGCCGACCTTCATCTCCCCCATTACGCCTTCAGGGAGCCATGGAGGCTTCCAAGACCTGGGCCCTCGCGGCCCTCGCCCTGCTGGCGGCGGGGTGCGTCTCCCCCTCGCAGAACCCCACGAACGACCCCACCTTCACGCCCTCGGGGACGCCCGCGGCGACGTGCGTCCCCGTCGCGCCCAAGACGTCGACCCTCACGGGCTTCCACCAGGACTCCGTGAGCAGCAACCCCGGGGCCTTCGGCGACTCGGGCCAGATGGCGGGCGTCAGCGGCACCGCCGAATACGCGTGGCAGGACTACTCCGGCAGCGCCATGATCGGGTGGAGCGGGCAGAGCGCGACGGGCTCGCTGAAGCTGACGCTCCTGAACGCGTGCGGGCAGAGCGTCTTCACGCAGACCTTCGACGCGGGGAGCCAGGGCGGCGGCAACCAGAACTCCAAGCCCGGCAAGGCCGGCGCGTGGCTCGTGCGCCTGGATTACACGGCCTACACGGGCCAGATGGGGCTCGGCATCACCGGCTGAGCTTCACGCGGCCTTGCGCGGCGCGTGCATGGCGCGCATGACGTCCTGGACGCGCAGCCATCGGGAGCACTTGCCGCAGTTCATCCCGCCGACGCGGGACAGGGCCACCAGCTGGACGGCGTTGGGCGCCGCGCAGACGGGGCAGACGAACGGGACGAGGACGGGGGCCTTCATCACAGACTCCGACATACACTATAGGGGCCCGCCGGGACGCTCCACCTATAAAAGTGGAAGGGGTCCCGTCACGCCGACCCGTAGTCCAGCAGGGTCGTGCAGGGGCCGCCACACGTCTTGACCTGGCCTTGGCACGACTCGACGCCGAAGAACCAGGTGGGAGCACCCGGCGTGTGGTCCTCGTACTCGCCCAGCGCGAAGCACCCCGCCCCGTCGGGGCCCTGGCCCGCGTAGGGGCACTTCTGGAAGGCGGGCGGCTCGCCGAAGTAGACCTTGACGCACGTCTTCCCGTCGTTGGAGCCCGTCGACGCGCCCCAGGCCCAGAAGGACTCCGCCCCCTGGCAGCCCTCGGTCGCGCCGGCCCAGCCGGGCTGGTCGGGCGAGGTCATGAACGCGCAGGACTCGGAGGCAACGGGGCTCGTCACCGACACGGAGGTCCCGGTCGCGTCGACGCACACCGTCAAGACGCACCGCTCCGCGGCCACCGCGGCGGGGACGAAGGACACGCAGAGGAGGATCAGGACCGGAGCCAGGAGGCAAGATGCGCTCATCGAGGTGTTAGCGGGAGGGACCCATTTGGTCTTTCTCCACGGGCGACGCGAACGCGCTCACGCCTTCTTCTGCAGCACCCGCACGTTGTCCCCGCGGACGGTGACCGGGATGGGGACCATGGCCTCGAAGAGCTCCACGGTGATCTCCTCCTTGGCCTGGTCGATGCGCTGCACGCGGGCGCGCTCGCCCTTGAAGGGCCCGGCGACCAGCTCCACGATGTCGCCCTCCGCGATGCCGGCCACGGCGGGCTTGGGCGTGAGGAAGTGCTCGACCTCGCTGAGGGCCGTCTCGCCGGCCACGAGGCCGCGGGCGTGGGGGACGCCCTTGATGAGCTTCTCCAGCGCGTCGCGGTCGTAGGCCTCGATGAGGACGTAGCCGCGAAGCTCGGGGGGCGAGAGGACGGCGACGACGCCCACCTTGTGCTTCTTGGCCTTGTGGGCCAGCATGTCGCCCACGGCCTTCTCCTGGTTGATGGTGGTCTTGAGCGCGTAGATCCCCGACTTCATCTCGTCGGTGATCGTCACGGTCGGGAGGTCGTCGGGGTTGCTCTTCGCCTTCGCCATGCGGGCCACGTCCTCGGGCGCCCGAGATGGGCGACCCTAAGGGAGAATTGAGCCGGGGACCGGGCTGCCCATATTTGTAGGTGCCGGAGGCTGGGTCCGCCCCCGGAGCGCCATACGCCAACGTGTATATACACGGAAGCGTATGGATGTCGCGTGGCAGCGGACGTCTTCGCGGCGCTCGCGGACCCGACGCGCCGGCGGCTCGTGGAGCTTCTGGGCGAGGGCGAGCGCTCGGTGAGCGAGATGGCGGCGGAGGTGGACATCCACCAGCCCGGCGTGTCGCGCCACCTGCGCATCCTGCACGAGGCGGGCTTCGTCTCGGTCCGCGCCGAGGGGCAGCGCCGGCTCTACTCGCTGCGCCCCGAGCCGTTCCTGAAGCTCGACGCCTGGATGCAGCGGTACGCGTCGGACCAGCTCGCGCGGCTGCGCCGGCTCGCCCAGCTCGTCGAGGAAGAGCCGAACAAGAGGAAGTGACACCATGGATTCCCAAGCCAGCGCACGCACGATCTCCGACCGCGAGTTCGTCCTTGAGCACACCTTCCAGGCGCCCGCCGCGAAGGTGTTCGCCGCGTACACGGACCCCAAGCTCGTGCCCCGATGGTGGGCCCCCAAAGGGGGCTCCCTGCGCGTGGACGCGATGGACGTGCGCGTCGGAGGGAAGTACCGCTACGTGCAGCGCGCGCCCAACGGGCACGAGGTGACGTTCCACGGCACCTACCTGGAGGTGAAGCCCGTGACGCGCCTCGTCTACACCTTCGCGACCGAGGGGCAGCCGGGCGAGATCCGCGCCACCGTGGATTTGACCGAGCGCGACGGCGTGACGCGCCTCGTGCTCACGAACCTGTGCCCCTCCAAGGAGGCGCGCGACGCGATGCTCCAGTACGGCGCGGCCGCCGGGGCCAAGGCCGCGTGGGACCAGCTCTTCGAGGCGATCCGCCATGGCTAAGGCGAAGACGGCCAAGGCGAAGGGCCTCTCCACCGAGGAGAAGGCGGCGATGAAGGAGATGCTGGCGGAGCGCGCGGGCAAGGGCGAAGGCGAAGCGGCCGTCCTCGCCGCCATCGCCGCGATGCCGCCCGCCGACCGCGCGTTGGCGGAGCGCGTCCACGCCATCGTGAAGGAGAACGCGCCCAGCCTCGCGCCGAAGACGTGGTACGGCTTCCCCGCCTACGCCAGCAAGGAGGGCGTCGTCTGCTTCTTCAAGGCCGCGTCGAAGTTCAAGGAGCGGTACGCGACGCTGGGGTTCAACACCGCGGCCAAGCTCGACGACGGCGCGATGTGGGTCACGTCCTTCGCCCTCCTCAGGATCGGCGACGCGGAGGAGAAGAAGATCGCCGCGCTCGTGAAGAAGGCGGTGGGCGGATGAACGCGCGGCTCACCCACGTCCCGCTGGTCGTCAGCGACCAGGACCGGGCGCTGGAGTTCTACACGGCGAAGGTCGGCTTCGAGAAGCGCGCGGATCGCAAGGGCCCCACCGGGGCGCGGTGGGTCACCGTCGCGCCCAAGGGGAGCGACGTCGAGTTCGCGCTGATCGTGGGCAAGCAACGGACGCGCGTCGAGGGCGACCAGGACCCCAAGGCCGGCACCGCGGGCCTCCAGGTCGCGCTCTCGTCCACGGACTGCCGCGCCGACTACGAGGCGATGAAGGCGCGCGGCGTGCGCTTCGACATCCCCGGCTACGAGACGCCCCAGCGCGCGCCGTGGGGCACGTCCGCCTACTTCCGCGACCCCGACGGCAACGCGTGGGCGATCGTGCAGCAGAGCTGGATCGGCAAGATGATGGTCAAGGCCTTCGCCAGGAAGAAGTGATATCATGATCGAGAAGACCACCCACGTCCCCCTCCTCGTGCGCGACCAGGACAAGGCCCTCGACTTCTACGTGGGCAAGCTCGGCTTCGAGAAGCGCCAGGACTACGGGCAGAAGGGGCGCCCGCGCTGGCTCACCGTGGCGCCGCCCGGCGCGGAGGTGGAGTTCGCCCTGATCAAGGGCGAGTACCTCCTCGACCCGCGCGGGGAGGAGGGCCACCAGATGACGCTCACCACGAGCGACTGCCGCGGCGAGGTCGAGACGCTCAAGGCGCGCGGCGTCGAGTTCCGCGGGCCCGCCCCCGTGGAGACGCCCTTCGGCATCCTGGCGTCGTTCCAGGACCCGGACGGCAACCGCTTCACCCTCCTTCAGCCGGCCCGCGGAGGGGCGTGACGGGTCCACCTTCGGCCCGCCCGACCAAGGGATCATGCACCGCGCGTTGGGTCATGGCGCCCGAGGCGACTCCGTGCTCCAAGGGCTCCGCACCGTGATCTACCCCGTCGAGGACCTCGCCCGGGCGAAGGCCTGGTACTCCAGGACGTTCGGCATCCAGCCCTACTTCGACGAGCCCTTCTACGTGGGCTTCAACGTCGGGGGGTACGAGCTTGGCCTCGACCCCGACGTGGAGGGCGTGACGCGCGGTGAGGGCCCCGTCGCCTACTGGGGCGTGAAGGACGTCGTCGCGGCGCACCGGGCCGCCCTCGCGGCGGGCGCCGCCCCCGAGGGGGACGTGCAGGACGTGGGCGGCGGCATCCGCGTCGCCACCGTGAAGGACCCCTTCGGGAACGTGATCGGGCTCATCGAGAACCCGCACTTCAAGCTCCCGTGACGGGGCTCAGAAGAGGTCGCTGTTGCCGCGGCGCTTCCCGTCGCGGCCGAAGAAGGTGGAGCAGTCGCAGGAGCACTCGGACTCGGTGGCGCACATCGACAGCCCATCTGCCCCGCCGGGGCTTGAACCTTGGGGAACGCGCGCCCGGCATACGCTCTGCGCAGAAGCGGCTTCTGGCGGCTCGCCGCTGCGCGGCCCGGAGTGAGCGGAGTGCGTGCCATCCCCCGTGCCATCCCGATCGTCCTCGCCGCGACGCTGGTCGCGGTGCTCTTCCTGGGCCCCGCCACGGGCGTGGGCGCCCCGTCCGCGCCGGTCTTCGGCCAGCGGACCGTCGTGGACCCGACGCGCAGCGGGACGGAGCCCAGCCTGCGCATCGCGCCCGACGGCACGGTGTACGTGGCCGCGCCCTGCGGGCTTGACAACAGCGCGTGCAAGTCGGGCCTGCTCTGGCGCAGCGACGACCACGGGCGCACCTTCCAGCTCAAGGACATGGGCCTGCCGCTCTACCTGCGCGGCGCGGGGGTGGGCTCGGGCGACTCCGAGCTGGCGCTCCCCGCCAACGGCAACGTCGTGTACGCCGACCTGTGGGCCGGCGAGGTCAGCGTCTCCACCTCCATGGACCGCGGCGAGAGCTTCCTCGTCACGAACCCTGTGGGCGGCGCCGTCCCGGTGGTGGACCGCCAGTGGATGGAGGCCGACGGGGACACCGTGTACCTCGCCTTCCAGCAGCTGGAGTCCGGCGTCTACGTGGTCAAGAGCACCGACGGGGGCGTCACGTTCCCCTTCGTGAGCCTTGCGCTGCCCCGCGTCTCGTCCGACGGGCTCTGGCACGTGGGCATCGAGGGCAACCTCGCCCTGGGCGCGAGCCACGAGGTCTACATGGTGTACCCCATGTTCCGCACGGGCCTCGACGACCCGACGAACACGCTCGTCCCGCTGTTCAACACGCCCGCGCGCATCATGGTCGCCAAGTCCGTGGACGGCGGCCTGACGTGGACCTCCAGCCTCGTCGCGCAGGTCCCCGGCCCGGTCAACAACCACTTCCCGGCCCTCGCCACCGACAGCGCGGGCAACCTGTACGTCGCGTGGTCCGAGTCGCGCGCCGACGGCTCGGGCGCGGACATCTGGTTCAGCCGCAGCCTCGACGGCGGGCAGACCTGGCTCGCACCCCTGGAGGTCAGCGCCTCGCCGCAAGGGGACGCCCACGAGGTGTGGATCGTCGCGGGGGCACCCGGCAAGGTGGCCATCGCCTACTACGGCACCGACGCCGCCGCCAGCCACCGCACCGGAAGCGCCTCGGACGACGCGCTCTACTACGCGCGCCTCGCGTACTCCCTGGACGCGACCTCCGCGACGCCCGCGTTCTCCGTGATGGACGCGGACCCCGCGCCGGTCCACCAGGGCGACCTGGGCCGCAGCCTGTTCGACTTCGTGACCGTGCGCGTCGACCCGACCACGGGCCGGCTGGCCTACGTGTACGCCTCGGACTACCAGACCGGGCCCTCGGACTACGGCATCCTCACGACGCCGCTGCCCGTGCTCGGCCCCTTCGCGTACATCCCCCTGGCGCCGGCGGTCTACGCCGTGCAGACGGATGGGCCGACGTTTGGCTAAGGGGAGCGCAGGGGGGCGAGCCCCCATGACGTGTCCGTCTCTCTGATCCAACGATCAACACGTCAGGGGGCTTCGCCCCCTGAAACCCCCCATTTTGCGCGCGCGACGAACGTCTGAATTTTAGATCACGAAGTCGACGTCCTGCATCTCGCCCGGCTTGCGCACGGTGCGCGGGTCCTTGACAAGCTTGGGCGCGCTGGGCGTCAGGCCGTAGATCTGCTTGCTCTTGACGCCGGTCACGACGAGCATGACGCGGATGGTGCGCCCCTGCGCGGGGTTCACGCTGGCGCCCCAGATGATGCGGCAGTCGGGGCCCACGCGCTCGTGGACGGTCTGCACGACCTCCTGCGCCTCGGCGAGGGTCATGTCGTTGCCGCCCACGACCTCCACGAGGCAGCCGCTGGCGTGGCTGATGTCGACGTCGAGCAGGGGCGAGGAGAGCGCCTCGTCCACGGCGGCGCGGGCGCGCGACTCGGTGTCGCTCTCGCCCAGGCCGATCATGGCGACGCCGCCCTTCTTCATGATGGTGTTGAGGTCCGCGAAGTCGAGGTTCACGAGGCCCGGCTTCGTGATCATCTCGGTCAGGCCGCGGATGCTGCGGATGAGAATCTCGTCCGCGACGCGGAACGCCGCCTGCAGGGGCAGGTTGGGCGCGATCTCCAGGAGCTTGTCGTTGGGGATGACGATGGTGGTGTCCGCGCACTCGCGCAGGCGCGCGAGGCCCGCCTCGGCGTTCTCCATGCGCACCGCGCCCTCCACCTTGAAGGGCATCGTGACGACCGCGATGGTGAGGGCGCCCAGGTCCTTGGCGATCTTCGCGACGACGGGCGCCGAGCCCGTGCCGGTGCCGCCGCCCATGCCGGCGGTGATGAAGACCATGTCCGCGCCGTCGATCTGCTTGCGGATCTCCTGCTCGGCCTCCAGCGCGCTCTTCTCGCCGATCTGCGGCAGGGCGCCCGCGCCCAGCCCGCGCGTCGTGGCCTTGCCGATGAGGACCTTCGTGGGGACCTTGATGTTGAGGAGGTGCTGCGCGTCGGTGTTCACCGCGACGAGGTCGCACCCTTCGAGGCTCGCCTGCATGAGGCGCACGATGGTGTTGCTGCCGCCTCCGCCGCACCCGAGCACCTTGATCTTGGTGTTGAGGCCGCCCAGCATCGCGGCCAGCTCGTCGTCCGTCGTGCCGGTGGTGGGCTTCGCCTCCTGCGGCGCCGCGGCGGGCGCGGGCGGGCGGTAGACGGGCGCGGCAGCGGCGGCGGGAGCAAGAGGCACGCGGGTCTCCTGGTTGGCCCGCGCGATGGCGTCTTGGATCAAGGACTTCAAGGGGCGATCCCTCCGGTGAGCGTGACGGGCCGCAGGCTGAGGCGCCAGCGATGCGGCGTGCAATCCCGCTTCGCCCAGGAGGCGCCGCGACTCTTGAAGCTGCCGAAGTGGAACTCGGCCCGCCTCAGAGCGGCCGCCCGCGGCGGTACACGCCGCGGCGGCGCTCGACGCCCTCGACGTAGGCGCGCTCGTAGGGGCGCGCGCCCAGCATGCCGCCCAGGATGGCGCCCAGGAACATGGCGACGAGGGTCAGCGCGAGGACGAGGACGACCTGCCCCGTCCAGTTGGCGAAGCTGACGCCGTAGAAGCTCGCCCAGTAGCCCAGGTCGTACTGCGTGCCCAGGCCGTAGACCAGCGCGCCCACGAGGAGCGCGATGACGACGCCCCACACGGCGACGCCCGTGCCGTTGGCGACGCCGGAGCCCCGCGCCATGCGGCCCGCGGCGTAGCCCCCGATGAGGTAGGCCAGGAACTGCGCGACGAAGAGGCCGACGATGCCGGCGATGGTGAGCCCCTGGAGGTTGGGGATGGTGAAGACCCCGTTGGCGGCCGTGGCCCCGGAGCTGTAGGCCGCGGCGCCCAGGATCGCCAGCGCGATGCCCGTGAGCACCAGCATCCAGAAGGCGGCGACGTTCCAGCCCAGGAAGCTGTCCAGGAAGGAGAATCCGCGGTCCTCGTCGAACCGCTCGACGCGCGTGCGCTCGTAGACGGGCGCGCCGGGCTCCCCCTCGGTGACGGGGACGTCGTTCTCGGGAGCGACGGGCGCGACGACGGGCTCGGTGGCCCGCATGACGTCCGAGGCGGTGTATCGATCGCTGCGTGGCTCGTCCATGCTCCTTTCTCGCGCGCCAACGCGGGGAAATCGCTTCTGGCCGCTTCCTCACCCGGCATGGCGCCGGATCGCCGCCGCCAGGTTGGCCTTGGGCATGGCGCCGACCAGGCGGTCGACCAGGCGGCCGTGGCGGAACACCAGGAGCGTGGGGATGCCCTGGATGCCGAAGGCCTGCATGACGGCCGGGTTCGTGTCGGCGTCGAGCTTGCCGAAGACGACCTGGCCCGCCATCTCCTTCGCCAGCTGGTCCACGATGGGGCCCACCATGCGGCACGGCCCGCACCACTCGGCCCACACGTCGACCACGACGAGGTCGTGCGCGCGCACGAGGTCCGCGAACCCTTCGTCCGTCACCTCGACGGGGTGGTCCAGCGGGGGCGCGGCGGGCCTGGGCGCCGTCATCTCGGCGCGCAGCCGGTCGCGGATGGCCTGCAGCTCCAGGTCCTCGTTCATCGTCCCGCACTCGGGGCTCATGGCGCTTGAGGCTTCGCCCACCTGGGGGAAATCCTCTTGCGGCGGGGCCCGGCTCGCGGGGCGTGGCGCGGGCGCACGTCTTCGTCTCCGGCAAGGTCCAGGGCGTGTTCTACCGCGACGGCACGCGGCAGGAAGCCCAGCGGCGCGGCGTGGGCGGCTGGGTGCGCAACCTTCGCGACGGGCGCGTGGAGGCCGTTTTCGAGGGCCCCGGCGAGGCAGTGGACGCCATGGTCGCGTGGTGCCGCGTCGGGCCGCCCCTCTCGCGCCCGACCTACGTCGACCGCAAGGACGAGGCGGAGGAAGGGCTCAAGTCCTTCGAGATCAGGAGCACGGCGTGATGCGGGTCACGCGCCTCCTGAGCGCGCCCTTCGGCGTGAACGTCTTCGTCGCCCGCGAGGGGGACCGCGCGCTCGTCGTCGACGCCAGCAGCGGCATGGACTGGCCCGCCTTCGAGCCGGCCTTGCGCCGCGCCCTCGCAGGCGTGAAGGTGGACGCGGCGTACCTCACGCACCTGCACGTCGACCACGTCGGCGGCGCGGCGCGCGTCGCCCGCCTTACCGGCGCGCCCCTCCTCATGCACGAGGACGAGGCGTTCGCGGTGGAGACCGGCGACCCCGTCGCCACCGGCGCCGCCCTCTTCGGCGGGGAGATGGAGGCGCACCCCGTGACGCCGCTGCGCGAGAAGGACGTCGTCACGCTGGGCCGTCGCGCGCTGGAGGTGCTCCTCGTGCCCGGCCACTCGCCCGCGCACACCGCGCTCTGGGACCCCGAGAGCCGCAGCCTCTTCAGCGGCGATGTGGTGTTCGAGGGCGGCTCCTTCGGCCGCGTCGACCTGCCCGGCGGCGACGCGCGCACGCTCCTCCGCTCCCTGGAGCGGCTCGCGGCGCTCGACCCCGTGAACGTCTACCCGGGCCACATGGGCGCCATCGAGGGCGGGGCGCGCTCGGCGATTCTGGAGTCCTTGGACAACGCGCGGCTGATGCTTGGCTGAGGTCGGCGGGTCCAAAGAACGCGATGAGCGCGAAGAGCGCCAAGGTCGCCACGCCTTCTTTCATCGCGTCCTTTGCGCTCTTTGCGCTCATCGCGTTCTTTGGACCCGCAAGACCAGGGAGCCAACCCTCCTGCAACCGGCAAGGCTTATGCGCGGCACGCCGTGATGGCGCCCCGTGAAGAAGCTCCTCGTGAAGGACTACATGACCCGCACGGTCATCAGCCTGCACCCGGACCTCACCGTGAAGGAGGCCGTGGAGCGGGTGGTCCGCGAGGGGCACGTCGGCCTGCCCGTCGCCGAGGGCACGCGCCTGCTGGGCTTCCTCACGCCCAAGGAGCTTCTCCGCAACATCGACGCGCACCACAAGCGCGTGCGCGACATCATCGCGCAGGGCACCGTCGTCGCGCACCCCGAGATGGACATCGAGGACGCCGCGCGCATCCTCTTCCGCATGGGCGTCAAGGAATTGCCCGTCGTGGACGACGAGGGCAACATGGTGGGCATCATCAGCACCACCGACATCATCCGCAGCCACATCGAGCGCGTGACGCCGCGCAAGATGCTCAAGCTCAAGGAGACGCTGGAGTCGCTCTACGGCGTCGAGATCGCCATCGAGCGCGAGATGGTGCCCATCGCGAACCTGCTCCCCACGCAGAAGCGCATCTACGCAGACGAGCTGCAGGGCCGCAAGCGCGAGCTTCAGCGCGGCCTCGCCGAGCCCATCATGGTCATCATGAAGCGGCCCCAGCCGGTGCTCGTGGACGGCCACCACCGCGTCATGGCGGCGCGGCAGATGGGCATCGACAAGCTGGACGCCTACGTCCTCAAGCTGGACAAGGACCTGGAGCTTGGCCTGGAGCGCAACGCCCGCGCCAGCGGCCTGCACTCGCTGGACGACATCGAGGTCAACGACTTCGGCCAGCACCCGCTGGTGGAGATCACCAGCCGGCTCCTCAAGAACCCCAAGCAGGACTGAAGGCCCCAGGGCCCGCCGGCCCCCGCCGCCTGCTCGCCACGCGCGTCGGGTATTTAAGGCGGGAAGGCAAACCGGGGCTCCATGCAGGCGACGCCCACCCAGGTCCAGCGCTCGGTCGGCCGCCGCGAGCCCGCCCGGGACTGGATCGCCTGGTACGAGGACTTGGCCGAGGCGGAGCGCCGCGAGATCCGCGCCCGCCTGCTCACCGCCTCGTACGACGAGGTGAAGTCCGACGCGGAGCTGCGGAACTACTTCTTCTTCCACAGCGAGGACGTGGCCCACGAGCGGCCCCCCGGCGGCGAGCGCGTTGCGGAGATCCACGCCGTCCTCTCGCACCTGCGCGGCAACGACGACCCTTCCACCGTCGAGCAGCGGCGCAAGGCGGTCGCCTTCCTGCTGGCCGAGTACCAGGCCTTCCTGCGCGACAATCCGTGGGCCTAGAACTTTTCAAAGCCGTCGTTCGGCCGCGCCGCAGCGCCGCTACCCGAGGGGGTTTCAGGGGGCGAAGCCCCCTGAAGTGAAAGCCCCGTTCCAGCAGACGACCAAAACGTCAGGGGGCTGCGCCCCCCGAAACCCCCGCTTTTGCCCCGAACGCCAAGAGTTCCGCGCTCCGTTCGGGGAGCTTGAAGCGAGCCGCGCCTCACCGCGCGGCGTGCGCATCGGCTTCCTCCTGCTGCTCCTCGCCCTCCTGGCCCCCGGCGCGGCGGCCGAAGCGCGGGGCGTGCATCTCGCGTGGGACGGCGGCTCGTACCTTGTCGCGTTCGCCTCCGACGCGCCCGCGCCTGTGGTCCGGTGGGACGGCGGGCAGGCGGCGGCGATCGGCGCGGGCGTCGACGGGCAGTGGGTCGCGCGCCTGCCTGCCACCGCGACGCGCTACGAGGTCGACGGGCGCTCCTTCGAGATCGCCCCGCGCCCCCCGGCGGACGGGCCCCTGCGCGTCGCGTTCCTGGCCGACGTGGGCCGCACCGCGGACTCGTGGCGCATGCTGGATGCCGTGGCGAACGCCTCGCCCGACCTCGTCCTCGTGGGCGGCGACGTGTCCTACGCCAACGGCGACGCCGCCAAGTGGGATGAGTGGCTCGCGCGCGTGGAGCCCCTCGCCTCGCGCGTGCCCATGATGGCCGCCATGGGGAACCACGAGACGTACTGCGGCGGGGACATGCCATTCGTGTGCGCCTCGGAGGTCGCGCAGTACCGCGCGCGCTTCCCCGCCTCCGGGGCCTCCGCGTTCTACGCGTTCGACGATGGGCCCGCGCGCTTCGTCGCGCTGGACACCGAGGCCTACCACCAGGACCCGGGCCTGAAGCCCGGCACGAGCCCCGAGGCGCAATTGGCGTTCCTCAACGCCTCGCTGGCGGCGCGCCCCTCCGCCTGGACGGTCGTCTACTTCCACCGGCCTCTCTACTCCTCCAACCTGCGCGACGGGGGCTCCGACGTCGCGGCGCGCGCCTCCCTCGTCCCCGCGCTTCAGGCCGGCGGCGCGGATGTCGTGCTCTACGGCCACGCGCATGCTTACGAGCGCACGTGGCCGCTCCTCAACGGCACGCCCGCGACGCGCGGCTCCTCGTGGCGGGAGGGGCAGGGCATCGTCTACGTGGACAGCGGGGGCGGCGGCGAATCGCTCTACGCCGACGACTTCGACGCGCAGCAGCCCGGCTGGAGCGCGAAGCGGGACGCGGGGTACGAGTTCGTCCTGCTGACCATCACGACGAAGGAGATCGCGGCGCGGACGATCGCGGAGGACGGCTCCGTGCTGGACTCGTTCCGCGCCGAGCGCGTGGAGCCGCAGGCGCCGGCCTCCGCCGCGACGGCCTCGCCCCAGGAGAGCCGCCCCGCCCCGGGCCTCGGGCTCGCGGCGGCGCTCGCGGGCGTCGCCCTCGCGGCCGCGCTGCGCCGCGCCCCCCGGTAGCAGGAACGTTGAAGCGCGCTCCGGCCGCCCCCGGGGCGTGCGCCGCTCCTGGCTCGCGCTCGCCGTCGTGCTCGTGGTCATCGCGGTTGCCGCGCCCCTCGTGGTCGCGTTCCACGGCGACGAGCCCGCGATCCCCCAGGTGGTCGTCGCGCCGGGCCACGACAACTTCGCGGTCGTGCATCGCGCGGGCGGCATCGCGGGCGGGACCACGGTCCGCTGGGTCGCCACGCCCGGGTTCCCGTGGCTGGAGCGCGAGGCCGTGCAACGCGACGCGCTGCGCGACCTGGCGCCCGGCTCCGCGGTCGACGTGGGCGGCGCGACGCTCCACGTGCCCGCGGCGGACCACCTCCGCGTCGTCTTCGTGGGCGACACGGGCGAAGGCCCCGACGCGGAGCGCGTGCTCGCCGAGGCGGCCGCGCAGAAGCCGGACCTCGTGGTCCACGTGGGCGACGTCGCGTACGCCGACGGAGACGAGCGCCGCTGGGACCACTGGATGGATCTCGTCGCGACGGCGCTTCCCGGCGTCCCCATCGCCTACGCGACGGGCAACCACGACGTCTCCACGCCGCTGGACGTCGCGCAGATGGAGAGCCTGCGCGGCGGCGCGACGTACTACAGCTTCGACGCGGGCCCCGTGCACGTCGTGGTCCTCGACAGCAACGCGGTCTCCGACTCGCAGGCGCGCTGGCTCGACCAGGACCTCGGCGCCGCGCAGGCCGCGGGCGCGCGCTGGATTGTGCCCGTCGAGCACCACCCGTGGTACTCCAGCGGCAAGACGCACGGAAGCCTCGCCGCGGCGCGGGACGCGTTCACGCCCATCTTCGCGCGGCACGGCGTCAAGCTCGCCGTGGCCGGCCACGAGCACAACTACGAGCGCACGAGCGCCATCGAGGGCGTGACCTACGTCGTCACGGGCGGAGGCGGCGCGGCGCTCTACGACGACTTCCAGACCTCGCCCCCTTCGTGGAGCGCGGTGCGGCACGAGGGGCACGAGCTTCTCCTCGTCGACTTCACGGAGCAGGGCGCGCAGGCCAAGGCGCTGGCTCCGGACGGGTCGACCGTGGACTCGTTCGGGGTCTGAGGCGCGCAGGCGCCAAGGCCAAGACGCCGCGCGCCGCTGCGGGCTCGCCATGAGAGCCATCCTCCTCCTCGCCGTCGTCCCCGCCGCAGCCGCCGCTGAGCCCGCCCCATGAATCAAAGAAAGAGGAGAGATGCAAGGAGAGAGATTTTCCGGGCCGGGCGCCTGGTGCCGGTCCCAATGGTCCGCCGGGTCCGCGGCGAGCTGTGCAAACTGGCGCGCGGCAGCGCAGGAACCGCCCTTAGGGATCGGGACGAGTCGCGCACCCGAGTCTACCTCATCTTGAAGGTTAGCCACTCTTGAGGATGGTACATACCAAATGGGTTGTAACCGTCGCCCGGAAAGACGCTGTGCGGCCACCTGAAGTCTCCCCTCGCGTCTGGACTTATAGAACCGGGGTCGATATCGCCTTGTCTCATGTAAGAGAAGGCCATATGAAACTCGGCCCCAGCGGGAAGCCGGAGTCCATTTCGAATCGCGTGCGCTGGATAGCGAGGAGTATAGACTTCAAAAGATGTTGTGCCGGGGTCTGAATGCGCGATGGCCCACGTTCCTCCGGTGGGCTGTCCATTCTTCAATGCAACTCCATCATCATCCGGATCCGTTTCCCATTCATGCCCGTTCCAAAACGCGCGGTCGATGAAGGAAGACCCGGGATAGGTCGCCGCTGTGATATCGAATGAAGGCGGAGTAAGATTTCCTGTGCCGTTCATGCTGAAGAAGAAATCGACATGATCGGCCCAGGTGGCGTTCGGGGTGTTGAAGGGATTGGGCGTCCCGTTGTAGACCTTGATGGCGAGGAGCAGCGCATCTTGCGTAGCACCCATCCAAAGGTTGAACGGGTAGGACCCATCCGCCTTGCCGCCGTCGTGGATGGTGAACGTGCCGTTGAGGCGCGTGGCGTCGTCCCATTCTTGGGGCGTGATGATTCCGTCGAAGCGGGGCATCGGGATTGCCGCGACAGGACGCGCTGTGGAGTCTGAGGGCTGCGACCCGCTGGACGTGCATCCGCTCAGGGGTGAGAGGGAAATGGAGATGAGGAGGAGCAGGGGGGTGCTGCGTGTCATGGCGATTCAGCTTTCCTTCCAGGCGTAACCGACCATGCCGTTTGCAGCGCCGTCGCCGCTGACCACGTTGTACGTGTAGGTGTGTAGCGCGTTGTCGTTGGCCTTGAAGGTGAACGTGACCACCGCGTTGTTGTCCGTCGTGGAAGTCGTGGCGGCGCTCCCCGTGAACCCGCCGTAGCTCCAGCCGCCACTCCAAGTGACTCCGCCAGAGTGTGACTCCGTGAGAGCGAAGCCCTGGGCGCCGTTGGTTTGGCTGTTCTGGAGGCGGTAGGTGTGGCCCGCGTGGGTAGGATTCCAGTTCCACCCAACGCTCCCGTAGCCGCGGGCTGGACTGACTGCATAAACGTCGGAGGAGCCGTCGTCGTAATGGTCCTTCCGGACCCAGACGAGGATTTGGCCGACCTGCCCGGCGCCGTTGGACTGGATGAAGACGTTGGCGCCTTCCGTCCATTGGTAGTTCTTGCTGCCGCTGGCCGATAGCCCGCCCCCGTAGTTGCCGGACGCCACGAAAACGTTCGTGTGCTTCCAGCCGGTCGTTACCGAAATCGTGACATCCGAGGAGAACGAATCTGCGCCGTTAAGCGTCACCCACGTTTGCGCGTCAGGATCGCTGCCCGTGTATTGCGGCACGCGCCCGCAGCTTCCGCAGGGCGGATTGGGTTGGTACTGAACGGAGCCTCCGCCGCCCGCCATCTGGAGATGGACGGATTCCTGGGTGAGCGTCACGGTGGTGAGCACGACTCCGTCGGATGGGTCACGAAGCACGAGAGCCCCCGGTGCTGCGGGGATGTGCCAGAAGATCGCGTGCCCGGTGGGATAGGCATAGTCGCGATAGGCCGTTCCGTCCACCGTGTCCGTGACTTGCAGAGGTTCCTCCGACGCGAGCCCGGTAACCTCCACATCGAGAAAAGGCGTGCTGATCCCCGTCAGGTCCACGCGGTTCTGCGCGTGGATGGCGTCCACGACAACGTGGGTGTCGTTGGGCATCGCGGCCCAATCGAAGCCTGTGTGCGCGTCGGGGACCCAGGAGATGGGCGAGGGCGTGGCGTTCGAGTCCATGGCCTCCGCGAAGGGAGCCAGGACGACGAACAACGAGGCAGCGAACAAGGCGCCGCCGATCCTGCGTGTCTGATTCATGGTTGGTTCACCTGTGGAAAACCTGCAACATCGCGGCCATGCCGCGACCAACAGCCGGTTCCCCGGCCCCTGATATCTTCTGAGACGATAACAGCTTCGGCGCAGCAAGTTAGCCGACAGCGAATTTCTTCAATGACCCCACGTGGAGCTTCCTGCCGCTGTCGCGCCCGGCGGGAAATCCAGCGGCCAGCCTGCCCGCAAGAGAACGCATGACGGTCCCGTAACGAACCGAGGGGTAACGTATAGCCTATGCGCCAGAAGCTTCCGGGGTCCCGAGTTTCACGACAAAACTCTACAAAATCGGCGCTGGGCAATCATCAGCAGGAGGTTATTTCCCACCTCCAAGGACGAGAGGGCCCCGAGCGGACAACAGGGTTAAGGGACCTCGTGCCGGTTCTGGTCGAGGCTTCGCCATGTCCGCACGCTTGCGTTTGCTCCTCGCCTTTGGCTTTCTCCTCGCCACAGTCGGAGCTTCCCCCGCCGCAGGCCTTCTCCCCGATCCCACCACGCCCGCCGTCGCCTTCGCCGTCAAGTCGGGGGATGTAACCCTGGTGGAGTGGACCCCAGGCACCCAAGCGCCGGACTACTACGCGGTTTATGGGTATGACGACCCGAACGCGCGCTCCCTCCTCGCCACCGTGAGCAGAAACGCTGAGCCCCGGGCCGAGGTGTCCGCGGGCTTCGCTGGCTACTCCGTCTCAGCCATCACCGGCAATGTCGAATCACCCGCAATCCTGGCGCTCACCGCGAACCTTCCCTGCATCACGTTTGATCCCGGCCCGCCCCCGAGCGGCGCGGTGGGTTGCCCGATCGGAGTCGGGGGGCGCGTGAAGCTGGAAACCTTGTTGGTCGGACTCCCGTAGCAGGCCCGATGTGGGCCTGTCACGAGTCCCGCATGGGCACACAAGGGCTATAGTCCCCTGAACCCCCGCTCTTGGCGCCGCCGACCGGGCTCTAGGCCTTCAGCACGTCCGTCAGCGCCACGCGCTCCAGCACCAGCTCGTCCCACCGCGAGGGCGGGAGCATCGCGCGCTCCTCCGGCGAGACGCCGAAGGCGTCGAGCACCGTGGGGCCGCCCGCGAGGAGCGCGTCGTCGCGCGTCCACCCTTCGGCCCGCGCCAGCGCGTCCAGCGCCGCGCGGTCCCACGCCACGGCCGCGATGGCGACGACGCCCGCGTGCAGGCCCAGGAACGCGATGGCCTTGCCCACCTGCCGCTCGCCCGCCGCGTAGAGCAGCGTCTCGGTGGGCAGGTCTGCGCTGCGGGCGCGCCCCTCGGCCACCGCACGCGCGGCGAGCCTCGCGGCGAGGCGCAGGTGGTCGGGCCCGTACACGCGGTCGGCGCGCAGGAGCTGGACCCCCTTGGGGATGCGCGCGAGCAGGGCCTTCACGTCGTCGACGCGGCCCCGGTAGGCGTGGATCGCGGGCTCCGCCATGGCGTCTACTCCCACAACGTCTGCTGCCCGCTGCGCGGCGCAGGCGCCTCCGCCTCGGGGTCGCGGCCAAGCTCCTTGAGGATGCTCGCGGCGACGCCGGGGCCGATGCCCTGCACGCGGGTGAGGTCCGCGAAGGAGGCCTGCGCGAGCAGGTCCCGGGAATGATAGCCCGCGCGCCAGAGCTGCCGGGCGCGCCAGCGGCCCACGCCGCGAAGCTCCAGGAGGGGCAGCAGCTCCGCGCGGGCGCCGTGCTGCACGCGCGCCGCCAATTGCGTGACGGGCTTGGTGGCCTCCTTCTGGAAGATGCGCGCGATCTCCTCGGTGGCGTAGAGGAGCCAGCGCGCGGTCTCCACCTTGCTGGCGACGTCGCCGGGGTACGCGCCGTACTTCTTGAGCATCTCCTCCTCGGGCGCCTCCTCGATCCAGTCGTGGAGGAGCGAGGCGGTCTTCAGCTCCGCCAGGAAGAACTCGTAGTCCGCGCCGTGCTTCTGCGGGACGAGGATTTCCGCCTCGCGCTCCATGGCGACGCCCGCCAGCCACTCGTCCCCCTTGCGCAGGTAGAGCGGGATCATGTCGGGCGTGGACGCGATGAGGTGCAGGAAGCTCATGGGCGTGAGGCGCGCCTCGCCCACGCGCGCGAGGCCGGCGCGGATCTGCACCGCGCTCTTGGGGTCGACGTAAAGCTCGCTCACGCGCTTGCCGAAGCGCGTCGCCTGGAACGCGTCGCCCTGGGCCGTGATCAGCTCGTTCTCCAGCAGGAAGTCGATGACGCGCGTCGTGCGCTCCTTGAGCACCCAGGTGTCGGACGTGTGCGCGTAGAAGGTCGCCTTCATGAAGGCGTCAAGCTCGGCCTCGTCGCCCACGAACTCGGACGCGATGCTGGAGAGGACGTGCGTGCGCAGCGCGTTCTCGGTGCCCAGCTTGCTCTCGATCCGCTCGGGGTCCGCGAAAAGGAACGACGCGCTGATCTCGCCGCGCTGGTCGTGCGTCTTCGCGATGGTGATGGCCTCGCCCACCTTGTCGTAGCGCGGGCGCCCGGCGCGGCCGGCCATCTGCTTGTACTCCAGCACGGGGATGGCCACGTTGCCGCTGTTCACGTCGTAGCGGAAGAGGTCGCGGACGACGACGCGGCGCGCCGGGAGGTTGACGCCCGCGGCGAGGGTGGGCGTCGCGCTGAGGGCCTTGAGGTGGCCCGCCTTGAAGAGGCGCTCCACGAGGCCGCGCTCGGCGTTGCGCAGGCCCGCGTGGTGGAAGGCGGCGCCGCCCATCATGCACTTGGCGAGCCGCTTCTCGACGCTGGTCTCGTCGCTGCCCTTGAGCGACGCGGTGGCCTCGGCGAGCGCCGCCTTGTTGGCGTCGGTGAGCGAGCCGCGCGTCGCGGCCACGAGCTTCTCGGCCAGCGCCTCGGTGCTCTTGCGCGTGGAGACGAACACGATGACGCTGCCCCCCTTGCGCACGGAGTCCTCGGTGAGGGCGAGGCTCGCGTCCTCCAGGCCGCTCTCCACCTTCTGGCGCTCGCCGTCGGTGAACGTGATGGCCTCGCCGTAGAGGATGCCCTCGCGAAGCTGCACGGGGCGCCACTCGGTCTTCACGTGCGCGGCGCCCAGCCACTCGGCGATCTGGCGCGAGTTCTGGATGGTCGCCGAGAGCGCCACGATCTGCGCCGAGGGGTTGAGCTGCTTGAAGCGCGCCAGCAGCACCTCCAGCGTGGGGCCGCGGCCGGGGTCGCCCATGAGGTGCACCTCGTCCGCGACGATGCAGCCCATGTTGGTGAGCCATTGCGCCTTGTGGCGCAGGAGCGCGTCGGCCTTCTCCGAGGTGGCGACCACGATATCAAAACGCGCGAGCTGCGGGTCCTCGGCGTCCAGGTCGCCCGTGGCGATGGCGACGCGCAGGCCCAGCGCGGCGCCCAGCGCCTTGAGGTCCTCGTACTTCTCGGAGGCCAGCGCGCGCAGCGGCACGAGGTAGAGGCCGTGCGCGCCCTTGAGCGCCTTGGAGAGGAGGGCGAGGTACGCGACGAGGCTCTTGCCGGAGGCCGTGGGCACGGCGAGGACGAGGTTCTTCCCCGCGACCGCCAGGGGCGCCGCCTCCTGCTGGCTGGGCCAGAGGTCGCCGTAGCCGTTGGCGCGCAGCGCGGGGGGGATGCGCGGGTCGATGCCGGGGATGCTTTCCAGGGGGACCATGGCCACGGGCGCGGCGGAGGGCTCGGGCGCGGGGGGCGGGACCGGAGCGGAGGGCGCGCTGAGGGGCTTGAAGGGGCTCTCCTCGGCTGCCAGCTCGTCGCCCTTCCGCTTGGCCACGTCCGGCCCAGGGTGGCCTTGGCAGAAGAAGGCTCTCCCGGGATCGCCGCAAGAAAAGGAAAAAACGTCCGACCGCAGTGGGACGGCCCACACGCTCAGCCTCACGAAGGCGCGCGGAGGAGCCCCGTCGCGGAGCGAACCGCAGACGGGGACTGGGACCGATCTTGCGAACCTGGCCGCGCGGGATGCAAGGCGCGCGGCACGACCGCGGAGGGGAGCGAACCCCAATCCGCAGCCGGGGACCAACCGATGCTGCTTGTGAAGGGGAGTTCAGCGGACGAGGTACGCGCCGCCCATGCTGGTGTCCTTGGTGGCCAGGAAGGCCAGGATGCCCGTCATGTTCGAGAAGCCGGCCAGCGTCGAGGAGGGCACGTCGGGGTGCATGAGACGGCCCTCCTGGGGTCCCCTAGTTGCTGCTTGTTGAACACGGCTTCTCAGCTTGGGCGCGAGGCGTTCTAGGCCTCGGGGAGTTTGCCGAGGAAACTTCGTCGCCCCTTCATCACCCCGGGAGGCGTTGGGGGCGCCCATGGGAGATCCCCTTCCCCCCGACGTGCAGGCGGCGCGCGAGGCGCTGGACGAAGGCCGTGCGTGGCAGGCGCGCGAGCGCGAGCGGCGCATCGGCGCGTACTACAAGGTGGTGGGCGCGACGGTCTTCGCGCTGGGCGCGCTCTTCGCGCCCTTCTCCTTCGAGCCCCTCTGGCGCGGCCGCGGGCTGGGCGGGCTGCGCCTGGGGCTCATGGTCGCGGGGGCGCTGCTGGTGCTGGGCGTCGCCCTCTGGCAGCGGCGCCGCCTCTTCCGGAGGCTTGGCGTCGAGCCCGACGCGCTCTGGGGCGTCCCCGCGGGGGCCCGCTGGAGCGTGGTCCTCCTGACGGTCGTCTCCGTGGCGGTGGCCGTGGAGGCCTCGCGGCCCGACCTCGTCACCTCCCTCGCGCTGGGCGGCGGCGCGCTCCTGCTGGCGCTCCAGGCCGCGCGCTCGCGCGACGCCGCGCACGCCGGCCTCGCCCTCGCGCTGGGCGCCGTCGCGATCATGCTGGCATTCGTGCGCGGCTCCTCCTGGCCCGTCGTCGCGGCCCTCCTCGCCTTCGGCCTCGCCATGGCGCTCACAGGCCGGCGCCGCGCGCGGAGCCCGGCATGAAAGCCGCCTGGAGCGGGCTCGATCCGGCGCTCCACGCGCCGGCGCGCATCGCCATCGCGAGCCGGCTCGTGGCCGTGGAGCGCATGCGCTTCGCCGCCCTGCGCGACGCGACCGGCCTCACGCCGGGCAACCTCGCGGGGCACCTGGAGGCGCTGGAGAGGGCGGGCTACGTCGAGCAGCGCGACGCCATCCTCTCCCTGCGGCGCGGCCGGCTCGTCGCCATGACGCCGCGCGGGCGCGAGGCGTTCGACGCCTACGTGCGCGCGCTGGAGGCGCTCGTGGCCGACCTCAAGGCGCAGCGCGCGGGCTAGCCGCTGGGCGGCACTTCCTCAAGGACCACGTCGACGTCCACGGGCTTGAGCGCCTCCGGCTCGCGCCCGACGTGGCCGAAGAGATGGCTCTTGCGGATGCCGTAGAGCGCGTAGATCACGAGGCCCAGGCCCATCCAGGCGAAGAACGCCAGGATCGTGATGGGCGCCAGGCTGAACGCCAGCGCGAGGCACATGACGGCGCCCAGCGCGGCGAGGATCGGGAAGCGCCCGATGTTGAGCGGCACCTTGAACGGCCTGCGCATCTCGGGCTTCGTGTAGCGAAGCACGATGACGCCGATGCACACGAGGACGAACGCGAAGAGGGTGCCGATGTTGGTGATCTGGCCCGCGATGCCCAGCGTGCCGAAGCCCGCGACGAGGGCGACCGCGATGCCGGTGCCGATGGTCGTGCGCGACGGCGTGCCGAACCTGGGGTGGACGGCGCTCCAGCTCTTGGGGAGCAGGCCGTCGCGCGCGAGGGCGAAGAAGACGCGCGGGCCGCCCATGAGGAGGACCATCTCGACGCTGGCGACGCCGATGACGGCGCCCAGGCGCACCAGGTTCGCGGCCCACAGGATGCCGTTCTTCTCGAACGCCCAGCCGAAGGGCTCGCCCAGGTGGCGCGAGGCGTCCGCGACGCTGACGCCGTTGCCCGGCGAGAGGTCCGTGTACGGGATCATGCCCAGGAGCACGAGGCTCGCGAGGATGTAGAGCACGGTGCAGATGGCCAGCGAGCCCAGGATGCCGATGGGCAGGTCGCGCTTGGGGTTCTTCGTCTCCTCCGCCGTGGTGCTGACGGCGTCGAAGCCGATGTAGGCGAAGAAGATGATAGCGCCGCCCGCGAGGACGGGGCCCACGGCGCCCAGCGCCGCGTACCACGCGCCGGAGGGCGACGGGGGCGGGGCCAGCGAGAGGTTCGCGCCGTGGATGAAGAAGACGCCCAGGCCGATGACGATGGCGAGGATCGCGATCTTCGCGGCGACGAAGACGCCGGTGAAGCGCGCGGCCTGCTTGGCGCCCACCACGAGGATCGTCGTGACGAGGAGCGCAAGGAGGAGCGCGGGCAGGTTGACGACGCCGCCGGGCACGCCGCTGAAGTAGGAGTTGGTGGCCCACACGGGAAGCTCGGTGTGCGTGACGCCGCGCCAGAGCGCGACGAAGTTGTTGCTCCACGAGATGGCGACGGCGGCCGCGCCGACGGCGTACTCCAGGACCAGCGCCCAGCCCAGGATCCACGCCAGCGTCTCGCCCAGCGCGCTGTACGTGTAGCCGTAGGCGCTGCCGCTGGTGGGGATGGAGGAGGCCAGCTCGGCGTAGGCCAGGCCGGCGAGGCCGCAGATGGCGCCCACGAGGACGAAGGACCAGATGATGTGGGGGCCCGCGATCTGGGCGCCCAGGCCCGCGTAGACGAAGATGCCCGCGCCGATGATGGCGCCGACGCCCAGGAGCGTGAGGTCCAGGGCGCCCAGGCTCTTCTTGAGCGACTTGGAAGGGTCGTTCGCCTGGGCGATGACGTCCTCGGGGGCCTTCTTCATGCCGTAGCGCGACAGGGCTCGCTTCAGGAAGCTCATGGGATCGCCTCACGTCCTCACTTGGCGACGGGGTCGAGCTTGGGCGAGAAGGTCTCGGCCACGAGCGAGATGGTGCCGCTGGGGCCGGGGGCAGGGACGGGCAGCGCGCCCGTGGGGCCGCGCGAGCCGCTGAAGGTGATCGTCCAGTCGCCCACACCCGCGGTGGCGTTGGGGTTCGCCGGGAGGCTCGACGCCGCGGCCTCGGGCGTGCTGCCCGAGGCGGAGGTGGGGCCGGGGACGTCCTGCACCTTGACGACGACCTCGATCTTGTCGCCGCAGTTGCCGCTCCCCTTGCCCTTGAGGTTGTTGGGGCCGTCCACGTTCACGGAGATGGCGAAGGGCACCGCCGCGGAGGCGGGGTCGGAGCACGTCACGCTCACGGTGACCTTGTCCACGTTGGTGCCGTTGACCGAGCCCTTCACGCTGCCGCCGGTGAAGTCGGAGACCTGGAGGCTCTTCGGGGTGCCGCTGGCCGTCGTCCACGTCACCGAGTAGAGCCCGCTGGGCGAGCCGGCGGTGCCCGTGAAGGCGCCAGGCCCCTGGGTCACGATGATGGCGGTCAAGGCGCCGCCGAAAAGCAGGGCGCCCACGATGAAGAGCACGACGTCAGGGCCAGCCATCCGCATGGGGGTCAGCCGCCCATGAGGGCACCCTGTCATAACGGTTTTCGCGAGAGGAAAGAAGCCAGGGTGGGGGCCCCCGGCGGGGACCCCCGGCCAAGGTTCACTCGATGTCCGTGTCCGGCACGGTGCCGTCGGTGCAGTTCGCCACGTCGTTGACGACCTCGTCGCCGCGCTGCTGGCCGGGGATGCCGTTGGTCTCCTGGTAGATCCAGATGGAGAATCCGCCCTGGCACGTCGTCAGCTGGCAGAAGTCGTTGTCGACGTAGACGTCGCCGCCCAGGGCGCCGTTGACGTCGGTGACCGTCGCCGTCGAGGGCGAGGTGGTGTAGCAGATCTCGTCGGCATGGGCCGGCGTCAGCAGCGCGAGGGCCGCGAGACCCAGCAGTACCGTGTACATCTTGTTCATGCGATTGCCTCCGTGGCCAGCGCCGGGAAGGCGCCGGACCAACGTGGCACGAGGTCTCAGGGTGCAAAAAGCTCTCTACGCAGAGCCTATTCACCGCAGCAAGGGCCCCGCGCAGCCCTTGGGGTGCGCGCTGGAAAAGATATCACGCGCGCCGAAGACGGGCGCTTGAACGGGTCCGCGCCCGCTGGCCCGGTCCTCGTTCGTCGCTCACGGCTCGTCGCCGGGGATCTCGGCCGCCGGGGGCGAGGCGGGCGCGGGCGGCGTCGCCTGCGCGAAGCCCGAGAGCGAGGCGTGGCCAAGCTCGGAGACGTAGTAGTGCGTCGTGTGCTCGCGCTTCATGGGCATGATCAGCTCGGCCTCCTCCAGCTTGCGGAGGTGCCAGCGCACGGTGCCGTGGTTCACGCCCAGGGCGCGGGCGATCTCGCGCTGGTGCGCGCTGGGGTGCGCCGTGACGTACTCCAGGATCGCGACGGCGTTCTCGTTCTTCAGCACCGAGGCCGCGATGGCCTTGCGCTTCGTCTCGACGCCGCCCTCGACGGGGTAGAACACCTTGTACCCCTCGAACTTCTTGGAGGTGATGAGGTTCGCGTCCTCCAGCTTGCGCAGGTGCCAGAGGACGTTGGTGGTGGAGAGGCTCAGCTGCGTCGCGGCGGCGCGCAGGTGGATGCCCGGGTGGGCCTGGATGTGCTCGAAGATCTGCCGGCGCGCGTCGTTCTCCAGGACGTTGCCCGAGTTGACGAACTTCGCGCCGCCCAGGAAGAAGAGCGTCGCGGCCGCGATGGCCAGCGTGACGCCCGCGCCGATGACGACGCCCGTGCTCAGGTCGACGTTGGGGAAGAGCCCGCCCGAGGAGGGCACGCTGGGCGCCGCGACGGGCGAGGCCGAGGGCTGCGCCCCCGGGAGCTGGGCGAGCGCGGCGGGCGCAAGCGTGATGGACAGGATCGCGACGACGAGCCAGGCGTGGCGCATGGGGCTCCTGGTCGTCTTGGCGGGGAACCCCTATTTATGGGGTTGTCGGGGGGCGCAGGGCCGCTTTAGGCGGCGAAGCCCGCTTCCAGGGCGGGGGCGGGTGCCACCGCGGCCTGCTGGACCTGGCGGAGCGCCTGGAGGCCCATGGGGGTGGGCTCGTAGACGCTGGCCTTGCCCTTGCGGGTCTCGACGATGAGCTCCGCGTCCATGAGCTTCTTGAGGTGCCAGCGCACGGTGCCGTGGTTCACGCCCAGGGCGCGGGCGATCTCGCGCTGGTGGGTGCCCGGGTGGGCGACCACGTGCTCGAAGACCTCCTGCGCGTTGGCGTTGGCCAGCGCGGTCTTCCCGAGCGAAAGCCGGCGCGCCTCGATGCCGCCCTCGGCGGGGTAGAACACCTTGTAGCCGTTGAAGCGGCGGGAGTGGATGAGCCCGGCCTCCTCCAGCTTGCGGAGGTGCCAGATGGCGTTGGTCGTGGTGAGGTGGAGCTCGTCGGTGACCTGCTTGAGGTTCGCGCCGACGCTCTGCTTGAGGTAGGAGTAGATGCCCGCGCGGACGTCGTTCTCCAGCACCTCCGCGGGCGTGACGAAGCGCGCGCCGCCCATGAAGAGGGAGCCCGCCAGCGCGCCCAGGCCCGCGAGGGCGAGGCCGGCGACGGCGTAGACGGGAATGGTGGGCGCGACGGTGCGCAGGGGCTCGGTCACGGGGGGCAGCCCGGGGGCCGCCCCGCCGGTGGCGGAGCTGGCCGCGTTCTCGGCCGCGGCGACGCCCTCCTGCACGGGGGCAGGGGTCTGCGCGGGAAGATCGCGGGCGACGGCCTCCAGGTCCTGCGTGGGGTCCGCCGCGTGGACGGCGGGCAGGATCGAGATGGCGGCCAACATGGCCCAGACCATGACCTGGCTCCGCATGACAAGCCTCAGCGCGCGAGTGGGTCGGGGGCTATATGATCCTATTGGCGGGCTTGTTCAAGAGACGCGGCGGCCTGCGGCGACCCTAGGCCCCGGGCCCCGCGAACATCCCCTCGATGAGGGGGGCGTAGTTCTTGGAGATCACGCGGCGCTTCTTCTTGAGCGTCATGGTCATCTCGTCGCGGTCCATGGACCAGACGTTGTCGGCCAGGGCGAAGGAGCGCACCTGCTCGAAGTCCGCCAGGGACTTGTTCGTCTCGTCCACGACGCCCTGGTAGAGCGCCTTGACGCGCGGCTCGTCCAGGAGGTCGCGCCCGACGCTGTACGTCATGGGCTGGCCGGTGGGGTCGGGCTTCACCACGACCTTGCTGCGGTCGAAGGGGATGCCCTCCTTGGCGGCCCACGCCACCAGGGAGTCGAAGTTGGGCTGGATGAGGCAGGCGGCGAACTTGCGGTCCGTGGCCACGAGGAGCGCCTCGCCCACGAGGGGGCTGAGCTTGAGCTTCTCCTCCACCATGACGGGCGCGATCTTCTTGCCCGTGTTGAGGACCTCCAGCTCCTTCTTGCGGTCCACGATGGAGAGGTAGCCGTCCTCGTCGAAGCGGCCGATGTCGCCCGTCTTGAACCAGCCGTCGGGCGTGAACGCCTCCGCGGTCTCCTTGGGCAGGTTGTAGTAGCCCTGGAACACGTTGGGGCCCCGCATGAGGATCTCCCCGTCGTCCGCAAGGCGCATCTCCATGCCGGGGAAGGGCGGGCCCACGGTGCCGGGCTTGAACTTGTGCGGCGGGTTCACGTTGCTGGGCGCGGAGGTCTCCGTGAGGCCGTACCCTTCGAGGATGGGGATGCCCACGCCCTGGAAGAAGTAGAGGAGGTCCGGGCGGATGGCGGCGGCGCCCGTGGTGCACGCCTCCATGTACGTCATGCCCAGCGCCTCGCGCAGCTTGGAGTAGACGAGGCGATCGAAGAGGGCGTGCCGCACGCGCAGGCCGAAGCCCGCCGAGCCGCCGTTGCTCACCGCGTGCCCGTACTCGCGCGCCGTGTCGGCGGCCATGTAGAAGATGCGCTTCTTGGCGCCGCTGCCCTCCTCCACGTTCTTCAGGATCTGCGCGTACATGCGCTCGTAGAGACGCGGAACGCTGGCGACCATGAAGGGCCGGGTCGCCTTGAAGTCCTCCACCAGCGTGGCGGGCGCGCTGAACGCGATGGGGACGCCCATGTCGACGCCCATCATGCAGTGGATGCGCCCGTAGCAGTGCGCCATGGGGAGGAACACGGTGGTGTTGGCGCCCGGGTGCTTGGCGTAGAGCGCGTCCAGGTCCAGCAGCTTGCGCGCGGCGCGCGTGGCGGAGACGAAGTTGCGGTGCGTGAGCACGGCCCCCTTGGGGACGCCCGTCGTGCCGGAGGTGTAGACGAGGGTCGCGACCTCCTCGGGCTTGCCCTTGGCGATCCGCTCGGCGAGCTTGCCCGGGTTCGCGCTGGCGAAGGCGCGCCCCTCCTCGCGGAACTGCGCGAGCGTGGTGGTGGCCTTGGCCAGGTCCGCGGGCACGTTGCACGTCGCGAACGTGACGACGCGGCGCAGCTTGGGCACCTTGGCGTGGACCTGCGCGACCTTGTCCAGCTGCGCCTGGGAGTCCACGAAGATCGTCGTCGCGCCCGAGTCGGTGAGGAGATAGCCCACCTGCTCGGCGGTGAGCGTGGGGTAGACCGTGACGGTGACGCCGCCCGCGGAGAGGATCGCGAAGTCCGTGAGCGCCCACCACTCGCCCGTCTCCGCCAGGAGCGCGATGCGCTCGCCGGGCGCCACGCCCAGGGAGAGAAGGGCGTTGCCGATCTCGTCGCTCAACGCCTCCGTCTCCCGCCAGGTGCGGTCCTGGAAGGGCTGCCCCTTCGCGGGCCGGGCGCGGAAGCCCACCTTCTCCGCGTGGTTGCGCGCGGTGCGGTGGAACATCTGGGCCATCGTCTCGTTGGGGACGTCGAGCGGGCCACCGGAGTAGATCTTCATGGCGCGACCATGGGCGAAAGCCATTCTCTGAGCCTTAAAGCAATCCCCATCGCCTGGGGCCGCGCCTCGCGGGTGGCCGAGAAGAGGAAGGCGGGCCGGGGACCCCGGCCCGGAAAGATGCTATCAGGCGACGGCCTTTGTCCTGGTGCCGGCCTGGCCCTTCTTGCCCTGGAACTTGGCGGCGTCCAGGTCGAGGTCGAAGTCCTTGTCCTTGGCCTCGGCGATCTCGAACGTGTCGCCCAAGTCGAGCTTGACCTCGGCGCCCTTCTCCTGCTTGGCCTTCTTCTTGAGTTTCCTTTGGGTCACAGGTTCACCCCCTTCCGGGCGCGAGGCGCCGCAGGGCGGCGCGCCGGCGCGGGTTCGGGAAGACTCACGCCTTCGAGGTCGGGCAGCGCGGGCGCGCGGGGCGCGGGCGCTGCGTACTCGCGCAGCGTGCTCTTGATGGCGTAGCGCAGGAAGTCGCTCCGGTTGTGGAAATGCCCTTCGTCCACGAGCCGCTGGATGGCGGCCCGGTCGCGGGCCGGGAGCCGGAAGGCGACCATCTCCTCCGCGTCGGTCATCGGTATTACGTCTGTATTACATTGGCTTAAAGGTTGCTCCCCTCCCCCAGGAGGCGGCTGCTTGCGGCCAACGCTAAGCACCATGCGACCGCAAAGGACCTAGCTTGGGCGATCTGCGTTTCTCGTCGTACTACGACCGCGTCGCCAGCGCGGAGGACCCCGTCCTGGCGATGCGGACCCTCAGCGACGCGGAGGTCATCGCGGCGCTGGCCGGGGCCTCCCGGGGGCACGACCCCTACCTGGCGAACGTCCTCGCCACCGAGGCGCTCAACCGGATCGCGCAGTCCTCCGCCGTCTTCGGGGCGCTGGGCGAAGGGGTCTGCGCGGTCGACGCCCGCGGCCGGGCCACCTTCGCCAACCCCGCCGCGTCGCGCCTCCTCCAGCGCCCCGCCGCCGAGATCGTCGGCTCCGACCTCCACGAGCTCGTCCACGGCGCGCACGCGGGTTCCGGCTCCTGCCCGCTGGAGCGCGCGCTCGCCGGCGACGCGGCGCGCGAGCGCGAGGACTCCTTCCGCCGCGGCGAGGGGGGCACCATCGCGGTGGAATGGAACGTGGCGCCCATCCTGCGGGACGACGAGCCCCGCGGCGCCGTGCTCACGTTCGCGGACGCGCGCGACCGCCAGCGCGCGGAGACGACGCGCGCGTGGCTCGCGGCCATCGTGCAGTCCTCCGACGATGCCATCCTGGGCAAGACGCTGGACGGCATCGTCGTGAGCTGGAACGCCGCCGCCGAGCGCATGTACGGCTACACGGCCGAGGAGGTCATTGGCCGGCACGTCTCCCTCCTGGAGCCACCCGAGCGCGCGGGCGAGATTAGCAGCATCATGGCCGCCCTGCGCCGCGGCGAGGCCATCCACCACATGACCACCAAGCGCATCACCAAGGACGGGCGCGTCCTGGACGTCAGCCTCACCGTGTCGCCCATCCGCGACGGCGAGGGGCGCCTCGTGGGCGCCTCGGCGACGGCGCGCAAGATCGGACGCGACTCCCCCGACGCGGGCCGCGCCCGCTCCATCTCCGAGGCGCGCATCCTCGCCGAGTCCATGCCGCTCATCGTGGCCGCGGCCGACGGCGAGGGGCGCATGGTCTACCTCGGCCCGCGCTGGGGCGCGACGACGGGCCTCTCCCCCGAGGAGTCGCTGGGCTGGTCGTGGCTGGAGGCGGTCCACCCGCGCGACCGCGACCGGCTCCTGGACCGCTGGACGGAGGCGCTCGCGGCGGGCGACGTCATGGAGGCGCGCGCCCGGCTGCGCTGCGCGAACGACGGCACGCACCGCTGGCACGAGATCCGCTTCGTCCCCGTTCCCGAGACGCAGGGCGAGCGCCGCTGGCTGGGCGTCATGATCGACGCCGACGACGGCATCCGCGCCGAGGCCGAGCTGAGGGCCTCGCGCGACTGGCTGGGCGTCATCCTCTCGGGGGCGGCGGACTCGATCCTCGCCCTGGACGAGGAGGGGCGCATCCTCTTCGCCAACGGCGCCGCGCACAAGGCCCTGGGCGCTCCGGCCGCGGGCGTCGTGGGGCAGCGGATCGTCGAGCTCGTGGAGGTCCTGGACGAGGAGTCGCGGCCCATCGCGCTGGAGCGGACGGCGGTGGCGCAGGCCCAGCGCGAGCGGCGACCCGTGGAGCGGCTTCACGCGTACCGCCTGAAGCCCGGCGGCCCGGTGCGGTGGGTCGTCGTGCGCGCGACGCCCGTCGAGGGGATGACCATCAGCATCGCGCACGACGTGACCGATCGGCGCCTCCTGGCCCAGGCGGCGGACCTGCGCGCGAGCCTCCTGGCGCGCGCGGGCGCCGCGTTCGGCGAGGCGCCCGACGAGGCCGCCATCGGCGCGGCGCTCCTGGACCTTGCGGCGCCCGCCCTCGCGGAGCGGGCGCGCCTGCTGCGCGACGGCGAGCGCGCGCCCGAGGGCGCCCTGGAGATCGCCGCGCCCCCCCTGGGCCGCCTCGCGCTGGAGGAGCCGCGCCGCGGCTCGGAGGGGCTCGCGGCGGAGCTGGCGCAGCGGGCGGCGCTCGCGGCGCGCAACGCGAGGGCGCTGGCCTCCGAGCGCGCGGCGCGGGCCGACGCGGAAGGCGCCTTGCGCGCGGTGTACGCGTCGATGCGCGCGCTGCGGGAGAGCAAGGAGCGCTTCGCGTCCCTGGTGGAGGCCATCGCGCAGATCGTCTGGACGGCGGGCCCCGACGGGACCGTGATGGACTCGCGCCAGTGGGAGGCGTACACGGGGATGACGCCCGACGCCATCGCGGGGCGCCGCTGGCTCGACGCGATCCATCCCGACGACCGCGAGGCCGCGAAGCGCGCCTGGGCCCGCGCGCGGGAGGCCGGCGAGCCCTACCTCGTGGAGTCGCGCATCCGGCGCGCCGACGGCGTCTACCGCGTCTTCGCGCTGCGCGCCGTGCCCGTGCGCGAGCCCGACGGGCGCGTCCGCGAGTGGGTCGGCACGTGCACGGACGTGACCGAGCGCGTCGCGGCGAAGTCGGACCTGGAGGCGCGCGTGCGCGAGCGCACCCGCGCGCTGGAGGCCGCGAACCGCGAGCTGGAGGCGTTCAGCTCCGCCGTGTCGCACGACCTCCGCGCGCCCCTGCGCGGCGTGAACGCCTACGCCGAGGTGCTGGAGGAGCGCGCCGAGCTCCTGGACGCGGAGGGGCGCGACGCCCTGGCGCGCCTGCGGGCGGACGTGCGACGCATGGGCGGCATCATCGAGGACCTGCTGGGGCTCTCGCGCGCGCAGAAGGAGGAGATCCGCCGCGAGCGCGTCGACCTTGCCTCCATCGCGCGCGAGTCCGTGGCGCGCCTGCGCGCGGCCGATCCCTCGCGCGAGGTGGAGGTCGCCATCGAGGAGCCCCTGCCCGCGGACGCCGACCCGCGCGCCATGCGCATCCTGCTGGACAACCTGCTGGGGAACGCGTGGAAGTTCACCAAGGCCACGCCCAAGCCGCGCATCGAGGTCGCCAGCCAGGAGACGCCGGAGGGGCGCGTGTACCGGGTCGCGGACAACGGCGCGGGGTTCGACATGGCGCAGGCGGGCAGGCTCTTCCGCCCCTTCCAGCGGCTCCACGGCTCGTCCTACGAGGGGACCGGGCTGGGGCTCGCCACCGTCGCGCGCCTCGTGGAGCGCCACGGCGGACGCGTGTGGGCGAAGGGCGAGCCGGGGCGCGGCGCCACGATCTTCTTCACGCTGGGGCCCCCGTAGGCGCCCCCGACGCGGGCGGGGTCCCGCGGCCCCGCCGCGCGCCTTGCCGCCCCGCCAAGCGGGGCTGGCTGACGCTAGTACCACCTTTCCCGCCGGGCCGGACCTTGGGCCGGATGCGGCGGGCCGCGTGTGCCAGGGGCTCCCGATGCAAATGGTCTAGGTCCACCGCGCCGGAGAGGGGAGTCGCCGTCTGCCTGATATCAGGCAGGCGGGGCCCTCAGGCGGTGCCCAGCAGGAGAAGGTTCGGCTGGCTGAGCAGGCGGATGATCACCTGCTGGAACGCGGCGGCGACGTGGCCGTCGATCCAGCGGTGGTCGTAGCTGCCCGAGACGTTCATGCAGTCGCGCACGACGACCTCGCGCTCCTCGTTGACCTTGGCGCGCGCCTCGATCTTGTGGATGCCCAGGATCGCGACCTCGGGGTGGTTGATGACCGGCGTCGCGCCCAGGCCGCCGTCCTTGCCGAGGCTCGTGATGGTGAAGGTGGAGCCCGTCAGCTCCTCGCGGGAGGCCTTGCCGGCGCGCGCCTTCTCGGCGAGCGCGTCGATCTCGCGCGCGATCTCGAAGATGCTCTTCTTGTCGGCGTTGCGCACGACGACGACGGTGAGGCCGCGCTCCGTGGCGGTCGCGATGCCGATGTGATACTCCCTCTTGCGCACGAGGCTGCGGCTCTGCTCGTCGACCCACGCGTTGACGTCGGGGTGCTGCTTGAGCGCCGCGACGCACGCTTTCACGATGAAGGGGAGATAGCTCAGCTTGACGCCCTGCGCGGCCGCGAGCTGCTGCGCGTCCTTGCGGAGCTTCACGAGGTCGGTGACGTCGGCCTCGTCCCAGTAGGTGAAAGGGACGGCGTTGGCCTCGCTGCGCTGCATGTTCTCGAAGATGGCCTTGCGCAGACCCTTGAGCGGCACGACCTCGTCGGCCGCGGAGACGGCGACCTGGGGCGCGGCGGGCGCGGCGACGCCTGCGGGCTTCGCCAGGAACGCCTCCCAGTCCGCGGTGGTGACGCGGCCGTTGGGGCCGCTGGCGGGGACGAGGTTGAGGTCGACGCCCTTCTCGCGGGCGGCCCAGCGGATGGCGGGCGCGGCGAGGGTGGCGGAGCGCGCGGCGGCCACGGGGGCGGGCGCGGCGGGCGCCACGGGGGCGGCCTCCGCCTTGGGGGCCTGCTTCTTGAGCTTCGAGGCGCCGCTGAACTCGCTGGGCAGGTCGAAGAGGGTCTTCTCCTCGGCGGCGGCCGGGGCGGGAGCCGCGGCCGCGGCGGGGGCGGCGCCTCCGGCGTTGATGGTGATGATGACGTCGCCCACCTTGACGGTCTGCCCCTCCTTGGCCTTCAGCTCGGCGATGGTGCCGGCCTTGGGGCTCTTGATCATGACCGTCGCCTTGTCGGTCATGACCTCGACCATGTCCTGGTCCTCCTTCACGGCCTGTCCGGGCTTGACGTGCCAGGCGACGATCTCGCCTTCATGCACGCCCTCGGCGATGTCGGGGAGCTTGAACTCGAAGACCATGGACGGGCCTCTCGGGGCGGCGAAAAGGGAGGGGGTCTTTAAGCGTGTCGGGCGCCCGGGCGCCCGCGGCCAGGCTCCCTGGTCAAGGGTCCAAAGAACGCGACGAGCGCGAAGAGCGCCAAGGTCGCGATGATTTCTTCCTTTGCGTCCTTTGCGCTCGTGGCGCTCGTCGCGTTCTTTGGACCCTTGACGCAGAGAGATACAGAGAGAGAAGCGCGCAGCGGGCATCCCAAAGCGGGCCGCGCGAGGAGCGACGTTCGAGCGGTTTGGTTCAAGGGGGATGCCCATCAGCGCGGGCCCGTGGGACGCGCGCGTTCGCGCGTCCAGGAGAGATGAGAGTGCCGGAAGAAGAGAGCAGCAACCGAGGCCTCGCCAGCGCCGACGAGCAGACCCGAGAGCGCGTGGCCAAGGCCGGCGGCGAGGCCGTCAGCCAGGACCGCGAGCACATGGCCGAGATCGGCCGCAAGGGCGGCAAGAAGGTCAGCCAGGACCGCGAGCACATGAGCGAGATCGGCCGCAAGGGCGCCGAGGAGCGGAACGCGAATGGCTGAGAACCCCCGCAGCGAGGCCGGGAAGAAAGGCTCCGAGGCGCTCCAGCGCAAGCACGAGGAGGAGGGCCTCAGCGAGGCGGAGCGCCGGCAGCGCTCCGAGGCCGGGAAGAAGGGCGGCCAGCGATAGGCTCCCCTTCCCCAGGGGCCCGGGGCCGCACCTGAACAGGTCGGGGCCCAAGGCCCCGGTGCCTCAGGTCCTTCGTGGTCTTTCCGCCCTGACCTGCCCCCTTATGTCCCCCTGACGGCACGTTGGGTTCGAGTGACCCAATGAAGGCCAACCAGAAGTTCCAGAACGCCGAGGACGCCGTCTCCCCGGTCATCGCCGTCATCCTCATGGTCGCCATCACCGTCGTGCTCGCGGCGACCGTGTACGTCTGGGTGTCCGGATTCGGCGCCCAGAGCGGCAACCCGCAGAAGAGCATCTCGCTCACCAGCGCGGGCGCGCTCTCCTCCAGCAACAAGACCTACGCCATCGCCTCCGCCACCACGGGCATGAAGTGGAGCGACATCACGCTCACCGTGAACGGCGTCACCCAGAGCTTCGGCTCGGTCGCAAGCTGCGGCAACCCCACGGCGGCCGCCAGCTACACGCCCTGCAGCGGCGGCACCACCGTGAGCTCCTCGGGCAACGTCATCAGCGCCGGCGACCTCATCAAGATCCAGGCCAACAGCGGCGACACGCTGCGCATCCTCGACTCGCAGGCCAACGCCGTCATGCTGACCCTCACGGTCGGCTGATCGCGCCTTGAGCCTCCCGCGGGGCCTGGCGCCCCGCCCGCCTCCCTTCTCCCCAGCCTCTTTTCATTCCCCTCTTCTCCAGGGCTCCCGCTGGCGCGGAAGGTCGGATTGGCCCTGTGGCCGTAGCGCCACGCTCATCAGATGCGGGGCTCACCAGCGGTGAGTGACCCCCATGACGAACCTCCGAACGCTCCTCCGCCGCCGCGACGACGCCGTCTCCCCCGTCATCGCGGTCATCCTCATGGTCGCCATCACCGTCGTGCTCGCGGCGACCGTCTACGTCTGGGTGTCCGGATTCGGCGCCCAGTCGAGCGCGCCGCAGAAGAGCATCTCCCTCACCAGCGCGGGCGCCCTCGCGTCGAGCAACAAGACGTACACCATCGCGTCCGCCGGCAGCGGCATCAAGTGGAGCGACCTCAGGATCACGGTGAACGGCGTGCAGCAGACGCAGTATCTCACCGCCGGCGCGTGCGCCAACCCGCCCGGCAGCGCAGGGCCCGCCGCCTTCGCCGCGTGCACCGGCGGCAGCTACGTCACGTCGGCCTCCACGGTGATCGGCGCCGGAGACCTTCTCCACGTCGAGGCCAACAGCGGCGACACGCTGCGCATCCTCGACTCGCAGGCCAACGCGGTCATCCTGACGCTGACCGTCGGGTGAGCCGCCCGCCGCGGGCGCCCTCCGCCGGCCTCTCCTGCAGCCCCGCGCGGAGCCTGCGGTTCTCCTCGACGAGGCGCCTCGACGTGGCCATGAGCGCCTCCGCGCGGCGGGCGTGCGCCTGCCCCGCTTCGCGCAGCTCCCGCGCGCTGCGGGTCGCCTCCAGGAAATCGCGGGAGAGCGCGCTCCACCGCCCGCTGTCGCACGATGCCCCCCGCTCCGGCGGCGGGATCGCCTCGGCCGGCGAGCGGAGCGCCAGCGAGGCGAGCGAGCGCGCCAGGTCCGGATGCTCGACGCGCACGCCCATGTCCGCGCCTCCGCGGCGCTCGCCGTCGTCGGGCACGAACGAGAGGAGGATCGACTCGCGCCGGTCCGCCACGAGGAGCACGGAGGGCTCGGCCCACTCGCGCACGCCCGCGTCCGCCGCGCCCAGGCGGACGATGCCGGGGCGCGCCGTCGCGAGCACCGCCTGGAGAAGGCGCCGGCCTTCGGGCGCCTGCATGCCGGCGGACGCCACGACGATGAGCTCCTCCTGCGCGGAGGCGGCCACCTGCCGCATCGCCTCGATGCCCTGGGCGCGCCCGCGCAAGGCGAGCACCGAGCCGCGGTCGTCGCCCCTGGCCGCGTCGGTCGCCTTGGGCGCGAAGGCCGACGTCATCGCCTCGCGGACGTCGTCCAGCTGCGCGATCTGGGAGGCGTGCTCGGACTTGAGCCGGTCGAGGAACTCGGCGATGGGGACCGGCGCGAACTTCCGGGGATTCTCGGCGTAGAGCGTCGCGAGGCCGCGCTCGTGGAGCTGCTGGAGCGTCTGGTAGATCTTCGAGATCGGGACCTTGGCCATGCGGGCCACGGCGCGGGCGTCGGTCTTGCCCAGCTCCAGCAGCGCCAGGTACACGCGGGCCTGGTATTCCGACACGCCGAACTCGCGGAGCGTGGCAAGACGGTCATCGGCAAGACGCACGCTCCGCCACGCTGGCTGCGGGAACCTAAACGTTGCTCCAACGCGCGCGCGAAGCCGTGCAGAGACGCGGCTTGTTCTCCCTCCCGGTGGTGGAGGAGAAGCCTCCATACAGCCGGACCGCCAGGAGGAGAATGGGCCCGGATGGCCCAGTACCACCTTCCCGCCCGCGTCGTTTCTGCGGGCGGCCTTCTGTCCCAGCGGACGAGCCCGCGGCCTGGCGGTGGCTGTTAGAGGCGCGCTCCCTCGCGTGGAAGCGGCCGCGAAGGCGTCGCAGCGTCAGGCAGGCGGACGAGGACGCGTTGCTCAGGCCGGATCGAGGCCGGTCACCACCGTCGCGGGGACGACGCGGATGTCCGTGGCGTAGTAGATGGGCAGGCACACGGTGCCGCCGACGCTCGCGCAGTGCGTGAGGATGCCCGCGGCCGCGCCCATGGAGCAGCCGAGGGTCGCCTGCACCTGGATCATGGGCGAGCCCGAGTCGCCCTCGGAGACCTCGCCGTCGCCCGTGAAGCTGCTCCCGTTGCTCCCGGTCGCCTGGCTCACGCGCGGCACGGACGCGAGGAGGCCCGTCTGGATGCCGTGGCCAGTGGTCTTGACCGCGCCCGCGCCGCCGTTCCACGCGGCGCAGCTGGGGCCGCCGAGCCACGCCATGTTGGGGTCGACCCAGGAGCGCCAGCCCGCGTTGATGGTGATGAGCGCCCAGTCGTTGCCGATGCCGCCGTTGCTGTAGGAGGACGCGACGCCCAGCGCCGTGACCAGCGGGATCGTGGGCGCGGGGGTCGAGAGGATGTAGAACGGCTCGTTGTGGTACGAGGGGCAGTGGCCCGCCGTGCCGATCTGCGTGCCGCCGGTGTAGATGAAGTTGTACGTGCAGAGGAAGCCGCTCTCGGTGAGCGCCAGCGAGCCGGGGCGGATGAAGAGGTAGTCCGGCGAGCCCGCGGGGACCGTGACCAGCGCGGAGGCCTCCTCCGGCGTGTACGTCTGGCCCGTGAGCGGGTTGAGGAGCTTGCCCTCCGCGGCGGCGCGCTGCGCGGCGAGCTTGACCTCGGGCGTCCACCAGTCGGGCGCCTTGGCCTTCAGCTCCATGATGGTCGTCGCCTGCTCCGCGCCGCCCATGGGGAGCGCAGGGAGCACGAGAAGGCAGGTGGCAAGAAGGATCATCGTTCGGATCAAGGGAACCAGGGCCCGCCAGGCGAAGCGGAGAGCATCATGCCTTCGGCTCCGCCCGTCGGGGATTCCTGTGAAAATCAGAGCGGGTCGAAGCCAGTGGTCACGGTGGCGGGCACCCTGCGGATGTCCGTCCCGAAGAAGACCGGCAGGCACTCCGTCCCGGTCACGGTCGCGCAGTGCGTGAGGATGCCCGCGGCGGAGCCCATGGCGCAGTTGGCGCTGGTCGAGACCTGGACCGCCGGGGAGCCCGAGTCGCCGCCCGAAAGCTCGCCCACGCCCTCGAAGCTCCTGCCGTTGCTCGCGAGGTTCGCGCTCATGCGGGGCACCGACGCGACGAGGCCCGTCTGGATGCCGTGGCCGGTGTGCTTCACGACGCCCACGCCGCCGGTCCACGCGGCGCAGCTGGGGCCACCGAGCCAAGCCATGTTGGGGTCCACCGAGGAGAGCCACTGCGAGTCGATGTCGATGAGGGCCCAGTCGTCCCCGATGCCGTTGTTGTGGAAGGAGTTGACCGAGCCGAGCGCGGCCAGGAGGGGCAGGCCGCTGTTGATCGTCGAGCTTGAGAGGATGAAGAGGCGCTGGCCCACGGCGCTCACGCAGTGGCCGGCCGTCCCGATCTGCGTCCCCGCGCCGTAGATGAAGTTGTACGTGCAGAAGCTGCCCGTGACGCCCGAGGTGAGGAGCAGCGCGCCGGGGCGGATGAACAGGTAGTCGGGCGCGCCCACGGGGACGGGGGTGGAGGTCGTGGACAGGCGCGCCGCCTGCGCGGGCGTGAACGTCTCGCCCGTGAAGGGGTCGAGGAGCTTGCCCTCGGCGGAGGCCTTCTCCGCGGCCGCCGCGACCTCGGGGGTGAACCACGCGGGGGCCGGGGCCTTCAGCTCCATGACCTTCATCAGCGGGTCCTCCGCGCCGGTCATGGGGATGGTGGGAAGGAGGAGAAGGCAGGCGGCGACGAGGACGAGCTTGCGGATCATGCGATGCGCTCCAAGCTGGGGGGCCAGGCCCAGCGCAGAGCATCATGGCTTCGGCTTGGATCCTCGTGGATTCCTGTGAATTGCGAACCGGTACGATGCGCCCTTCCGCTCGCCCTGCATGCGCACGACGCGCGCCTCGCGCAGCGCGGCGAGGTCGCGCTTCAGCGTGCGCTCCGCGACGTGGGGGAAGGCCGCGTGCGCGTCGGCGAACTTCACCGCGCGGCCGCTCCCGCCCCGCGCGAACCACTCCGCGAGCGCGGCCTGCCGCCCGTTGAGCCCGGGCGGAAGCTCCCCCGCAAGGAGCGCGCGCCGCACGGCGTCCGCGAACGCGTCGCGCGTGACGCCCGCCACGTAGCGCAGCCACGGCGTGCGGTCCCAGCCGCGCTCCGCGGCCAGCAGCGCGCCGTGATATCCTTCGCGGTCCTCGTTGAACGCGGCGTCGAGGGTCGCGAGGCGGACGCCGGGATAGCCCCACTCGTGGAGCGCGATGGCGTGGAGCGCGCGCCCAGCGCGGCCATTTCCGTCGCGGAACGGATGGATGGCCTGGAGCTCGTGGAAGAACACCATGGCCTTGACCATGGGGTGCTCCGGCGCGTAGAGGAGCCAGCGCAGCGCGTCGCGAAGCTCCTCCTCGACGCGCCCAGGCGGCGTGGGCACGTACACGACCTCGCGCGCGCCGCGGTCGCCCACGAAGTTCACGACGCGCTTGAGCTCCCCCGCGTCGGCCAGCACGCCGTCGAAGAGGAACGCGTGGAGGTCCAGCACCTCGGAGACCGTCCGCGGGATGCGCCAGTCCTCAAGGTCCAGGAGCAGGCTTGCCGTGTTGAGGATCTCCCGCTCGGCGGGCAGCGTCGCCGAGGTGGGCGTCGGCTGGCGCGCGAGGAGGCTCTCCACCTCGGCGAGCGTCATGGGGTTGCCCTCGATGCCCGCGGTGCCCCACGCGTTGCGGGCCAACGCGCGCTCCGCGAGCCGCTGCGCCTCGGCGAGGCCGATGGGCCGGCGAAGGTCCTGGTCCGCGCGCTCGACCTCGCGCAGGCACTCGTGGACCCGCGGCTCCACCGAGTACGTCGGCGGCCAGGGCGCCTCCTCAGGCCTCCAGGCGGTGCGCTCCGTCACCCGATATGGGCCAAACTCGGGGCGCCGCATGGCACATAAGATGCGTTTTGTGGCACATAAATTTGCGGCCCTCTCCTGGGGCTGCCGCCCCCAGACCCCCGCGAGACCCGAATCTCCGAGGAGAAACAAGCTCAGGAATGCTTGTCGCGGCGCTGATTCGGAGATTCTGAGATTCGGGTGTTGTGGGGGTCTGGGGGACGGAGTCCCCCAGGAGAAGCGAAGAAAAGAGGCCAACCCGCGTCTAGTAAGCCTTCGACTTCCGGATGAAGTGCAGGATCCGGTCCGTCGTGGGCATGTAGTCGTGCTCCAGCGTGTACGGGAAGGGCGTGTCGAAGCCCGCGACGCGGTACAGCGGAGCCTGGAGGTACTCGATGGCGTTCTCGGCGATGAACGCGTTGATCTCGCCGCCGAAGCCGCTGATCTTGGGCGCCTCGTACACGGTCATGGCGCGGCCCGTCTTCTTCACGGACTTGAGGATCGCGTCGCCGTCGTAGGGCAGGAGCGTCCGCAGGTCGACGACCTCGACGCTGATGCCCTCCTGCTCGGCCTGCTTGGCCGCCTCCAGCGCGACGTGGACCATGGCGCCGTAGGTGATGATGCTGAGGTCCTGCCCCTCGCGGGCGAGGCGCGCCTTGCCCAGGGGGACGGTGTAGCTGCCCTCAGGGACCTCTTCCTTGATGGCGCGGTAGACGCGCTTGGGCTCCATGAACACCGTGGGGTCCGGGTCGCGGATGCTGCTGATGAGCAGCCCCTTGGCGTCGTAGGGCGTGGACGGGATGACCACCTTGAGGCCGGGCGTGTGCGTGAAGTACGCCTCGCCGGACTGCGAGTGGTAGTGCCCGCCGCGGATGCCGCCGCCGTAGGGCGTGCGGATCGTCATGGGCACGGTGTACTGGCCGCCGGAACGATATCGGATCTTCGCGGCCTCGCTGACGATCTGGTCGAAGGCGGGGAAGATGAAGTCCTGGAACTGGATCTCGGGGACGGGCTTGAGGCCGTAGAGCGCCATGCCGATGGCGGTGCCGATGATGCCGCCCTCCGCCAGGGGCGTGTCGAAGACGCGCTCCTCGCCGAACTCGGCCTGGAGGCCGTCGGTGGCGCGGAACACGCCGCCGTTCTTGCCCACGTCCTCGCCGAAGACGACGACGTCCTTGTCCTCGCGCATCTCGGATCGCAGCGCGTCGGTGACGGCCTGGATCAGCGTCATCGTGGGCATTACTCGACACTCTCCTTGAGTTCCTGGAGCTCGGCTTCGAGGTGCCAGGGCACCTCGGCGTAGACGTCGGTGACCAGCTCGCGCAGCTCCGGCGCGGGCGTCGCCTCGGCGGCCTCGATGGCCTTCTGGATCTCGTCCTTGGTGCGCTCCACCAGCTCCTTCTCCAGGGCGTCGTTCCAGACGCCCTTCTTCACGAGGTAGTTGCGCATGCGGAGGATGGGGTCCTTGGCGCCCCAGAAGGTGAGGTCGTTGGGGTTCACGTAGCGCTTGGGGTCGTCGCTGCTGCTGTGGGGACCCATGCGGAACGTGTAGCACTCGATGAGCGTGGGGCCCTTGCCCGCGCGCGCCTTGTCGGCGGCCATCTTCATGGCGGCGTAGATGGCGAGGGGGTCGTTGCCGTCGACGCGCACGCCCTCGAAGCCGTAGGCCTCGGCCTTCTGGGCGTAGGTCTCGCTCGCGGTCTGCATGCTGCTGGGCACGCTGATGGCGTACTGGTTGTTGTTGAGCAGGAAGACCACGGGCGCCTTCCAGACGCCCGCGAAGTTGAGGCCGACGTGGAAGTCGCCCTCGCTGCTGCTGCCGTCGCCGAAGCTGGAGACGGCGATCTGCTTCGTGCGCTTGTACTTCATCGCGTAGGCGGCGCCCGCGGCCTGGGGCACGCGCACGGTGAGGGGCGAGGAGATGGAGAAGAAGCTCTGGTCCTTGAACGAGAAGTGGTTGGGCATCTGGCGGCCCTTGGTCATGTCCTTCGCGTTGCCGTAGAGCTGGTGGACCATCTGCTCGATGGTGGCGCCGCGCAGGAGGGCGACGCCGGGGTCGCGGTAGTGGGGGAACCACCAGTCGGTGGGCTCCAGCGCGGCGGCGGACGCGACGTGGACGGCCTCCTGGCCTTCGCTGCCGATGTAGAAGCCGATGCGGCCCTGGCGCTGCAGGTTCATGCCGCGCTCGTTCAGCATCCGGACGCGGACCATGGTGGCGTAGATGGCACGGAGCTGGTCGTCCTTGAGGTGGGGCTCCCGGTTGTGGTCCCAGTCGGAGCCGTCGCCCTTGAGGACGCTCTGGATCTCGTACTTCGTCATAGGCCGCAATCGCGGTGAAAAGGAGGGGGGTTGAAAAGCCTTCGGTCAGCCCGGTCCCAGGCCGGGGGCCCGAGCACCTTCCTGGCGCCCGTCACCCGAACGTGAAGTCGCGGCCGTACCCCTGGGCGGGGGCGACGTCGCGCCACCAGACGGTGCCGCCGCCCCACCAGGTGGTGGGGCTGGTCTGGAGCAGAAGGATGCTGCTGGCGTGCAGGTGCGTGAGCGTCGCGCAGGGGAAGTAGGCGCGGCCCGTGCCGGCGGTGATGAGGTTCCCGTCGAACGTGACGTTGACCACGCTGTTGACTCCCTGAAGGTGCCCGTAGCTCCGTCCGTCGGGGTTTTCCTCAACGTCCAGCGTGTACGTCCTGGTCCCGCAGTCGAACGCGAGAGAATACAGGATGGTTTCGTTGGCTTGGAGCCGGTGGGTCCCGTCGAGGACCTCCCACGTGACGGTGACGTCGGTCGCGTTGGTGCTCAGCCAGACGGCCTGGATGTCGATCTCGGGCGCCCCCGCCGTCGTGTCCCCGCGCAGCGCCATGAGGGCCGGGTCGGTCGGGAACGAGCCATCCGTGATCTCAGGGTCGGACTGATCTCCCGCATGGGCCATGGGCGCCACGAGCAGGAGCGCGAGGAGGACGACGAGGGGGACGCGCATGGGGAGGCACCTTCAGCATTGAGGGAGGGTCACCTTGGTGGAGCCCACCGGGTTTCCGTCCACTTTGAGAATCGTCGTCACAGCCAGGGGCACCCCGTTCGCGCGGGAGTACTCGCAGTATCCGAAGGGCGGCGACCCGGAATCATCGTCCTTAATGACCGTCACCGCTGCGGAGCCGCCGGTGGCCCAGTCCACGGTGGGGCCAAGGATGCCCAGGGGCGTGGGCGGGCAAGGCTGCGGGTAGTCCTTGATCGCCTCCTGCACGCCTCCGTCGACCGGCGCCAGGAAGTACTGGACGTCGAGCCACACGTGGTGGCAGCCCGTGAGCGCGATGCGGAGGCTCTGGCAGAAGGCCGGAGCGTCGTGGCAGTCCATCAGCGGCTTCGTGCAGAGCGCGTCGGAAACGCTGTCAGAGCACTGGTCGCCGTTGGCGTGGTTCGTCTGCGTCTGAAGCTCCAGGTATCCGGCGTTCGACCCAAGGCCGATGGGCTGGAGGCCCGCGGGGGTCTGCCGATAGACGACGTGCGAGACGGGATCGAGATATTCGTTCGCGGGCGCCCCGCCGTGCGGGAAACCCCCCGGGCGCGTGTCGTCCACGCAGGCGATGCCCGCAGGATCGGACCGCGGCGCCGAGATTGGTCGAGCATTCTCTCCGACCAGATTGGTCGCATCCGCAAGGCAGCCCGTGTAGACGAGCGCCGCCTTGGCGGGCAAGGCGAGGCCGCCCAAGGCGGAGAGGACGACGAGGACAGCCACGAGGCAAGGGACGAGGTTGCAAGCCATGAAGGTTTCACCATTCACCGAAGGGGCGAACAATCGCCCCGCCCGGCATGACGTAACAGGACATCAACTACTCCCTGATGAAGCCAGACCAGATAACATGGAGGGCGCCTGTGAAAAAGAGGACTTCACGCCTTGCTGTGCCAGAAAAAGGACCCTGCCTCACCCTTGGACTGGGCCGCCAGCCTCCATGGCCGCCACCCGAGGCTTCTTGGTGCCCTGGCGGCGTGTCCGCGCGTGCGAGGACTTCCGATCCTCCTTCTCATGGCCCTCCTGGCCCCCATCGCTGCCGCGCAGCTGGCGCCTGCGGTGCAGATGAGCGTGGACCCGCTGCCCGACGCCGCGCCGCTGCTGAGGCCCGTGGAGGCGCCCTTCCACGTCGACGTCTCGTGCGTGCTCGCGGGCGTGGGCCCGCAGCCCACGGGGGTGAGCGTGCGCGTGACGCAGGCGCCTGCGTGGGCGACGGTCATCGTGGCGCCCACGAGCTTCGTCATCGACGCCACGACGTGCAACGGGGGGACCGCCTCCGTGAAGGGGGCGCTCAACGTGACCGCCTTGGACACGGCCCCCGCGTGGAAGCCCGGCGCGATCGCGCTGGAGGCCACCGTCGCGGGCATGGCGGGCGACCAGAAGGGCGCGGCGGGCACGAACCTCACGGCCAAGTTCTTCAGCGTCCTGGACGTGGGCGTGGACGAAGCCGTGGCGACGGTGGCGCCTGGCGCCACGCACGCCTTCCACCTGGCGCTGGAGAACAAGGGGAACGACCGGACGCGCGTCTCCGTGCAGCGGGTCGACGGCCCCGAATGGCTCCGCCTGGAGCCCGTCCCGGACGTCATCCTGGAGAGCGCGCAGCAGGGCGGATCGCCCACGTCGCGCGACGTCGTCCTCAACGTCACCGCGCTGGGCGGCTCCGCGCTCACGAACCGCGTCGGGAACGTGGACCTCCGCATCGTCTCGCAGGAAGAGCGCAGCCCGCCGGCGCCGGGCGACACCTCGTCGGTCTCGCTGGTCGTGACCGAGCGGGGGCAGGCTCTCCACCCCGCCCCCGGGGCCTCGCCCCTGACCGCGCTCGCCGCCGTCGCGCTGGTCGCCCTCGTGCGGCGCGCGCGGCGCGGCTGAGCGGCTCAGATCACCGCGTTGTTGGCGAGCTTCGTGGGCTCGACGACGAGGGTGCGCTTGCCGACGAGGGCCTGCGCGATCGCGTTGTTGCTGGCCGTCTGCGTGAGCGTCGCCTTCACGACGAAGGTGTGGTCGCCCGCGCCGAGGTTGAGGCTGATCCACTGGAACGCGTTGGCGTCGCGCGTGCTCAGGTAGGTCGTGATGGTCGCGTTCTTGTCGGCGTTGAAGCCCGACGTGGTCTGCTGGTGGGCGCGGTCGCAGAAGGTGACCTGGCCCGCGTCGGTGGTGTCGTCCGACGAGACGGGGATGGGCGTCCCGTCGAGCTCGACCCAGACCTTGACCTGGCCGAAGGCCTGCGAGTTGTCGTTGCCCACGGTCGTCACCTGCGTGATGATCGCGCACTCCAGGGAGACGCTGACCACGACGTCCTCGGGGGAGGAGGTCTTCATGGCGCCCGCGAGGAGCGTGACGGCCTGGCCGGGGCTGGAGTAGGCGAGGGCCGAGCCGGCGACGGCCATCTTGTCCGCGGGCTGCGCGTTGCTGTCCGCGCCCACGATGTGCGAAGCGAAGATGCCGCCCACGAAGGCGGCGGCGAATCCGACGGCAAGGAGGGTCTTCAGCGTGGAGGTGTGCATGTCCAGCCTCAGGCGCGCATGCGGGGCTGACGAGCAAGGCGCTTTCGCCCACGCAAGCGCGAGGCTGCGACCAGGGATGAAAGATATCAATCGAACGGACGCCGGAACGGCCGTTCCTAGACCTTCAGCGCGACGTGCCGGTTCCCCTGCCACTTGTGCAGGAGGCCCGCCTCGTCCACGATCTTCTCGTTGCGCTGGCCGCACGAGAGGCAGCGGAAGCTGTACTCCATCGTCTGCTTGAAGTCCCCGCGGCTCGCCGCCTGCGCGCTGCCCGCGACGCGGCGCTCGCGCACGGACTCCTCGTGCTCGCTCATCTTGTCGCACTTGGGGCACTCGCCCCGGAACCTCTTGGGCGGCGCGGCCGCGGGCGTCGTCACGCGCCGGCATCCGGCGGCGCGCGCTTAGGCGTTTGCGCGCGTCCGGTGGTCGCGGACGTACCGGTCCTCCTGGTGGAAGAACGCCACGTAGACGCCGCCCAGCACGAGGCCGTAGACGAGATGCCCCGCCAGGTCGAAGAGGGCGGAGCGGCTCAGCGCCAGCGGCACGCCCGCCAGGAGGCGCAGCGCAAGGAAGGCGGCGAAGAACCAGAGGAGCACGCCGTAGGCGACGGCCAGCGGGATGGTTCGCCGCGGCCGCGAGGGCGCGACGAACGCAGCGAAGACGGCCCCGAAGAGGGCGGCGGCCGCGAGGTGCGCGCCCCAGACCGCAAGCTCGTTGTCCGTGCGCAGCACGCGGGCGATCATGCCCGCCATACCGTCGGGCGCGTAGGGGCCGCGCATGATCTGGAGCGTGAGGAGGATGCCGAACGCGAGCCCGCCCACGGCGCCCGCGAACGCGCCTGCGGCGATGCGGGCGCGGCCGAAGCGCGGGCGCGGATCGATCTCCAGGAAGCGCATCGCCACGGGCATGCGGAAGATGCTCGGCTCCCGCGGTGCTTACGCCTTCGCCTCCGGACGGCCGATGCGGCCACAAGCGCTTTCACGGGGCCGATGGGTGGAGGTGCGTGGCCTTGCCCCTGGACGCCTGGAGCCTCATCCTGCTCGTGGCCGCCGTCGCGGTCCTGGCGAGCGTCGGCTTCACGCGCGTCCTGCGCCGCCCTCGCGGCGCGCCCGAGCCCATCCGGCCCGTGGAGGTGCCGCCGGAGGACGTGGAGCTCCACGAAGGCCCCGTCTGGGCGTGCATGCGCTGCGGGAGCCCCACCATGCGCAACCCGCGCCTCTCCGAGGGGCTCGTGCCGGGCTTCGGCGAAGGCCTGGTCTGGGTCTGCTCGCGCTGCCGGTTCCGCGGCCAGCCCCTCGTCTTCGAGGACCCGACGGCGTACCGGCTCTTCGTCCAGGGCCTCCACCTGGACCAAGAGGAAAAGGCGGGACCGGGGGGCCAAGCCCCCTGACGTCTTGATCGTCTGCTGGAACGGGCTTCACGTCAGGGGGCTTGGCCCCCTGAAACCCCCGCGTTTGGCCGCGCTGCGGCGCGGCCGGCGACATTCAACTCCAGGCCCGCTTGCCGAACTTCTTGGCGAGCCAGAGGCTCCGATGGTAGGCGCGCGCAGGCTGCGTGGAACGGGGGGTCCGCATGAGGGCGCATCGGCTCCACTGGAACCATAACCGTTCTCGATCAAGGGTCGTCACTTGGCGGCGCTCGTTTGATGCCCCGCCGCGTCGTGCCCCGCGCATGACCCTCCGACCGCCCGGCAGCGGCGCCTTCGCCGCCAGCCTCGACGCCCGCCTGGTGGGCGAGCCCACGCCCGAGCGAGCCGTCGTCGAGATGCTCGTGGGCGACGCGCACCTCAACGCCAACGGCATCGTCCACGGCGGCGTGATGATGACGCTCCTGGACATGGCCATGGCGACCGCCGTCACGAGGACGCTCTCCCCCGAGGAGCGCACGGCCTCCGTCAACATCCAGACGACGTTCCTCAAGGCCGCCTCCCCCGGTCGCCTCGTGGCGACGGGGAGGCTCCTGCGCCGCGGCCGCACCGTGGCGTTCCCCGAAGGCGAGATCGTGGACGGCGACGGCCACGTCCTCGCCCGCGGCTCGGGCGTCTGGGCCATCATCCCAAAACGATAGCTACGGCGCGGAGGGCGAGCGCCGCCCCACGACCAGCGAGGCGCCCAGGATGAGCCCGATGCCCACAAGGATGGTGATGAGCACCTTCCAGAGGCGGTCGAGGTCCGTGGCGAAGAACGCGATCACGGCGCCCAGGGTCGCGATGGCGCCCAGGATGTAGAGCGCGTTGGTGACGCGCAGCCAGCGCCAGCCGCGGTGGCCGATGACCTCGTCGTCGCCGCGCTGGTCGAAGTGGACGCCCAGCGAGACGAAGACGACGGCGAAGAGGGCAAGGTCGAGGACGCGCCCCCAGTCGCTGATGAGGTCGGAGAACTCGGTGGCGAAGAAGATGATGCCCGCCGTCGTGAGCACGATGCCCAGGAGGACAAGGACGTTCCTGAGGTTGACCGCGCTCATCCGGAGGCCTCCTGCACGCTGAGGAACCCGTAGAGCGCCGCGCTCCCGGCGTGGACCTCGAGGCTCAGCCCGCCGGGCGCGGGCCCCTTGGGAGCCGACGCGTCGGTGAACGCCAGCCTCGCGGGCACGTCGAACTCCGCGGTGCCGCTGCTCCTCGCGGGCGCGTGCAGCGTGCCTCGCGCGACCTCGGCGCCGTTGACGAACGCCTTGTACGTCTCGTCGTAGGTCCAGACGTAGCCGTTGTCCACGGTGACGCGCAGGTGGATCGTGCCGTTGCGCTCCACGGCGAGCGGCGTCAAGGGCTCCGCCCCGCGCGGGCCGCCGGAGACGCCCTGCGTCCCGAGCGTGCGCCAGCCCTCGGGCGTCTGCACGTCCAGCGTCCAGCTGCGGTTCATGGCGGCGTCGACGCCGATGCTCACCACGAGGAGGACGCCGGCGATGGCGGCCACGAGGAGCGCGCGGGAGGCCATGGCGCGAGAGTGATATCGCGAGGGATAAGCCTTCGCGGATTCCAGGGTTTATAGGCCCATGTCCTGAAGCCTCAGCTCCTCCCGCTCGGCCGCAAAATCGGCCGGCGCTTTGTCGCGGGTCCTCCGGACCCGCATCTGCCCGGATGGCCGTCGGAGGGTGTTAGAGCCCCATGTCCTGGAGCCTCAGCTCCTTGCGCTTGCGCTCCAGGAACTTGTAGACGGTGCCGTGCGCCGCGCCGTTGAGCAGCATCTCGACGGCCTCGCGCGCCATGGCGACCTCGTTGACCTCGCCGATGATGGCGACCGTCTTGCCGAGGATCGACACCTCGACGCCGCACGCCTCCTCGATGCTGCGGCGCGTCTTGCCGTGCGTGCCGATGATGCGGGCGCGGACGCGCTCCAGGTCCTTCGTCTGCTTGCCCACGAACTCGGTGAGGTCGAGCACGTCCAGGTACGTGTCGTCCTGGTAGAGGCGGAAGGCGTGCTCGGGGCTGAAGCCGCGGCCGATGGCGCGCACGGCGTCGCGCGTCTTGAGCACGAGGATGGGCTCGAACGCCTTCTCGTCATCGATCTCCACCTCGCCCGTCTCGGAGTCGATGCGCAGACGGCAGCCGCTGCGGCCCTCCAATTCCTCCTTGATCTTGCCTTCCGGCCCGATGAGCGCGCCGACGCGGTTCTGCGGGATCTTCACCAGGTGAACGACCATCTCACTCGTCCTCGAAATCGTCTTCGTCCTCGTCTTCGTCCACGGGCTCGCGGTCGATGGGCCGCTGCGGCCGCTCGGGGGGCGAGATGGCCTTGAGCGTCTCCTCGGCGGTGACGCCCTTCAATCCCTGCCGGCGGAAGTACGCCGCGAGGTTCTTCGCGTCGCGGGCCAGCAATTCGCGCGCCATGGGGTGGTGGACGAGGACCGCCTGCGCCACGTCGATGACGACGGGCCCGGCCCCCGAAGGGTGGAGGATGTTGAACTCGCTGAAGTCGCCGTGCACGAGCCCGCCCTGCTCGCTGCCCAGGCGGTACTGCGCGACGAGCTGCTCGTAGAGCTTCTGCGCGTCGTCGTAGGGCGCGTCCCGCAGGCGCGGCGCGGGCGTGCCCTCCGAGCCGATGAACTCCATGAGGAGCACGTTCTGGCGCCACGCGATGGGGTTGGGCACGCGGACGCCCGCCTCGAAGTAGCGCTGGAGGTTCTTGTACTCCTTCTGCGCCCAGACGTACACGATGTCGCGCCGGTTGGGCCGCACGTGGCCGAAGCGCGGGTCGCCCGCGATGTACGTCATGAAGCTGCGGAACGTCGCGGTGTTCGTGCGGAAGATCTTCACCGCCAGGGGCTTGCCCTGCGGGTCGGTGGCGTGGAAGACGTTGGCCTCCTTGCCGGTGGAGACGGGGTAGTCCAGCGTCTCCAGGAAGCCGTTGGAGATGAACTTGTAGAGCACGAGGAGGGTCTGCCGGTCGAAGACCTCGTCGAGCGTCTTGCGGTCCTCGTCCTCGCGGCGGATGCTCTCGGTCTTGGTCATCTCCAGGCGCCGCAGCACGACCTCCTGCCAATCCTCTGGAAGGTCCGAGAGGTCCGGGGGCGCTTCGTCGGGCGCGAGGTGCTCGTGGGCCTCGTGCCGGTGCAAGGGGGCTCACTCCGACTGCTCGGGGGACTCCTCGGGCTCGGGGGCGGCGGGTCCGCCCGACGAGGTCTGGAAGACGTCGATCTGCTTGGGGATCATCTCGCGGCGGGAGAGGTACTCCGCCTGGGTCTTCGTGTAGCGCCAGACGACGTCGGCCTTGTCGTTCTGGAACTCCCAGGGCTTGACGATGACCAGGTCGCCCTCGCGGATCCACATGCGGCGCTTCATCTTGCCCGGGATCCTGGCGAGGCGCGAGATGCCGTCCTCGCACATGACGTTGAGGCGGCTGCCGCCCACCAGCTGGTCCGCGATGCCGAAGAGCTCGCCCTCCTTCTTGTCGGGCATCTTCACGCGGAGGTTGCCGCCGGCGGCGGCTTCCGCGTTGAACTCCTCATCGGCCTTGCGATAGTTGACCATCCGGGGACCTGTCTTCGGCTAAGCGGGCTTCGGTATATAACGATTCAGACTGCCCTCCGAGGCCTCAGGGCACCGGCGGAACCCGTCGTCTTGACGGGATCGCCCAAAGGGCCCAGGCGGCCAGGGGGAGACCGAGGAAGGCCAAGGCGTCCAGGGTATAGACGAGCGGGTCCGACGCCATGAGGCCCAGGAGGGACGCGCTGCGCACCAGCGCATGAAGAAGGGCGCCCAGGAGCGCGGGGACGGCCGCGCCCAGGGCGACCAGGAGCCTCCTTCGCGCGGGGAGCCTGCGCGAGGCCAGCGCCACGGCCGCGAACCCCGTGAAGATGACGAGGAAGACCTGCGGGTCAAGCCCTTCGGAGAGCCCGGGTGGCGGGAACGCCGCGCCCCAGAGCGTCCTGCCCAGCGGCTGGAGCGCGGGCACGAGGAGCCGGCCCAGCGCCGCGTCCGCGCCTGCGCCCAGCGCCACGAGCGTGAGGCCGGCGAAGAACGCCGCGAAGAGCGCGAAGGACACGAGGGCCTGCTCCCACCGGCCGTGGAAGGGGGCGTCCCGCTGCGCGACGAGGCGGACCCACGCGAGGAAGCCGAAGGCTCCCGCCAGGATGACGCCCGCCTCCCATCCGACCTCGTGCGTGAGCGCGAACCATCCGGGGGCACGCGCTGCCAGCCAGCCCATGGTGTCCAGCCGCAGGAGGTTCACCGCGAAGACGAACGGAGCGCTCAGGAGCGCGCCCAGCGCCCTCGCCTGCGCGCTGGCGGGGTACGCGACCACGGCGGCGAGAAGCATCGTGGCCACGGAGATCCCCGTGCAGCCGAACGTCACCTCGTAGGAGGCGGAGCCATCGAACGTCACGAGCGAGCCGCTTCGCGAGGCCGAGAGGCCCAGCGCGCGGGAGGACCACGCCACCGCCGCCGCGACGGCGTCCTGCATTGCCTGGCGATCGAGGAGGAGGAAAGAGGAGAGGAACTGGAGGGCCGCGAAGGCGAGGAGGAAGCGGACCGCGAGGCGGACGCCCTCGCGCTCCGTGAAGGCCCGCCACCTTTTCTGGACGGCGAACAGGCTGGGCATGCCCAGGTAGTCGAGCCAGCGGACCTCATCCCTCCTTCGCGGCCTCATGTCCAGACGCTCCTCAGGGGCCCGCGCGACCGCGCCGCTGGACGATCGCGCCCACGCTCACGAGCGTTCCGCCTAGGACCAGCATGCCCAGGGGCGAGAGCGCCGGGGCCGGGCCCATGCTTGGGGGGCCTGCGCCCGTGAGGGTGGGAACGCCTCCCGGGCAAGGGCCGGGCACGCTGGTCCCGAAGGGCCCGTTCTCCTGGCGGCGCAGCAGCTCGTGGCCGTCGCCCTTGTTGTTGTTCGGGTTCCCGTCGCCCCCCGCGCCGCCGTGGCCGGTTCCGGGGGGCACGACGACGTTGGCGTCTCCTCCGGCGCCGCCGGGCGAGCCGTTGCAGCCCGTCCCGCCGCTGCCGCCCAAGGAGAGGACGATCCAGTCGCCTCCTGCGCCGCCCCTGCCGGTGGGCGCGCCGCCGTCGCCCCCTTCGGGGTCGATCATGACGAACGCCGGGCCTCCGATGCCCGGCAGGCTTCCGGATCCGCCCGGGCCGCCCGTGGCGTCCGCCACGGAGACGGAGGCGCCATCGCCCCCGTCGCCGCCCGTGCCGCCGCTGGGGCCCCCGGTGCCGCCCCGGCCGCCGCTGCCGCCCGCGCCCCAGGCGGACGCGCAGCCGCCGATTCCGCCCGAGTCGTTGGGCAGGCCGCTGGCGGCGCCGCCGGCGCCGCCGCTTGCCGAGGACTTGGCCGCGCCGCCGGTTCCCGCGCTGCCCCCGGCGCCCCCGATGCCCGAGGCCACGCCGCCGGCTCCGCCGGCACCCCCCTTGGCCTCGGTCTTGCCGCAGCCGGCGGGCCCACCGTCGCCGCCGATGACGCTTCCGCCGCCGCCGTCGCCGCCGGTGGCCTGCGCGGTCGCGCCTCCTCCGGGGCTTCCGGCGCCCGCGTTGCTGAAGTCCGCGTCGCAGTTGCCTCCTGCGCCGCCGTCGCCTCCGCGGGCCCCGGCCCACGCGCCGCCTCCGGCGCCTCCGGTGCTCGCCAGGGCAAACGCGGCGCCTCCCCGGCCGCCGATGGCGGTCGCGACCACGGAGCCCCCCGCCGTGCCCGGGTTCCCGCAGCCGGCTCCGGGGGCGCCCGGAGCGCCCAGCACGATCATGCACGCGTTGCCCCCCGGCCCGCCCGTCAGGGGAACGCCGGGGGCCGTCGCGGGCTGGATCGCGGGGCAGTTCGCGAGGTAGGGCGGCGGGATGTTGACGGGGAACGTGGGCGGCGCGGTCCTGGGCGCGCGGGGCGCGTGGAGGGTGGGCGCGCCGTTGAGCGTCGCGCTCCCGGTGTCGCCGCCGCGCCCTCCGACGGCCTTCGCGCCGGGCCCGGCCGTCGCAGGAGGCTCGACGATCTGCGTGGCGTTGCCGCCCGCGCCTCCCGAGCCTGGGAGGATATCGCCCAGGATCGCGCTCGCGGGAGCGGTCAGCGCGACCGAGCCTCCCGCCCCGCCCGCGCCTCCCTGCACGACGCCAAGGCCATCCGCGTCGCCGCCGCGGCCGCCTTCGCCCGCGACGATGCGGCCGCCCTTGTCCACGCGCAGCGTCTGCGCGACGAGGACGATGCTTCCGCCCGCCGCGCCGGCCGCGCCCGTGGCGTCTGCGCCGTGGGCCGCCGCGCCGGGCCGCCCATCGGGGGCCTTGATGAGGCCATGGGGCCCGACATGGATGATCTGCGCGTCGATCTTCTCGCCGGGGGCCAGATTCACGACGAGCGTCCCCAGGACGTCGAGACGCGCAAGCTGGGCCGGGGCGTCGATCTCCTGCGTCGCGCCCTCGGGGACGGTCACGTCGCGGGGCGCGGAGCCCACGGCCAGCCCGGCGGCGCCCAGGGGCGCCAGGAGCAGGAGCGAGATCAGGGTGGCGCGCAGCGCGGCGCGCTTCGCGCGCGCACGTCGTGGGGATGCGGAGTCGGTCGTCATGGAAGTGCCTCCATCGCGTGGTTGTGTCAGGGTCCGTGTGAAAGGGAAAGGAGGGGGCGCCGCCGCGCGGCGCCCCCAGGGTGCTATCATCCGTCGGGCTCACATCGTGTTGCAGCCGGGGCCGCCCAGGGTGCCGGGCAGGCCGGGCACAGAGCTGGACACCGGGATGCCGCTGGCGCCGGACGGGGTGCCCGAGCCGCCGGCGGTCGAGCCGTTGCCCGCGGTCGCGGTTCCGGCCGCTCCGGGGGTGCCGTCGTGGCCGTTGGGGCCGGGCGCGGGGGGGCCGGGCGGGGGGTTGACGCCCTGGCAGCTGTCGCCGCCGTTGCCGGCCGTCGCGGTGGAGAAGTAGTCTCCGCCGCGGCCGCCCGCTCCGTCGCCGCTGGGGCTGGCGCCGCCGTTGCCGCCCTGGAGGCCCGTGGCGGCCAGGAACGTCACGGCGTCGCCGCCCTGTCCACCGTTGCCGCCCGAGTAGCCCGTGCCGCCGCCACCGCCCGTGCCGCCGGTGGCGCTCACGATCGTCGGGTCGCCCGCGCCGGCGCCGATGCCGGGCGCGTTGCCGCCGTCGCCGCCCGAGCCGCCGTTGCCGGAGGCCCCGGTGGCCTGGGCGTAGCCGCCGCTGCCGCCGACGCCACCGGTGGCGCCGGGGCTGCCGCCCGCCTGTCCTCCCACCCCGGCCGTGGCCGTGGAGTGGGAGTTGCCTCCCGCGGCGCCGGCGCCTCCGGTGCCCGTGGGGCTGGAGGACGAGCCGCCGTTGCCGCCCGCGCCGCCCAGCGCCGTGGAGAGCGCCGAGCCGCCCGCGCCGCCCGAGCCGCCGCCACCGCCGGCCGCGTTGTTGCCGCCTGCGCCGCCCACGCCGCCCGTCGCGGTCGCGGTGGCTCCAGCGCCGGAGCCTCCCGCTCCGCCCGAGCCCGAGGGAGCGTTGCAGTCTCCGCCGTTGCCGCCGCTTCCGGCGACCGCGTAGGCGGTGGCCTTGCCGCCGCCGCCTCCGCTGCCGGCGACGCCGCCGTTGCCGCCCGCGCCGCCCTGGGCCGTCGCGCTGGCGGGGCCGCCGGGCTGGCCGGGGAGGCCAGTGCTGCTGTTGGGCGCGCAGCCCGAGCCGCTCAGGCCGGGCGCCCCGATGGACTCCATGCAGGCGTCGCCGCCGGGGCCGCCCGAGATGGGGCCGGGCGGGGAGAGGCCGGAGGTGCCCACGGGGACCCCGCCGGCGCAGTGGGCGACCTCCTGCAGGATCTGGACGACCTGGGGAGGCACGAGCCGGGGCTCGCGCAGCGGGAGCAGGTTCCCGTCGAGGAGCGCAAGGCCCGCGTCGCCGCCCTTGCCGCCGATGGACGCCGCGGTCGAGGCCGCCGCCAGGGCGCCCTCCACGTGCTGGTAGGCGTGCCCGCCCGCGCCGCCGGATCCCGCCATCACGGTGCCCTCGACACGGCTCGTGACGGCCTTCACGAGGACGGAGCCGCCGCTGCCGCCCGCGCCGCCCACGACGAGGCCGAAGCCCTGCGCGTTGCCGCCGTTGCCGCCGGGGCCGGCCGCGACGAGGCCGCCCTGGTCGACGACGAAGGAGGCCGCGGTGAAGACGATGCTTCCGCCGGGCGCGCCCGCGGCTGCCGCCGCGTTGGCGCCCTGGGCGTCCGCTCCGGCCGCGCCGCGCAGGCCCAGGATCATTCCCTGGGGGCCCACGTGCACCGTCTGGGCGACGATCGTCCAGGTTCCGGGCGCGCGCGTCTCCAGGGTTCCCAGCACGGTGAGGTCCGCGAGGCTCAGGTGCCCGTCCACGACCAGGGTCGTTCCCTGGGGGACGAGCAGGCTCTGCGTCGTGCCCGCCGCGAAGGGGACGCTCAGCGGAAGGACGACGAGGAGCCCAAGGAGCAGGACCAGCGAGGCCCTCCCCCCGGCGTTCCTGGCGAGGTGTGTTAGCGTGTTCTGCCGTTCCATGTGATTTCCTCCAACAACTCTCATGGCGCCATGGCGCCGGCACGGCATGCGCGGAGCAGACGAAAATACAACCGTCGAGACTAATTGTGAATCGAAGCCGCAGAAACAGATCACAGGTTCACCGGTCTCCCACGCCCGTCCGCGCCAGGCGAGGGCCGGCAAGCCTCGTCCAGGCGTCGCTATCGATTCAAATGCTATCTTTCCGGGAGGATTCGCTCCGGCGCTCCATCGATTTTTCCTGATGATTGGCGATCCAAAGGCGAATCGCGGCGGCCCTACGCGCGGGCGGGTCTGGGGCGCCACGCGCCAGCCTCGCCCCCACCATCCGGCGGATCCATCAACCGGCGGCGCCGGACGGCGACACGGGTCAATCTTTTCCTGATGTTCTAGATTTCGTGGCGATTCTCATAACAAGACTCGTCATGATCCAGCGTTCTTCGAGAAAGGGCACCGACGCCGCGCGCGTCAGCGCAGAAGGGAGGCCAGGGCGTCGGCCAGGTCGCGCGGCCCCTCGTAGAGGACGAGCTTCTGCCACGGGCTGGGGTTGCCCGCGAGCATGGGGGAGAGGGCGGCGCGCGCGTCGCGGCGGCAGGAGAGCACGGCGAGGCGCCCCTTCGCCAGGAACCAGGCGACGCACCACCCCACGGCGTGGCTCTGGGCCGACGCGTCGGCCACCACGGCGTCGGCCTCCAGCATGCGGTCCACCGCGCCCAGGAAGACGTTGCGCTCCGCCTGCGCGAGGGGCGGGGCCCTCAGCGCGCCGAAGGGGTCGTTGATGACCTCGTGGCCCGCCTCGTGGATCGCGGTGACGAGGGCCTTGGCGACCTCCTCGTCCGGGCCGGGCACGACGAACACGCGCACGCGACGGCGAGGCGGGGCGGGCGCTTCAGGCTTCTGCCGCAGCGGCGGCCGCCACGCGCGCCTCGGTCGCGGCGGGCAGGAGACCGGCCTTCTCCAGCCGCTTCTTGCAGCGGTGCACGCTGGGCGCGGAGAGGCCCAGCCGCGCGCCCGCCTCGCGCAGCGTGAGCCGCGGCTCGCGGGCGTAGAGGTCGTACACGCCGCGCATGGAGCCCGCGCGGAGAAGCGCCTCGCGGCGCGCGACGTCGGGGGGCACCTCGCCCGCGGCGTAGAAGCGCACGAAGCCCTCTTCGTCCAGACGCGTGACGAAGCGGTGCTTCACGAGCTGGTCCACGTGGTGCCGCGTCGCGCCCTCGCCGATCCCGGTGAAGTCGACAAGCTCCGCCAGGTGGATGCCGGGCTCGGCGCGGATGCGCTCGTAGAGGCGGGCGCGGGTCGCGTTCTCCAGCAGGCCGTCGCGGCGCAGCCGCGTGAAGAGCGGCACGAGGAGGAACTTCACGAGGAGCGCCAGGAGCGCGAGGCCGGTGAGCGCCGCGCCGCCGGCGAGGCCCGCGCCGAGGCCGGGGCCCGCGAGGGCAGAGAGGGTGGACGCGCCCGATCCCGGGAGGTCCGCGGCCGCGGCGCCCAGCGGGATGAGGCCCGGGTTGTCCACCGTGCGCCGCGTGCTGGCGATTCCCGTCGCGGCGCCGGTGATCGCGTCCACGAAGACCATGCGCCCCTCCTCGGTCCCGCTTTGCGTCTGGCTGCCCACCTCGCTGAACGTCCAGACGGCATACGTCTGGCCGTGGTACGAGCCCAGGGCGAACGAGATGCCCTTGATGCTCGACGCGTCGAGCCCCTGGGCGAGCGCCGCGCGCAGCGCGTCGGCCGGAGCCACGAGACCCGCGGGCACGCCGGGCGCCGCGTCCACGCGGCTCCCGCCGTCGTCAAAGTCGTGGACCGTGACGCCGGGCGCGTTGCGCAGCGCGTCGGGCAGCCGGCTCGCCGCCCCGGCCGCCGCGCCTTCGCGGGAGGAATAGAAGGAGCGCGTCTCGCGCCCGTCCACCAGCGTGACGCCCCAGCCGCCGTCGGTGTCCTGGGCGCCGCTCACCCGCGACGAGCCGAGGCGGTCGTAGCCAGCGTAGAGGACCTGCGCGGCCGGGTGCTGCCGCAGCCACGAGGCGAGCCCCATCTGGGGGTCGGCCTTGAGGTTCGCGAGCGCGTCGTCGAAGCGGTAGTCCACGGGGAGGGCGCGCGTGTCGAGGCTCAACGCCTCGTAGGGCCCCGCCGCGGGGCCGCGCAGCGTGACTCCGCGATAGGCGGGCATCGCCTCCCCGCTGCCCGGAGAGTAGCCCGCCAACTCCCACGAGCCCGTCTCGCGCGAGCCTTCGCCGAGGTCCTCCGCGTCCACCTCGCCCTTGACGAGGCCGGGGAGCCCGTCGGCCAAGACGAGCCTCAGCTCGCCAGTGAGATTCGTCTCCTCGGGCCCGAAAAGCTGGGCCACGTCGTAGCGCAGCAGGATCGCGTCGTGGCCATGGAAGGTCGTGGCCTCCGCGGGCGCCGAGAGCGCGCCGGGCCGCGGCATGCCGGGAAAGAGGTCCTCCACCGGGACGCGGTCCCCCTCGGAGAGCGTCGCGGGCCGCACGAGGTAGAGGTCCCACACGCTGGTGTTGAACGTGGAGAGCCACGTCGTGTTCTGGCTGTACGACCAGCCGCCCGTGACGGGCACGCCCGCGACGCCCTGCCCCTGGGCGCTGTAGCCGAAGCCATACGTGAACTGCCCGTAGAGGGTGTCGGTCCTCAGAGAGAGGTTGCTCCCGTCGAGGACGTGGAAGCGGACGCTGCCGTTGAGCTTCCCGTCGCGCAGCAGGTCCACGCGGATGGCCGTCACGGGGCGCGGCTCGCCGTAGGGGTCGGGAATGGCGAGGCGCCGCTCCACCGCCGCGACGTGCGTGGCGGACTCGGTCTCGGCCTTGCCGTCCTTGGAGACGACGCGGCTTGCCTCCTCGTAGCGCAGCACGTCGCCCACGCGGTAGGGGGCAACGTGGATGGTCGTCTTGGAGAACCACCCCGCCCGGGCGGCGGGGGCGGTCATGAGAAGGGCTGCGAAGAGGGCGAAGGCGAGGGTCGGACGCACGGAGGTCAAGCTCCCGAACGAACGAGCGCGCGGGGGGTATTCCTGACGACGGAGCATCCGGCTAGCAAGCCTCCTCGCGAGGCCCGGGTGCCCGAGGGGGCTCATGGGCTTTGCGGCGCGGGGATGGGCAGGAGCCCCGCCCCTTCGAGGCGCTTCTTGGTCCTGTGGACCGAGGGCGCCGCCATGCCCAGCCGGCGGCCCGCCTCGCGCAGCGAGCCCGCGGCAGCAGCGCCCCACGGCGCGCGCCGCTAGCGCCCCTCCCGCTCCTCCCCTTCCTCCTCACGGGGCGGCGCTTGCCGGGGCGCCTCTTGGCCTTTTCCCTGCCGGGGCGCGGCCGCCCCATAGTCCGGCGGCTCGTCGCCACGCCGCGCGCGGGCCTGGAGGATGGCGCGATGCTCGAAGTACTCCACGATGCCCATGACGCTGCCCACGAGGACGAGGGCCGTCCAGATGGCGACCTTGTCGCCGTCGCGCTTGGCGCGGCGCGCCATCCAGAGGGCGGGGGCGACGAAGAAGACGGCGTAGGCCGCCGCGAGGGCGCCCCATTGCCAGGGAGCGAGGGCCAGTCCCGCCACGGCGCGGGCAGGCGTGCGCCCCCACATGAGGATTGGGAGGTCCGTAGGGAGCGGTCTTGATCCTTCGGGCCTCCGTTGCGCGGTCGCATGCGTCTGGCCCTCGCGCTCTTCGCGCTGCTGCTGGTCGCGCCGCTCGCGCCCGTCGCGCGGGCGGCCGACGCGTCCGTGACGGTGGCGAGCTTCTCCTTCTCGCCCGCCTCGGTGACCATCCCCGCGGGCGGCAGCGTGCTCTGGACGTGGTCAGGCGGCCCGCACACGGTGACGTTCGATGCGGCGGGGGGCCCGGCCGACTGCCCCAGCGCGTCCACGGGGGCGACGTGCGAGCGGACGTTCCCGACGCCCGGGACCTACAGCTATCATTGCGCGATCCACCCGTCCATGACGGGCACCGTCGTCGTGCAGGCGCCCGCGGCGACCACGCCCGCGCCCGCGGCGAACCAGCCCCCCGTCGCCGAGTTCAACCTCACGGTGGCGGCGCTCAACGCCACGGTCAACGCCAGCGCGTCGTCCGACCCCGACGGGCGCATCGTGGAGTACGCGTGGGACTGGGGCGACGGCGACAACGCGTCGGGCGTCTCGGCCGCGCACTCGTACCGCGCGCCGGGCGACTACGCCGTGACGCTGCGCGTGACCGACGACGCGGGCGCCACCGCGACGGCCACGCACGTCGCGCAGACGAGCCGCCCGCCCAACAAGCCCCCCGTCGCCCTCTTCGACGTGGCCGTGAGCAACCTCACGGTGGACGTGAACGGCACCGCCTCCTACGACCCCGACGGCACCCTCCAGGCGTCGTACTACGAGTGGGGGGACGGCCAGTCCTCGCCGGGCGCCACGGCGGCGCTCCTGGGGCAGCCGCAGATCGGGTCGGACCTCGTCTCGACGCACACCTACGGCGCGGCAGGCCAGTACGTGATCGTGCTCCACGTGGAGGACGACCGCGGAGGGCAGGCCAACGTCTCCCACTCGGTCAACGTCTCCGTGCCCCCGGGCGTCGTGCCCCCGGTCGCGACGTTCCGCGCCACCGTGGCCGACGGCATGAAGGTCCTCGTGGACGCCTCCAACACCACGGGGTGGAACCTCACGGGGTACGCCTGGCGCTGGGACCCCTCGGCGGGCGCGGACGAGACGACGACGCCCAACGCGACGCACGTCTACTCCACGCCCGGCAGGCACACGATCCAGCTCACCGTGACCGACGGCTACGGGCAGACCTCCACCGCGTTCCAGAACGTGACCCTCGCGTCGCGGCCCCCGACGCCCAGCATGACGCTCAGCGTCAGCGGCCTCGAAGTCACGGGCGACGCCTTCGGCTCGGCGGGGGAAGGGCGCATCGTCTCCTACTCGTGGGACTGGGGGGACGGCTCCTCCTCGCTGGGCCCCACGGCGAGCCACCGCTACGCGTCCCCCGGCCCGCACGAGGTGAGGCTCACCGTGACGGACGCCTACGGCATCAGCAACGCCACCACGCAGGAGGTGGACGCCGAGGCCGTGGTCGCCGCGCCGACGCCGGCCGCGAGCAACGTCACGACGACCTCGCCACCCGCCGCGACGTCGCCCGCCGAGAAGCGCGCGCCGGGGCTGGGCCTCGTCGCCGCGCTCGCGGTCGTCCTCACGCTGGCCCGCGGTAGAAGTGGCCGGTGGTGAAGCCGTCGGGGCACGTCTGCTCCAGCGCCTTCCAGCGGCCCTTGGGCAGGTGATAGCCCGAGGGGTCCGCGTTCCACGCGTCGATGGCCTCGCGGTAGAGCGCGACCTGCTCGCGCAGCGCGTCGGGCTTCGTGCCGATGCTCTCGATGCGGAGCACGTCGAGCCCCGCCGCCGCGAGGTCGGGCAGCCGGTTGAGCATCGCCAGCTCCACCGAGTTGAGGATGTACATGCGGCACGCGCCGTCGGTCTCCAGGGGGAAGCGCTTGCCCAGGCGGTCCTGGAGCGAGTACGCCGCGTCGTGGCAGGGCGCCCACGTGCCGCCGGGCATCTGGCAGCGCGTCGCGTGGCCGATGCTGCAGTACTCGCTGGTCATGAGCGTGAGCCGGCCGTGGACCAGCGCCTCCAGGGGCGCCGCGGTGTGGCGCGCCACGTCCGCCATCTGCTCCAGCGTCAATTCGGGCGAGAGCGTGATGCGCGCGGCGCCGTGCTCCACGAGGAAGTCGGTGGTCACGCTGTTGTAGACGTTGAGCGGCCAGTCCGCGACGAAGGGCACGCCCTCCTCCTTCGCCACCTGGCACGCGCCGTGGTTGCCCGCGAGCACGCCCGCGAACGCGGGGCTCGCGCGGGCCTCGCGCACGGCGGCGCGGAGCGCCTCCACCTCCCAGTCCTTCTGGATCATGCCGCTGGCGAGCCAGAGCTTCGCGCCGTGCTCCTCGGCGAGCGCCGCGGCCTCCGCGACGGAGTCCCACCTGGGCTGGAGGCCGCCCACCTTGAGGCCGCTGAAGTAGACGGTCTTCGCTCCGCCCTCCAGCGCCGCGCGCACGTTGGCGAGGCCCCAGCAGTTGACCGCCAGGTCCAGCGTCCGCGCGCTGCGGTCCACCTCGGGGAACGTGAGCAGGCGCGCGGCCTTCACGTCGAGGTCGGCGAGCGGAGCCCGGTGCGCGCGCTCCGCGATGGCGCGCTCCAGCGCGGCGACCGCGCCCCGGCGCGCCTCGTTCAGCTCCGAGAGGGGCGCGAACGCGCCGGGCCCCACCGTGATATCGATCGCGTCGGCCTCGAAGACGGTGTCGGTGAGCTTCGTGAGCTGCTCGCGCACGGTGGCCTCGGCAAGGGGCGCCTTGCGCGCGGGCTGGACGACGAACCCCTCGTGGCGCGCCGCGACGCCGCGCTCCTCGTCGCGAAGCTCGACCGCGATGGGCCTGCCCACCTCGACGCGGGCGCGCAGCGAGACGCCGACGCGGCGCAGCGGGACGCCCGTGAACGTCAGGCGCGCGGCCTCCAGCGTGTCGAAGTCCGCCGTCTTGTAGACCTTGTCGCCCACGCTGGCCTTGGCGTTCCCCTTGAGGGAGACGACCATGCCGGGATCGGCCTCGGTGACCCAGCGGCCCGCGAAGTCGATCTGCGTGACGGTGAAGCCGTACTCCTCCGGCTCGCCCCCCTTCTCGTGGCCCCACGTGGGCATGTGGACGACGCTGATGCCGTCCTTCACGCGCAGCGGCTCCGCGAGGCGCACCTTGACGTAGCCGCGCCCCGCCTCCACGACCTCGCCCAGGGGCGTCCCGCGGTTGCCGTCGGTGTCCCACGAGGTGAACGCCCACTTCTCCTTGCCTTCGAGGTAGCCCGGCGTGAACTCGCGGTTGAACACGTGCATCACGGCCTCGTGCTCCTCCGGCGTGACGTGGAAGTTCCCCGCGTAGTGGCGGTCGATGGCGTTGCGGTACGCGCGCGTGACGACCGCGACGTACTCGGGGCGCTTCATGCGGCCCTCGATCTTGAACGACGTGACGCCCGACTCGATGAGCTTGGGGATGCTCTCGATCTGGTTGAGGTCCTTGGAGGAGAGCACGTGCTTCTGCTCCACGTCGGGCATGACCTCGCCCCCCTGCGTCATGTCGTAGGGCAGGCGGCAGGTGTAGGCGCACGCGCCGCGGTTGCCGCTCCTCTCGCCGATGAGGGAGGACATGAGGCATTGGCCCGAGTAGCAGTAGCAGAGCGCGCCGTGGACGAACGTCTCCAGCTCCGCGCCCGTCCTCTCCTTCATCTGCACGATGTCCTTGAGCGTCATCTCGCGGGCGAGGATCGCGCGCTCGGCGCCCAGGTCCTCCAGCCAGTGGACCCCCTTGCTGTTGTGGACGGTCGCCTGGGTGCTGATGTGCAGCGGCAGGTCGGGGAAGAGGCTCCGCAGGACCTTCATGACGCCCAGGTCCTGCACGATGATGGCGTCCGCGCCCGCCTCGCGGATGGTGGCGAGGAACGGCACGAGGTCGCGGAACTCCTCGTTGAAGACCAGCGTGTTGACCGTGACGAAGACCTTCACGCCGCGCACGTGGGCGAAGTCGATGCCGCGGCGAAGCTCCTCGTCGGTGAAGTTCCGCGCGAACTTGCGCGCGCCGAAGTGCTGCCCCGCCAGGTACACGGCGTCCGCGCCGTTCTCCACCGCAGCGACGAGCGCCTCGAAGCTGCCCGCCGGGGCCAGAAGCTCCACGCGCTGCGCCTGCCGCTGCGGGGCGAGGGGCAGCCGGAACGTGGTGGCGACGCGGGAGAGGGGCATGGGGACGGCGGCGCTTACCCGTGCTCGCCCTTAAAGGTGCCTCAGGGGCAGCGTCGTCCTCGCGCCGGACGAGGCGGGGGCGGGCCACGGGGCCAGAGCCTGCGCGCGAAGCCGGGCCTGTTGGCAGGGTCCTCCGGGAAGGTTTGACCCTTGCCTGCTACTTCGACGCCGGGCGTGGGCGCCAGAGCCGCACGCCGCGCGCGATCCCCGCCGCCGCCAGCGCCAGCGCGACGACGCCGATGGCGGTGAGCGCCGTCGTGCCCGCGGTGAGGAAGCCCGCGGCGGGGACGGCCGCCAGGAGGCAGCCCAGGCTGGCCAGGACGATGGTGCGATGCCGCGCCTCGGGCGCCATGAGCAGGCCCACGGAGAAGGGGACGCCCGCCAGCGCGACGAGCAGGAGGGCCATGACGATCCAGCCCAGGTCCTCGAGCCCCTGCGCGGGCCGCACGCGGGCCGAGACGAAGAGAAGCGCCGCGAGGGCGATCATCAGCGCGCCCAGGGCGAAGAGGAGGGTGGAGAGGGTGCGGCGCATGCCAGCGCGGCTTCGGCGGGCCAAGGGATTGAAGGTTGGGGAAAGGGCGGGCCGTTCCCCAACGGGGCTCAGCGGCAGTCGATGGCCGCCGTGCCCGCCTCGCAGTCGACGAAGGTGACGCCGAGGCAGAGCTCGCAGAGGGCGTCCGCGGCGGAGACGTGGCCGCCGTCCACCGCGCAGGAGACCACGTCGAACACGGCGTTCACGACCACGTGGCACTCGACGTCAGCGCCCACGTAGGTGGGCGGCGCGACGCTGACGCACGGGACGCCGACGCAGGAGGGGATGGGCAGCTTGGCGTCGGCCGCAGGGGCGAGGACGAGGAAGCTGCCGAGGATGGCCAGGGGGACGAGAAGCGTGGGGAAGCGCATGCGCAAGCCTCGCGACGGGCACGCGCCGCCCCAGGCAAAACGGTGTCGGAGGCGCAGCGCCGAGGCTCGGAGAAGGGGGACTGACGGGTCCAGGGCGCGAAGGCCCTGGACGGGCTTACACGCCGCGGCCTTCCTTGGCCTTGACGCGAAGCTCTTGGCTGCGGCACTTGCGGCAGCGCGTCGCGCGGACGGGGTTCCGCGCGTAGCAGTTCATGCAGATCTTCTTGACGAGGGTGCGGGCCTCCGCCTCAGCGAACTTGGCCATGTGAGGGTCACCTGGGACAGCGCTGGCCACGCCGGGAGCCATATAAATACGCTTCGCGCGACCGGAACGGTCGCAAACCTTTACGGGCCCCGCTGCCTCACCGCGCCCCATGAGCACCCTGGCGCGGCAGCGGGAGCGCGCGCGCGGCCTCGCGACGCGCATCGTCTCCGCCGCCATCGTGGTGCTGGGGCTCACGCTCCTCGTCTTCGCCGCGTTCCTCACGCTCTACGGCGGCGCGGGCTATCTTTTCCTCAGCGTCCTCATGGGGCTCGCGGGCCTCGCGCTGGGGCTCGTGGGGTTCTTCTTCCAGCTCGTGCCGCTGCGGCTGGACGAGCTGGCGCAGCAGAAGCGCGAGTACGACGCGCGCCGGCGCGACGAGCGCCTCACGAAGTAGGGCCCAGGTACTCGGCCTGGTGGCGCAGGACCTCCGCGCTGTTGCGCGACGAGGCGTAGTCGTTGAGCGGGTTCGCGTTGGTCTCCACGAACGTGTGCCCCCAGCCGAACTTCGACATGAGCGCCTCCGCCTGCGGCCGCTCCCCGAGGATCCAGCACGCGGCGGCCAGCGCCTCGACGGTGGAGAGCTGGAACGCCTTGCCATAGTTCACCGGGTTCGTCGCCAGCAGGTAGGGCAGCGCGCGGGGCTGCGCGCGCGAGCGCGCCTCGGGAAAGACCTCCTCCGCGAGCTTCCACGAGCAGTCCAGCGCCACGACGCCGCAGCGCTCCGCGTCCGCGCGGTCCGCCGGCGAGAGCGCCTGCTCCGCGAAGGGGTCCAGGAGGAGCGCGCCCCGCGGGATGCGGTTGACGCGATCCACGAGCTCCGCCATCTCGAAGCGCGCGACCTTCCGCGCCGTGTTCTTCTTCGGGTCGTCCTGCGAGACGTGGTAGACGACGAGGCGCAGCGTCACGGCGGGCGGCGCAGACGAGGGGGCGGGCTTGAACGTTTTCGGCTTCCGTCCCTCCAAGGGGCGACACCACCCTCAAGACCCCCTGAGCGCCCTCCCAGCCGGAGGCTATCCAGCACATGCGACGCGTTCTTCTCACCTTGGGGGCTGCTGCCCTGGTCTTCGCCATGCTCCCGCAGCCCGTCGAGGCGGCGGGCCCGACGATCCAGCCGGGCGACATGATCATCATCAACGGCAGCGAGGTCTGCACCCTCAACTTCGTCTTCGACGGCACGGGCGCCTTGGCCGGCAAGGTCTACGTCGGCACGGCGGCCCACTGCATCGCGGGCGACCGCTCCGCGACGCTCGACCACGTCACGGGCATCAGCCAGCAGGGCACCAACAACGGCGGCTACCTGCTGGGCCACACCGACGCGGCGTCCTTCGCGACGGTGGCCTACATCGGCGACTACGGCGACAGCGTGAACGGCGGCACGTCCGTGGAGAACGGCATCCCCGGCACGCAGCTGGACTTCGCGCTCCTGGAGGTCAAGCCCGCCTACGTGAGCCGCGTCGTGGGCGAGGTGCGCGGCCACCCGGGCATGCCCTCGGGCGTCACACACTACACCGAGACGAGCCTGGGCGATCCCCTCCTCCACTCGGGCCACGGCGTCGCGTACAGCGACGTGCAGGTGCTCCGCGAGAACCACGTGGGCGTCCTCTACAGCGACACGCCGACCTCCTACGTCGAGGTGGGCAGCACGGTGCCCGGCGACTCGGGCGGCCCCATCCTGCACGAGCCCACGGGCAAGGCGCTGGGCATCGTGAGCGGCAGCGTGGCGGGCGTCCAGCTCCCCCCGTACCAGGACAACGGCCCCACCGTCGAGGGCGTCCTGGCGGAGATCGGCGGCCTCGGCTTCCCCGTGACGCTGAGGACCGCGTAGCCCAGGCTCGTCGCGCGCGCCGCAGCGCGCGCACCCATGGGGGGTTCGGGGGGCGCAGCCCCCTGACGTTTCGTTTCCTGATCCGACGATCAAGACGTCAGGGGGCTGCGCCCCCCGAACCCCCCGCTTTGACACGCACTTCCACAACCGCGTGGACCACGCCCGGGCTGTGCGTCTTCACGACGCGCGCGTCCGCCACCTCGCAGGTCCCCCCGGCCGCCGAGCAAGCGGCGCGGACCTGCCCCTCCATCTCCTCCTTCCACGACTCCGCGTGCGCCGTGTTGTGGTAATGCAAGGTCCCCCCAGGGGGATTCAGGAGCGCGAGGGCCTTGGGGAGGAAATCCTGCGTGCGGGGGAAGTAGCCCATGAGCACGCGGTCCGCGATCCCCTCCCGGGGGAACTCCCGGTTGTCGCCCAGCCAGGGCTCGACGACGTGGGCCACGCCGTTGAGGGCGACGTTCTCCACGAGGTAGCGGTGGGAGAGGGGGTTCTTCTCCAGCGCATGGATGCGCGCGGGCCGCGCGTGGACGGCCAGGGGGAGCGTGAAGTAGCCGATGCCCGCGAACATGTCGACAATCGTCTCGCCCTCCACGGGGAGCGCCGCGACGCGCATGCGCTCGGCGAGGTTGCCGCTGCTGAACATGATGCGCGAGGCGTCGAAACGATATCGCACGCCGTTCTCCACGTGGAGCGCCACCGGGTCGTCGCCCAGGAGGGGGACCGCGCGCATCTCGCGAAGCTCGCCCGCGACGCCCGCCGGGTCGTGGAGCACCGTCTTGAGGCCGAGGACCTCGGCGAACGCCTGCGCCACCTCGCGCCCCGCGGGCAGGAGCGCGTCGGGCATGCGCAGGACCAGCACGTCGCCGTGCTGCTCCCACTTGTCGGGCACCTGCGCGAGGAGGCGATCCTCCAGGCGGCCGCGCAGCAGGGCGACCACCCTCTCCCGCGGCGCGACGCGCCCCTCGCGGGCGGGCGCCTCGGCGTCCGGCACGAGACGCGCCCCCACGCGCTGCGCGAGGGCGGCCAGGTCCCCGCGGGCGCGCACCGGGATCGTCACCTCGGGGCCTGCGACGATCTTCCGCGCCGGGTCGAGGAGGCCCTCGGCCTGGAGCGCGCGGATCACGGCCTCGGCGTGGCGTCGCTCCACCACAAACGCAGGCTTCTTATCCGGGTGCCCGGCATCCAAGCGACCGACCAGCCAGGGTGTCACGAATGCAGCTTCGCCTCTTGCCCGTTGCCCTCGTCGCCGCCCTCCTCCTCGCTCCCGTCGTGGCGGCCGCGACCGCGCCGGCCCCTGGGGCCTCCCAGTGGGTGGACGCCCGGTTCGACCTCTCGCAGCCCGACCTCCGGCACCTGGCCTTCGCCGGGGCCCTGGCGGTCCACCTCATCCCCGTCGACGGCAAGCCCACGACGGCGCGCGACCTCGTGCGGGCCTACGACGCGGGCTCGCCCTCGGAGCGGGCGGACCTCCTGGGGAAGCTCACCACCTCCGCGCAGTCGGACCTCAAGGGGAGCCTGGAGGCCGCCTTCCCCCACGCCAACGTGACGGTGGGCGACGCCGTCGTGGACCAGGCCACCCTCGCCAACACGCCCGGCCGCGGCGTCTACGACCCGGTGAACATGACCCTCTCCGCGCAGATCGTCCGCGACGCCGACGACCCCGCGCTCCAGGGCGTCACCGACGAGCAGCTGGCCGCCGTCTTCGAGGTCGGCGCGCAGGTGCGCTCCACCTTCTCCCTCACCTCGCAGGCGGGCTACGACACCATCTACACGCTCCACGCGCCCGCCGCGCCCGCGGCGCTGGCCTTCGCCTCGCCCAGCGCGGGCTCGCTCTCCGCGGACGGCAAGGCGTGGACGATCTCCATCGAGAACGCCCAAGGCTCTGCGGCCCGGTCGCAGGGCGTCAGCGCCACGCTGGGCTCCACCGACGCGCCCGTCTTCCACGCGCAGAAGGCGGACCTGGGCGTCGTGGTCGACCTCCAGAGCCTCGACGTCACGCTGGGCAAGGCCGTGAAGGGCGACTTCGGCACGCTCCACGTCCAGGTCACGGTGACCGGCCAGCTCAACGTCCTCGCGATCCCCGCGAGCTTCAAGGCGCGCCTGGGCGACAACGTCGCGCTGGACTACCTCAGCGCGGACGGGCTGCGCCTCCTCAAGAAGAGCGGCCTCCTCACCGCCGACAACGTGACCTCCATCGAGACGGACCTGCGCGCGCGCCTCGCGGACAACCTCAAGAGCGCGCTGGGCCAGGACGTGGACGTGGCCGGCGGCATCGACCCCGCGACGCTGGACCCTGCGCTCATCTCCACGCCCCCCTCGGGCGACAAGCCCGTGACGTTCACCGCGCACGCCGCGTTCACGAAGCCCCTCTCGGGCTCGTCCTCCTCCGGCGCCGCCATCGCGCTCTACACCGTCCACCAGGCGTTCGACTTCCCCAAGGTGCAGTCGCTGGACACTTCGTACACCGTGATCCTGCCCAAGGGGCTCGCCGTCGCGGGCCTCGACGTGACCGGCGGCACGGGCACGCAAGGAAAGGCCGCCGACGGGCGCGACCAGTTCGTGGTGACGCCCTCGGGGGACAGCGCGCACGCCGCGGTCGCCATGGCGGTGACGCCCAGCTTCGTGCTCGCGAAGTTCTGGCCCGTCGTGCTGCTCGCCGTCATCGTCCTCGTGCTCCTCGTGGGCACGCCCATCGCCCTGGTGGCGACGCGGCGCCGCCGCAAGGGCAAGGGCGAGTGAGCCGGCCACAGCAACGGTCATAGCCCCATGGAGAGGTCATCCCCCATGCTCCGTCCGCTCCTTGTGGCCGCCCTCCTCGTGGGGGTCGCCGGCTGCGCCACGCCCGGCACCGCGCCCGCCGCCGTGGCGCCCGCGCCCTCGCTCCCCGCGCTCGTGAGCGCCGTCGTGAACGTCAGCGACAAGGGCGGAGGCGAGACGAGCATCGCGTCGAGCCCCAAGAACCCGGACGACCTCTTCCTCTGCTCGCCTTCGGGCGTGCCCGCCGTGCAGAACGGCGAGTCGTACTTCTTCACGAGCCACGACGGCGGCTCCAACTGGACCGAGACCAAGGTGGAGACGGACCCCACGGACCCGCGCCAGGCGACGTTCGAAGGGGGCGACTGCGACGTGGCCATCGACGAGGCGGGCACGCTCTACGCCGCCGACATCAGCCTCGCCAGCGTCAGCATGGGCGCGTCGCGCGACGGCGGGAAGACCTGGTACGGCACGCCGCTGGGCGGATCGAGCCCCGTCGCGGACCGGCCCTGGCTCGTGGGCGGGCCCGCGGGCACGGTGTACCTCACCTACCAGGACGTGCAGTTCGGCACGCCCACCGCCATCTGGTTCGTGAAGAGCACGGACTATGGCAAGACGTTCAGCCCCGCCACGTCCGTCGTCACGGCGGACCCGCAGATGATCTACACCTGGGAGGGGAACTTCGTCGTCTCCTCCGACGGCAAGGACCTCTACCAGGTCTACAACAAGCGCGTGAGCGGCGTCGTGGGCCTGCCCACCGACGACCCCAAGCAGGACGTGTTCGTCGCCATCAGCCACGACGGCGGCGCCTCGTGGACGCAGCAGCTCGTCTCCCACCGGCCCGACTCCGCGAGCTACCTCTACCCCAGCATCGCCATGGACAAGGCCGGCGGCCTCCACGTCGTCTTCGCGCAGCGCGACGGCGACAACGGCCAGCCCGTCTGGTACAGCTTCAGCGGCGACAAGGGGAAGACGTGGAGCGAGCCCACCCCCCTCGCGCACGGCGTGGGGTACGCGCCCTGGGTCGCCGCCACGGACAACGGCACCGCCGTCGTGCAATGGCTGGGCAGCGCGGACCCCAAGGCCACGATGAGCAGCGACTCGGACTGGAGCACCTTCGTCGCCCTCGTGCGCGGCCACGGCGCCAACGTCACCGTGGCGCCCTCCACCGCGCAGCCGCTCTTCCACGGCAAGCTGGGCGGCACGCCCGAGTTCAACATGGTGCGCCTCGACTCCCAGGGGCGCATCCTCCTGGGGCTCTCCGCGCCTGCCGCGCCCAAGAGCGGCTCCACGGCGACCTTCGTCGAGGCCTTCCAGCGCCTCCCCGCGCCCGGGTGATATCATCCACGCCCGCGCCGTCCACGCCAGCCTGCGCCGCCTCCGCCGCCGCGCGAGCCTCGACTTCAGCGACTACCTGGAGCTGCGCCGCCTGCGCGACCACGGCGCGCGGGACCCGGACCTCGACCTGTGGATCGCCCACGCCGAGCGCGCGCTTCCGGTGCCCTTCGCCGACGCCATCCCGGACCTCGCCACGCTGGCGCCGGGCCGCGCGCCTCCTCCCCGCGATCTCACGCCCGAGGCGCTCCGCGTCGTCTTCGCCATGCGCGAGGAGTTCGCCCGCCACGGCGGCGCCCGCTCGGACCTCATGGGCTTCGACCTCCCCGAGGGGCGCGGCCTCAAGGACTGGCTCGACCTCGTGGAGACCGAGCGCCAGGAGGCCAAGAAGGTGCGCGAAGGCCTGCGCGCGCTGGACGCCAAGGTCTGGGCGCTCATGACGGGCGAGCGGCGCAGGCTCCCCGCATGCGGGACGCCGGAGAGCCCCCCGCCCGAACGCTTATAGGAATGGAGAGGGGCTAGGCCTGGCGTGGATGCACGGGACGTGCAGCTTCTCGACTTCCTCGCGCGCGAGCCCCGCGCCCCCGCCGAGCGGGCAGGCCTCGCCGTCGGCCTCTCCGCGAGCGCCGTGAAGGCGCGCCTCGCCCGCATGCGCGAGGAGGGCGCGCTGCAAGGCTTCGTCGCCACGCCGCGCCCCGCGCTCCTGGGCCTGCGCGCCGGCCTCCTCGTCTTCGAGGGCGTCGCCGACGCCCCGGAGCGCGACGAGGAGCTTCTCCGCGGGCTCCCCGAGGTCCCGGGGGTCCGCTTCGCCGACGTGGGCCCCGACGCCGCGCATCTCCACCTCCTCTTCAAGGACGACGCGGACTGGGAGCGCATCGAGCGCGCCGCCATCTCGCTCGTGGGCAAGCCGCCCGCGCACCGCGCGCAGGAGCCGCCCGCGGGCGAGGAGCCCTTCGCCCCCGCGGACGCGAGGCTCGCCTCGCACCTCCTGGGCGACGCGCGCCGCAGCCTCGCGGACCTCGTGGAGGCCACCGGGCTTTCGCCAAAAACCGCGCGCCGCCGTCTCGACGCCATGCTCCTGCGCGGCGACCTGCGCCTGGAGCCCGTCGTCTCGCCCGCCGAGGCCGGCGGCGTCGCGCTCTGCGGCGTGGCGCTCCAGCGCGAGGACGGGCGCCTCGATCGCGCCCTCGTCTCGGGCGCCACACCCCGCGAGGCGCTCGCCCGCGCCCGCGAGCTTCGCTTGGGGCCGGGCGTCGAGCGCGCGTTCCCCCTCGTAGCCGCGCGCCGCGCCGCCGAAGGGTGGCTCCACGACGCGCTCGCCGCGCGCCTGCGCGCCGTCGCCCCGCCGCCCCAGACCGCCGCGCCCCCCACGGTGCGTCGATGAGCGGGCGGCTCGACGAGTGGCCCGCCCCCGACTTCGCCTCGCTCCTCGCGCGCACGGAGCGCGTCGTCGTCCTCTTCCACGGCGCGGGCCCCGGGAGCCTCGCCGCCGTGCGCGACTTCGAGGAGGCCGCCCCCGAGTCGTTGGCCATCTGCGTGCGCGCCCACCTGCAGGGCCCGCGCGACCCGCGCCGCCGCGAGCACGGCATCCCCTCCGCGCCCACGCTGGTCTACTTCGAGAAGGGCGAGGAATTGGAGCGCCTCGAAGGCGAGCCGCGCTCGGGCCTCGCCCCTGGGGCGATCCACGCCTTCCTGGAGCACGTCGAGGCGCTCAACGAGGACGTGGACCCCATCCCGCGCTGGCTCACGCGACGGCGGCAACCCACGTCGCGGCGGCCGTGAGCTTTTCTTCTTTGCATTTCTCCTGGGGGACTCCGTCCCCCAAACCCCCACAAAACCCGAATCTCAGAATCTCCGAATCAGCGCCGCGATACACACCCGCAGGTTGTTTCCTCGGTGATTCGGAGATTCGGGTTTCGCGGGGGTCTGGGGGCGGCAGCCCCCAGCGGAGGCGCGGCGAGCAAAGGGCTATCCCGCCTCGGCCGGCTCCGCCGCCGTGCGCCTCACCTTCGTCACGTCCAACAAGGGCAAGCTCCACGAGGCGACGACCGCGCTCTCGCCCCTGGGCATCGAGGTGGTGGGCTCCGACCTGAAGCCCGTGGAGATCCAGGCCGACACGCTGGAGGAGATCGCCCGCGCGAAGTGCGAGGTCCTGGTGGGCCGCCTCCCCGCGCCGTTCATCGTGGACGACGGCGGCCTCTTCGTGCATCACCTCAAGGGGTTCCCCGGCGTCTTCAGCGCGCACGCGCTCCAGACCATCGGCGTCCCCGGGATCCTCAAGCTCATGGAGGGCGTGGAGGAGCGGCGCGCGCACTTCGCCGCGGTCGTCGGCTACCACGACGGCGCGCAGACGCGCCTCTTCCCCGGCCGCTGCGAGGGGCGGCTCCTCCACGCGCCGCGCAGCCAGGGGCACGGCTTCGGCTTCGATCCCATCTTCGTGCCCGAGGGGTTCGACCAGACCTTCGCGGAGCTTCCCGCCGAGGTCAAGAACCGCGTCTCGCACCGCGGCCAGGCCCTTGCGGGGCTCGTGGCGCACCTGCGCGGGAGGTAATTTCGACGCGCCCTCCCCCACACGCCCACACAGCAGGCCGGGTTCCCGGCGGCCCATGGGCGACATCCGCCTCGATCTGAGCGACGAAACTAACACCATCCCGCCGGCGCGCGACCCCATGGCGGAGCGCCTCGTGGACCTCGTGGAGAGCGCCTACTATTATCTGCGCCGGCACGCCGCGGCGCCCGGCAGCCCGGAGGACGCCCAGCGCCGCGCGCTGCTGGCCCACATGGAGGCGACGCTCTCGGAGACCCTGGGTTACCCGCAGCGGCCGCCGGAGCGCGCGTGGACGCCGCTGGAGGCGGAGGTGGCGGCCCTCGTGGAGCGCCTGGACGGGGGCGCGGGGGCCGCCTACGAGGAGATCGTCATCGCGGCCGCGCTGGAGGGCGTGCCCGAGCGCGACGTGGAGCTGGCGCTGGACGCCCTGCTGGATGGCGGCGCCCTCTGCGAGCCGACGCTCGGCAGGCTGAAGCGGGCCTGAGGCGTCCCCGCGCCCATGGCCCTCCGCGCCACGTCCGGCCCCGCGCTCGCGTCCCGCTCCGCCACCGTGGGCCAGGAGGTGCGCGTCGACGCGAAGGTGGAGAACTCCTCGGCGGGCGAGGAGGCGGTGGCCCTCTTCGCGGAGGACCTCAAGGAGGGCGTCATCGCCTTCGAGCCGCCCAGCGCGACGGTGCCCGGCAAGTCGCGCAAGGCGCTGGGCTTCGCGTGGCGCGCGGAGCTCCCGCCGGGCAAGGACGCGCACACGTACCGCGGAAGGCTCGTCCTGCGCCAGGCGGCCACGGGCCGGCTCGTGGGCGAGGCCCCCCTGGACCTGTACGTCTCCCGATGACGGCCCTTGCGCCAGAAAGGCCGTCCCTGCTCATCCCCGCCGCCGAACGATGCGGGTTCGCGTGCTGTTGCCGCTAGCCGTCTCGCTGTCGCTTGCCGCCCTCGTCGCGGCGGCGCCGCAGACGCGCCTCCAGCTTCCCCTGGCGCTGGCCGCCCTCCTCTGGGCGCCCGGCGACGCGCTCCTCTCCCTCGCCTACCGCGGCCGCGCGCTGGCGCCCCAGGAGCGCTTCGCCCTCTCGTGCGCGCTGGGCCTCGCCCTCGCGCCCGTCCTGGGCCTCGTCGTCTCGCTGGCATGGAGCCTCACCGCCCTGCACGTCGCGCTGGCCATCGCCGTCGAGGTGGGCGCGCTCACGGCGGCGGCCTTCGCCTGGACGCCCCCCGCCACGCGCGACGCGCCCGGGCTGCGCGCGCCCTCGACGCCCGCGACCTTCGCCATCGCGGGCGTAGCGCTGGTGGTGAGCGGCGCCCTCTTCGCGTGGGACGCGCGCCCGCCGGAGGCGCCCGCCGCGCTGGCCATCGCCGACGAGTCGGGCAACGTCAGCGGGCTCCCCACCGTGCTGGCGCCCGGGGACGCGCCCACCTTCCAGGTCGACCTCTCCGCGGGCGGCGCGGCGCGCAGCGGCCCCGTGGACGCGCAGCTCGTCGCGCCCAACGGCACCTCGACGCCCCTCATGCACGAGGAGGCGCCGCTCGCCGCCGGCCGCTCCCTGGCGTTCCCGCTCCCCCTGCCGCCCCTCTCGGAGGGCGACCACGAGATCGTCGTGACGTGGCAAGGACGCGAGGTCCACCTCTGGCTCCACGTGCGGGGTTCCGTCCATGCGTGAGAACCTCCGCGTCGCCGTGCTCGTCGCGAGCGCGTGCCTCCTCTTCGTCGCGCTGGCCGGCCTCGGCACGCGCGGCGAGCCCTACGCGCCCAACGAGTGGGCCTTCTCCCACGTGATCCTCGCGGAGCGCGCGGTGGAGTCGGGCCACCTCCCCATCAACGAGCGCGTCGCCACCCAGAACTCCCTCTCCCAGACCAACTCCGCGTTCCAGAAGTCGCTGGGCTTCCCGCGGCTCACGTTCTACGCGACGACCGTCTGGCACTTCTGGAACGGCCTGCCCCTCCAGCCCTCGCTCCTCGCGACGCTCTCGGTGCTCACCGGCCTCTCGCCCGAGGCCGCGTCGCGCCTGCCCGTCGCGGGCGTCGTCGTCGTGCTCCTCGTGGGCGCGACCGCGGGGCTCCTCCTTGCGCGCCGCAGGGGCGACGCGCGGGCCGGAGGGATCGCCCTCTTCGCCATCGCGTGCGGCTCCGCGCCGTTCCTCCTGGACATGCGCGTCCTCATGCCCAGCACGACCGTCGTCCTCCTCGCGCTCCTGCTCCACGGGCTGCTGCGGCGCGCGCTCCTCAAGGACCGCGCGGCGCTGGCCTTCAGCCTCACGCCGCTGCTCCTGCTCCCCTTCTGGTACTACACCGTCGCGTACTTCGTGATGCTCCTCTTCCTGGCCTTCGCCCTGGGGCACCTCCTCCTGCGGCGCGAGCGCCACAGCCTCATCCCCCTCTGGGTCTGCCTGCTGCTCCCCCTCCTCCTGGCGGTGTCGCTCCTGGTCAACGGCGCGCTCACGAGCCACCTGGAGCTGGCGCGGCAGACCCTGGGCTCCCTCTGGATGGGCCCCGACGCGGGGAGCGACTACCGCAGCCACCTCAACCGCGAGCCGTGGCGCAGCGCGCTCCTCTACGCGCAGGTGATCCTCCTCTTCGTGCCGCTGGGCTGGATGGGCGTCCAGGCGGCCGCGTCGCGCATGCGGAGCCAGCGGCTTGGCCCGCATCGCGTCGTCTTCGCGGCGTGGGCGCTGGGCGGGCTCCTCTTCAGCCTCCTCCTGGAGGGCGCGGTGGGCATCAGCTTCCTCAACCGCAGCGTCATCTACCTCGCGCCCGCGGCCGCCATCGTGGCCGCGTGGACGCTGGCGCCCTTCTGGGAGAAGCGCTCCGTGCGCGTGGGCGCCCTGGCCGCCGTCGCCCTCCTGGGCCTGGGCAGCGCGGGGCTCGTCGCGGGCGCCACGCCAAGCTACGCTCCCGGCGAGGCCCCGGCCTACGGCTGGATGGCGGCGCACGTCGACCACGGCGACCTCGTCTACTCGTCCCTGGAGGCCTCCAGCGTGCTGCTGCGCGAGGACGACTTCGTGAACGTCGTCGCCTTCCCCCCCAGCGAGACGCTGCTGGAGCGGTTCTGGTACTCCCACGACGTGGCGTCGCTGGCGCCCTACCTGCCGAGCTTCGACGAGTTCGTGCTGCGGCACGCGGTCGCGACGCAGGGGTTCGAGGAGTTCGGCCCCGCGCGGCTGCCCATCGGCCAGGAGGCCTACGCCAAGTTCGGCGCCTCCCGCGACCTGCACCTCGTCTACGACGACGGCGACGTGCAGGTCTTCCGCGTGGCGATGCAGCCGGAGCGCCTGCCGTTCATCACCTGAGGGGACAACGTTCGGCGACTCCCGGAGAGGCTTTATGGCCGAAGCCTCGCCTGGACACGCGGTGTTCTGCCCCAGGTGCCGCGGCCTCATGCAGCGCCGCATCGTCCGCGGCAAGCCGGTGGCCTACTGCGCCACGTGCGACGGCAAGGGCAGCGACAGCCAGCCCCTGGCCTGGTTCACCAAGAAGGGCGGGGGGCCGGACCGCAGCGCCGAGGCCGCGCGCGTCGCCGCTCAGGCCCGCCCGCAGGTCCATGCCAGCGCGAAGCCCCGCGTCGCCGCCGACGAGCCGCGCCGCGCGCGCGACGTCCCTCCCCCGGCGAAGCTGGAGGTGGCCCCAGGCACGGACCTCTTCCCCTTCGGCGAGGTGCGCGAGGGGCAGCGCCAGTTCCTCGCCGACGTGGCCACCGCCGTGAAGGAGGGGCGCCACCTCCTCGCGCACGCGCCCACGGGCCTGGGCAAGACCGTCTCCACGCTGGCGCCCATGGTGAAGCTCGCGCTGGAGAGCCAGAAGCGCGTCTTCTTCCTCACCAGCAAGCAGAGCCAGCACAAGATCGCGGTGGACACGCTGAAGGCCATCCGCCAGAAGGCGGGCGTGCCCTTCGTCGTCGCGGACGTCATCGGCAAGCAGGACATGTGCCCCCGCCCCGAGGCGCGCGACATGTTCCCCAAGCGCTTCGCCGAGTTCTGCCGCCGCGAGCAGGTCACCAAGAGCTGCCAGTACTGGGAGACCGCGAACACGGGCGCGCTGCGCCTGCTCAAGCAGCGCCCCCACCACGTCGAGGAGCTGACCATCGTCTGCACCGAGGAGACCACCTGCCCCCACCAGGCGGCGCTGGACCTCGCGGCGCAGGCGCACGTCGTCGTGTGCGACTACAACTACTTCTTCAGCGACCTGCGCGCGCAGATGCAGGAGCGCCTCAAGGTGGACCTCGCCGACGTGCTGCTGGTGGTGGACGAGGCGCACAACCTCCCCGACCGCATCCGCGACCACCTCACGCTGGAGCTGAACGACTACGTCTTGGACGACGCGCTGGACGAGTGCAACGACCTGGACGACGTCGCGCTGGGCAAGCACGTCGAGATCCTTCGCCTCGTGCTGGCCTCGCTGGCGGACGTGGAGCCGCCCTCCGACCCCGAGGAGCGCATCCAGAGAAGCGAGCGCTACGTCCCGCGCGAGGAGTTCGCCGACGCGGTGAACGAGGCGTTCGGCAAGAAGCGCAGCACGCTCACGGTGAAGGACTACGACGGGCTCGTGGACGACCTGGCCGAGGCCATCGGCGCCTACGAGCAGCGCTTCAAGGACGACTCGCGCGGCCTGGCGGCCCTCCACGAGTTCCTGGCCAACTGGAGGAACGAGCGCCGCGGCCTCGCGCGCATCCTCCAGAAGGAGCCCACGCCGTCGCTGGCGTACAAGATCCTGGACCCCGCCGTGCTGGCGAAGCCCGTCTTCGACGCGGTGCACGCCAGCGTCGTCATGAGCGGCACGCTCCACCCCATGGAGATGACGCGCGACGTGCTGGGCCTGGCGCCGGAGCGGAGCACGTGCCGCGAATACGCGAGCCCCTTCCCCCGGGAGAACCGCCTCGTGCTCGTGGACAGCAGCGTGACCACGGGGTACAAGGACCGCAGCCCGCAGATGTGGCGCGACGTCGGCGCGCGCCTCGCGGAGATCGCCGAGGCCACGCCAGGCAACGTCGCGGCGTTCTTCCCCAGCTATTCCATCCTGGAGCAGGTGCGCCCGCACGTGGAGGCCGCGTTGGACACGGGCAAGGAGGTCGTGGCCGAGGAGCGCGGCGCGGACAAGGCCGAGAAGGAGGCCCTGGTCAACCGCCTCCGGCGCGGCGTGACCAACGCGCTTCTTCTCGGCGTCCAGGGGGGCAGCCTCTCCGAGGGGTACGACTACGAGGACAACCTCCTCAAGGGCGTCGTCATCGTGGGCCTCCCCTTCGCGCAGCCCTCGCTGGAGGTGGAGGCGCTCATCGCGTACTACGAGAAGAAGTTCGGCCCCGGCCTCGGGCGCCCCTACGCCTACGTCCACCCCACGTTCCACCGCGTGCTCCAGGCGGCGGGACGCTGCATCCGCGGACCCACCGACCGCGGCGTCATCGTCCTCATGGACAAGCGCTTCGGGTGGGGGAGCTATCGTTCCTCCTACCCGGCGGACTTCAACCCCCGGCCGACGGACGACCCCGTGGGCGAGGTGCGGCGCTTCTGGCGCTCCCGGTGAGGCTGGCCCTTCGTCACCACTGGACGCGACGGGCGCTCTCCTTCTCGTCGCGCCCAGTGGTGACGAAGGAATAAAAAAACCCGCGGAGCCTCCTGAAGATCAAGGGGCAGCGTCAGCAACCATCATGGCCCCCCACCCAGGTCCAGGGGCATGGACACCCCCACCCCCGAGGAGATGGAGCGGCTCCTCGTGGAGAACGACCTGGTCGTCGTGGACTACTACGCGACGTGGTGCATCCCCTGCAAGGGGTACACACCCAAGTTCCAGCGCCTGGAGCGCGAGATGCGCCGGGAGTTCCCGCACGCCAAGGTCGCGTTCGTGAGCGTGGACGTGGACCGCGACCATGCGGAGGCCCGGCGCGGGCGCGTGCAGAGCGTGCCCACCACGATCGCGTGGGAGCGCAGGCGGGGACTCTTCGGCTGGCGACGCCGCGAGCGGTTGCGCTTCTCGGGCGACCGCCCGTGGAACGACCTTCTGCGGACGTTCCACGACCTCGTGGGCGGCCTCTGATCCGCGCGTTCGGTTTTGCCCGACCAGGGGCGGCAACGCCTTGCACGGGCGCGCCCAGTCCAAAGGCGTGCGATCGATCGCGCCGCTCGTGGCCGCGTGCCTGCTTGCAGGGTGCTTCGCTCCCCAGCCAGGCGCGTCGTCGGCGGACGCGGCCATTCCGGCCTGCGCAGGCCCGCAGCCCGCCCTCGACCTGGGCGTCGAGCCGCCGCGGCTCCCGCCCGGGGGCTCGGTGGTCATCACGCTGGCGCTGCGCAACTGCGGCGCCGCGCCCCTGGCGGTGCCGCCCAGCGGCATGTGCTTCGACGACGCGGGCCTCCATGTGACCGTCGACGACGGCGTGGACGTCTACGACACCTACGCCGACCTTCCCAGGCTGGCCCCCGTGGACGGCGACCACCTGGAGGGGCTGAGCAACGCGACGCCCATCGACTCGCGCTTCAACGCCATCAGCCACGGCGTCTGCATGCAATATCGCGACGGGCTCCCGGTCCGCTTCACGCTGGCGCCCAACGAGACGCACGTCGAGCGCTATCGGTGGAACGGCACGCTTGCCCGCCAGGCGTGGTGCCCCGCAGGGAGGGGAGGCGTCACCATGTGCCCGACGTTCGTCCGCGCGCAGGCGGGCCCCCACGCGCTGCGCGTCTCCTTCCGGCCCGGCTGGAACCCCGTGCAGGGCGGGAGCGACGCGCCGCCCCTCCAGGCCAACGCCACCGTGGAGGTCCTCCCCGCGCCCACGGGCCCCCTTGTCACGCGCCTCCTCGTGGTGGACGAGCTGGACTGGCTCAACGGCACGGGCCCCGACGCCATGGCGGACTTCGGCGGGCACTGCGCGCCGGCCGACTACGCGCTTGACCCGCCCTCGCTCACGCTGCGCCCCGTGGGCAACGCGACGCCCCAGGTGGAGGCGTGGTCCCTCGTGCGCGACTTCCGGCACGGCCCCATGCCCAACCACACGGTCACCTTCAGCGCGGACCGCGTGGGCTTCGTCCCCGTGCCGCCCGAGGGGCGCTGGCTCCCCGATCCGTGGAACGCCAGCCTCTCCGTCCTCGACGTCCGCCCGGTGGGCGACGACGTGTACGTCAGCGGCACGCTGCTGCACGCAGGGGACGCGACGGTGGTCCGCGCGGAGACCGATCCCGTGAGCGGCTATCACGCGACCCACCTGCTGCGCGTCGCCTACGCGGGGCTCGTGGAGGCGCGGGTGCAGCCCAGGGCCAACTGCCTCTGACTCACTCGCCCGTGGCGGGGCGCGTCTCGTGGCCCGTGGCCGCCACCAGCGCCGCGGCCACCACGATGAGGAGCCCGCCCAGGAGCCCCAGCCAGCCGGGCACCTCGCCCAGGACGAAGGCGCCCAGCGCGAGGGTGCTCACGGGCTCCAGGGTGGAGATGACCGACGTGCGCGACGCGCCGATGCGCGGCAGCGCCATCATGAAGAGCGAGAGCGCGACCCCGCCCGCCAAGGTGCCGATGCCCAAGGCGTCCAGGAGGCCCGCGGGGCTGCGCGGGATGGCCAGCTGCCGCGTCGCCAGGGAGAAGGCGAGATAGCTCGCGAAGGCGCCCAGGGCCACGGCCAGCGAGGCGCGCGTCCAGTGCAGAGCGCCTGCGACGCGGCGGCTGGCCAGCGTCGTGAGCGCGTAGGCGACCGCGCTGCCCACGGCCAGCAGGACGCCCAGGCCCGACGCCTCGCCCGTGGCCGCGCCCGACGCCATGAGCGCGAGCCCGCCCAGCGCGAGGACGAGGGCCGCGACGCCCCACGCGCCCATGCGCTCGCGCAGGAGGAGGTACGAGAGGACCGCGACGATGGGCGGCGCGAGGTAGAGCAGGAAGCTCGCCAGCGCCGCGGGGAGCAGGCGGATGCTGGGGAAGTAGAGCGCCGTCGTGCTGGCGTAGCCCAGGGCGCCCACGAGGAAGCCCGCGCCGAAGCCGCGCCACGGGCCGCGCCGCGCGAGGGCAAAGGGGAGCACGACCAGCGCCGCGACGCCGAAGCGCGCCGCGAGAAGGCTGGGGACGTTCCACCCCTCCGCGTAGGCGAGCTTGGTGAGGACCCCCAGGCTGCCGTAGGCGACCGCGCTCGCCGCGGCGAGGAGGGCTCCTTCCGTGGCGGGGCGCACAAAGGGTTCATCGCGCGCCCCCCGGATGACCGCTTCGTGGCCGACGCCCCGTACCAACGCCAGCTCTTCGTGTGCACCTACGGCTCCTGGTGCCGCCTGGACGGGTCCGACGAGATCCGCGCCGCGCTCAAGGAGAAGACCAAGGCGGCCGGCCTCGACAAGGAGATCCGCGTCACGAAGTCGGGCTGCTTCGGCCAGTGCGGCCACGGCCCCATGATGGTGACGTGGCCCGACAACGTCTGGCACTCCGGCGTCACGATGGCGGACGTGGACGAGCTTTTCGAGTCGCACGTCCGCGGCGGCGCGCCCGTCGAGCGGCTGCGCTATCACGCCGCGAAGCCGGGCTCCAACAAGACGCCCGAGGTCAAGGCGAAGGAAGCGGCCGCCCACGACAAGCAAGATTGAAGGGCTCCGCCCCGCCATCCCCCCGCATGGAGGGCGTCGGCGAGCTGTTCGGCCGGAGCGTCGACGCCGTGCTGCACCGGCCCCGCGCCGTCCTCGTGCCCCTGCTGGTGGACCTGGGCTACCTCCTCCTGGGCACCGCGCTCTTCGCCTCCATCGCGCACGTCGAGCTTCTCTTCCCCCAGGGCTACCGCCTGCCGCTCTTCCCCGTCGCGGTGCCCCACGCGCTCCCCACCGTGGGCGACGTCATGGGCCCGACGCCCGCCATCTCGGGGCTGGGCCGCCTCGCCATCCTCGCCGCCCTCACGCTCATCCTCGTCTCCATCCCGCTCCTGGCCTACGCCGAGGCGGGCTTCCTGGGCGTCCTCAAGGTGGTCTACCTCACCGAGCACGACATCCTGGAGGAGGGGCGCCACCCCGACGCGTGGAGCCGCATCAAGGAGGCCTTCACCACGACCGGAGGGCGCCACTGGCGGACGTTCCTCGCGCTGCGCGGCGTCCAGGCCATCCTCGCCATCGCCGCGCTGCTGCTCCCGCTGCTGCTGCCGCGCTTCGGCAACTACGGGCTGGGCGTCCTGGCCGTGGACGTGCTCCTCCTCTACGCGCCCTACGCGGTCATCGAGTCGGGGAAGGGCGTCCGCAGCGCCGTGCGGGAAAGCGTGCAGCTCGTCTCGGACCACCTGGCGACGACGCTGGTGGCGCTCCTCTTCGGCTTCCTCCTCACGGGGGGCGTCGGCCTCCTCGCGGGCCCCGTCGTGGGCGTCACGGGCATCTACGGCCCCTTCGTCATGAGCCTCGTCTACGCCCCCGTGGGGACGGCGCTCGCGCTGTTCCTCTACAACGTCTACCTCTCCTTCCAGCCCCGCGACCTGGCGCCCGAGAGCGCCCCCGCCGCCGCGTCCGTCCCCGCCGGCGCGTAACGCGAAACCCCTCAACGCTTCCGTGACGAGCCGAAATGCTCTTGACAGACCTTGGAATCCCAAGGACATGCGGCGCGTTCGCAAGGTGATCAGTTACGCCTGCACGGCGTGCTTCGCCCTATTCCCCAGCTCCAGGGACGCCCGGGCGCACTCCATGGCCAAGCACCCCCACCGCCCCGTGCGGGCCCGCAAGCCCGCCCGCTCCACCCAGACGGGGGCCATCCTGGAGGCCATGCGCGCGGGGGCCCGCTCGGCCGCAGACATCCAGCGCCGGACGCGCATCCCCCTGGGGCGCGTCCACTCCCTCCTCTCCTACCTGCGCCGCCGCGGGCAGGTGAAGGGCTTCAAGGACAACCTGCGGCTCCCGTAGGGCGCCTCAGACGTCCTTGTTGGCGAAGAGCCAGTAGGCGCCCGCCAGGGGGACGACAATCCACGCCGCCATGGCGACGACGAACGTGGCCGTGGACGGCTGGCTGGGCACCACGGCCTCCAGAAGCTGGCCCACGACGCCCGCGAGGCCGCCGATGCTCTTGGCCAGGAGGCCGCCGTACACCGCGTCGGGGTTGAGCAGCTCCATGACGTTGAGCCAGCTTGGCGCCGAGGGGCGCGCGCCGGGGGCAGACGCCACGCGGGCGCCTGCCGCGACCACGAGGAGGATGGTGAGCGGCAGCCAGACGATGGACATGATGAACCACGCCAGGAGGCTGCCCGCGATCGCGGTGCCGCGGCGCTGGAAGTACGCCGAGACGAGGAGCGTCAGCGAGAGCCACGCGCCGGCCCACGCCAGCGTGATGACGAGGAAGAGGATCAGGTGGTTCATCGCGTTGGGCGAGGAGGGCGCGTTGGCCAGCACGATGAGCGCGGAGCCGCCCAGCCCCACGAGGATCGCGGAGGCAAGGACCGCGTAGAGGCCCACGAACTTGCCCAGGAGGATCTGGGCGCGCGTGACCGGCTGCGCGATGAGGAGCCCGAGGCTGCCGCTCTCGCGCTCGCCCGCCAGCGTGCCGAAGCCCAGCATGAGCGCGATGATAGGCAGCAGGAAGCCGCCCACGAAGCGCATGGTCGTGATGGTGGCGTCGATGCTGGCGAGGCGCGCGGGGGCGTTGCTGCCCACGCTGGAGAAGGCGCCCACGACGGCGCTGCTCACGAGCACCAGCACCAGGAAGACCACCGTGATGGCGATGATCCAGTAGTTGCGGACGTTCTCCAGGAACTCCTTCTTGGCGACGGCGGTCCAGCTCATCGGACGGCACCTCCCTGGGCAAGGGTGACGAACACGTCTTCGAGGCTCGCGTCCTTGGTCTCCATGTTGAGGACGCGGCCGCCGCTCTCCTCGACGCGCTTGGCGACGTCGAAGCGCAGCGCGGCGTCGCAGACCACCGAGAGGCGGTCCCCCTGGAGCGTCGCGGAGTCGACGCCGGGCATCTTCTGGACCTCCACCGCGATGGAGGGCGAGGCGTTCTGCACGGTGAGGACGAGGGTGCCCTTGAGGCCGATGCGGCTGCGCAGGGCGTCCACGGTGTCCTGGGCGACGAGCTGGCCCTTGCGCATCATGCCGACGCGGTTGGCAAGCTCCTGGACCTCGGTGAGGATGTGGCTGCTGAAGATGATGGTCGTCCCCTTGCGGTTGCGGTCGCGCAGGAGGTCCTTCACCTGGCGGTGCGCGAGGGGGTCGAGGCCGCCGGTGGGCTCGTCGAGGACGAGGATCTCGGGGTCGCCCATGAGCGCCTGCGCGAGGCCGACGCGCTGCGTCATGCCACGGGAGTATTCGCCCACGCGCTTGTCGCCCGCCTCGGCGAGGCCCACGAGGGCCAGCGCCTCGTCGGCGCGCTCGCGGGGCAGCCCCTTGACCTCGGCGAAGAAGCGGAGCGTCTGCCGGCCGCTGAGCGTCTTGTAGAAGGAGAGCGTCTCGGGGAGGAAGCCCAGCCCGGAGTGGGCGCCCGCGGGGTCCGCCAGGGGGTCGACGCCGCGGACGCGGACCTGCCCCGCGTCGGGCCGCGCGAGGCCCATGAGCATGCGCAGCGTGGTCGTCTTGCCCGCGCCGTTGGGGCCGAGGAAGCCGTAGATCTCCCCCTTCTGGACGGAGAGGGTGACGTTGTCCACGGCGCGCACGCCGCGGTACGTCTTCACGAGACCCTCCGTCTCCAGGATGCCGGTCACGCGCGGGCAGACCGTTGACGGGTCATGAAGGCTCCGTGCCTCTGCGTCGCGTGGCGCGATTCCCGGAGAGGATTCATCACGCCCCGCGCGACCTACCTCCGCGTGGTCGATCTCCCCGGCTCGGTCCTGGACGCGGGCGTAGGCGCGCTCCTCAGCTTCGGCGCCTCCGCGGTGGCGTTCCGCATCGCCCTGGAGCGGCGGCTGGGCCGGCTGGAGCGAGACGCCGAGGAGCATCCCGCCAAGGAAACCGAGGAGCGCATCCGGATGCTCGAAAAAGAAATGGAGGTCTTAGAACCTCTAAGGGACATGATCCGACGGCACGGGTCGGAGGACGTTCGCCGGTCCTTCCGCGGAGGCCGACGATGACGCTCTCTCCCGCCGGCTTCCGGCGTCTCCAATATCTCCTGGGCAAGGACCAGGTGACCCACCATCTGACGGCGGAGGAGAAGGAGGAGGTCCGCCGGCTTCTCGTCTCGGAGAGCCCGGCCATGGCGAAGCACGACTGGGACTCGCTCCTATCCTACGGGCTGATCCTGGTGGGGGTCCGCGCCCTCGTCAAGCGCCTGAAGGCCCTCGACTGATCAGTTCACGGCCTGCGCGGGCAGGTCGGCGCGGAACACGTCCACGGTCAGGCCGTGCGTGGGCTTCGCCGGGTGGCGCGCGTGGTACGAGGCGGAGATGCGCCAGTAGTCCGCCAGGAAACCCTCCAGCCGGGCGCGCTCTTCCGGGGGGACCTCCCCCTCGGCGAGCCGGCCGCGGATGGCCAGCAGGACGAACTCGAAGCCGCTCATGAACGCCTCCAGGTACGCGTCGGAGGCGAGCGCCGATTCCATGCGTCGGAGAATGGGGCGGGGGGCTATCACCCATCGCCCGTCACCCGGCCGGGCGACCTCGGGGTGTCACCGTTTCGCCAAGGGGGTGTTGTCCCCTGGAGGGAGAGCGGATCGGGCCTTGCGCGCCCGGCGACGGGCGACGGCCTGGCCGATCCCTGCACCCGCGAGGATGCAGGCCCCGACCCCCAGGAGGGCGGCCGCGCCGGGCCAGTCCGGGGGCGACGCGACCCGGGCGCCGAAATCGGGGCCGCCGGTGGCGGGCGTCAGGGGGACGGCCTCGTAGCGCAGCGCGCGCACGGTGAGCCGGTGGTGGTTGCCGCGGTCGAGGGCGCCGCCCGCGTCGTCGAGCCGCACCGTCGCGCGCCACGCGCCCTGGCCCGCGTGCGTCGTGGCTGCGGCCATGCGCTCCGCGGCCTCGGAGGCGGGGACGATGGCGCTGGCGGGAAGCTCGTTGGCGTCGGAGGCCACCTCCAGGGCGCCGCGCGAGCCGCTGGTCTCCCCGGCGGTCCGCCCCTGGGGCGTGGAGACAGAGAGGTGGAACGAGTCAGGGCCCGAGAGCCCCGTGAGGTCCTGCGTCTCGGACCACGTCAGCGAGAACGTTACGCGGGTGAGGTTGGGCGCGTCGAGGGGCACCTCGTAGGCGACCGACTGCCCCGGGGCGAGGTCGCCCTCGATCACGGTGTCGCTCTCCCGCAGCGCGAAGGCGATGCGCACCTGGTCCTGCGCGGCGACGGCGGGCGCCAGCAGGGCCAAGAGAAGGAGGAGCCCCGCCGCGCGCATCGCGCCCGCGCTGGCCGCCTCGGGGCGTAAGCCTGCGCCCAGGGGCCCAGGGCCTCAGGGGAGCGGGTAACGCAGGAGCGCGCCGACCCCGCCCAGCGCGTCGAAGCGCTGCCCCGCCTCGTGGAGCGTGGAGATGATGTGAGCCTGCGCGCCCGTGCCGCGGGCGAGGTCCAGGAAGGCGACGCCGGGGCCCTCGCGCACGAGGTGGTCCGCCACGAGCACGACGTCCGCCGCCCCCATCTCCGCCGCGCGGCGCACCTCGTCCGCGCCGTAGGCCACGAGGCCGCCCTTGCCCAAGGCCTCCAGGAATCGCTCGACGAGGGCGGTCTCGCGCGCCACACGCGAGTCCTTGGCGACGCGCTCGACGCTGCCGCGCTTGAGCGCCTCGTGGACGCCCGCCATGCCGGCCTGCCCCGTGGCCTCCACCGCGGCGCCCTTGACGAGGGCGGGCTGCTTCGCGCGGGCGTGAGCAAGGAAGCGCTCCTTCGCGAAGCCCGGGCCCACGACGAGGAGCGGCGCGCCCTCGGGGCGGTAGTCGCGCAGCGCCATGAGGACCTCGTCGAAGAACGCCTCCTCCTCGGCGCGGCCCGTGGCGTACTGCTTGCCGCTCTGGTGGCCGAAGACCTCGGCCATGCGCTGGACGCCGTACTGCCTCAGCAGGGCGACGACGGCCTCGTTCTCCTCGATGGCGAGGAACGTGACCAGCGGCCGCTGGGTCGCCGCGACGGCCTCCTCCACGCGCTCCCAGTCGTGGGGGCGGAAGCCGCGGGGCTTGCGCAGCGTCAGCTCGGCCCCGGGCTCGACGACCAGGGTGTGATAGCTTCCCACGTCCTGCGGACCCTCGACGATGGGGCCCAAGAGGCGCAGGCGGTTGGAGAAGGCGTCCCACTCGACGCGCTCGACCTTCACCGAGAGCGTCATGGCGCGCTTCTCGGCCTTGCCCGCGCGCTCGGCGCCCTTCGCGTCAAGCTCGGCGGTGCGCCACGTGAGGGCGGTGGCGACGTCGCCGGGCTGCGCCAGCTCGTGCAGGTGCCAGAGGTCGTCCAGCGTGTCGACGCGCAGCCTGGCGCGCCCCTCCTCCGGCTCGCGGGCGAGGACCTTCAACGGCCGGCCAACGGGCGCGCCCGCCAAAGGCCTTCCGCCCTCGCCCGCGCCTCGATGCCCATGGACGAAACGGCCACGACGGCCAAGCTGCCCTGCGGCGAGGAGCCCGCATGGCCGACGCGCTCGCCAGCGTCCGGAAGCCCTTCCTCGACCGCATCCGCGCGCCCAAGGCGTGGGCCCTCGTGGGCTACCGCCTCAGCCGCCCGCTCTTCGCCTTCGGCCTCGCGCTCCTGCCCTTCGTCCTCGTCCTCCTGGCCGTCGCGGCGGGGCCCGCGGAGCTGGCCAAGGCCGTCACGAGCCAGAAGAACGTGCAGGAGGCGTTCGCGCGCTTCGTGACCGCCGTCGCGACCGCCTCGGCCATCGCCGTCTCCGTGGCGACGCTGACGCTCAGCCGCGAGATGAAGGGCGTCCGCTCGCTGCAGGAGCGCGAGGAGGCGAACCACGGCTTCCGCGAGCGCGTGAGGAGCGCCTCGGGCCGCGGCCACGTCCCCCTTCCGCTGGGCGACTTCCTGCGCAGCCTCCTGGAGGCCGCCGCCGCGGACGCGCGCCTCGCCCGGCGGAACGCGCCGAGCACGGCGCTCGCGCTGCGGGAGGACGAGGTGGCCCTGGGGGACCTCCTCGACGCCATCGAGCGTCGCGCCGTGGAATGCGCAGCGGCCCTGGACGCGCGCCGGGCGAGCCCCGACGCTCTCCTCGTAGCCGCGCTGGACTTCGAGACGGACGTGTCCACGCACTACGTGGAGCGCTTCGCCCGCAGCGCGCCCGAGGGGCCGCTGCGCGAGGCTCTGGAGGGGCTCGCCGATCGCCTCTGCGACTTCGCCGTGGGCTCGCGCTACGCGAAGACCATGGACACGCAGTGGGGCCTGAGCAACATGTCGTGGGCCGTGCTCCTCTCCACCATCCCCAGCGTGCTTACCGCGACGGGCATGGTGCTCGCTTACGGTGACGGGGCCGTGGACGCGCTGGGCCGCGTCGGCGCGGGCGCGCTGGTGGGCCTCGCCCTCTCGGCGGTCGTGCTCCCGCTCTCCTTCTTCGTGAGCTACGTGCTGCGCTTCGTCTTCATCAACGAGCACACGCTCCCCACGGACGGGTTCGTGCTGGGCCCCGAGGCGTTCGACGTCGTGCGCAGCAGCCGCCGGGGTGCGCGCGCAAGGACCTGAAGCGACGCCATCGGGCTCGCCCCCGCGCATGCGCCTTGCGACGCTCCTTGCCGGACTCCTTCTCGCCTTCGCCGCCTTCACCGCCACGGCCGCCGCCCAGGCCCCGGGCCCGTGCTCCGACGCGGTGACGCCTGCGACCTGCCAGTCGCTGGTCTGCGTGCCGACCCTCACGGGCGCCCGCTTCTGCAGCAGCGAGCTCTCGCCCGACTGCTTCACCGACCCGTGCCCCGGCTTCCCCTGAGCCGCCTCAGAGCGCGGGGCCCGGCTCCGCCGCGGGCGCCGCCGGCCCCTCCGTCGCGGCGACCGCCTTCCTCACGTCGGCGCGGCGCAGGAGCCCCACGAGCTTGTCGGGCGCGTGGCGCTCGACCACGGGCAGGCGCCCCACGTCGTGGACGATGAGCCGGTCGAGCACCGTGAAGAGGTCCTCGTCCGGGTGGCACGTGACGAGCGCCGTCGTCATGGCCTCTCGCACGGGCGTCCGGGCGCGCGCCGAGTCGCGCACGTTGAGGGCGTCCGTGCGCGTGATCATGCCCACGAGCCGGCCCTCCTCCAGGACGGGCAGCCCTCCGACGCGCGCCTTGACGAGCGCATCCAGCGCGTGGGAGACGGGCACGTCGGGGTCGATCGTCAATGGCTCGCGCGTCATGGCGTCGGCGACGCGCACCTCGCGCAGGCGCAGGGGCCGGAACTCCTCGGCGTGCGCGGGCGACTGGAGACGCGTCCTCACCTGGGCCGGGAAGATGGTGCCGTGCCCCGAGAGGAGGAACGCGACCGCGACGGCCACCAGCGCGGGCGCCAGCAGGCCGTAGCCTCCGGTCATCTCCGAGATCATGATGATGGTGCTGATGGGCGCCTTCGCCGTGGCGGCGAAGAAGGCCACCATGCCCACGATGGCGAACGTGGCGGGGTTCGAGACGACGCCGGGGAAGAGGGCGGCGGCGCCCGCGCCGAACGAAGCGCCCAGGAGGCCGCCGATGACGACGCTGGGCCCGAAGATGCCGCCCGAGTTCCCCGAGCCCAGCGTCAGCGATGCGCAGACGATCTCCGCGCCCGCGGCGGCCAGGAGCATGAGGGGGCCGAGCACGCTGTAGTCGTTGAGGATCGCGAGCTGCACCCAGCCGTAGCCCGTGCCCACGACGGAGGGGACGGCGAGCGCGACGAGGCCCGTGAGGAGGCCGCCCACCGTGGTCGCGACGGGCAGCGGGAACCGCCGGAAGAAGCGCTGCGTGGGGAAGAAGACCGCGAAGAGGGCGCGCGCCGCGATGGCGCACGCGACGCCCAGGGCGGCGTAGAGCAGGAGCGTCGCGGGGTGGTCGAACGCGGCGGGATCGCGCCCCAGGGCGAAGATGGGCTGGAAGCCCACGAAGTAGCCCACGATGGCGTAGCCCACGACGGAGGCGATGATGGCGGGGATGAGCGCCTCCACCTCGAAGTCCTCGGCATACCAGATCTCCGCGCCGATGATGGCGCCCGCGAGGGGCGCCTTGAACATGGCCGAGATGCCCGCGCCCAGGCCCGCGGCCAGGGCGATGTTCCGCTCGCGCGGCGTGAGCCTGAAGACGCGCCCCATCCAGCTTCCCGTGCCGGCGCCGATCTGCGCGATGGGGCCTTCGCGGCCGCTGGTCATCCCCGTGCCGATGGTGATGGCGCTCGTGACGACCTTGAGGATCGGCGTCCGGAGCGGGATCTCCTCGCGCTGGTGGAACGCCCGGATCGCCGCGTTGGTCCCGACGCCTGCGGTCTCGGGGGCGAGCCACCAGACGAGGAGGCCGCCCACGAGCCCGCCCGCGCCCATGACCAGCGGGATCGCCCACGGGCGCGCGACGTGGTAGACGTAGCCGGCCGCCGCCTCGCCGCCCGGCTCGGGGGGCGTGAGGCCGGCCATGGCGCCCAGCGTCCACGCCGAGACGAGCTTCACGGCCGCGATGAGGAAGAGCGCGCCGGCGGCGGAGGCCGCGCCGATGGCGACGCCCATCAGGGTCCAACGCCGCAGGTAGCGCGTCCGCTCGCCGATCTCGTCCTTGGAACGGGACACGCGGCGCATGACGCCCCCTACTTCAGGCTTTTTGCGGCCGCGCGCTCACGGGACGTGAGTCCGCTAGAGGCCGTGCCGCTCGACGATCCTCACGGACGCGGGCGGCATCACGCCCTGGACCTCCTCCACGTTGACGCCCAGCGCCGCCGCCAGCTCGTTGGCGACCTGGTTGGTGGGTGAGTCCCCCGGCTCCAGCACGACGTAGCGCGTCGCGCGGGCCGCCACCGCCTCCACGGGCCCGCCCATGACCTTGCGGTGGCCCTCGATCTCCACCTCTCCGATGGCGAGCCGGATGGGCACGCGCAGGAAGTTGCGCTTGCCGCGGATGATGAAGCTCCCCTTGGCCACGTACTCGCCCGGGTTGGGCGTCTTGCTCACCTGCGAGGGCGTGACCCAGTAGGCCTCGCCCGCCGCGTGGCCCGCGTTCCAGATGCGCGAGTTCGACGCCGCGAACGCGGCCGCCTCCTGGAGCGCCGTCTCCGACACCGCGCCGTCCTTCGCCTTGACGACGGTGCTGGGCGCGCCGCTCACGTCCGCGTGGAGGTAGCGGTCCTGCTCCTCCAGCTGCTTCGCGACGATGCGCTCGTTGCCCTTGACGTCGCGCCCCGCCAGCACGAGGTGGCCGTCGCTCGTGTAGAACCAGCGGAACTGCTCGAACCAGAAGCGCTTCGTCGCGGCCTTGCGCTCCGCCTTCTGGGCAAGCTGCGCCACGATCTCCAGGCCGCGCTCGTCCAATTCCTTCATGCGCGCCCGCGTGCGCTCGCGCGCCTCGATCGCGCCCTGCGTCTTCGCGCGCATCTTCTTGGCCATCTCGTACTGCGCGTCGGCGTTCTCCTGCACGCTCTTGCGCAGGTCGACGCGCACGCGCCCCTTCTTCCCGCCCATGTCCTCCAGGGAGAGGACCGCCGCGCCCTCGTTGGGGCTGAGGCTCTCCACCAGCGCGGCCTCGGGGTTGCCCGCCTTCCTCCCCTCCTTGAGGCGCTCCTGCACGGCCTTCCACCCCAGGGACTTGCCCGCGTCCCAGAGCGTCTTCGTGAGCCGCTGCACCACGTCGAAGTGGCCGTAGAGCAGGTCCGCCTTGCGCTTGGCCTCGGCCTCCTCCCTGGCGAATTTTGATAGCGCGGCCTCCTGCGCGTCGAGCATGCGCTGGACCTTGGCCTTCTCGTCGGCGAGCTTCTTGAGCCGCGGGTCCACCTTCTCCGTCGTGACGGAGCGCCCGAAGTAGGCGTCCAGCGCCTCCTGGAAGGTCGCGAAGCGCTGGAGCGTCAGCCCCTCGTGCGCGCGCAGCGGGAAGGGCGCCACGTCCACCTTCTCCTCGCCCCGGAGCGCGACGACGGGCTCCAGCGGGCCGGCGTCCACGCGGTCCAGCAATGCCTTGAGCGCGTCGCGCAGCGCGGCGATCTGCGCGGAGGAGAGGTCGGCGACGGGCGTGTTCTTGGGAACGCCCGCCTGCGCGCAGACCTCCTCGGCGAACGCGCCGCCCAGGTTGCCCTCGGTGGCGAGCGTGCGCACCGCGTCGGCGTTGCTCGCGCGGACCTTGGCGGCGAACTCCTCCAGGGAGAGCGTGGACGGGTCGGCGCGCGCGGGCGCGGGGGTCCACTCCACGCCGGGCCGCACCTCGCGCGTCGCCCACGACTGGTGCGCGAGCGCGGTCACGATGCGGTCGTCCTTCACCAGCACGACGTTGCCGTCGTGGAACAGCTCCACCACGAGGACGTAGACGCCGTCCTTGCGGTTCGAGACGAGCTCCACGACGCGATCGAAGCCGTGCTGCCGCACGTCGTCCACGAACGCGTTGGCCAGGTGCTTGCGCAGGTTCATGACGAACGCGGTGGGCTTCTCGGGCGCTTCGCGGGGCAGCGTCGTGAGATGCACGGCCTTCCCCACGAGGATCGAGAGGTCGACCTTGCGCGGCGGGTCGCCGCCGCGAGCGCGGAGGAGAAGCTCGCCCGGCGCGATCTCGTACGCCTTGTCGACGCGGGCGCCGCGATAGCCTTTCAGCTCGCGGACGCACGCGCGGACGTCGAGGGCGCTCATCTCCTCCTTGGGCTTCACAAGGCGGCCATCATCGGTGCGGGGTCAAGAAGCTGATGGGCTCAGAGGCGGCCTTCGAACTCCTCTTCCGGGACGCCCGCTTCCCTTAGGGCCCGGCGGACCGAGTTCCGGCTCAGCGTCTCGTGGAATGCCACGATGAGGATTTGGCCGGAGCCGGCCTTCTGGAGGGTGCGGTGGCTCCCGCGCTGCTTGACGACCCTCCAGCCAAGGCGGGCCATGGCGCGCAGGAAGCGCCGGCCGTCGATCTCGCCCGGCAGCACGGCCTACACCTTGACGGTCACGACCTCGGCATGGATCGAGGGCGCGGACTGCGCGCCGACGTCCTCAACGTAGTACGCGATGGCCTCGCGTGCGAGCTTGAGGGCCTCGCGCTTGCTCGTCGCGTCGACGACGATGGGCAGACCCGGGACGGTCGCCGTGTAGTGGCGGGACTCCTCATCGAACTCCAGGACCACCTGGTATTGCACGAGGCTCGATGGGAAATGCGGGCTCTTAATGCTATTCCGGCCGCGACCCTACGCCTTCGCCGCCGCCATCAGGAAGCGCCCCACGTCCGCGGCGGCCTCCAGGGGGACCATGACCTCGGGCTGGCCGCGGCGCTTGATGCGCACGCAGCGGCCCTGGACCTCCAGGAGGACGGTCGCGTCGCCGGAGCCCACGACGGCCTTCGCGCTGACGAGATGGTGCATGCCCGCGGGGAGGCCGCGCCCCGGCCTTGCCCCTGCCTAGCAGGGCGCCGAAACAACCTGGCCGCCAGGCGGACGGGCGCCGTCCCCCGTTGTTCCAGAAGAAGCAAACCCGACAGCCAGGCTTCTGCGCCGGGGTTCCGAGCCCATGGTCAACACCAACACCGGCCAGCAGCAGCCTTTCGTGAAGAGCTTCGAGATGGCGATCATGCAGTTCGTCGTCCTCAACAAGACCGCCCAGCAGGGCGAGATCACCAAGGAGAACATCCAGAGCGTGTTCAAGGGCAACCTCCAGATGGGCACGAACCACCTGGACGAGTGCCTGAACATCCTCACGCAGACCGGACACCTCCGGCAGAACGGCAACAAGTACACCATCACGGACGACGGCCGCGAGGACGTGCAGAAGGTGCAGAACCTCGTCCTGGAGCTGCCCCAGATCGTCCAGCAGACCGGCCAGCAGGCGCGCAGCGGCAACGTGGGCGCCGGCCAGACCGGGCAGGGCCAGCCCAAGGGCACCCAGCCGGGCCGCTACTGAGCAAAAAAAAACCAGGGGCGCGGCCTCGCAGGCACGCCGCGCCCCGACCTCCTGTTTTCTCAGCCCAGCGGGACGTCCTGCCCGTAGCCGACGTCAGGGGCCGTGTCGCAGAACCACGGCATGCCCACGACGTAGAACCCGAGCACGCCAGGCTGGGAGAGCCGGCCCGACGCGCGGACGTGTGTCAGCGCGCTTCCCGGGAGGTACGCGCGCGGGATCTCCGCGGTGACGACGTTGCCGCTCGTGGACCAGCGGATGGCGTGCCCCTCGCTGGTGCCGTCCGCGTGGTCGACGAAGAGCGCCGAGAAGTTGTCGGCGGGGCCGGGGCCCAGCGCGTTCCACAGCGTGAACGCGTCCGTCCCCGAGTGGAACCCCACGTCGAGGCTGAACCCTTCGCCGTCGAACGCGCGGTGGGACAGGTCCACCACCTCCACCGAGACGGAGACGACGTCCGGGCCAGGGTCGAACCACGCGCGCACCACGTCGATCTCCGGCGCGCCGCGCGCGGTGCAGACGCCCGCCGCGCTGTCGGGCTGGACGTCGTTGGTGCCGTCGGTGATCTCGGGCGCCTGCTGCGTGCCGGCGAGCACGAGGGGCGCGAGCAGGAGGGTGGCGGCCAGGAGGAGGCAGGAGCGCATGGGATCACTCGTCGCAAGGCATGGTCTGGATCATGTCGGCGTAGGGCGCGCCATCGATCACGATCTGCGCGTGCACGGAGCCGGGCGTGTCGTGGGGCGGGCAGGCGTAGCCGGGGAGGAAGGAGATGGTCTCCGTCCGGTCGTCGTGCGTGTAGTAGTTGGTCGGCGTCAGCGTCTCGCCCACGAGGTTCCCGTCCTTGGCGCGGCCCCCCTGGATGCCCACGCCCGGGATGAACGAGCTGCCCTGCGTGCAGGGGGCCGGGACGGAGGGGAAGTCGTAGGGGTCCACCTGATCGTCGAGCCAGACGCGAAGGTGCGCCTCGTGGCAACCGACCACGGAGAGCCGCCAGTGGATGCAGTCGACCCACTGCTCGCACATGGGATCGCTGCACTGCTGCAGGGGCGAGGAGGTCGCGCACGCGAAGACGTGATAGCGGGCGCTGACCTCGACGTACCCGATGGCGGGGATGGCCGCGCCCACGGGCTCGGCGCGCTGGCCGTCGAAGCGATAGACGACGTTGCTCACGAGGTCGATGTACTCGCCGGGCGGGGCGCCGTCGCGGGAGTCGGCAAGGGGGTCGCCTGGCGACACCGAGCACGACTGCGAGGACGCCGCGCGGGGCGCGATGCTCTGGTCGAGGTAGGAGAGGCAGGGCGTGTAGGCGAGGGCCGCCTGCGCGGGCGCGCCCCCCAGCGTGAGGAGGAGGGCGCCGGCCACGAGTCGGATGACGAGTCTGGACTGCATCGATTCACCATTCGCTTGGGAACGGCGGGGACGCCCCCAGGGGGCAGAGCCGTCGGTGAAGATAACAGTTACCGTCGCGCGTCACAGTTATTCTCCAGCATCGGCGCGCCTCGCCGCGCGCCCAGCCGGGGGCCTCCAAGGGCCGGAAGCGATCCCATCCAGGGACCCCCACGCTTAAGTCCGGGTCCAGGGAATGCGCGGGCATGGCCTTCATCCGCAAGGTGGACCCCCAGGACGCCAAGGGCGCGCTCCACGAGGAGTACGCGCGCATCGAGAAGGAGCGCGGCGCGGTGGGCGACATCTTCACCGTCACCGGGCAGCACCCGCACGTCCCGGGCGCGCACCTCGCGCTCTACCAGGAGCTCCACTTCGCCGAGGGGCCCCTCTCGCGGCGCGAGCGGGAGCTCATCGCCACCGTCGTCTCGCGGGCGAACGGCTGCGGCTACTGCCTCGCGCACCACGCCGACGCCTTCGGCCGCCACGCCACGGAGCCCGGCCTCCAGGCGCTCGTCTCGACGGACTACACCAAGGCGCCCCTCTCCCCGCGCGAGCGCGCCATCGCGGACCACGCGATGCTGCTCACGAAGAATCCGGGCAAGGTCGCGCAGGCGGACGTCGACAAGCTCCGCAAGCAGGGGCTCGACGAGCGGGCGATCCTGGACGTGACCCTCATCGTGGCGTACTTCAACTTCGCCAACCGCGTCGCCAGCGGGCTCGGGCTCTCGGCGGACGACGTCGGGAAAGCGTATCACTACTGAGGTGTCGCCCCCTGCGGGGACGGGGACAACGCTCTCTCGTCTCCCGGGCCATGGGCCGCCGGGAGGCCACACCCCCGTGTCCCTTGCCGCGCGCAGCCTGCTCCTCGTCACGCTCCTGCTCCTCGCCGCCCCCGCGGGGGCGCTCCGGCTGGCGCCGGCGCCCTCCAAGGTGGCCGAGGCACGCGCCCTCGCCTCCGCGGCGGCCGCGCCCTTCGCCTCGCTCCCCACGGGCCAGGCGGGCATCGCCGCCGTGACGCACGCGGCGCTCCTGCGCGCGGGCTACCCCGACGCGCACCCGGCGCTCCCCCGCTCGCCTTCGCTGGACGCGGCGATCCTCTCGCTCTACGGGGCCATCGGCCAGCCCGTCGACGCCGCGCTGCGCGCCCGCGTCGCGACGCAGACGGCCGCCCTCTCCCCGGAGTGGCGCGCCGCGCTGCTGCCCCTCGTCGACGCGACGACGGCCTCCGCCCTCGCGGACCAGCGCATCCTCGCCCCCGCGGACCGCGCGCTGCTCCTCCAGAACCCCGCGCTGACCTCGCTCCTGGTGAGCCAGGTGGACAGCGGCGCCGCCGTGACGCCGCAGATGCGCGCGCTCCACGACGAGCGCATGGCGGCCCTCTCGCGCGTCGACCGCGCGGCCCTCGCGGACGCCGCCGTCTCGCTGGCCGACGCCGCCTCCTCCTTCTCCGCGCCCGCCGCGCCCGCCTCGTGCGACCGCATGCTGGACCTGCCCTTCATCGTCGTGGGCGGCGCGTGCGACGACACCTACACCGACACCTACGCGATCCAGATCGACAACGGTGGCAACGACACGTACCTGGACAACGCGGGCGGCGGCTCCGCGATCCCCGCCTTGGCCATGGACTTCGGCGCGGGCTCCGACTATTATTACGCCCCCGCGGTCGCGCAGGGCGCGGGGCTCGCGGCGGCCGGCATCCTCTACGATGACGGCGGCAGCGACTACCGCAACGCGTCGCAGTTCGCGCAGGGCTCGGGCAACGCGGGCTTCGGCCTTCTCTACGACGCGGGCGCGGACAACGACACCTACGTCAGCCCCACGGGGCCCGTCGTCTCCGACCTCAACGGCAGCCAGGGCAGCATCGGCACCAAGGCCTCCGCCGTGGGCGGGGTCGGCATCCTCGTGGACGAGGGGGGCAACGACTTCTACCGCCAGGACGGGCTCGACGGCTTCGTCTACGGCGGCGCGGAAGGGTTCGGCCTCCTGCTGGAGCGCGGCGGCTCCGACCGCTACGTCTCCAACGAGGTGCCCGTCACGCTCCTGGGCACCGACGAGGGCACGTTCGCCGGCCCCGTGCAGGTGTCCGCCGAGGCCGACGGCACGGCGATCCTCGTCGAGCAGGGCGGGAACGACTCGTACTTCATGGGCCCGCACATCCGCCAGGGCGGCCAGGGCGAGGCGGGCGTCGGCGCGTTCTGCCTCCTGGACGAGGAGTCCGGCGACGACTCCTACGCCATGGGGCCCTCCATCGTCGAGCCGCAGCTGGGCCTCTTCCCCGTGGCCACGGGCCAGGGCGGGGCCTACGCCATCGCGGCGCCCCCGGGCCCCGCCGTGGGCATCCTCCACGACGCCGCGGGCGAGGACACCTACGTCGCGGACGGCTTCGCGCAGGGCTACGGCGTGGGCGGCCTGGGCGCGCTGCTGGACGACGCGGGGCACGACGTCTACTCGACGACCCCGCCCCTCGTGGGCGCCCGCGCCGACGGGAGCCAGTGGGCGGACGGCGAGGGCGGCGTGGGCGTCGACTCGGCGTGACGAGGTCGCTGCCGAAAGCGCCTTGACCTGGCGTCCTTCTGCCGCCGCGCTTGAACCGGCTCGTCGTGCTCACCGCCGCGGCGTTCGTCGCCGGCGCCATCGTCGGCGCGTTCGCCGTGGGCTCGCCCTTCTCGCCCACGGGCCCCAAGGCCGTCGTCATGGTCCACGTCGAGAACTCGGGCTCCGGCGACCTCGACGCGCGCATCGACGTGCGCGACGCCGGGGGCGGTTTCGTCGTGGGCACGACGTTCAAGGTCCCCGCCCACAGCAGCGTGGACAAGACCGTCGTGAACCTCAACTCCGGCGTCTACGAGGTGCGCGGCTCGTTCTCCCAGGGGCAGGCGCAGGCCACCGGCAGCGCGCGCGTCGACACCCGGGCCTGCCCCGACGGGACGGTGGGCCTCGCGACGTTCACCCTGGACGGCTCGAACGGGGCCGCCATGACCGCGCCCCCCGCCTCCGGCTGCCGCAACTGAGCGGCTTTTTCCGTCGTCCCGTCCCACCGTCGATACTTACTTCTATCACCTGTCAGTTCTTTCTGACACGAGAAAGCCCTGTGTGACAGGGGAGCCCTCTCCATGAAGCTCGACTCCGAACGCCTGCTGGCCGTGGCCGACGCCCTGGGCAACCCGCACCGCCTGCGCATCGTGGCGGCGCTCACCCGGGACCGCAACTACGTCAGCGAGCTGGCGCGCCAACTGGGCCTGAGCCGCCCGCTCCTCTACATGCACCTGGAGAAGCTGGAGGCGGCCGGGCTCGTGCAGGGCGCCCTGGAACTCTCACCGGACGGGAAAGCCATGAAGTACTACGAGATCGCCGACTTCGACATCCGACTGACGCCTGACACCATCGCGGCCGCCCTCAAGCGCGGGGGCGATTGAATGGTGGACCCCCTCTGGATCCCCATCGCCGCCTTCGGCATGATCGTCGCGATCATCGGCATGCTCTTCTACTACCGCCACGAGCGCCTCAAGGTGGAGGCCGGTGGCGGCGGAGAGTACCGCAAGCTCGCCGAGGAGGCCGTGCGGGGGCAGCGGCTCGTCCTCGACGAGGTCCAGCGCATGAACGCGACGCTCAAGGAGATCGAGCGCCTGCTGCGGGAGGTGTGAGCCGTGGACGCGGCCGACGTCGCCGACTTCCTCCTCTTCATGCTCCCCTTCCTCGGGGTCGCCGCCCTTGCCGTCTGGATCGGCTTCGAGGCGTGGCGCGCGCGGGAGGCCCGCGCCCAGGCCGCGCATCGCCCTCCTCCGGGGCCCGACCCCGCCGACGAGCTGGAGCGCCTGAACACCGAGACGGCGCGCCTCCTCGCGCAGTCGCGCCTCACGCTGGAGGCCACGCGCGACACGCTCCGGCGCGGCCTGCGGGGCTGATATCATGGGATTCGTGGGATCGAAGCCGTTCATCGTCGCGGTCGCCCTCGCCGCCCTCGTCCTCCTCGCGGGCGCCGGCGCCTACGCGGTGGGCCGCTCCACCCTGGGCGCGCGCGCCGATCCCGGCTGCTCCGCACCCTCCTTCGCGGCGGGGCACGCCCTGGCGCCCTCCTCCGAGACGGCGCGCGCCCTCGGGGGCCGGACCTCGCGCGTCATCACCTACGACCTGCCCGCCAACGCCACCGTGGGCTTCCTGGACGCCTGCGCCGTGGTGGGCGACGTCGCCGTCTCGCCCTCGACGGACGGCCGCGCGCACGTCGTGTTCACCATCACCGCGCGCTCGGCCGACGCGGCGCAGCGCACCGAGGTGGGCCTCGCGCTCGCGGACGCGCGCCTGGGCGCATGGCAGGCGACGGTGGGCAAGTCCGTCTCCCTCTTCGGCGAGAGCAGCGCCAGCGCGGACGTGCGCGTCGAGCTGCCCTCGTCAAGCGGGGCGTTCGACGCCCGCTTGGAGAGCGACGTGGGCGACGTGGCCCTGGAGCGCCTGCTCGTGGGGAACCTCACCGCGGGCTCGACCACGGGCGACGTCACGCTCACCGACCTCGACCTCGCGGGCGACCTGAAGGCGGCCACGTCGACGGGCGACGTGCGCGCGACCCTCGCCTCGGTGCAGCCGGGGAACCTGAGCCTCAGGTCCGCCACGGGTGATATCACCCTGCGGCTCCCCACGCGCGCCGACGTGGGCTATGACGCCACGGCCGACACCTCGACGGGCGACGCGAGCGTGGACCTTGGGCCCACGGAGGTCAACGAGCGCAGCCACGACGACGTGGGCGGGCACGTCCACGCGCGCTCCGCGGGCTACTCCGCGAAGCCGACGCAGGCGGTCGTGACGGCGGAGACCTCCACGGGCGACGTCCGCGTCGAGGCGAGGTGAGCCCGGTGCGCGCCGGCCCCCTTCTGCTCGTGGCGCTCCTGCTCGCGGGGTGCGCCGGCTCGCCTCCACCCGCGCCCGCGAGCCCCACGCCCGTCGCGCCCGCCGCCGTGGTCAACGCCACGGCCACCGCGCCCGCGCCGCCGGCCGCGCCGCTGCGCCTCCACCTCCAGCCGGACCTCTCGCTGCGCGGCGCGCCACCCTCCACCGAAGGGAGCGTGCCCCTCACGACGCCGGCGAACAGCCCGTCCACCCCCGGCTATCCCACGTGGAAGGGGGCACTGGCCGCGCCGGCCCGGCTGGAGAAGGAGCTTCACGTCGTGCTCTACGTGCAGGCCACCAGCGCCAGCGCGTCGGGCCGGAACCTGCCCGCCACCGGCTTCCACCAGATGGACGTGCAGATCGCGCTGGGCAACCTCACCTTCGATGGGCAGGCCGAGGGGCCCGACGTGATCCTCGCCGGGGAGACCGCCAAGTTCACGGCCACGATCCCGGTCCGCAACGCCACCGAGCTTCCGGCCGGGACCGTCGTGACGCTGGACGAGATCGTCTACTACTCGCACGTCGCGGGGGCCGCCGAGTTCCGCTTCGTGATGGGCCCCGAGCACCCCTCGGGCTTCGGGATTGGAACCTTCCCCGATGGGCATTAGCCCCCCTGCGCGCGTCGAGGCCGCATGCGCGGAGGCATTCTCGCCCTGGCCCTCGTCCTCGCCGCCCTCGCGGCGGGCTGCATCACCCCCTCGCCCGGCTCCGTCTCGGAGGCAAGCGCGCCGCCCACGTCCGCCGGAGACGGCTCGGCGCTGCTGCGCGTGCACGTGACCGACGAGCCCCACGGCCCCCCGCTGGCGGGCGCCGTCGTGACCGTCACCACCACGTCGTCCACCTGGTGGGGCGACGAGAGCCACGACGCCCTCATGCTCTCCACCGACGCGGACGGCGTCGCCGAGGCGCGCGTGGCGCCCGGCTCCGAGGCGCGCGTCGTCGCGAGCCTCGAAGGCTTCACGCAGGAGACGAAGCGCGACGTGCCCGTGGGAGGGGACGGCGACGCCTCGCAGATTGAGATGCCGCTCTACCGGTCGCACGTCACGCTGTGGATCAACGGCACGCTGGCGCCCGCGGCCGCCTCGCTCCAGCGCGAGGGCGCGGACGACTTCCGCTGGGACCCGCACACGCTCCAGTTCGGCCGCGACGCCGAGGCGCGGCGCGGCTACGCGGCCAGGGTGGTCCTGCTCAACGTCTCGCTGGGCTGGGAGAACACCCTCACCGCCGCGGGCGACCTGGGCATCGGCATGGGCCAGCACACGGACCAGCCCGACCTCGTGCAGGACTCCGGCGCCCTCCAGCTTCCGCCGGGCCACTACCAGGAGACCATGGCCCTCACGCTCTCCGACCTGCACCGCTGGCAGCACGCGGGCTCGCTCTACGCGGGCGCCGGCACGGGAACCGCTTACGTCGCGCCCGAGGGGCTGCCCTACTCCATCAAGGTGGACGCCGTGTTCGACGGCGACCAGGCGCTCCACGACTCGCCCGGCTTCAACCAGGTGTGGGGCGCGCTCGTGGCGCTCGCGGGCACGGCGGCGGTCCTGGGCCGGCGCCGGTGAGGCCGGGCAGCGGTCGCCTTCAAGTACCGCTCCCGGAATCGCCCGAGCGATGACCGAGGAGTACCGCATCGAGAAGGACACCATGGGCGAGATGCGCGTGCCCAAGAACGCGCTCTACGCCGCGCAGACGCAGCGCGCGGTGGAGAACTTCCCCGTCTCGGGCCAGCCCATGCCGCCCGCCTTCGTCCACGCCCTCGGGCTCGTGAAGCTCGCCGCCGCGCGCGTGAACCACGCCCGGGGCAAGCTGGACGGCAAGGTCGCGGAGGCCATCGAGAAGGCCGCCCGCGAGGTGGCGGACGGGAAGTGGGACAAGGAGTTCCCCATCGACGTGTTCCAGACCGGCAGCGGCACCTCCTCCAACATGAACGCCAACGAGGTCATCGCGTCGCTGGCGTCGAGGATGCTGGGCACCAAGGTCCACCCCAACGACCACGTGAACATGGGGCAGAGCAGCAACGACGTGATCCCCGCGACGATGCACGTCGCCGCGGTGCTCCAGATCGAGAAGGACCTGCTGCCCGCGCTGCGCGAGCTCCACGGCGCGCTGGCGAAGAAGGCGCACGACTTCGACGACGTGGTCAAGATGGGCCGCACGCACCTCATGGACGCGGTGCCCATTCGTCTGGGGCAGGAGTTCGGCGGCTACGCGCGCCAGGTGGAGCTGTCCATCCAGCGCGTCGAGGCGACGCTGCCGGGCCTGCGCGAGCTGGCCATCGGCGGCACCGCCGTGGGCACGGGGCTCAACGCGCCCGAGGGCTTCGGGAGCATGGTCGCCGAGGAGCTGACGCGCCTCACGGGCACGCGGTTCGTCGAGGCGAAGGACCACTTCGAGGCGCAGGGCGCGCAGGACGCCTACGCCTTCACCGCGGGCGCGCTGGTCGCCACCGCGGGCTCGCTCATGAAGATCGCCAACGACATCCGCCTCATGGGCAGCGGCCCCCAGGGCGGCCTGGGCGAGCTGGTGCTCCCCGCGATCCAGCCCGGCAGCAGCATCATGCCCGGCAAGGTCAACCCCGTCATCTGCGAGTCCGTCGTGCAGGTGGGCGCGCAGGTCACCGGCAACTGCCACGCCATCTTCATCGGCCAGCAGTGGGGCCAGATGGACCTCAACACCATGCTGCCCGTGATGACGCGCAACATGCTGGAGTCGACGCGCCTCCTGGCCAACGTCAGCCGCGTGTTCAAGACGAAGCTCCTTGACGGCCTGGAGGTCCACCGCGAGCGCGCGGAGGGCTACGTGGAGAAGAGCATCAGCATGGCGACCGCGCTCAACCCGTACATCGGCTACGAGAAGGCGGCCGCCATCGCCAAGGAGTCCTACAAGACGGGCCGCACCGTGCGCGAGATCGCCTATGAGAAGAGCGGGCTCACCAAGGCGCAGGTGGACGAGGCGCTGGAGCCGCGCAAGCAGACCATGCCCGGCGGCGAGGGAAGCTCCGGAGGGTAGGCTCCACCTGAAGCGCCCGCCGAGGGATTATCCTCCGGCGAGGCGCGTCAGGGCGCGTGCAGGTCGTCGCGTTCGACGTCGAGTCCACGGGCACGAACCCCGAGAAGGACCGCATCGTCGAGCTTTGCCTCATGACGCCGGGAGGCCGCTGCCGCGTCTTCCGCGTGAACCCCGGCGTGCCCATCCCGGCGGAGGCCAGCGCGATCCACGGCATCCGCGACGAGGACGTGGCGAAGGCGCCGCCCTTCTCGGAGATCGCGCCGCAGGTGCAGGCGTGGGTGCAGGGCGCGCTCCTCCTGGGCTACAACTCGCGCAGCTTCGACACGCCGCTGCTCCACGCGGAGCTTCGCCGCGCGGGGCAGCCCGGGCTCGACCTCGACGCCGTGCGCGAGATCGACGTCATGCGCGTGTGGAGCGCGCTGGAGCCGCGCACGCTCGCGGGCGCCGCGAAGCGCTGGCTGGGCGCGGAGCACGCGGGCGCGCACCAGGCGCGGGAGGACGTGCGCGCGACGCTCGCCGTGTGGGCGCGCCTGCGGGAGACGTTCGCACTCACCGAGGAGGATGCGGTGCGCCTAACGAAGCCCCCCCGCGAGGTCGACCGCGCGGGGAAGTTCGCCATCAACGACCGGCACGAGGTGGTGTTCAACTTCGGCCAGCACCACGGCAAGCCCGTCTCGTCCGTCGACCGGACCTACCTGGAGTGGATGGCCGGCGCCGAGTTCCCGCCGAGCACGAAGGCGGTCGTGCAGCGGCTCATGCTCCACGGAGGCGACCTGCCCGAGGCGGCCGCCCTCCGGCAGGCGGCGCCGAGGTAGCGATCGTTCGGGATCGTTCGCCGCGAGCGGCCAAAAAGGATATCAGGCAGGTGGGCGACGGGCCGCCTCGTTTCCAGTGGAGAACGCCTCTTCGCTCGGCACGACCCGGCTCCTATATGCACCCCGGGGCGTCTGATCTTGCAACCCCTTCGGGGGCGACAAGGGTTGAAACGATGGCTGACACGAACTACAACCGTCTCCTCGCGATGATCCTCGGCTGGGTCCTCGTCCTCGTGGGCGTCTTGGGCTTCATCCCCGGCATCACGACCACCTCCACCGGCAGCCAGGACTTCGTCGGCAACGCGAACACGGGCAAGATCCTCGGCATCTTCGAGGTCAACTACCTGCACAGCGTCGTGCACGTGCTCAGCGGCATCTTCCTGCTCATCGGCGCGTACATGGCGGGCGGCGCCAACGCCCGGATGTACAACATCATCCTGGGCGTCGTCTACATCGTCGTCTTCCTCGCGGGCCTCATCCCCGCGGTCGCGAACCTCCTCGCCATCAACGGCATGGACGACGGGCTCCACCTCGTCCTGGGCATCGTGCTCCTCGCGGTCCCCTTCATGGCCAAGGAGCCCACGATGGGGCAGCGCGGCGCGATGATGCGCTGAAGAGGGCTCGGGGGGCGACGCCCCCATTCTTTTTTTACAGCTTTTCTACAGCGCCCCGCGGTTGTCGGTGACGCCGATGGGCAGACGCACGGTGACGTCGATCTCGCCCGCGTCGCGCTTGACGGCGAAGGTCCCCACGGCATAGTACGTGCCGGGCGCCACGGGGGCGAGCTTCTCGCCGTCCCACGCGGTGCCGTTCCACGTCATGTTGGTGGAGAGCTGCTCGCCCGCGCCGAAGGGCTGCCAGCTGATGGCGATCATGCAGCGCATGTGGGGGCCCACGGTGTCGAGCACGGTGCCGTTGGCGTCCTCGATATCGATGCGCGGGTTGCCGCCGTCGCAGGGCGCGAAGAGGGCCGACGCGTTCGCGCCGCCGTTGGTGCCCACGAAGGTGAACGCGGCGTCCTGGCCGGGCAGGATGAGCGAGACGCTCTCGTCCCCTTCCAGCGTGAAGTTGTCCGTCGCGTTGCTGCCGTGGGCCGGCCGCACCGCCGCGCCGCCGGTCACGACGGGCGGAGTGGTCGACGTGGGCGGGGTCGAGGAGGCGGGCGGCGTCGTGGAGCCGCCGGAAGGCGCGGGGGTCGAGCCTTGCAGGCAGCCGGCCAGGAGGAGCGCGGCGAGCGCGAGGAGCGCGAAGGGGCGCATGGGCGGCACTTGAGGCGCCGCCCCATGGACCCTTCGGGGACGTTGGGCTCCTGCCGAACCCTCACCGGCCCTTGGCCGCCGTCGCTCGGCGCAGCATCAACGCCGCGATCGTCACCAAGATGAGGTCGAACGCGACGATGACCGTCAGGTCGACGCCCAGCCCGTGGCTCGTGAGGCGGTCGCCCCACGGCGCGGGCAGCATGAGGTGGCGCGCGGCCTCGATGCCGTAGTTCACGGGGTTCGCCTCGGCGATGGCCTTCAGCCAGCCGGGAAGCTGGCTCGTGGGCGCGAAGGCGCCGGACGCGAAGAGCAGCGGGAGCAGGATGAAGTTCCCGATGATGATGGTCGCCTCGGTGCTCTTGGTCGCCAGCGCGATGATGTTCGAAAGCCCCGCGAAGCCCAGGCTGAACAGGATGCCGATGGCGATGACGCCCACCGCGCCGCCCAGGCCCGTGGGAAGCGAGCTGCCCTTGGTGGTGAGGGCCGCGAGGATCTCGATGAGGAGGACCTGCACGGCGACGGTGGCCGCGCCCGCGAGGGTCTTGCCCACGAAGATGGCGCTGCGGTCCATGGGGCTCGCGAGGAGCTTGTTGAACACGCCGATGCGCATGTCCTCCACGAGGCCGATGCCGCTGCCGTTGCCCGCGAAGAGGGCCGTCTGGATGGCGACCACCGGCGCGAACCACACCACGTAGTCCAGCGGCAGGTTGGAGGCGCCCTTCATGGCGTTGGGGAAGAGGAGCAGCCAGATGATGGGCTGGATGAGGCCGAAGCCGATGACGAACGGGTTGCGCACCGTCTTGATCATCCAGCGCTTGAAGTTGTACCAGACCTCCGCCGCGTAGTTCGCCATCAGCGACCACCCCGGCGTCCGCCGCGGCCGCCCGTGGGCGCGTTGGCCTTGGCCTTCTCCTGCGCCTCCTCCAGCGTGGCGCCGGTGAGCTTCAGGAACACGTCGTCAAGGGTCGGGCTGCGGACGTTGAACGATAGCACGGTGAACCCCTCCTTCTTGAGGCTGCCCAGTACGTCGGCGCCGATGCGCTTCGCGCGGGGCGAGGTGACGGTGAGGCCGCCGGTGGAGAGGCCCACGGTGTCGCCCGGGCCCAGGAGGCCGGACTTCGCGACCACCTCGCGGGCGCGCTCCAGCGTGTCGGGCTTCGTGATCTCCAGGTGGACCTCCAGCGCGTCGCCGCCCACTTGCGCCTTCAGCTCGTCGGGCGTGCCGGTGGCGACGATCCTGCCGTCGTTGATGATGGCGATGCGCTGGCAGAGCTGGTCCGCCTCCTCCAGGTACTGCGTGGTGAGGAAGATGGTCGTGCCGCGCTTGTTCAGCTCGCGGAAGTACGCCCACAGGCTCATGCGCGCCTTGGGATCGAGGCCCGTCGTGGGCTCGTCGAGGAACAGGAGCGGCGGGTCGTGCACGAGGGAGGTCGCGATGTCGAGCCTCTTCTTCATGCCGCCCGAGAACGTGCTCGCGCGCTTGTCGGCCACGTCGGCCAGGTCCACGAGGTCGAGAAGCTGATCGATGCGCGCCTCGCGCTGCGCGCGCGGGACGCCGTAGGCCTCGCACGCGAAGCGGATGTTCTCGCGCGCGGTCAATTCCTCGTCGACGCTGGTGTCCTGCGCCGTGTAGCCGATGCTGCGGCGCACGGCGACCGGCTGCTGCATGACGTCGAGCCCGTTGACGACGACCTGCCCCGCGTCGGGGTGCAGGAGCGTCGCCAGCATCTTGATGGTCGTGCTCTTGCCCGCGCCGTTGGGGCCCAGGAAGCCGAAGAACTCGCCCTTCTCCACGTGGAAGGAGACGCCGTCCACCGCGCGCTTGCCGCCCTTGTAGGTGTGCGTGATGTCTTTCGCCAGAATCGCGTCGCTCATGCTGAACCCTCCGGGCGGACCTCGACGCGGGCCGCGCCGCCGCCGATCTTGATGTCGAACCCGTCCCCCTTCTCGTCCCAGCCGCGGCTCGTGAGCGTGAGCCCGCCGCCCACCGCGCCCAGCGACTGCTCGTCAAGCTCGACGTGCGCCGCGCCGCCCGAGACGCGCAGGCGCGCCGCGACGCCGGGCGGGCGCGTGACGACGAAGCGCGCGGCGCCGCCGCTCACGCGGACGGGGACGATGCCGCGCGGCGTCCCCAGGCGAAGCTCGACCTTCGCCGCGCCGCCGCCCACCTCGAAGCGTTGCAGCTGCACGGTGCGGAGGTCCATGGAGGCCTTCGCCACGCCGCCCTCGACGGCGACGCTCCAGGGGATCGCGTCGTTGATCTCCACGAGGCCGGGGGGATAGCGGCCCAGGAAGAACCAGCGGAAGAAGCCGTGGTAGTCGATGGACAGCTCGTCCCGGACGAGGCCCACGCGGGGCGCGGGGTCGGGGAAGCTGCACCGCGCGAGGCCCGCGCCCAGCGTCGCGCCGCGCACGTCGAGCCGCGGCGCGACGCCGCTCTCGAACGCGAGGCGCGCGGAGGCGAGGTCGTTCCGGGGGAACGTGTGCGTCCACGCGGTCGCCGCTTCGGCCATGGGGCTGCGGAGCCCGCCAGGGCGGATAATCCTGCGCCGCGTGGCGCTTGGAAAAGCGGCTTCTTTATAAATATATAAAGAAGCCGCTTTTCCAAGCGGGTCGGGGCGCCTCGTTATCTGGGGGCGCCGCGTAGGAAGGGCGAGACGATGGACGAGCGCGACTGCCGCATCCTCATGGCGCTGGTCCGCTCGCCCTTCGAGAGCTACGAGTCCCTGGGGCGCGAGATCGGGACCAGCGGCACGGCCGTGCGCGCGCGGCTCGACCGCCTCGCGCGGGCGGGCGTCTTCCTGGGCTTCGCGTGCGGGCCCTCCGCCATCGCGCTGCGCCGCCACGCGCGCCTCGCCGTGTACGCGCCGGGCGTGGACGACGTGGACGCGCGGGACCTTCTCCTCGCGCCCGAGGTCGCGTGGGCCGCCAGCGCCTACCCCAGCGCGACCGTCGCGATGCTCTACCGCGAGGACCCCGAGGCGCCGCTCCCTGCAGAGTTGGCGCGCGTCACGGGGCGCGAGGCGCCCGACGCCCTCGTCACGCCCAACGACCCGCGCGAGCTTGCGGAGCGCCCGCCGCTCTCGCCCCTGGACTGGCGCGTCCTGCGCGCGGTCATGGACGCGCCGCGCGGGACGGCCCGGGCGCTGGCGGACGCGACGGGGCTCACGCCGCGCACGGTGCGCGAGCGGCGCGACCGCATGCTCCGCGAGGGCGACCTCATGGCGTTCCCCGCGACCGACGCCACGCGGGAGGAGGGCGCCATCCTCTACAACGCCTACGTGAACGTCGCGGCCCCGGAGGACCTGCGCGCGCTGCGCCTCGCGAACGCGCAGCGCATGGTCACGCACCACGACCCGCCCGGCACGTTCCTCGTGGGCTACGCGAGGACCTACGCCGAGGCGCACGTCGCGGAGGAGAAGCTGCGCGCGCTGCCGGGCGCCACGCACGTCACGTTCTCCGTGCCCCAGGGCACCTTCGTCGCGCGCGAGCGGCTCGCCTCATGGGTCGACGCCGAGATCCGCCGCTGGGACAAGGCGCGGCGCCGGCCCGCTCACTCGGCGTTGCCCTCGTCGTAGCGCCGGAACCCCGAGGGGCGGCCGCGCCCCTCCAGCAGCTTGAGGAAATCCGGCAGCACGCGCGCGAGCGCCGCGACCTCCGCCTCGCTCACCTGCGGCCCCTCGATCCACACCGAGGGCTCCAGGCCCAGCCACCCCTCCTGGATGTCCATGGTGGACTCGTCGTGCGGGTCCACGGGCCGCGCGTGGCGGAACGAGATGGTGGCCTGCGCGCGGGGCAATTCCTTCGCGAGGCGGTCGCGCGTCCACGCCGCGAGCCGATCGCTCAGGGCGTCCGCGTCCAGGTGCAGCATGTCGCGGCGCACGAACGCCAGGAGATGCCCCAGGTCGTCCTCCTCCAGACGGATGCCGGGAGGGACCCGCGGGCGGAGGCGCTCGATGGCCTCGGCGACCTTCACGGCGGCGCGCATCGGGGACCCCCCAGAAAGGTTTGCTTCTCCGTCGCGGGCACCCTCGCCGGGGCTCGGTCGCGCCCGGTGAAACCACAGGTTTCCTCCACAAACGGCTTGGACGCGCGGGCCCGATGCGCGGGCGGCCCAGCGCGCTGCGTCAGAGAATTGGGAGGCTGGGGCCCCGGGAACAAGACCGGGGCCCCGTGGAGGGCGGGAAGTGTTGGGAGGCTGAGGCAACCAGGCGCGAGCCCGGCGGAGCTTGGGAAGCTCTCCCGCCCTCTGGAGGCCCTGCACGCGATTCGCGTCTTAAGGTTATTGGATGCGACGTTGCCGTTAGTCCGTCGCCACCCCGAGTGACAATGCGCGTTCCTGTCGATTTCTTCACGGACGCGTCCGCGCCAGCTCCAGAAGCCGGAACGCGCCTCCGGAGGGCGCCGCGAAGAAGAGCCGCTTGCGCACGCCGTGGGCGAGCCGCACGAAGCCCGCGATCTCGGGCCAGGGGAGAAGGCGCCCCTCGGCGAGCGCATGCACGAGGTAGGGCGCGTGCTCCTCGTCGGGCGGCCCCGTGTACGCGCGGAAGTGCGTGCCGTACTTGAAGCCGGTCTTGACGACGACGCCCGCCTGGCGCAGGTGAACGTACAGGCGCTGCCGCAGGTCGAAGTCGGGCTCCAGGCGCCGCGCGCGCTCGGCCAGGTCCAACGGAGGGACCGCCTTGCCCTCCGCGTCCTCCACGTCGAGCCGCTTCGCCTCCGCGAGATAGAGCGCCTCGGGGAGCGAGAGCTGGAGGCCCAGGCCCACGTCGCGCCCGAAGTAGCCTTCGGCGAAGAGCGCGCGCGCCGCGTCGGCGTCCAGCACCATGACGCGGTCCTCCAGCAGCACGGCCTTCACGCGCGCGCCCGGAAGCGCCTGCACGCCGGAGCGGAGGTCGGGCTCGGCCACGTCGTAGTACGTGAGGTCTCCCTCCTCGTCCACGAGGGCGAGAAGGAGCTTCTTGCCCAGGCGCTTCGCCTGGTCCATCTCGGCGAGCACGCCCGCGGGGTCGAACCGCCCGCGCTCGCTGGCGCAGCGCACGACGTGGGAGCTTGCCGTCTTGCCCGGGAGCGCGCCGCGCGGGAAGACGTGGTAGTCCAGGTGCGAGCTGGGCTTCACGGCGAAGGTGCGCCCGCGCAGGTCGCGGTAGACGATGTAGCGGATCTCGAAGTCCGGCTCGCGCGCGCTGGCGTGGCGCAGCAGCGAGGCCGCGTCGCTCCCCTCGACGCGCAGGCGCGCGGCCTCCACGAGGTAGAGCGCCTCGACAAGGTCGAGCCGGAGCGCGCCGCCGCGCTGCGGGACGCCGAAGCTCCCCTTGTTGTAGAGCGCGTTGGCCTCCTTCTCGTCGGGCACGAGCACGGCGTCGCCTTGAAGGAGCCCGCGGACGGCGGCCACGCGGGGCCATCGCCGCATCCCCGGAAAAGGCCTGCCGCGCCCGGAACCCTCAATGGGGGGCGCCGCGCTGGCCCACGAAGGATGGTCGGGACGGAGATCCTCCTGCGCGCGGCCGCCGCCGTGGTGGGCGTCACCTTCGCGGCGGCGCTCCTCCCGGCCGCGCGCCGCTCCCGCGCCGCGCTGTGGCTCGCGGCGTTCCTGGGCCTCGTCGCGCTCAACCAGGTCGCGGAGACGGCGCGCGGATCGCTCCCCGACAGCGAGTCCCTCCCCTGGTTCCGGCTCGCCAGTGTCGCGGCCTCGCTGGACCCCCTGGCGCTCTACCTCTTCGCGGCCAACGTGCGCCCCGGCGCGATGCGGCGGCCCGCCCGCGTCCTCCTCGTCGCGGCGCCCGCGTTCGCCCTCGCGCTCTGGGGCGCCGGCGTCACGACCGTGCCCTTTGTGAACGACCGGACGTTCGCGTACCCCGCGGCGCTCTCGCTCTTCACGGCCACGGTGTACGTGGGCCTCCTCTTCTGGGCGCTGGAGGGGATGCTTCGCGAGCCCGAGCGCGCCTCGTGGCGCCCGCTGTTCATCGCCGTGGCGCTCCTGGCCGTCCCCTACGGCCCGACGCTCGCGGCCAACCTCTACGAGGCGTACCTCCGGGCCTCCTCCGCGCCGAACCCCCCGTGGAGCTACCTCGCCGCCGAGGTGGGCGGCGCGCTTCTCGTGGCCGGCGTCGCGGCGACGCTCCTTCTCTCCTCGGCGCGCGGCCGGGCGGACCCGAGGCAGCGGCGCGCGATGGCCTGGGCGCTGGGCGGCTCGTTCTTCCTCATCCTCCTCATCAAGCTCCCGGACCTTGACATGGCCGCGGGCATCCTCTGGGGGGCGCCCTCGGCCCCCGCGACCGCGCTCTTCGGCCGCGCGGGCGCCGCGATCCGCTTCGTGCTCTTCGGCGCGTTCGCGTCCACCGCCCTCGTGCGCCACGACGCGCTGGGCCTGACCGTCGCGCAGCGCCGCCGCGCGGCCCGCCTCCTCGTCGCGCTGGCCGTCGTGACCGCGGGCGCGCTCCTCATCCCCGTCGTGGGCCTCGCGCTCACCGGCGCCACGGGCGCGCTGACGCCGCTGGACTTCCTCCTGCTCGCGGGCGTCGTGCTCCTCTCGCAGGGGTTCCGCCGCGTCGTCGACCAGCTCGCGCGCCAGCTCTACGGCGTGCCGCTGCCGGGCGACGCGGCCGCCGCGCAGGACGCGTACCGCCGCGCGGTCTCCGACGCGCTCTCCGAAGGGCGCGACCCCCTGAAGGACGAGCCGCTGCGCCGCCTCCGCGAGGACCTGGGCCTCGACGAGACGACGGCCGCGCTCCTCGCGCGCATCGCGGACGAGGGCGCCGGCGGGCCGCTGCGCGAGGGGCTCTCCGTCGCGGGGCGCTACCGCGTGGAGCGCTTCCTGGGCGCGGGCGGCTCGGGGCGCGCCTTCCTCGCGGAGGACGCCACGCTGCGCCGCCGCGTGGTCCTCAAGGAGGTGCGCGACACGGGCGACGGCGGCGACGAGGCCGCGCTCCAGGAGGCGCGCGTCGCGGGCGGCCTCGCGAGCCCGCACGTCGTCGCGGTCCACGACGCGTTCCGCCGCCGCGGCGCGTGGGTCCTCGTGCTGGAGCACGCCGAGGGAGGCTCGCTGGAGGACGCTTTGCGCGGGGGCCCGCTGCCACCCGAGCGCGCGGCGTCGCTCCTGCGCGACGTCGCCGACGGCGCCGCCGCCGTCCACGCGAAGGGCATCGTCCACGGCGACCTGAAGCCGCGCAACGTCCTCCTCTCGGGCGAGGGCCGCGCGCGCATCGCGGACTTCGGCCTCGCGCGCCTCGCCCGCGGCCGCACCGCGCCCGTGGACGCGGTCCCCCTGGGCACGCCCGACTATCTGGCGCCCGAGCAGCGCCGCGGCGATCCCCCCACGACGCGCTCCGACGTGTTCGCGCTGGGCCTCATCGGGCGGCGCCTCTTCCCCGGCGCGGCGCCCGCGGCGCTGGAGCCCATCCTCGCGCGCGCGACGGAGACGGATCCCGCGCGCCGCTACCAGGACGCGGGCGAGATGGCGCGCGCCCTAAGTGGGGGGTTTCAGGGGGGCTCGCCCCCCTGACGTTTCAGTCGTCTGCTGGAACGGGATTTCACGTCAGGGGGCTGCGCCCCCTGAAACCCCCGCGTTTGGCGGCGCTGCGGCGCCGCCGAACGCCCACCGCTCAGCGCCAGTAGAGGAGCGCGCTGCGGCCGACGCCCACGAGGTCGCCGTGCTCCAGGCGCGCGGGCTCGCCGGCCACGAGGAGGCGCAGGTTGAGGAGCGTGCCGTTGCGGCTCCCCTGGACGTCCTCGATCCAGTGCGCGCCGTCGCGCCACGTGATGCGCGCGTTCTCGGAGCTGACGGTGGCGTCGAAGTCGAGGCACACGCCGACGCCGCGCCGGCGGCCCACGATCCACTCGCGCTCGCCCGCGGAGGGGTCGAGGGGGAACGCGGCGCCGTCGTCCGCGCCCTTCACGAGGATGAGCACCGGCCCGCGGGGGCGCGTGGGCGAGGCGTTGCCCGCGACGACGGTGTGGCCGCCCGGGTCGACCGCGGGGCGCAGGCGCGCCATCTGGCGGACGTCCTCGGCGATGCCGTAGACGCGGGCGTGGTTGAGGATGAACTCGGTGGTGTCGCCGTAGTCCCTGCCGGCCTCGCGGGTCGTGACGAGGCCCGCCTCCACGAGCGTATCGAGGTGGCGGCGCACGGCCTGGCGCGTGATGGGGCGGCCGTCCTCCTCGGCGCCGATCTCGATCTCGCGCAGCGTGCGCGGCGTGCGGAGGCTGCGCAGGATCGCGAGGCGCGTCGGGCTGGAGAGCGCGCCCAAGGCGAGGCCCAGGGGCTCATCCGCGGGGCGGATCGGCTCCACGCGGCGAGGAGCGATCCGCCCGGCAAGAACCCTTTCGTGACCCGCTCAAAGCAGGACCAGGATCGGCTGGACCTGGGCCTGCGGCGTGGCCGTGGGGTCGAGCGCGCCGGGCGTCACGTCCAGGCCGACGATGGTGCCGCACACGACGAGCGCGGTGAGGAAGAGGGCGTCGGCGTGCTGGCCCGCGGCGTCGGCGCTGGCGCGCGCTCCCACGAGGGGCAGCGACGTGGTGGCGCACCCGGGGAAGACCTCGCGGTAGACGTGGACGCCGGAGAAGCGCGGCTCGGGATAGCAGCGCTGGGGCGGGCACGGGTTCAAGATGCAGGCGGGGGGCGCGGTGTTGCCCACGGCGAAGCAGACGAGGGCATCGCTGCCGCAGCCCGAGACGCAGACGCCCGCGACGCAGTCCAGCTTGGGCGCGCAGACGACGGTCCACCCCGCGCTGGCGGCGGGGACGAAGCCGATGGCGGCGGTCGTGAGGAGAAGCGTGAGAAGGAGCGCGGATCGCATGGGGGAGTGCCTCCGCGCGCGCCACCCACGGGGCGGGTCTTGAGGCGCCGCCCCGTGCAGCCTTGCGCCTGCGAGGTCAGGCGCGTTCCTGCGACTCGCGCTGGCCGCGGGTGATGCGCGCGGCGCGGGACGCGGTGCCCTCGGAGCCCGTGCCCGCCTGGCCAGGGTCCCCTTCGGCCTCGTCGCCCCACACCTGGAGGCCGCGGTCGCTCTTGGTCACGTTGCCTTTCTTCCGGAGGACCTCGTCCTGGTCGCGGCGCTCAGGCATGGCCAGGGGCTCGGCGCGCCCGCTACGCGCCCTTTGTGGAACACGGCTAGAAGCGGCTGCACAATCTCCATTTCCTCGTCGTTCGGCGGCGCCGCAGCGCCGCCAAGAGGGGGGTTTCAGGGGGGCTCGCCCCCCTGACGTTTTCGTCGTCTGTTGGAACGGTCCTTTCACGTCAGGGGGCTTCGCCCCCTGAAACCCCCTCGGGTAGCCGCGCTGCGGCGCGGCCGAACGACGCTGGCCTCCGGGGGCTGCGCCCCCCGAACCCCCCGCTTTAGAACCGCTTCTCCACGTAGGCCAGCACGCTCTCGAAGACGGCGCGCCCGTCGCCGGGCCCGTCGGGCTTGTGCCGCGCGTCGCGCGTCCAGTCGGGGTGCTGCCAGCGGTGGAACACGCGCTCGGGGTGCGGCATCATGCCGAACACCGTGCCCATGTCGTTGCAGACGCCCGCGATGCCCGCCGTCGAGCCCGAGGGGCTCCACGGGTAGGCCGCCGGGCCGCCGTCGGGGCCCGCGTAGGTGAACACGACCTGGTCGCGCTCGGCAAGCTCGCGCAGGACGCGCTCGCGCTCGGAGGCCTCCAGCATGAACTTCCCCTCGGCGTGCGCGCTGGGGATGAGACGCACCTCGCCGCGGGGGATGCTCCGCGTGAACACGCACTTGCCGCGGCTCTCGTGCTTCAGCAGCGTGGGGCGGCACTCGAAGAGCGCGCTGTCGTTGCGGTTGAGCACGGCCATGGGCTGGTCGGGGAGGACCGCGCCCTTGCCCGGCAGGAGGCCAAGCTCCACGAGGACCTGGAAGCCGTTGCACATGCCTCCGATGGGCTTCTCGGCGGCGACGAACTGCTCGATCTCCTTGGGGATCGCCGCCTTCATGCGCGCGGCGTAGATCGCTCCGGCGCGGATGTAGTCGCCCGCGCTGAAGCCGCCGGGCAGCATGAGGACGTGGTAGTCCGCGAGGCTGCGCCTCTCCTCCTTGGGCAGGTCCTTCTTGACGAGCTGGTTGAGGTGCACGAGCTCAGGCTGCGCGCCCATGGCGTGGAAGTTGTCCCACATCTCCTGCTCGTTGTTGGTGCCCTCGATGCGGAGCACGGCCACTTTGATGTCCTTTCGGTAGACCATTCAGGCCATCCTCCTCTTGAGGCCGGTGGAGAACTCGGCACGCGCGGCCTCGACGGGCACGTGCAGGACGCCCACGAAGCCCGCGCGGGACGCGGGGGGCGCGCGGTCGCTGACGCGGATCGCGTCGCCGCCGACGCCGCCCAGGCGCTGGACCGGCACGCCCGCGGCGGCCATGTGGGCCTCGAACGCGGCGCCGTCCTTCGCCTGGACGAGCCAGCGCGTGTTGGACTCGCTGAAGAGCTTCACGTCGGTGGGGAGGTCGCCCAGCGCGGAGAGGTCCACGCTGGCGCCCACGTCGCCGCCCATGCACATCTCGGCCAGCGCGACCGCGAGGCCGCCCATGCTGATATCATGCGCCGCGGAGACGAGCCCCTTCTCGATGGCGGACACGACGGCCTCGCTGAAGGCCTTCGTCTCGCGCAGGTCGACGCGCGGGACCGCCGTGCTCTCGCCGCCCGCGAGCGCGAACCAGTGGCTCCCGCCCATCTCGTCCTTGACGACGCCCACGTGGTAGAGGGGGCCGCCCTCGGGCTTGAGGTCGGTGGTCACGCACTTGCGGATGTCCTGCACGATGCCCACACCCAGGAGGCTGGGCGTCACCGGGATCGGCGTGTAGGCCGACTCGTTGTACATGCTCACGTTGCCGCTGATGAAGGGCGTGCCCAGCGCGCGGGCGCCGTCGCCCAGCGCCTTGGCGCCCATCTCGATGCGCCCCATCTGGAGCGGCTTCTGCGGGTTGGGGAGGTTGAGGTTGTCCGCGATGCTGTCGAGCCGCGCGCCCACCGAGGCGAGGTTCCTCGCAAGCTCGTCGACGCCCGAGAGCGTGCCCCAGTAGGGGTCCACGTCGGTCATGTGCGGGTTGATATCACAGGTGATGGCGAGGCCCTTCCAGGAGTCCGCGACGGGCTTGAGCACCGCCGCGTCGCCGTGGCTCGCGACGCCCACCTTGCCCTGGAGGGGCTTCAGCACGGTGCGGGCGCGGACCTCGTGGTCGTAGACGCGGATGACGCTCTCGCGGCTGGCCAGGTTCTCGTGGCCCAGCAGCTCCAGAAGCGCCTTGGAGTAGTCCTCGCGCGGCGCGGGGCGCTTCGTCGTCGCGGCCTGCACGTCGACGATCTCCATGGGGCGGTTGTAGACGGGCCCGCCGTAGAGGAACTCGCTGTCCATCTCGAAGACGACGCTGCCCTTCCACATGACGCGCACCGTCTTGTGGGGGATCGCGGTGCCGATGACGCGCGCCTCGACGTCCCACTTGCTGGCGATGGCGAGGACCTTCTCCACGTTCTCGGGGAGGACCGTGACCATCATGCGCTCCTGCGATTCGCTGACCCAGATCTCCCAGGGCTTCATGTCGGGCGCCTTGAGGTGGACCTGGTCGAGGTGGATCTCGGCGCCGACGCCCGCGTCCAGCGCCATCTCGCCGCACACGCACGAGAGGCCGCCGCCGCCCAGGTCCTTGAACCCGGTGAGAAGCTTCCTCTCGTTGGCCTCCAGGCACGCGTGGATGAGCGGCTCCTTGGTGATGGGGTCGCCAAGCTGCACCGCGCTGCGGCTGGACTCCTCGGCGTCCTCGGCGAGGTCCGCGCTGGCGAAGGTCACGCCGTGGATGCCGTCGCGGCCCGTGCGCCCTCCCAGGAGGATGTAGAGGTCGCCGACGTTGCCGACGCGCGAGTGGATGAGGTTCTCGCGCTTCATGATCCCGATGCAGCCCACGTTGACGAGGCAGTTGGTCAGGAACTTGGGGTGGAAGTGGATGAGGCCCGCGACGGTGGGGATGCCGATGCGGTTGCCGTAGTCGCGGATGCCCGACACGACGCCGCCCGCCAGGTACTTGGGGTGCTTGGTGCCCGGGGGGAGCTTCTCGTAGGGCGTGTCCAGCGGCCCGAAGAAGAGGGGGTCGATGAGGGCGATGGGCTGCGCGCCCATGCACACGACGTCGCGCACGACGCCGCCGATGCCGGTGGCCGCGCCGCCGTAGGGCTCGATGGCGCTGGGGTGGTTGTGGCTCTCGATCTTGGCGACGTAGTCCCACTCGCCGTCGAAGCGCATCACACCCGCGTCCTCGCGGGCGACGAGGCGGTCCTCGTGGATGCCATAGACGTGGCGCTTGAGCACGGGCTTGCTGCTCTTGTAGCAGCAGTGCTCGCTCCACGCCTGGCCCAGGGCCTCCAGCTCGATGTCGCGCGGCGCGCGGCCCAGCTTGGCGAAGTGCTCCTGCACGACGCGCATCTCGCTGGCGTCCAGGCCGATGCCCATGGTCTTGCTGATCTCCAGAAGCTCGGCGTCGCTGGCGCCCGCGAGGTCGATGGCGTAGACCTTCGGGCTCTCCAAGACGACCTTGCTGCGGTTCGTGAGCGCGCTCATGGATCACGCCTTCTGGAGGGTGATGCGCGGCGTGTGGATGACCGGGTTCACGAGGAGGCGCTTGCACATCTCCTCGACCTGCGCCTTGGCCTCGGTCTCGCTGGCGGCGTCCACGTCCAGGCTGAACGCGTGGACGGACTTCACGGCCTTGACGCCCTTGAAGCCCAGGAGCTCCAGCGCCTTCTTGGTGTTCGCTCCCTCGGGGTCGGCCACGCCAGGCTTCAGCTCGATGCGGACTTCGGCTCGGTACACGGGAACCACCTGTCTGCGCGGCCAAGGCGGGTGCGCCCCATCAAGCCTCGGCGGGTGGTTTCCAATAGTGACCGACCCTCGTTCCTTTCGGCCGCGTCGCGGCGTCGCGGGCGCGGACCTGACGCTCCCTCCCTCCGTCTTGGCGCCAGGGTGGATGCCCGGGCGTGAAGGCCCGCACCCCCGTCCCCCTCCTGACGGCCTGCATCGCGATCGGTCTGCTGGCGACCCTCGTCGCGGCGGAGCCCGCCGCCGCGGCGGCCACCGCCCCCTCCAGCCCCCTGGTGGTGACGTTCAAGGCGTTCCCCGAAGGGCTGGCGCCGGGCGCGTCGTTCCGCGGAGGCGACGTCGTGCGCGTCGACCCCGCGCTGCGCTTCGCCGTCGTGGCGCCCTCCGCCGTCGGCCTGCTCTCGACGCAGGACGATCCCAACGTGCTCTCGGTGGAGGCCGACGCGTCCCAGACGTGGGTCCGCGACGCGCCCTCCGATCCGCTCTGGTCCCAGCAGTACGCGCCGCAGCAGGTCCGCGCGCCCGAGGCGTGGCCCGAGGCGTCGGGCGGCCCCGGCGCCACGATCTGCTTCGTGGACACGGGCGTCCGCTCCACGCACGAGGACCTTGCCGGCGCGCGCTGGCTGGGCGGCTGGGACTTCGTGCACGGCACCAGCGACCCGTGGGACGACAACGGCCACGGCACGCACGTCGCGGGCATCGCGGCGGCGACCATGAACAACGGCAAAGGGGTCGCGGGCATCTCCCAGGCGGGCTTCTACGCCGTGAAGGCCATCGACTCCACCGGCAGCGGCTACGACTCCAACATCGCCAGCGGCATCCGCTGGTGCGCCGACCACCACGCCACGGTCATCAGCATGAGCCTGGGCGGCTCCGGATCGGCGCTCCTGGCCTCCGCGGTCTCCTACGCCTGGGCGCGGGGCAGCCTCCTCGTCGCGGCCGCGGGCAACAGCGGCCCCTGCACGGACTGCGTGGAGTACCCGGCGGCGTACCCGCAGGTCGTGGCGGTCACCTGCACGACGTCCTCGCGCTCGCTGTGCAGCTTCTCCAGCCAGGGCCCCGAGGCCGCCCTCGCCGCGCCCGGCTACCAGGTGCTATCGACGTGGAACGCGGCCGACGACGCGTACAAGACGCTCAGCGGCACCAGCATGTCCACGCCCGCCGTCGCGGGCGTCGCGGCGCTGGTCGCGGGCCGCGTGCCCATGAGCAACGCGAAGCTGCGCGACGTGCTCGAAGCGAACGCGCAGGACGGCGGCCGCGGCCGCACGGAGCAGCTCGGCTACGGCATCGTCGACGCCAAGGCAAGCCTCGACGCGGCGCTGGGCCAGGGCGGCGCGCCCTCGCCGACCCCGACGCCCGCGCCGGGCGGCTCGACGAACCAGCCGCCCATCGCCGTCGTGGCGCCCCGCCTCGCGGTCACGCTCCCCGCCGGGTTCGACCGCGCGCCGGTCGCGCTGGACGGCACGGCCTCGCGCGACCCCGACGGGCGCATCGTGTCGTGGACGTGGAGCGAGAACGGCCAGGTCATCGCGCAGGGCGCGCAGACGACGGTCTTCCTGGGCGCCGGCACGCACGGCGTCAAGCTCACCGTCACCGACGACCAGGGCGCCACGGCCAGCGCCACGACCTCGGTCGTCGTCCAGGGCGCCTCCGCGCCGGCCACCGGGCTGGGAGTGCGCTGCGCCGGGATGGCCTGCACGTTCTCTACGAGCGCGCAGGGGCTCGCCATCTGGGACTTCGGCGACGGATGGCTCGCCTTCGGCTCCTCCGTAAGCCACGCCTACGCGCGGCCCGGCATCTACGTGGCGAGGCTGCGCGTCGTGGGCTTCGACGGGAGCGAGGAGACCTGGGCGCGGATCGTCACGCTGCCTGCGTAAGCTCCCGGTTCGCGGCCGCCACGTGGGCGTCGAGGTCGCGCTGGACCCACCGGCGGGAGAGCCCCGCCGGCGCCAGCCGCGCGAGCCCCCGGCGATCCACGCGGCGCGTGACGCGCGTGCCCTCCGGGTCCTCGCGGAACTCCCAGCGCGTCACGACGCGGGCGGGGAACGTGACCTCCTCGCGCAGCGCGCGCTCCGCGGGGAGGATCGTCACGCGGTGGCGCACGAGGAGCATGCCGGGCTTGGGGCCCGCGCCGCGCTCCTCCAGCACCAGCGCGTCGCCCTCGCGCGCGATCACGCGCCGCCGCGTGCGCGAGACGCCGTGGTCGATGACGAACAGCTCGCCCACCTCGCCGAAGTCGGTCCACCACGCCCACGCGCGATCCAGCGGCGCGCGGATCACGCCCGAGGCCTCGATCTCCCGCATCGCGGCGGGGAGCGCCACGCGCAGGTTTAGAGGCCGCGGACGTCGAGCACCTGCTCCCTCGCCAGGCCCAGGTCGAGGAAGTCGCGCGCGTTCGCCGTCCAGAGGACGTCCCCCTCCGCGACGTGGCCCGCGATGATCGCGTCGCGGCCCGCCCGCGCCCAGAGGCGGTCGTCCCGCGGCGCGCGCTGGTGGCTGCGGAGCGCCTGCTCGGGGCCGAACGCCTCCAGCGTGAGCCCGCCGCGCTCGACGAACGCGCGCATCTCGCCCGCGCCGTCGAGGCCCGCGCGGGAGAGCTGCCGCGCCCGCTCCAGGAGGACGACGGTGGGGATCACGGGCTCCGCGCCGGGGTGGTCCGAGCGCAGCGAGGCCAGGGCGCGCGGGTAGAACAGCGCGCTCGTGTCGAGGACGATCCGCATGGTCCACCTACCTGGGGGCCCAGCGCTCCTTGGGGGGCGGGCGCCCCTGGAGGGCCTTCTGCTCCTTCTCCGCGATCTCGATCATGCGGTCGTACGCCGCGCGGCGCGCGTCCTCCCGCTCCAGGAGGTCGATGGCCTCGCGGATGACCTTGCTCACGTCGGCGCCGCGCTGCTTCGCGATGCGCGAGAGGCGCTTGTCCTCTTCGGGCGTGAGGCGCACGCGTCGGGTGACGGATCGGCTTGGCATCAGGACGAGCTGGGGTTCGGGTTGCATATATGTTCCCACACTTGGACTGCGGTTGTAGCTACATCCTTCGGAGCGCGAGCGCCGCGCCCGCGAGCCCCACGAGCGCCAGCGCGCCGGGGGCGGGCGCCCATCGCGCGGGCGCCTGCGCGGGCCACTCCAGCTCGACGCCGCCCGCGCCGTCGTCGGCCTCCAGCGTGACGGGCCTCGTCGCGTCCGCGCGGCGCGCGACGATCTCCACCGCGCCCGGGAGGCCGTGCCACGCGGTCGCGGTCCCCACGGTGAAGCTCGCCGGAGCGGGCGCGAACGCCTCGGGCTCCCCGCCGGGGGGCGCGAGGGCGACGTCCACCGGCGCGTCGGCGCGGACGCGCAGCGCGCCCCCGTCGGGGAGGCGCACGAGGAAGCGCGCCTCGGTGGCGCCCAGGCGCGACTCGGCGGGGAAGGCGTCCAACGCCGCGGCGGCCGGGAGCGCGAGGAGGAGCGCCAGCCACGCGCCACGCATCAGGAGCCCCCGGGGAGCGCGAGCACGCGGACGACGCCGGCGTGGAAGCCCGCCGGGAGCGGGCCCTCGGGGAGGCGCACGTCCAGCGCGGCCGCGTCGCCCGGCGCCAGGGAGAGGCCGTCGAAGACGAGGCGGCCCGAGGGCGACGCGCGCGGCGCCACCGCGGAGCCGTTGACGAAGAGGGCCACGGTGAGGTTGCCCTCCGTCTCGACGACAAGGCGGCGCACCGCGAGGCCACCGTCGTTGGCGAGGTCCAGACGCGCGACGCGGCCCGCGACCACGGGCGCGCCCAGGTGGACGCGCATCCAGGGGCCAGCGTCCAGCGTGGCGTTCGCGACGCCCACGGTGCCGTTGGGGAGCGCGAGGCGCACGATCATCGCGTAGCGGCCCGGCTCCAGCGTCGGGGGACCCGCCACCTCCAGCGTCGAGCCGTCGAAGCGCGCCGTGAGGTTGGGCTCGGGCGCGCCGTCCCAGCGCGTGAACGTCGCGTTGAAGGCCGCTCCGGAGAGGTCCCAGCCGGGCGCCTCGACGCTCCACGCGGCGGGGAGGCGCGGCAGGCCGCGCAGCAGGCGCAGGGAGACCTCGGGCGCGGCGCGCGTCCAGACGCCCTCGCGCCACGCGAGGGGCGCGCCGCCCGGGCGCGCGAGCAGCGTGGCGTTCCAGCGCAGCGCCCGCGCGGGGCCGGGCGCGTCGAGGCGCGCCTGCGCGGAGCCGTTGGCGAATGGCGCGTCGGCGGCGTTCGCGAGGCCGCCGTCGCGAAGCTCGACGTGGAGCACGCCCTCGCCGGAGCCTGAGGCGTCGAACCGGAGCGAGTCGCCTTCGGGCGTCGCGGTGAGGTTCGCCAGGGTGGGAAGCGCGCTGAGGTTGAGCGTGGCGGAGCCCAGGAGCGCGCCGTTGAGCAGGATCGAGAGGCGGGCCTGCCCGGGCGCGGCGCCCGCTGGGACGCGCAGCGTCAGCGGGAACGCAGTGAGGCCGGCCCCCTCCGCGCTGACGCCGCGGGGGCGACCCAGCGCCAGGTCCACGGTGGCGTTGCCGTCGGCGAAGGTCGCGTTGAGCCCGTCCGCGCGCTGGCTGCCGCGGTAGACGCGCGCCTCCAGCGTGCCGGCGCCGGGCGCGCCGTTGCGGTCCGCGAGGACGACGTCCACGGGGAGCGCGAGGTCGGCGTCGGGCGTCACGTTGGGGAGCGAGAGGGGCGCCAGCGTCGTGGGCGCGTCCTTGATGACGAACGTGCGCGTCGCGTTGGCCAGCGCGGCGCCCTGGCGCGTGGCGGAGAGCGTGAGCCGGTACGTCGCGTTGGCCAGCGGCGAGGCGTGCCAGCGGTGCTCGACGCTGGCGTCGGTCGCAGAGGGCGCGGAGGGGAGGGGCAGCGCGCCCTCGTCGTGATAGCCCGGGCCGTCGACGCGCCAGCGCAGCGCGGGGTCGAGGTCCGCGAGGCCGTTGCCGTCGTGGAGCGTGAGGCGCGTGATCACGTCGTCGCCGGGCGACTTCTGCTTGCCCTCGGCGTTCACGGAGTCCGACGTGAGGTTGAGCCAGGTGGGCTCGTCGGGCACGGAGAAGCCCACCTGCGCGCTGGCGCCGTGGCTCCCCTCGACGTGGAAGGCCAGCGGCTCGCCCTCCAGGCCGTCGAGCACCAGGGAGACCGCGTAGTCGCCCGGGCCTTCGGCGGGCAGGAAGGTGAGGTTCAGCCGCGTCGCGCCCGCGGGGAGGTCCAGGGCGCCCAGGTCGCGCGAGGCGCGGAGGGTGGAGCCTCCGTCGCGGACCTCGACGTCGAGGCTCGCCGCGGCGCGGCCGGGCGCGTCGCGCGCGGCGTCGTAGCGCAGGGCCCAGGCGCCCTCGGCGTCGGGGCCCGCGGCGTCGACGGGGGTGGGCGCCGCGGAGGCGGCGGCGAGGGGCAGGAGGGGCGTCAGCGTCAGCAGGGTGAGGAGCAGGACGATGGCTCGCATCGGGGCTGGATGGCCCTCGGTGATATCGTCCTTATCCGGGAATCACAGCAAGTCCGCGGGCCGCGGAGAACCTTGAAGGCCCGGCAGGGCCCGGTCGCCAGCGTGCGAGCGGCCTTTCCCCTTCCCTTGCGTGCCTCCTGCTCCTGCCCATCGCGGCGGCGGGCGACCCCGATCCCATCTCGGGGATCGGGAGCCGGATGCCGCCGGGGGCCCCGTGGACGGCGCGTTCGACGAGGGCGGCCCCACAAGGTGGCCGCGATCGTGGAGGCGCTGGTCGACGGGCGCCTCCCCTGAGGAGTCCGCCTCTGGTCGTTTTCTCCATTTTTCGACGCAAGTATATGCTTCGGGACGATGGTGCCGCGGGCGAGGCTGTCCATGAAGAAACTCCATCTCGTCGCCCTTCTCGCCGCCCTCCTTGCCGGCATCGTGCCCTTCGTGCCCTCCGCGGCGGCGGACTGCGTCGTCAGCGTGCCCGACCCCTGCGCCGCGGGCGGGAGCTGCACCATCAACGTGGCGGCGGATTGCAGCGCGTCCTGCACCGTGAACGCCGTCCACGTCGTCTCGCCCGGCGGCAGCTGCCGCGGCAACGGCACGTGCCTGGTGAACGTCCAGGGCGACTGCAAGAGCGACTGCCAGCTCAACGTGGGCGGCTCCGACTGCGACACGCACTGCGTCGTCAACGTGGGCCTGGCGGATTGCGACGGCGTCTGCGTCGTCAACGCGGCCGGCGCCTCGTGCCCCGGCTACGACTGCCTCCTCAACGCGGGCCCCCTGCCCATCCTGTGCGAGCTGACGCCTCCCCCGGCGGCCGGCCTCGCGCCGCTGCCGTGGCTGGGCGCCTACCTGACCTCTCCGGTGCGCCCGCAGTAGGGGCACGGGCGCCGCAGGGGGCGCTCGCCGCTGTCCTCGATGGTGAAGACCTCCTTGCAGCCGCCGCAGCGGAGCTTGAGGCGCTTCACCGGGATGGCCACGGGAGGCGGAGGGAGCGGGACCGCGGGGGCCGCCGGCGCGGGGACCTCGTCGCGCAGCGTGCCTTCGGCGCCGCAGCCCGGGCAGACGTGGCGCAGCGGGCGCTCGCCCGTGTCGGCCACGTCGAAGACGGTGCCGCAGTCCGAGCAGCGCAGCGTGAGCGTGCGCACGGGCGCGGGCGCCGGCTTCGGCGCGGGGGCGTCCCACTGGGGCTCGGGCTCGGGGCGCGCCTCGGCGGGCGCGGCGGCCGCGGCCGGCTCGGCGGCGGGGCTCGCCGCCTTGGGGCGCAGGACGAGGAGCAGGACCTCGAAGAGGAGGGCCAGCGCGACGAGGACGAGGAGCGTCCAGTACGCGATGGCGCCATCCTGGCCCAGCACGAAGTAGACGACGAGCGCGGCCACGAGGAACGCCGCCGCGAGGATGAGGGCCAGGAGGCTCCCGACGCGGCGCTGGTCGTTGCCCCACGCGCGGAGGTCGGCGTCCAGCTCGACGCCCATGACCTCGGGGCTCACGGCTTCCACCTCACGAAGGCGCCGTAGGCGGCAAGCGCGATGGTCGCCACCGCCAGCACGATGAGCACGAGGAAGGACGCCGGCAGGCCGCCGGAGGCGGGCGCCGCGGCCGCTCCGGCCACGGTGACGGTGGCCACCGTGGTGGGCTGCGCGTCGCTGGTGCCGTCGGTGTAGGTAGCCTGGACCTTGATGTCGTAGACGCCGGGGTCCTTGGGCGTGAAGCTCGCCGCGTAGGCGCCCTGGCCTGCGGTGAGCACGCCGCTGGTGTAGACCTGGCCGTCCTTGGACGCGGTCCACGTGGCCTGCGCCACGGTCTTGCCGATGGGGTTGAACCGCACCGCGAAGGCCATGGGCTGGTCCACGTCGCCGCTGGCGGGGGGCGGGTTCACGACCTCCACCGCGCGGCCCGCCTCCAGGTTGAACGTCACCTGGTCCGTGCTGGCCTTGTCGCCGTCGCTCGCGCGCACGACGAGGGTGTAGGAGCCTGCGGGCATGCCGCTGGCGTTGAGGACGTAGGTGCCCGAGTTGTCGGAGTCGGTGACGAGGTTCTGGCCCGTGCCGTCGGGGCTGCGCAGCGAGATGGTGATTTTCAGCAGCGGGTCGGCCGACTCCAGGTCGTGCGCGACGTACTGGACGTTCACCGTGTCGCGCAGCGAGTCGCCCTGCGCGGGGGTCACGATCTTCACCGTGGGGGGCGTGTTCTCGGCCGCGGTCGCGGGGGGCACCACGTTGGGCGCGGTGGCCGTGCCGTTGCTGCCGTCGTTGCCCAGGGCATCGCGCGCGGTGACGTAGAACGAGAAGCCCCGCGCCACGTCGCCGGAGATGGCGCCGGTGAACACGTTGGTCGTGCCCACGCGGGTCATGGGCGCCGTCTGGTAGACGCCGCTTCCGCCCAGCGCGTAGAAGAGCTTCACCGAGTCGTTGAGGAGGCCCGAGCGGTCGTTCACCGTGACGTTCACGGTGGAGCCTGTCTGGAGCACGCTGACGGAGGGGCCGGTGGCGTCGAGCTGGATGGTGAAGCGGTTGCGCTGCGCGTTGCCCGCGCGGTCCACCGCCGCGTAGTCCAGCGTCCACGTGCCGTCGGGGCCCGCGACGTCCACGGGGGCGCGATACGTCTGCGTGGGGCCGCCGTTGACCGAGTACGTGATGGCGGCGACGCCGGAGAGGTCGTCGTGGGCCGCCAGCGCGACGGTCGCGCCGCGGCCGGCCCACTGGGCCCCCGCGAGCGTGACGTTGCCCGTGGGCGTGGCCGTGACGTTGGGCGCCGCGGCGTCGACGCTGAACGAGCGGTTCACGGTGGCGAAGAAGCCCGTCGCGGTGGTGACGTTCACGCGGACGGTGTAGTTGTCGCCGGCCGCCAGCGGGACCGCGTCGAAGGAGCCGGTGAGCACGGAGTTGTTGCTGCCCGCCTGGAACGCGAAGGTGGGCGAGACGGCGGAGAGCGTGCCGTTCTTGCCCGCGGTCACGACGACGCCGGGGACGGTCAGGTTGGTGCCCGTGACGCGGATGGCGATGGTGGGCGTGGCGTTGACGTAGGTCACGCCCTCGGCGGGCCGCTCGAAGCGGATGTCGGGGGGCGCCTCGGTGACGACGCGCAGCGTGGCGTTGGCGTGCAGGCACTCGGCGCACGCCGCGGTGGTGTTGCCGTCGCCGGCGAACACGTCGAACGTGTAGTTGCCCACGTCCAGCGCGAGGCCGAGGCCGGAGGCGAGGTCCGCGGAGTAGTTGCCGATGCCGTTGGCGTCGGGGGGATTGTTGGGGTCGCCCGCCATGGCGATGCGCTTCAGGAGCGTCGTCTTGCCCTGCGGGTAGACCGAGAGCGTGACGCTGCCCACGCGCCAGTTGTCCGTGACGTGGGCCACGATGCGCGTCGTGCTGCCCTGCCCGATGATGGCGGGCTGGAGCTGCACGGTGGAGACGGGGGGCTGGTCGTCGCGGACGTAGACCTGCACGGTCCCGCTCGTGACGTTGTTGCCCGCGCCGTCCAGCGCCTCGACCCAGTAGGTCCACACGCCGGGCTCGTAGCGCAGCAGCGGCCAGTCCTGGAGGTTGACGCTCCACTGGGAGACGACGTTGTTGTGGTACGCGTTGCACGAGTACCCGCCGGGGGGCGTGAAGTTGGCCGCGTAGCTCGAGTTCGTGAGGGGCGAGACGCCGTGGAGCACGACGCGGGCGATGCACGCGTTGTCCGACACGTTGGTCGTCTGGATGAAGGGCCCGGAGCCCGGGATCCAGCCGCCGAAGCTGGGCACCGTGAAGGGGGTCGCCAGGACGGGGGCGATGGCGTCGATGCGCAGCGTCGTCTCGGTGGTGTTCGAGAGCCCCATGAGGTCCGTCGCGCGGACGCGCACGCGGTAGAGCGCGCCGGGGTCGAGGCCGATGGGGTTGTAGCGGTTGCCGTTGTCGACGCCGTTGGCGTCGGAGCGCGCGCGGGTCGAGTCGTTGACCGTGAAGAGCGCCTGGTCGACGCCGCCCTGGCGCGCGAGGTGCTGGACCCACACGTTGCGCACGGTGAGGTTGGAGATGACGCCGCCGATGCCGTTGCCCGGGTGGACGAGGTCGCTGGTCATGTACGACGCGACGTCGCCCGCGACCCAGGCGCCGTTGGGGTCCGCGTCCCACACGAACGTCTTGTCGTGCGTGACGTCGTAGAGGTTGACCTCCACCTTGGAGGTGCCCGACGAGGCGTCCTGCGAGACGCCGATGATGCGAAGCTCGTCGGAGGCCCCGCCGAAGTGCGCCGCCGTCGCCTGCGTGTCCGCGAGGAGCACGGAGGGCACGGGGGGCGAGGCGTCCAGGTGGACGATCCTGGTGGACGTGCCGTTGGCCGCGTCGCCGAAGAGGGCCGCGGAGTCGGTCGAGGCGTTGAACTGCAGGAGGAACGCCGCCGCGTCGCGCGCCGAGGCGGGGAGCGCCACCTGGAAGAGCGCCACCGACTGGAGCGGCGTCTCGTCGCGGAAGTCCCGCAGGGCGATGCGGTACGTCGCGGGGTCCGCGTAGGGCGTGGTCACGTTGTTGAGGCCCAGGACGCCCGTGACGCCGCTGGAGGGGAGGTGCGCATAGCCGTGCACGATGCGCACGGTCACGTTGAACACGCGAGGCGCATACGTCGTGCCCGCAGAATCCAGCGTCGCCTTGGTGGGCCAGTCGGAGTACGGGGGCGTCACGTCGACGAGGACCTGCGGCGCCTGGTCCTGCACGCCGAAGTGGGCCGAGGCGGCGGCGCCGATGGCGGCGCCGGTCTGGCCGTCCCACGCGCTGGCGTTGACGTAGTAGTTGCCCGGGGGCAGCACGCCGCCCAGGGTCCAGTTGAAGAAGAACGTGGAGTCCCCGTCGGCCTCGGTGAGCGGGACGCTCACGTTCGCGATCGCGGGGGGCAGGCCGCCCACGGGGCTCACCGCGGCGCCCGAGAGCGTGTAGTACTTCTGCGTGACCGCGTTGAAGAGCGTGTAGTTGATCTTCGGCGTCGCCTGGAGGCTGGGGCGGTCGAGGCGCACCGAGAAGCCCACGTCCGGCGCCGCGTTGGTCATGTTCACCGTGCCGTTGGACGGGTAGACGAAGAACATGCTCGCGGGGTTCGTCACGGGCACGATGGACGTCCAGCTGGAGAACGCCGTGGACGTGCTCTGGTCCGCGAGGGTCACGGTGGCCTGGGCGCGGACCTCGGTGGTGTTCCGGTCGAGGCCGCCGAGGCTGACCGAGCCCTGGAAGTAGTCGAAGTAGAGCGGCGCGGGCGTGCGGCCGCCGGCGTCGTAGGGCACGGGGTTCGCGCTGCTGGGCAGGTAGACGGAGTCGCCGATCTGCTGGCCGTGGTCGCCGGGGTCGCCGCCCCGGGTGCGCGCGAAGAGCGTGACCTGCGAGACGCCGCACGTCGTGCCGCTGCACGTGGTCCGGCCGTCGAAGGTGTGCGTGGCGTCGAACGCCGCCAGCGGGTGGACGAGCAGGTTGCCCGCGTCGTCCGCGATGGGCGGGTTGTTGGCGTCGATGGCGACGCGGGGCGCCAGCGTGAAGGAGTCCTTCAGCGTGGTGGCGCTCGCGGGCGAGTTGCCCGCGCGGTCCACGACGGACACGTTGATCTCGTAGGTGCCCGGCAGGAGGTCGTTGACGCGGAGGCCGAACGTGCCCGCGAAGCCGGCCTGGCCCGCGACGAGGGGCGCCGCGCTCAGGTCGTCGCACAAGGGGCCGGGGCACGTGAAGACCACGGGAAGGCCGTCGATGCCCGTGACGGGGACGGTGTTGGCGTCCACGATGGCGTAGCGGAACGCCGAGAGGCCCGAGCCCCCGGCGTCGGTCGCGGTGGCGTTGAGCTTGATCTGCGTGGCCTGCGCCTGGATGGAGGCGAGGTCGGGCCCGCCGTCGGCGTAGCCGTTCTTGACGCCCGAGCCGCTGACCTCGGGCGTGAGCGCGGGGCTCGTGTGGTCGAGGGTGAACGACGAGGCGCGCGAGTCCACGAGCGTCGCGGGGTCGGACCTGTCGTAGGCCGTGACCGTGATCGCGTAGCTGCCCTCGGCCGTGAGCGCGGTGAGGTTGGTGGCGAGGAACGAGCCGCCCGACACCGCGAGCTCCCGCGTGAAGGGCGTCGTCTGGAAGGCGTTGCCGGAGGTCCACGTCCAGTAGTTGGTGACGCCGTTCACGACCTTCGTCACCGCGACGTTGACGCCGTCGTTGCCGCTGCCGAGCACGCTGCCGCTGAGGGTCGGCATCAAGGAACCCGCCACGGGGACCGCGTTGAGCTGGAGCAGGATGGGGATGACGGCCGCGCGCGTCGAGGCCGAGGGCGAGAGCGCGCCCGCGTTGCCCGCGTTGTCGTTGGCGTGCGCGGTGAACGTGTAGGTCGTGCCCATGGTCAGCAGGTCGGGCGTGAAGTTCCAGTAGTAGACGCCGCCCGACACGTTGGACGACGTGGCGGGCAGGTAGAGCGTGCCGTTGCCGATGGAGGGCGAGCTGGCGACGACGAAGCCATTGATATCAACGTCGGACGCCGCCGGCTTGAGGTACACCGTGATGGAGCCACCGGGGCGCGGCACCGCGGTCAGGTTCGTCGCCAGGGGGGCGACGGGGTCGGGAAGCTGGGAGGCCGTCACGTCGTTGCCGGAGGCGTCGACGATGCGGGTGGAGAGCTTGACGGGCGTATTGTTGACGTCCGCGCCGACCACCTGCGCCGTCATGGACGGGGGCGAGCCGTGCGGCGTGACGGTGACGTTGACGGGCGTCGTGCCGACGGGGATGACGCCTTGGCTCGAGACGCTTGAGACGTCCACGTCGACGCGCGCGGTCTGCGAGTTGGCGTTCACCATCTGAAGCTGGAACGTGCTGCCGATGCCGCGGGTCGCGCCGGGGGTGTACTGCACGTTGGCAGAGGGGTTGCTGAGGGTGCTGACGCTCTGGATGACGCTTCCACCGGTGTTCCCGACGGCATCCACGGTGGTCAGCGTCAATCCGTAGTCATGGAGCGTCTGCCAGGCAAAGGCCGTGGAAGAGAGGTTGTAGACGATGAGGCCCGAGTTCCGGTCCGAGGTCTTCGTGCAACCGTTGGCGGGGCCGTTCTGGGCGCAGAGGATGGGGCTCGACGAGACGCCCGTGGCGAGATCCTTGACGACGACCGAGACGTTGTCCGCGTCCGTGTCCGTCGCCAACGGGACCCAGCTCACCTGCACGGCAGGACCGGGCTTCGGGGTCGCGGTCGGCGAGATCGCGGCGGGGCGGTGGGAGTCCAGGCCGGTGGCGGGGAACGTGAGCGAGTTCGAGTTGCCGTGGGTGTCGGTCAGGCTCACGGTGACCTGAGGATTCTGCTTGTCAGTCTCTCCCAACGTGAACGGGCCCAGGGAGGACGACGGGAGGCCTGCGCCCGAAACCGTCGTCGGCGACGTTGAAAGGAGGTCCTTGAGATCGAAGCTGTAGCTATCAATGTCGGAGGAGATGCTGGATAGGCTCAGCGTGAAGACCGATCCGGCCCCTCCTCGGCCGCTCTGCACGGACGGAACGAGCGAGAGCGACGGCTTTGCGTTGTCGAGAAAAACCTTGTCGGTGGAATCGATGCCGGCAGAATGGGGCACAGGAGTCCCGCCGGCGTCCGCGGTGCACCTGGCGGTGATGTATCCACGGAAGCCGGTCGCGAGACCGTCCTTGCTCCCTGCTGTGACCGTGATCGTCTTGGTTGCGACAATATGGTAGGTCACCATTGCCGTCCCGGCTGGATCAGACGGGGGCGGACTGGGCACGCTGAAGACCGCGTTGGGTCCGAGAGTCGGATCAAATGCCGAAAGGTCGGCGCTCGCGTTGAACTGTGGACTCCCTGTGATGCACTGCGTGGCGGTGTTGAAGGTCAGATTGCCATAGATCGCGAATGAAATCGAAGTCCCGATTTTTCCCTGCTGCTGGGCGGAGGGAGTCGACTCGATTCCGTTGACAAAGATCGCGATCCCATCCGGGGTCGGGGCGGAGATGTCGCTTGCGGAAGCCAGGGGAAGGAGGGCCACCGTGCCGGAGACTGCGACGAGACCGGTGATCCAAGCAGCGAGCAGGCGCTGACGGCCAAGCATGGGGCAACCTCCCTCGTTGAGGGGACGCTTCCGCTGGACACGACGGGCGCTATTCAACCTTCCGGAGTGGCTTTTGAACCGATCCGCCACTGCGCGGGCGCGATTCTATAAGGCAACGATAGAAACTCATAACTGTCAAATCGCCTCTGCCCTGGGGAACATGGGCGAGATCACCACGGTTCCGCTCACCAAGGCGACCCGGGACCGATTGCGGGCGCTGGGCAAAAAGGGAGAGACCTACGACGAACTGCTGAACCGGCTCATGGACGTCTACGTGAACCGGACGGTGGAGTTCGAGGCTGTCGGGTAGTTTGCCAAGCCAAGAGCCACAGGTCTACGATCGCGGGCTCCGCGTCAGGTCCACAACCCGTTCCTTTGCGACGCCGAGGGCCCGGAAATCCTTGGCGTTGAAGGTCCACAGGACGTCCCCCGGCCCGACGTGCCCGGCGATGATGGCGTCGCGGGCGAGCTTGATCCAGGCCTTGTCGTCCAAGGGCGCGCGCAGGGCGCTGCGGTAGGCGTGCTCCACGTCGAAGGGCTCGACGCGCCAGCCCAGCCGCTCCAGGTTGCGGAGGAGGTCGTCCGGGTCGCGGCCGCGCTGGCGAAGCTGGCGGCTGCGCTCCAGGAAGACCAGCGCGGGGACGACGACGTCCTCATCCTCCAGCAGGTCGAGGACCTCGGGGTGCCAGAGGACGTTCGTGTCGATGACGACGGCCATGGAGCCATCCTACTGGAGCCGGAAGCGGAGCTTGGCCCCCTTCCCCTTGCGGAGGGGCTTGTCCTCCTTGGCCATCTCCTTGAGGGCATCCAGCGCGGCGCGCTTCTCGCGCTGCTGCACGAGGGCGAGGATGCCCGCGCGCACGACCTCGCTCTTGCTCTTGCCCATCTCGGCGGCAAGCCCTTCGACCTCCGCCAGGAGATCGGACTCGATCCGGACCTTCAGCTCGGCGGACTTCGCCATGGAATGCCCATGGGCGCCCTCACGGCATAAACCCTGGGGAACAAAAGGGCCCCATTTGTTCCCCACGAGGTTGCCCGTCAGGTCCCTACCACGCCTTCCCCGTCAGCCTCTCGTAGAGGTCGACGTAGAGCGCAGTGACCTTCCGCGTGACGTCGTCCGGAAGCGCAGGAATGGGGGGCTCCACATGCCCGGCCTTGCGCGCGGCGTAGAGCTTCTCGTGGTAGCCGATGTCGCGGTAGTGCTGGCGCACCATCTCCTTGGACAGCTCCACGGTCTTGCCTTCGTTCTCGTAGAGCTTCTTGTCCCACCAGCGGTCCTCGTCGGGCGTGCCGAAGGTGTCGACGACCATGAGCGCGCGCTCGTGGTTCATGCCGAACTCCTTCTTGCCGTCGACGTGGATGAGGCCGCGCGCTTCGGCGTTGCGCGCGATGCGCTCGTCGATCTTGAGGACGGCGGCCTTGAGGTCCTTGAACTCCGCCTCGGTGAGGCCGCTGAGCTTGAGCGCCTCGCCCTCGGAGAGCAGGCGGTCGGTGGCCTCCAGCTTGGTGGTGAACTCGATGTGCGGGCGCGGGAGCTTCTCGCCGTACTTGGGGGCGTGCCCCTTGGGGAAGCCAAGCTGCTCGGCGGTGGCCTCGCCGGACTTCACGCGGTCGTGCATGGAGCCCGCGAGGTAGTGCCGGCAGACGACCTCCAGCGGGATGAAGAACGAGACGGTCTTGGGCGTGATCTGCGCAGAATCATGGATGATGCGCAGGCGCTTGACCAGCATCTTGTCGTTGTCCTGGAGCCCGAGGAAGTGCGTGTCGAGGCCGAGCGCCTTCGTCTCCTCGAACCAGTAGGCCGCGGTGCGGCAGAGGGCCTCGCCCTTCTTGGGGACCAGCGTCGGGATGATCTTGTCGAAGACCGAGATCTGGTCGGTGAAGTTGAAGAGCAGCTTGTCCTCGCCGAAGGCGTAGACCTCCTTCACCTTGCCCTTGTGCAGGAGCTTCATCGCGCGGTCCCTCTGGGGCGGGCAGCGGGGGGTCGGTCTTTAGGATTTTGGCCCGCGCCGCTTATCCGCCCGCCCCGCGCTGCGACCTCGTGGCCCGCGGCCTCCTCGTCACGTTCGAAGGCATCGACGGCAGCGGCAAGTCCACCGCGCTGCGCGCCGTGGCGCAGGCCCTTCGCGGGCGCGGCCTCGTGGTGAAGGAGCGCGCGGAGCCCACGGGCACCTGGCTGGGCGAGGCCGTGCGCCGCGGGTTCAGGGAGTCGCTCAACCCCTGGAGCGAGGCGCTCCTCTTCATGGCGGACCACGCGCAGCACGCCCTCGACGTCGAGGCCGAGGTCGCGGGGGGCGCCCTGGTGCTCAGCGACCGCTGGAGCGACTCCACCTTCGCGTACCAGGGGGCGCTCCTCTCGAAGCCGGGCTTTGACGCGGTCACGTGGCTCCAGGACACCGAGATGGCGTTCGACCTCAAGCCCGACCTCACGCTCCTTTTCGACGTGGACGTGGAGACCGCGCTGCGGCGCGTGAGCCAGCGCGGTGCCGCCGAGAAGTTCGAGCGCCGCGACCTCCTGGAGCGCGTGCGGGCCAACTACCTGCGCCTCGCCAAGGAGGAGTCCCGGCGCTTCGCGAGGATCGACGCCTCGCGCGCGCCCGACGCCGTGGTGGCTGACGCCTTGCGCGCGCTCCTCGCCCGCACGTCGGCCCAACAAGCTTGATGTGCGGGGACGCAGGATCGGCCCCCGTGGCCACGGCGCAGAAGCGGGCCCAGCCCGCGACGCACGTGTCGGTGTGGATCGGCCTCGGCCTGTCCATCGTCGGCCTCCTCATCGCGATGTACGCCTACAGCGGCACGCGCGTGTACGACATCACCTACGCGTACGTCGCGCTCGCGGGTGGCGTCGTGGCGCTGGGCGGCATCCTCGTCTCCGCGTGGGGCCGTGCCATCATGGCCGCCCGCGCGCAGCGCATGAAGCGCCAGACGCTCCAGCACGACGCGCTGAAGCTCACCGAGGTCGGCCTCGCGGAGGCGAAGGCCCCGCCCACCGTGGCCGAGCCCCCGCAGAAGAAGCGCTTCTCGTTCAGCCTCCCCGCGCGCAAGGGCAAGCGCGAGGCGCCCGCCGTGGAGGGCGCCGCCTCGTCGGGCACCCTCTTCTCCTTCCGCGCCCGCAGCGCGCCTCCCCCCGCCCCGGAGCCCGCGCGCCACGAGGTGGAGATCCCCGCCATCGAGGGCCTGGTGGAAGCTCCCCTCCCCATGGAGGCGCCCGCGCCGGAGCGCATCACGCTGCGCTGCCCCTCCTGCTCGAACGAGTTCTCCGCAGAGGGCGTCCGCCCGCTGGCGGTCACCTGCCCCTCGTGCGGGTTCTCGGCCACCGTCTAAGGCGTCGGGCGTCGTCCGGCCGCGCCGCAGCGCGGCAAAAAGGGGGGGTTTCAGGGGGGCTCGCCCCCCTGACGTTTCAGTCGTCTGCTCGACGTTCCTTCACGTCAGGGGGCTTCGCCCCCCGAACCCCCCTTGGTCGTTTCGCGATCATCGAACGGTCCCTTCGGCTTTCCGCGAAGGTTTACGTCACCCAGGGAGATGCGGGGGCCTGGCGATCCCCCACGTCTGAGACCGCGCGCCGCCCCTTCCTCCGAGCCCTGCGCGAGGACGTCCGCGAGACCTTCGCGGACCCCGTGCCGAACCTGCTGGCCGGCCTCACGGTGGCCGTGGTCGCGCTGCCCCTCGCGCTGGCGTTCGGCCTCATCGCGTTCGGCCCCGTCTACGGCCCCGCGGCCGGGCTCTGGAGCGCCATCGTCGCGGGCTTCCTCGCGGCGATGCTGGGCGGCGCCCGCTACGCCATCACGGGCCCCACGGGCGTCCTCGCGGTGTTCACCGCGGGCCTCGTCGCGACGCACGGCGGCTTCGCCAGCGGCGACGCCATCCTCTTCGGCTTCCTGGCCGTCGCGCTTTCCGGCCTCTTCCAGGTCCTCTTCGGCGTCCTCCGCCTCGCGCGCGTCATCGAGTACATCCCGTACCCGGTGGTCACGGGCTTCATGAACGGCATCGCGCTGATCATCCTCTGGAGCGGCCTCCAGTACGTGATCGCGCCCAGCGAGCCCGCCGCGGGGTACGACTACTGGCGCGGCCTCCTCGACATGCTATCAGGCCGCGCCCCGGGCGTCGTCTACGTCGCCGCGCTGCTGTGCGCCCTGGCGTTCGCCGTGACGTGGCTCTATCCGCGCCTCATGCGCCGCGCGCCCGACCGCGGCGTCGCGGGCCTTCTCAAGAAGGTCCCCGGGAGCCTGCTGGCGCTGGTGGTCCTCACGTTGGGCGCGACGCTCCTTCCGGCCCTCGCGGGCGTGCGCCACATCCAGCCCCTGCCGCAGGGCCTCCCGCACCTCGCGCTGGACCTCGGCCTCTTCGCGCGGCACCCCGAGTGGACCCGCGACCTCGTCGTGGGCGCCCTGGGCCTCGCCGCCATCAGCAGCCTCGACACGCTCCTCACCTGCGTGCTCGCAGACGCCGTCGTGGGCAACAAGACGCGCGGCAACCGCGAGCTCGTCGCGCAGGGCGTCGCCAACGCCGCGGCCGGCGCGCTGGGCGCGAACCAGGCGTGCGGCGCCGCGGTGCGCACCATGGTCAACGTGAAGAACGGCGGGCGCAGCCGCCTCTCGGGCATGGCGCATGCGATCATCCTCCTCGCCATCGTGCTCCTGGCGGCGGGGCTCGCGACGTACATCCCGCTGGCGGTCCTCGCGGGCATCCTGCTCACGACAGGCTTCGGCATGGTGGAGTGGCGCGCGATCTTCGAGGCCCACAAGGCGCCCAAGAGCGACACCGCCGTCATGCTCGTCACCACGTTCGTCGTCGTCTGGTCGGGCCTCGTGGAGGCCGTGATCGTGGGCGTCGTGCTCTCGGCGTTCCTCTTCATCCGCCGCATGGTGGACATGACGAACTTCGTGGGCGAGCCCGAGTGGACCGGCACCGAGCGCAGGGGGCTCGAAGGCCTGGAGAAGGACGTGCTCGTGTACGAGATCCGGGGCCCCCTCTTCTTCGGGGCCGCCAACCGCTTCACGCAGACCTTCGAGCGCGCGGACCTCAAGAGCCTCAAGGTCATCGTGTTCCGCATGAACAGCGTGACCGCCATCGACGAGACGGGCCTGCGCACCTTCGAGCGCGCCGTGGAGCGCCTGCACCGCAACGGCCAGTGGGTGCTCCTCTCCCACGTGCCCGACGAGACGCGCGCCAAGATGGGGCGCTTCGGCCTCCTCGCGCGCGTCGGGCCCGAGAACGTCTTCCCCACGTTCCCCGACGCCGTCGCGCGGGCGCGCGCCCTCGCGGGGCAGCCTGCGCGCCCGGTGGCGGCCCCTGGAGACGCGCACGCGGCCTGAGGGCTCCGCCTTCGACCCGGAACCCTTTTGAATCCGCCCCGGGACTCCGCGGGCGTGCTGCCTGGCCTCCCGCCCCCGTCGTTCTTCCGGCCGGGCGCGTACAAGGACTGGCGCTTCGAGCGGGAGTTCTACCGCAAGGCCTACGCCGCCAGCACCATCGTCCACTTCACGCACGGCGACTGCATGGACGGCGCGACGTGCGACGTGCTCGTGCGCGCGGCCTACGGCGACGGCGCGGTGGAGACGATCTTCCTGGAGCCGCACGAGACGGTGGACGCGCTAGAATTGCTCACGCGCGTCCCCAGCCGCGCGCGCGGGCTCGTCATCAGCGACCTCTCTCTCCAGCGCGGCGAGGGGCAGCGCGCCGCCGAGACGCTGCGCAACCTGGCCGAGGACGGCTGGCGCGTCGCGTGGCGCGACCACCACCACAAGCAGTGGGAGGGCGTGGACCTGGACGCCTTCCGCGCGGGGTGCGACCTCACCGTCGACTTCAGCGCGCAGGAGTCGGGCGCCTCCCTCGTCCAGAAGGCGCTCCTCCCCGGCGACAAGTGGGCCGCGGAGCTGGCCGCCGTCGCGCGCGACCACGACCTGTGGCTGCGGCAGGACCCGCGCAGCATCACGCTCTTCCACGCCGTGGTCGAGGCCGGCAGCGAGCGCTGGATCCGCCACCTCCTGCGCAAGCGGACCATCGTGGACGCGACCCTGGAGCGGTGGGCCGCGAAGGACCGCAAGGAGAACGCGGAGCTGGTGCGCTGGGCCCTGAAGCGCAGCCGCATCGTGCGCGGCAAGCGCGCGAGGATCGGCCTCGCCTACGGCCGCGTCCCCACCAACGAGACGCTGCACGCGCTGGAGGAGAAGGGCGCGGACCTCTCCATCCTGGTCAAGCCCACGGGCGCCTTCAGCCTGCGCAGCCGCAAGGACGTCCCGGTGTGCCACACCGTCGCGCAGGCGTTCGGCGGAGGGGGCCACCCCAACGCCAGCGGCGGCAGGCTGGGCCTGGGCGGGCCGGGCCTCCTGGCGCTCTGGACGCGCCGCCTGGACCACCGCGCCGCGCGCAAGCTGGCCGAGCGCGCCCTCGCGGAGGTCGACGCCCTGCTGGCGTCCCGCGACACGCAGGCGCCCTGAGGGGGCCCCAAGGGGGCGCGCCGGAAGCCGGTCTTGAAGCCTCCGGCGGCCTCGCAGGCTCGCCGAAACAGCCTCCACCTACCCGTTGAAATACGTCCAAGGCGCGACCTCACCTCAGGTGACCAAACCCATGAAGGCCAACCAGAAGTTCGTGAACGACCGCGCCGAGGTCGGCGTCGGTACGCTCATCGTGTTCATCGCCATGGTCCTCGTCGCGGCCGTGGCTGCCGCGGTGCTGATCAACACCACCGGCACCCTCCAGCAGCGCGCCCAGTCGACCGGCAAGGAGGCGACCCAGGAGGTCGCGTCCAACCTGAAGGTCGCGGGCGTCTACGGCGTGCGCAACGACACCAGCCACGACATCTGGACTGTCAAGAGCCAGGTCGAGCTGTCGGCGGGCGCGCTCCCCATGGACCTGACCAAGCTGATCATCCGCTACTCCGACGGCAGCACCGTCAACACCTACGCCTACGGCGGCCCCAGCGGCTTCTCGCCCACCTGGGTGCGCGGCACCAACAACAGCGGCGTCATGGCCAGCGGCGACCTCGTGGAGCTGTCGTTCAACCTGATCAGCACCACGCTGCCCACGCGCACCTCCGTCCAGGTCGTCCTGATCCCCGAGACCGGCAGCCCGGTCAACGCGGACTTCAAGACGCCCTCGACCTACGGCACGGACACGACCATCACGCTGCGCTGAAGCGGCGCCCCGGGCCGTCGCCCCCCGGCGGCGGCCCCTTCTTTTCCCTTTCCTCCTTCCAACTCCACGCTCCCCCTCTTGCCTGAGATCGTTGCCCAATCTGACAGACAACCCATCATGTCGGGGTCCTGCGGTGGCGGGCACGCGATTCCCATGACGTCACGCCGGGTCTTCCACCGCTCCGACCGCGCCGAGGTCGGCGTGGGCACGCTCATCGTGTTCATCGCGATGGTCCTCGTGGCCGCGGTCGCGGCCGCCGTGCTCATCAACACCACTGGCACGTTGCAGCAGAGGGCGCAGAGCACCGGCAAGGAGGCGACCCAGGAGGTCGCGTCCAACCTCAAGGTGACCGGCGTCTACGGCGTGCGGAACAGCACGAGCGTCGATGTCTACACCATCAAGACGCAGACGGAGCTTTCCGCCGGCGCCCTGCCCATGGACCTGACCAAGCTGATCATCCGCTACTCGGACGGCACCAACGTCTACACCTACTCCTACGGCGCGCCGGGCTTCTCCACGTCGTGGATCCGAGGCACCAACAACAGCGGCGTCATGACCAGCGGCGACCTGGTCGAGCTGTCGTTCAACCTGGGCACCCTCGTGCCGCCGCGCACTCCCGTGCAGGTGACCCTGGTCCCCGAGACGGGCTCGCCCGTCAGCGCGGACTTCAAGACGCCCTCCACCTACGGCACCGACACCACCGTCACGCTGCGGTGATCCGGCCGCGTCCCTTTGTGCGGTCGCGAGGGGGCCATCCCTTCGCGGCGCCGACGGGGGGCGCGGTGATGCGCTGAACAGCAACCGCCCCTTCCCCACGGACCGCGCCGAGGTCGGCGTCGGCACCCTCATCGTCTTCATCGCCATGGTGCTCGTGGCCGCCGTCGCCGCGGCCGTGCTCATCGGCACGACCGGCACGCTCCAGGCGCGCGCCCAGAGCACGGGCCAGGAGGCCACCGCGGAGGTGTCCTCCAACCTCCGGATCGTGGGCGTCTACGGCGCGCGCAACGGCACGGGCGCGGACGTCGACGCCGTCGAGGTCCACCTGGAGCTTGCCGCCGGCGCGCCCCCCATGGACCTCACGAGGCTCCTGCTGCGGGTCTCTGACGGCACGCACGTCGCCACGTACTCCTACGGAGCGCCCGGCTTCTCGACCTCGTGGATCCGCGGAACGAACCACAGCGCCGTCCTCTTCGCGGGCGACCTCGTCCGGCTCCAGCTCCAGCTTGGCGCGCCCCTCGCGCCCCGCCAGCCTGTCCAGATGACGCTCCTCCCCGAGACGGGCGCCCCCCTGGACGCCGACTTCCGGACGCCCCCCACCTACGGGGCGGACACGACGATCACGCTGAGGTGAATGCAGCACCCTGCGTGGGCAAAGGAAGCGCGGACGGTGAGATTTGAACTCCCGGGTCCTTTCAGACACGGCATTTCCAGTGCCGCGCCATACCGGGCTAGGCGACGTCCGCAAAGACGCCTGAGTCATCCTCAGGGGGTGGCGCGAGAAGTTCTGCCCCTCTATGAAAGCTTCGGGGGAGTGGGCGCCCTCGGAGGGCTCATCCGGCGCGGGCGCGTCTGCGGGGCGTGGTCCGGCGCAACAAGGGCGAGGAGCGCGACGTCGCCCGCGAGCGCGTGGCGCGGCTCGTCGACCTGGCCCAGGAGGCGCTGCGGGCGGGGCGCCGAGACCGGGCGGACCGCTACGCGCAGCTGGCGTGGCGGGTGAAGACGCGCTACCAGCTTCGCGGCCTGGCCCTCGACTCGCGGGTGTGCCGCGGCTGCTTCGCGTTCCTCCAGCCGGGCGTCACGTCGCGCGTGCGCGTCCGGGAGGGGCGGCGCGTCACGACGTGCCTGGCGTGCGGGCGCGTGCGGCGGAAGGTCTTATCACGGGGACCGGCATCGGCGGCCCATGGCCGACCTGACGAGCCATGACCTCGCCGCCCTGCGCGCCAGCGGGCAAACCCTTCCCGTCGCCTTCCAGGTGGGGAAGGAGGGCGTCAGCGAGGGCGTGGTGAAGGAGCTTCAGCAGCGCCTGGAGCGCGAGCCCCTGATCAAGGTCCGCATCCTCCGCGGCGCCCGGGAGGACGCCGACGCGAAGGACCTGGCGAAGCAGCTGGCCGCCGCCGCCCGGGTCCGCCTGGTGGAGGTGCGCGGCCACACCGCGCTCTTCTACCGCCCGCCTCGCCACAAGCGAGGCTTGGAGGATTTTTGACATTGGATTCAAGTTTGTAGCCAGAGCTACATAGCGAGCGCGGCGGCTCCGTCCTCGGAGGCACACGCTTGCGACGCGCAGCTGCTATCATTCTGATCGCGCTAGTCACCACCGCAGGACTCGGCGCCGCCATGGGCTTGAGGACGCCCGTGGCGAGCGCCCACGACTACAGGACCCTTGGTGAGCTGGCGGCGGACCCCGCCGTCTCCGCCCTCTGGTCCGTCCCGGCGAAGACGGGCTCCGACCCCGTGGCCAACGCCCAGGCGTCGCTGCACGGCTCGTTCAACGGCCGCTCGCCCGCGGACTGGACGCGCGTGGCCTCGCCCGCGCGCCTCGCGGCGCTGGGCGCCCCCGCGCCCGCCGCGCACGCGGACCTCGCGGCCCAGGTGGGCCGCCTGGACGCCCTCGCGGGCCACCCGGCGGACGCCGCCGACCTCGCCGCGCGCGCCGCGGCCGTGCCCGCCGACGTGCGCGGGCCCTTCGCGGACCTCGTGAAGGCCGTCGCGGACGCCTACGAGGGCCAGCTTCCCATCGCCAAGGACGTGAAGGCCCGCGTCTCGGACCCGCTCACAAGCCGCGCGCCCCTGCTCACGGCCGAGCAGCGCGACGCCATGGTGGCGCGCGCCGACGGCCTCGTCGCGGCGATGAACGCGTTCCGCCAGGCGGTCCCCGCGTTCCCCCGCACTTCCACGCCGATCTTCAAGGACCCCTTCGGCTTCGTGATCCTCGGCAGCACCGGCGACGACACGTACTCGGGCCAGGACCCGATCCTCGTCGTGGACCCCGCGGGCAACGACCACTACAACGTCCGCACCGCCGCGGCGTGCCCCGACCTCACCGACGAGTTCGCGGTGTGCAACGGCCTCGCGGTCGCGGTCGCGCTGGACCTCGCCGGCAACGACGTGTACACGTACAACGGCGCGCCCAGCCTTGCGCAGGGTGCGGGCATCCTGGGCGGCCTGGGCGTCCTCTACGACGTCGCGGGCGACGACCAGTACCACTCCACCATGACGCGCAGCAGCGGCTTCCCCTTCTTCCAGTACGTGGACGGCGGCGCGCAGGGCTTCGGCGAGGCGGGCTACGGCCTCCTGCTGGACACCGGCGGCAACGACGTCTACGACCTCAACGTGCAGAGCACGGGCGAGAGCATCTGGGAGTTCGGCCAGGGCTTCGGCGGGCTGGGCGGCGTGGGCATCAGCGCCGACGCGGGCGGCTGGGACCAGTGGCTCAGCCACGGCCTGGGCATCCCCAACGGCGCCGGCTTCGAGGGCATCTACACCGACGGCACCGGCTTCTACGGCGGCACGGGCGTCCTGGTCGACCAGGGCGGCGCGGCCGACACGTACTACGCCGACGACGAGGGCGTCACCACCGACTTCTACGCCATGGGCTTCGGCGCCTTCGCGGGCCTGGGCGTCATGGTGGACGACGGCGGCAACGACGAGTACGAGGTCACGGACCACGCGACGAACCCGTGGATCAACCCCCTGCTCAACTGCGAGTATGGAACCGGCAGCCTCGGCGGCGCCGGCGTCTTCCTCGACCTCGGCGGCGACGACTGGTACGAGGGCACCTCCATCAGCCCCTACCAGGCGCACACCATGAACGAGGGCTTCGGCGGCATCGGCGCTGCCTACGGCCTGTTCATCGACGTGGGCGGCAACGACCACCACGAGATGAACGCCAACGGTGCCGGCGGCTCCGTCATGCAGGGCCGCGGCGTGCTCGCCGGCGGCTCCACGCTCATCGACATCAACGGCTACGGCGGCAACGTGGTGGGCGACTACCTCGACGTCGGCGGCGCCGACACGTACATCGGCGGCCCCTCGCAGGCCCAGGACAACGCCGTCTGGGTCGCGGGCGCCGACGTCAACACCCCTCTCGACCTCAACCTCAACCTCTGGTGATCCCCATGCGTCTGACCCTTCCCCTCTTCGCCCTGCTGGCCGTCTCCGGCCTCTCCATCGCCGCCGTCCCCGCCACCTGCGCCAACCCGTGCGGGCTCCAGGGCTCGGCCCTCGGCTTCGTGACGCCGGTCGCCATCGTCACGAGCGGCTCCACCGTCTCGTGGACCGCCCTGGACATCACGCACGTCAACGCCGACGGCTCCGGCATCCAGGTGACCGACACGTGCTTCCGCGTCACGTACAGCAACACCGCGGCCAGCACGCCCGTGACGCTGACCATCGTGGGCAGCGAGCTCCAGGCCACCTACGACGTCGGCGGCGTGCCCACGACCTCCACCTGCGCGACGGCGAAGGCGCTCCCCGACGGCTCCTTCGCGCTGCCCTACTACTGCAAGCTCCACCCGGAGATGCACGGGCTGATCGTCGTCGAGCCGTAGGCGAGCCTCGGGGGCCTGAGGCCCCCCTTTTCTCATTTTTTCCGGGCCAGCGCAGCGTCCGTCCCGGGGCGGCGGACGGCCCCCCAAATACCCCCCGCGCGCCACGGTGACTGGGGTTCCCCATGCCGCCCTTGACGCTTCCCCCGGCGGTCGTCCTCGTCGTCGACGACGAGCCCGCCATCCGCGACGTCCTCCAGGCCGTCTTCCACCGGGCCGGGATCGAGGTCCTCACGGCGGGCAGCTCCCAGGAGGCCCTTCGCGTCCTGCACCATGCGCAGGTGGACGTCGTCCTCAGCGACTACCAGATACCGGGCATGACGGGGCTCGACCTCCTGGCGCGCGTCCGGGTCCTGCACCCCCAGGTCGCACGCTTCATGATGACCGCCTACCCGGACGCGCACCTGGCCGAGCGCGGCGTCAACGAGGCGCGCCTCGACCGCTGCTTCATCAAGCCGGTGCGCCTCGCCGAGATCGTCTCCGCGGTCCAGGACGTGCTCCAGGAGCGGGCCGCCGAGGGCGCCAGGGCCCGCGCGTTCGCCCGCAGCTTCGACGCCATGCACAAGGCGCTGGAGGTCCGCGCCGACGCGGGGCTCCCCGTCTCGGTGCTCGCCCGAGAGGACGCCGAGCCCGCCAGCGGCCGCAAGCCCGCGCGGTTCCCCCTGGGCGACGCGGGGACCGGGAGCAACTAGTCCTGGGGACAGGCTGAAGCGGGCGTTGGATTTGTCGGAACCAGGAGACAGGCCATGAACCGGCTTCGTATGGCGGAGCTGCTGCAATCGGCCGGCGTGCCCGCCAGCTGGTATTCCTTGGACGAGAGTTGGCGGGAGTACGGCTTCCGGATCTGGCGCTCCCGGCACACCGGCCGGTGGCTCGTCCAATACATGGAGCGAGGTGAAGCGACCCTCCTCGGCGAGTTCGAGACCGAGGAAGAAGCGTGCGAGGGAATGTACCGTCTCATCCTGGAAAGCCGATAGCGCCGAACGCGCTGGCGCCTTGGAACGCACCCCCGGCGCCGCGTGGCTTATATAGGGGCGTGCGCTTCGCAGCATCCCCGCCCGGGAGCGCCAGATCGCTCCTCGGTCGCGCCGCAAGGCGTGACGCGGCAGGGCTGGACCTCCGGGCCCACCCTGACCCCTGACGGGAGAGACAAGGAGTCCCGATCCATGACGACCGTCTACGATGTCCCCGCCGAGGCGCTCATCCGCAGCGTCGCGGGCAAGCTCAAGGGCGACAAGGCCATCGTGCCTCCCGCCTGGGCCCCCTTCGTCACCACCGGCATCCACGCGGAGAAGCCCCCGGTCGAGGCCGACTGGTGGCACGTCCGCGCCGCCGCGGTGCTGCGCAAGGTGTACGTGATGGGCCCCATCGGCACCGAGCGCCTTCGCAGCGAGTTCGGCGGCAGCCGCGACCGCGGCAGCAAGCCCAACCGCGCCAAGAAGGGCTCCGGCTCCGTGATCCGCGAGTGCCTCCAGCAGCTCGAGCGCGCTGGCTTCGTGGAGAACGTGAAGGGCGAGGGCCGCCGCGTGTCCGCCAAGGGCCGCAGCATCCTCGATAACAGCGCCCACGAGGTCCGCCAGACCGTCCAGGCCCAGATCGCCGGCCTGGCCAAGTACTAACGCGATGAGACCATGGACGACGACGCCCAGCTCGAAGAACTTCGCCGACGCAAGCTCGCGGAGCTGCAGCAGCAGGCCGCGGGCGAGCAGCAGGCGCAAGCGGCCCGCGCCGAGCAGGCCGCGCAGCGGGACGTGATCCTGCGCGCGATCCTCGAGCCCGAAGCCCGCGAGCGCCTCACCCGGGTGCGCATGGCGCGCCCGGACGTCGCCGAGAGCCTCGAGCAGCAGCTGGTCATGCTCTACCAGCAGGGGCGCGTCCAACGCCGCATCGACGACGAGACCCTTCGCCAGCTCCTGGCGCGGGTCGCTCCCAAGCAACGCGACACCACCATCGAACGGAGATGAATCTCATGCCCAAGTCCCTCGGCAAGAAGCTGCGTCTCACCGCAGCGAACAAGCGCAACCGGCGCGTTCCTGCCTGGATCATGCAGCGCACGAACCGCCGCTTCACCAACCACCCCAAGCGCCACCACTGGCGCCGCAGCCACATGCAGAAGGGCTGATCACCATGGCTGAACTCGAGCGCATCTACACCATCCCCCTCCGCAACGCCTCCCTCGCCCCCCGCGGCAAGCGCGCGAACCGCGCCGTCAAGGAGATCAAGATCTTCCTGGCGCGCCACATGAAGAGCGAGGAGGACAAGATCTGGATCGACAACCCCGTCAACGAAGCCGTCTGGTCCCGCGGGATCCAGAAGCCGCCCCGGCGCATCCGCGTCAAGGCGATCCGCTTCGACGACGGCGTCGTCGAAGTCAGCATGCCCGAAGCGTGAGTCCTCCAGGACGTCGACCGTTTGCCCCTCGTTCAGATTGACCTCAACGGCAGCCCCTACGTCGGGGTGTTCGGCCGCGCCAGCGACCGCGTGGCGCTCGTGCCTCCGTCCGTTCCGGAGGACCTCCAGCTCAAGCTCAAGGAGGCGCTGAAGGTCGACGTCGTCCCCATGACCCTGGGCGGCTCCAACATCCTCGGCAGCGTCGTGGCCATGAACAGCCGCGGCGCCGTCGTCGCCGACTTCGCCGGTGAGGACGAGATCGCGGTGCTGGAGAAGCTCGGCCTCAAGGTCGGCCGCGTCGCGGGGAAGTTCAACGCGGCCGGCAACAACATCCTCTGCAACGACCACGGCGCGTTCCTCAACCCCGACTTCTCCAAGCAGGCCGAGAAGTCGGTCTCGGACGTGCTGGGCGTCCCCGTGGAGCGCGGCACGCTGGCGGGGATCAAGACCGTGGGCTCCGCGGCGTGCGTCACGCAGAAGGGCGTCCTCTGCCACCCCAAGGCCAACGACCAGGAGCTTGACCTCCTCGAAGGCCTGCTCAAGGTCGAGGCCGACATCGGCACCGTGAACCACGGCGCGCCCTTCATCGGCGCGGGTCTCCTTGCGAACTCCTTCGGCGCCGCCGTGGGCACGCTCACCACGGGCCCCGAGCTGAACCGCATCGAGAACGCGCTCAACCTGATCTGAGCCTAGGCCGCTTTCTTCTCCTTCTGCCCCGGTCTCAGCGTCGCCCCCAGCGCGCCCACGGCGGCCACGACGCGGATGCCCGCCTTGCGCAGCACGACCAGGGGGACGTGCCTCAGGCGGCGGGGCGGCGCGTCGAGGACGATCCCCAGGTCCGCGTCGTCGTCCGCGGGCGTGCGGTCCAGGAGGCGCAGCGCGTGGGCCTGGAAGGTGGCGAGGCGCGCCGGCGGGATGTCGCTCCACTCGGAGAGGCTTGACAAGTCAGGCGCGCGGGCCAGGTCGGCGACGTCCCGGATGCCCGCCTGCTTCAAGCGGTCGCGGTACGCAACGCCCACGCCAGGGATCGCCGTGAGATCCATGCCGGCCGTTGGGTGCGCGCCGGAGATAGCGGTTGCGCGACGATCGACGAACGCTCAGCGCTTCATGAAGCGCCCGAGGAGGCCCTTCTTGGCTGGAGGGGCCTCCGGCGCGGGCGCGGCGGGGGCGCCCTTCTCGCGGATGTCCTTGATGCGGACGCGCTGCTCGCCGCCTTCGGCGCGGAGCTTGAAGATGGGCAGGCCCACGGTCGTCTGGCCTTCGACGCGCGCGATGGCGTCGCTGGCGCCCACCGTGAGGAAGACGCCGTGCTCGCCCGCCCGGGCGAGGGCCGCGTCCGCGTCCTCCACGAAGCGCCCGGTCACGATGGGGACCGCCTCCAGCACGCGGCCGCCCACCACGAGGCGCGCGGTGGGCGCGCCGTCCGCGAGCACGATGCGGTCCGCGCCGGCCTCGGGCGGCGGACCCTGAACCTCGATGCGGCGCGTCTCCGGCTCCGCGAGGGCGGGGTGCGTCTGCGCGGTGGTGGGCGCGACGTGGCCCAGCGCCGCGTGCGCGGCGCGCTGGAACTCCTCCACCTCCGCGAGGGGGAGGCCCGTGGACTGCGCGAGCGCGTGCGGGTCGGCCGCGGCGAGGTCGGCCTCGCTCTGCACGCCCGCGCGGGACATGAGGCGCTCGACGTGCGTGCGCGCGGCGGCGCGATATCCTTCGACCGCCTCCACGCCGAGGCCGGCGCGGTGGGCCAGCGCGGCGACGTCCTTCGCGGACGCGAGCGCGGCGACGGTGGGCGCGCCCGCGTCCTGGAGCCGTCGCGCGTCGTCGTACGGGATCTCGGGCAGGCGGGTGAGCTCCATGCCGCGGCCACGGGCGGGGCGGTATTTGGCGGTTGCGCGCGCGGCAGCCCGTCACAGGCCGTAGGGCCACGCCGCGCCGGTGGCGAAGAGGACGACGCGCTCGCCGCCGCGCAGGTCGCCCGAGTCGCGCATCGCGCGGACGGCGGCGAGGGTCGCGGCGCTCTCCTCCGAGACGAGCATGCCCGCGTCGCGGGCGAAGGCGCGCTTGGCCTCGGCGATGGCGCCCTCGCTCACCGCGAGGGCGGCGCCCTTGCTCTCGCGGATCGCGCGCAGGATCAGGAAGTCGCCGATGGCCCGCGGCACGCGCAGGCCCCATGCCTTGGTGGAGGCATTCTCCCACGGCTCCGCGTGCTCGGCGCCAGAGGTGAACGCGCGCACGATGGGCGCGCAGCCCTCGCTCTGCACGCTCACCATGCGCGGCCGCGCGGAGCCGATGAGGCCGAGCCGCTCCATCTCGTCGAACGCCTTCCACATGCCCACGAGCCCCGTGCCGCCTCCGGTGGGGTACACGATAACGTCGGGCAGCGTCCAGCCCATCTGCATCGCCAGCTCGTAGCCCATGGTCTTCTTGCCCTCGATGCGGTAGGGCTCGCGCAGCGTGCTCACGTCGAAGACGTCCTTGCGCGCCTGCACCTCCTTCGCCGCGTCGGTGATGAGCCCCTTCACCGCGTGGACCGTGGCGCCCGCGGCCTCGCACTCGCGCCAGATGGGCGCGGGCGTGTCGGCGGGCAGGTACACGTCCGCGGTCGCGCCCGCCCGCGCCGCGTAGGCCGCCAGCGCCGCGCCCGCGTTGCCCGCGCTGGGGACGGCGAAGCGGCGGATGCCAAGCTCGGTCGCGCGCGAGACGGCGGCGCTCATGCCGCGCGCCTTGAACGATCCCGTGGGGTTCCCCGTCTCGTCCTTGACGAGGAGGCCCGGAAGGCCCAGCCGCCCGCCTGATAGCAAAGGCGTCATGCCCTCGCCCAGCGAGACGACGTGGCGCGGGTCGCGCACGGGCAGCAGGGGCGCGAAGCGCCACAGGGTGTCCAGGCCCTTCTCGAACGTCGCGCGCGTGACGGTCTCGCGGGCGGCCTCCAGGTCGTAGCGCGCCAGGAGGGGCTTGCCGCACTTGCGGCAGAGGTTCTGCGGCGCGTCCGCGTCGTGGCGCTCGCCGCACTTGCCGCACTCCAGGTGCGAGAGGAAGGACATGAGGCGCGCAGCCGGGGGAGGGGCCATCACGCTTGCGCTGCGCGGACCCGGAAAGCCCTTAAGCGGCCGCCCCCCTCGCCCGCCCCATGCCCGACTTCGAGATGCTCTCCAACGAACGCGTCGAGTTCAACAACGGCGGCGAGTTCCTGGAGCTCTCCATCAACCTCGTCAAGGACGGCAACCGCGCGACGCCCTACCTGCGCCTCGCCCGCGGCTTCTACGGCAGCGACGGCGAGCCCCGCTACAAGAAGGGGGGCTGCACCCTACCCATCGACCGCGCCGTCATCAACCAGCTCGCCGACGCGCTGAAGGCGTGGGACATCAGCGAGGCCGAGAAGCAGAAGGGCGCCGCGAGCGCGGCGGCCCCCGCCAAGAAGGCCTCGAAGAAGGCCGCGGCCGACGACGAGCCGGACGTGTAACCCCTGCCGGTGGGGCGTCCCCGACAAAACCCCTCCACTGGGCTCAAGTCCCGCCCGGAGGCTGCCCGCTTGCCCATGCGCCGCGTCGTCCCCGGCATCCTTCTTGCCCTCCTCCTGGTGGGCGTCGCGCCTCCGGCCCTGGGGGCGGACCCGGTCCTCGGCCTGCGGATCGACCGCGAGGGGACGGCGCTCCACCTCAACGTGACCTCGGACCGTCCGGCGACGGCCGTGCTGGAGGTGTCCCACGACGATCGCGTCCTGGGGCGCGTCAACGACCGCATGGCGAACCTCACCCTCCAGCCGGGCGACAACGGCTTCTCCGTCGAGTCGCTGCGCGCCGACGCGGTCCTCTCCGTCTCGGTCACGTCGGGCGGCGCAAGGCAGAACGCCACCGTCTTCCCCACCTGGGTCGGCGACTCCACGTCCGCCAAGGCGACCGCCGCCGCGCACGCCAGCGACGTGAACGAGGCCATGCCGCGGCTCCTGGCCACGCGGTCCGGCGACCTCGTGCTGGGCTGGATCGAGGGCCACGCGCTCACCGTCGAGGTCTCCCACGACAACGGGTTCACCTGGGGCCCGCCGCAGACGCTGACGCCCGCGGACGGCCCGGGCGGCTGGGCCATGGCGGAGCTGGACGACGGGCGCGTGGGCTTCGCCTACCGCGCCTTCGGGAACGCCACGCCCTGGCGCCTCGCGCAGCTGGACACCGCCACCCGCGCGGCCTCCTCCGAGGACGTGCCCGACGCCGCGGGGCTCGCCGCCTACCAGTACGGCAGCATGACGGTCCTGCACGACGGGTCGGCCCTCGTGGCCCGCCTCGTGGGCAGCGACGTCTCGGTCGACCGCCTCTCGCAGGACGGGTCGGGCACCAACCTCGCGAGCTTCGTCTACGGCCGCGGCACGTCGCTCCACCTGGGCGCGCGCGGCAGCACGGTCGCGATGCTCCTCTTCGACGTCGGGACGGGCAGCGCGCCCTCCCTTGCGCGATCCGACGACGGAGGGCGCACGTGGACGACGCCCGCCGAGGTGTCCGCGGTGCGATCGCGCGACGACATCGGCGACCGCCTCGCGGGCGAGCCCGTCGTGGGCGATGACGGCACCATCCACGCGGTCTTCGCCGCGGCGCGGAACGTCACCGGCTACGGCAGCCAGGACGGATGGTACGTCAGGCTGAACTCCACGGGGCAGGTCCGGGAGGCGCGGCGCGTCAACGGCGACGACCAGGACGCCGACACCCTGGCCGTCGCGGCGGGCGCGGGGCGCGTCTGGCTCTTCCCCAACATCGTGAACCAGAGGACGCGCTGGCAGGAGGCGATGGGCGACGGCTCCTCCGTCGCGCTGCCCTACCAGTGGGACGAGTCCTTCCAGCGCCCGACCTCGTGGACCTCCTCCGCGGTCGTCATGCCCAACGGGAACCCCGTCTTCCTGGCGGAGGAGATGGACGACTCGGGCGTCGAGCTGTGGACCGTCGCGCCCTTCGCCCCCCAGACCCCGGTGAGATCCGTCGGCGTCCTCTCCGCCCCCGTCGAGCTTCGCCTCGCCAACATGACGGCGCCCACGGACGCGGTCGTGGGCGACGACACGACCGTCACCGTGGAATTGCGCAACGACTGGACGCAGGACGTCTCGGCGAGCATCGCGTTCCTCCAGGACGGCAAGGCCCTCAACGAGACCAACGTCACGCTGGGGCCCCTGGGGAACGGGACGCTCAGTCAGAGCGTCCACTTCGGCCGCGAGGGGGACGTGGAGCTTCGCTTCGTCGAGAACGGCGGCACCTCCCTCGCGCGGACGGTCCACGTGTCGGTGCCCCAGACAATCCCGCCCCTCGTGTCGTGGAGCGAGGTGCGCGCGCCGGCCACGGCCTCCGTCGGCCAGACCATCGCCGTGAGCGCGGACCTCTCCAGCAGGCTCGTCGCCGACCTGCACGCCAACGTCACGATGTACGCCTCGGGGCTGGCCGACCTCGTCGTCCCCGTGGACGTCGCGCCGGGCGGCTCGCAGACGCTCACGCGCCAGGTGGCCTTCGACACGCCGGGCCCCAAGCTCGTGGGCTTCACGCTCCCCAACGGCACGGGGACCAACACCACCATCCTCGTCGTCGCGCCGCAGGAGGCGCCGCCCGTCGCGACGACCCCCGTGGCGGTCACGCCCACCGCCGTCACGGCCGCGGCCCCCGATGCGCCGCGCGTCGACGTGACGGTCTTCCCCGCGGTCGCGCTCGTGCCGCCAGGCGGCGTGGTCAACGTCACCGTCACGCTGACGAACCACGGCAGCGCCCTCACGCTGGGTCTGCCGCGCGTCGCGGGCACGCAGGACCAGGTGGGCGCCAGCAGCGAGGACGCCGAAGGGCGCGCCCTGCCCACCGGTGTGGCCACACCGGTCCACCTCCTCGTGCGCGCGGGCGCGCAGGCGCTCCCGGGCACGAACCTCACGCTGCGTTTCGACCTGCACGACGGGTCCGACGACAGCCTCGTCGTGGGCGTCCCCGTGCCGGTGCGCGTCGCGGCCGCCTCCCCCGCGCCGCCCACGCCGCCCCCCGGCGGCGGGCAGGGCGGGGGCCTGAGCCTCGCCATGGTGGGGCTGGCCGCGGGGGGCGCCCTTGTGGCCGGCGCGGGGATCGTCGCGTTCGCCCGCACCGACGCGGGCCGGATCGCGGGCGCGGCGGCGACGCTCCCGCTCTACACGCGCCTCGTGAAGCAGGACGTCCTCCAGCACGAGGTCCGCCAGGGCGTGCACGACCACGTTGCGCGCCACCCGGGCCTGCGCTTCGAGGAGCTTCGGCAGGCCTTGGGCCTCGCCAACGGCGTGCTCGTGTTCCACCTGCGCGTGCTGGAGCGCGAAGGCTACGTCAGCTCGCACGTGGAGTGGACCAGCCGCCGCTACTACGTCACGGGCGCCAAGCCCCCGGGGCCCCCCGAAGGGGACGTCGCCGCGCAGGTCACGGCGCTGCTGCGGCAGGAGCCCGGCCTGGGCCCGGCGGAGGTCGCGCGGCGCCTGGGCGTCAGCCGGCAGCTTGCGCGCTACCACCTCAAGGCGATGGAGCGCCGGGGCCTGGTCCGCAGCGAGGGCGAAGGGGCCGCGCAGGGCTACCGTCTCGGCCCCGCAACGCCCAAGTAGGGGCACCCCTTAGCGGCGGCCCGAGGACCGCATGAGCGTCGTCATCATCACCGGCGTTCCGGGCGTCGGCAAGAGCACGGTCATCGACGCCGCCCAGAAGGCCAAGGGCTACAAGGTCGTGGTCTACGGCACGGAGATGTTCCACGTCGCCCAGCGCCGCGGCCTCGTGAAGGACCGCGACGAGATGCGCAAGCTCGACCCCGCCATCCAGCGGGAGATCCAGGAGCAGGCCGCGCACGCCATCGCCCAGATGGGCGGCGTCATCGTCGACACGCACTGCACCATCAAGACGCCCAAGGGCTACCTCCCCGGCATCCCCAAGTGGGTCGCGGAGGCGCTCAAGCCCAAGCAGATCATCCTCGTGGAGGCCTCGCCCAAGGAGATCCTGGGCCGCCGCAGCAATGACCCGTCGCGGGCGCGCGACGCGGACAGCGAGGACGACATCGCGACCCACCAGGCGGTGAACCGCGCCGCGGCCATGACGCTGGCGACGCTCACCGGCGCCACGGTCGCCATCGTGCGCAACGCCGACGGCAAGGTCGAGGAGACGCGCGACCAGGTCGTCAAGGTCATCGGGTGAGCCTCGTGGCCGACCAGGTCGTCGTCCGCGGCCGCAAGACGCGCAGCCCCGTCACCACCGTGCTGCTCTTCGTCTCCTTCGGCCTCGTCATCCTCATCCTGTTCAACCCGGGCCTGCGCGTCGTCCTGGGCCAGTACGCCGGCTACGTCCTCCAGCCCGCCCTGGGCTTCGGCGGCGCGTACCCGCTCCTCACCATCCTCCTCGCGTCGGTCCTCCTCGTGGTCTCCACCACCGCGATCCGCCACTTCCTCATCGACTGGGTGAACATGGCGCGCGTGCAGGAGGCGATGCGCAGCTTCCAGAAGGAGTTCGCCGCCGCGCGGAAGGAGAACAACACCTACAAGCTGAAGAAGCTCACCGACGCGCAGCCCCAGATCATGGAGATGCAGGCGGAGATGAGCACGGAGCAGATGAAGCCCATGGCGTTCACGATGCTCCTCGTCATCCCCATCTTCGCGTGGCTCGCGGGCCTCTTCGCCGCCGCCACCGCCACGGCCGGCGCGGGCCTCTTCGTCGCCACCGGGCACCACGTGATCCACGTCCCGTGGGACCGCGCCTGGGACCTCACGCTCAACACCGACCCGCCCGAGCACCACTTCTACCTCCTGGGCTTCCTGCCCCGCTGGATCGTGCTCTACTCGCTCTTCGGCATCCCCCTGGGCCAGATCGCCCAGCGCGCGCTGAAGCTCTGGGAGTACCGCAGCCGGACCATCGCCAGCGGGCCCATGGTGTTCAAGGAGGAGCCGTGAGCGCCACGCTCGCGCGGCCCCCCCTGGTCGCCGTCGCCGGCCTCCCCGGCACGGGCACCACCACGCTCTGCCGCCTGCTCTCCGCGCGCCTCTCCATCCCCCACGTCTACGCGGGGCAGTTCTTCCGCGAGATGGCGAAGGAGCACGCCATGGACCTCGTGCAGTTCGGCAAGTACGCCGAGGAGCACCCCGAGGTCGACACCGAGCTGGACCGCCGCATGATCGACGTGGCGCGCCGCCGCGGCTGCATCCTGGAAGGGCGCATGGCCGCGTGGCACGTCGCGCAGGCCAACGCGGGCGGTCTCAAGGTCCTTCTGGAGGCGCCCGAGGACGTGCGCGCCAAGCGCGTCGCGAACCGCGAGGGCATCCGCGACGTGGAGTCCGTGCTGCACCAGAACCGCCACCGCGAGGCCTCGGAGGCCAAGCGCTACCGCGAGTTCTACGGCTTCGACCCCAACGACCCACGCCACTACGACCTCGTCATCGGCTCCCAGGACAAGACGCCCGAGGAGATCGCAGACCTGGTCGTGGCGCGTCTTTTCCCCTGAGACGGGCGCCAGCCTCGCTTGAGAAAATCGTCGCGTCGTGGCGTCGTCGCGTTGAAGGGTGACGGAAGAGCAGCCCTCAGCAGGACGAGATGGAGTCCACCGGAGAGGCGGACCAAGGCGAGCCGGGAATCCTCACGCCCTGCGCAGCGCCCACGCCGCGAGCTTCGCCGCGCCGCGGGCGTCGCCCGCCAGGGCCGCGCGCTGCTCGGGCGTCGCCAGGGGCGCCCACGAGGAGGAGGGCACGTCGAGGCGCTCCACGATGGCGAGCCCCGCATGCTCGGCCTGCATCTCCCACCCCTCGATGGGGCGCACCTTCTCGCGGCCGGGCGCGGGGGCGAAGGCCCGGATGAGGTCCGGCGTGGGCGCGGTCTGCCAGACCACGTCGGCCACCACCGCGACGCCCCCCTCGGGGAGACCATCGTGGAGCCGCATGAGGAACGGGATCAGGGGCCCCTCCCGCGTGGGGAGGAAGGCCAGGGAGCCCGCGCCGTGGCGGCGCGCGAAGGCCACGATCTCGGGGGGCGGGTCCACCTGGGCGCGAACCCGGAGGCGCCGCATAAGGGCTGGCGTCTCGGGACTTTCGGGAGGGCTCCCCCGGAGTCCTTTCGGCCGGGAGTCCATGAACGGAGGGCTCAAACCCTTCCGAGGCGCCTCGGGGGTCGATGCCCTGCTTCTACCCCGCCGGAGAGCCCAACGACTGGTGCGAACGCCATGCCCGCGACCACGCCATGGTCCAGATGATGAGGGCGGCCTCGCCGCAGCCCGCCGGCTCCACCGCCTAAAAAGAGTTCAGTGTCCGTTGGGGCAGCGGCCCGTTGCGCGGTCCAGGATGGTGCTGCACGCCCCGCAGACCTTGACGATCTTCCCGTCGCGGACCTCCACCTTGGCTTCGCTGCGGCCCTCAACGGAGATGGAAGGAAGCTTCCCGCCCTTCGGCTTCATCGCGAGCCGGATGCCGCGCCCCCGTCATGAAGGATTCCCCGGCTTTCGGCGCGTGCGGCAAGGGATAATCATGGGCGCGCGCCTCCCGGCCCGATGAGAACGGCGTTCATCACGGGCGCGTCCAGCGGGATCGGCGAGGCCACCGCCCGGGCCCTGGCCGCGCGCGGCCTCCACCTCACCCTCCTGGCCCGCCGCGAGGACCGCCTCCAGGCGCTGGCGGAAAGCCTCGCCAAGGCCCACGGGACGCGCTCCCGGATCGTCGCCCTGGACGTGCGCGACGCGGCGGGGCTCGCGCGCCTGGCCAAGGCCGAGCCCGACCTCTTCGCCCCCGACGTGCTGGTCAACAGCGCCGGCCTCGCCCGCGGCACGGAGCCCCTCCAGGAGGGGAACCCCGACGAGTGGGACGAGGTCATCGACGTGAACGTGAAGGCGCTCCTCCGGATCACGCGCCTCTGCCTCCCTGCCATGCTCAGGCGCGGCTCGGGGCACGTCGTCATGCTGGGCAGCACGGCGGGCCACTGGGTCTACCCCGGCGGCGCGGTCTACTGCGCGAGCAAGCACGCCGTCCGCGCCATCACCGAGGGGCTCCGCATGGACGTCCACGGCTCGGGCGTGCGCGTGACCAGCGTGGACCCGGGCCTCGTGGAGACGGAGTTCAGCGAGGTCCGCTTCCGCGGCGACAAGGAGCGCGCGGCCAAGGTCTACCAGGGCTACCAGCCCCTCACGGCGGCCGACGTCGCGGAGACCATCGCGTGGTGCGTCGAGCAGCCCGCGCACGTCAACGTGCAGGACGTGGTCGTCATGCCCACCGCGCAGGCCTCCGTCACCATGGTCAAGCGGAGCGGATGAGCCGTGGCGGCCCTCGTCCACGTCGGGGGAGCCGGCGGCGTCCTCTCCGCGATCCTGGGCCTCCTCGTGGGGCTCGTCATCGCCTTCGCGGGCTATCGCCTGGCGCGGGGCCTCGCGGGGCTCGCCGGGTTCGTGGCGGGCTTCGCGCTGGGCCTCCTGGGCGGCACGCTCCTCACGCTCAACCCGCTCATCGGCCTCGTGGCGGCCCTCGTGGGCGGCGTCCTCTTCGCCATCCTCTTCGTCGTGGCGTTCCGCTTCGTGGGCGCGCTCCTGGCGGGCTCCCTGGCGGTGCTGCTCGCCGTCGCGATGGGCTGGCCCGCGTGGGCCGTGGTCGTCGCCGCGGTGGTGGGCGGCATCATCGGCCTCGTCGCGAACCGCGTCATCCTCGTCGTCGCGACGGCGGTGGAGGGCGGCTGGCTCGCGGTGGGCAGCCTGCTCTCGCTCTTCGCGCCCACGCCCAACGAGGAGATATTCCTCCTGGGTGGGACGCTGGTGGTCGCGGCGCTGGGGATCGTCTCGCAGCTTCGCAGCCTGCGTGGGGAGCGCTAGCTCACAGGTTCCCCTTGGGGCGCATCTGCGCCTGGGGCTCCGGGTGCGGGCGGTCCTCCAGGAGGACGTAGGCCCAGATGGCGCCCGCGACGATCGCGCCCAGGATGGGGCCGATGAGGTAGACCGCGGCGTCGTTGAAGTGGCCCTGCGCGATGGCGGGGCCCAGCCAGCGGGCCGTGTTCATGGCGGCGCCGGTGATGGGGCCCACCGCCATGATGTCCGCCGCCACGGTGAGGCCGATGGCGAGGCCGCCGATGCGGCCGCCGAAGCGCGGGTCGACGCCCGTGCCGTAGACGACGCTCACCAGGAGGAACGTCGCGATGGCCTCCACCAGGATGCCCGTGCCAGTGCTCACGCCGGGCGCCAGGGCCGGGATGCCGCCGGAGATGTCCATGTTGCCCAGGCTCGCCTTGGCGAGGAGGCCGCCCAGCGCGCCGCCGATCACCTGGCAGACGATGTTGATGCCCGCCTGGGAGACGCTGATCTTGCGGCCCGTGAGCAGGCCGATGGTCACGGCGGGGTTGAGCTGCCCGCCGGAGATGCTCATGGTGGCGCTCACGAGGCAGGCCAGGATGAGGCCATGCGCGAGCGCGATCTCGACGAGGTGCTTCGTGCCGGGCGCGGCGGGCGCCAGGATCACGACGACGCCGATGTAGATGAGCGCGAAGGTGCCGATGAGCTCGGCGATGCCCTTCTTCCAGCTTGCAGGCTCCATGTCCACCATGGGGATCGCGCCGGGCAGCCAGGTGGGGGGCTATGGATTTGTCGTGCGATATCGGGGTGCTCTTCCACTGGAGGCTGCACGCAGGAGGTTTGTCTCTCTGGTCCCGCTCCTCGATGCAACCCGAACCAACGAACCACCGGACCACGGGTCTTACGCGGGTTCGGTGGTTCGTTGGTTCGGGTTGCATCGTGCAGGCCGGACCAGGAAGGCAAAACCGGCGGAGGGGCCCCCAAACGCTCAAGCTGAGAGACCCTTCTCCCGCAGGCGATGGTCATCAAGTACTGCGAGTTCGAGCCGACCACGCACCGCAACAAGCGCGTGGCGCAGTTCGTCTTCCTGGACGAGCCCAACGACCCGCACCCGCTGGCCATCTGCGACGTCTGCGTGAACAAGCTCAAGCAGATGCGCCCTGGCGCCATCGTGAAGGAGCGCAAGGAGTACGAGAAGGAGAAGAAGACCGCCAAGAGCGGCTGAGCCCTACTCGTCGGGCTCGTACTCGGCGTTCTCGTCGAACACCTCGTAGGCGCGGTCCATCTCCGCCTCGGTGGGGTCGCGGTTGGGGAGGATCTGCGGGAACTGCGCCAGCGCCTCCGCGGGCACGTCCAGGATGAGGTCGCCGTCCCCGACGCCCAGCACGGCCTCGAAGGGCACGAGGCGGTCCTCGTTGCCGGCCTTGAGGAGCAGGAACTCGGCCTCCTCCTCGTCCTCGGCGACGAGCAGCGCCGCGAGGGTGCCGAGCTTCTCGCCGGCTTCGTTCGTCACCGGCATTCCTTCGTGGAGGTCGACCTCCTCGTCGTCGGGCATCACGCCTCCGGACGGCGCTCCGGTTGAAGAGGCTTTGGTGGGGGCAGCCAAATCGGTTTCTCTCCCTGCGTCAAGGGTCCAAAGAACGCGACGAGCGCGAAGAGCGCAAAGGACGCGACGGAAGAGGACGTGGCGACCTTGGCGCTCTTTGCGCTCGTCGCGTTCTTTGGACCCTGGGCCAAGGAGGGCCCATCAAAGGGGGGTTTGGGTCGAGTAGGGGTCGGGCAGGTGGACGCGCTCGTAGCCGCCGTCCTCGGTGAGGATGGACATCTCGCTCCAGTCGATGCTGCCCATCTCGAACTCGTCGAGGAGCTTCACGCGGGCCTCGGCGCGCGTGTGGGGCGGCGTCGTCATGGCCTTCTTGATCTCGTCGTCGGTGGTGAGGCGGTCGACCGCGCCAGCGTTGAGGACCTTGTAATAGAGGCCCGACGCGCCGGAAAGCTCGGAATACTGCTTCGCGGCGGCGATCTCGACGTTCTCGTCGCGCCCCTTGAGGTCGATCATCTTCTCGACCTCGATGAGCCGCATGACCCACTCCACCTTGCGCTTCAATTGCTGGATGTCGCCCGCCTCCAGCTTGTCGAGGATCCACTCCCACGTGGAGAGGGCCTCCTTCTCCTCCTGGTTCGTGACGAGGCCGTGCTCCTCGAACTTGGCGAGGTAGTAGCGCTGCACCGCCATGGGCGTCGTCCACTTGCCGTTGGTCAGCTCGAGGCGCCACTGCTCGGGCGCAAGCTGCTCGACCATGTGCCACATGTCGCGCAGGGGCTCCTTGAGCTGGGGCGCGTCGTTGAGGTGGCCGCCCTCCATCAGCTCCAGCACGCCGCAGGTGGTGAACGCGCGCAGGTAGATGGACCACTCGCTCATGAGCGCGTCGCCGATGATGACGTGCAGGCGGCGCCACTTGGTGGGGTCCGCGTGCGGCTCGTCGCGCGTGTGCAGGATGCCCGTGTTGCTGAGGTTGCCCCCCGAGATCAGTTCGCTCGTGAGGTACGCGCAGGGGCTGAGCACGTAGCGGCGGTCGATGAAGTCGCCCGCGCCGCAGAACGCGATGCGCGTGACGAGGTGCGGGACCAGCGAGCGCACGTAGGCGCCGGGGAACTCCATGGCGCGCGGCACGCAGTAGTTCTCGTGGCTGCCGTAGGAGACGCCGTCGGGGTCCGTGTTGTTCTTGAACGCGCTGACCTTGACGTTGTGGAAC
>JAJPHT010000008.1 GCA_021325135.1 Pseudomonadota bacterium | reverse complement strand
CCCATGAAGAGGAGTTCCCGAGTCTGGAAGAAGAAGGGAAACCAGCGCTGGAAGTGGCGGAAGAAGAAGATGCGCCGAAGGAGGCGCGCCGCCAAGATGCGCCGTGGCCTGTAGGCAGGCACCGGCGCTTCGGCGCTTCGCGGGGGCCGCCCCAGACGCGGCCCCGACACCCGCTCCCCGGGCGGGCTCCCACCGGGGGCATGGTCTAACCAGGCATGACGGCAGGCTCCAGTTACGAGCCACATGACGATCACCAGGTCTGCTGAGCGACCCCGCCTCGGCCGAGGCAGGGGGAGCGTTGACGTGTGACTGGAGCGCAGAACGCGCAATCGTAGAAGAGACCTGCTTGTCTGGGTTCAAAGCTCCCCGGCTTCGCGACCGGGTGGGTGAAATTCCCAGTGCCCCCACTCTTTTTCCCTCAGCGAGGGCGCTGTCGCGCGCGGGCCTCAGACCGCGACGGCGCAGGGGCGGCCCACGAGCGCGGCCGAGTCCCGGACGTCGCACCGGAACGTCGGGTAGGTCGTGGTGCCGGCGCAGTCGTCGCCCACGTTCACGAGCTGGGGGCCCGCGGTCACGCTGAGCGTGTCGACGCCCGCGGGGACGGTCGCCGTGGCGACGTAGCCCGCATCGAAGCCCTCATCCACGCGGGGCAGGGGCGAGAGGTTGCACGTGCCCGTGACGCCCGGCGTCGCGCAGGCGTGGGCCTCGCTCGTGACGGGGCCCGCGTCGACGGGCTGGCTCGCGCACGCGGCGGAGGCGCCGGGGGCGAGGAGGAGGGCGGCAGGAAGGATCGTCAGGGTCGCAAGGAGGAGGGCGCGGATGGCGGTCACGCGGCCGCGAGCCTGCTTGCCTTGTTAGCCGTTTCGGGCGTGCAGCCGGGCTTGCGCACGCTTGACGCGTCCAGGCGCCAGGCGTCCGGTCGCTCGCCCCGGTCCTCCCCCGCGCCGGTGGCCGCGTCTTCGCTGCCCGTACCAGTATCGTGATGACGCATCCCGCGTCCAACGTCATGCCAATGGTCCATCGCGAGGTGGTGCATTGGCGCACAAGCTGCTAGAGCGCGGCGAGCTCATGGACAATGGGCTGCGCGAGCGGATCATGGATCTGCTCGTCCAGACCCCGGGAAGCTATCTCGGGAAGATGGGCCGCGACCTGGGCGTGCCCACGAGCACGCTGAAGTATCACTTGAACATCCTCAGGAGCTTCGACATGGTGACGACCGTGAAGAAGGGGCGGTGCCGGCACTACTTCCCGCGCCGCCGGCGCTTCACGGACCACGAGAAGCGCATGTTCTCCGCCCTGGAGCACGCGCCCACGCGCCGCATGGTGGAGCTGGTGCGCCAGCACCCGGGTGTGAGCCAGGCGGGGCTCGTGCAGATGACGGGCCTCTCGCAGAGCACCGTCGCGTGGCACATGGGGAAGCTGGAGGAGATGATGCTGGTCGCGAGCCAGCGCCGCGGGGTCAAGGAGTACTACCTCGTGCCGGAGTTCCGTCAGGTGTTGGACGTCGTCCTGGGTGAGCCACATGCAAGAGCCGTCGACTTCTCGCAGGTCTCCAGCGCCGCGGGCGAGCCCGAGGGAGGCCTCGGGTCCGGAGAGCCTGAGCTTCCCGAGCACCCCGTCGAGCCCCCTCTCCGCGTCGGATGAAGGCCCTTCCCTGGGGGACGTGATGATCCCCGCGCGGGGCACTCCGCTGGAGGGCGCGCGCCTGCTCAGCGGCATCGGCGAGGACCTGGGCGTCGTCGTGGGCGTGCAGGCAGACCGGCATGGGCGCCCCAAGTGGCTGGCGTTCGTCGAGGACCCCGCATCAGGCCATCCGCCGCGCCTCGCACCTCTGCGTGTTGTGAAACGTTTCGCCAACGGAGTCGTACATCTCAAGGGGCCGCGCGAAGGCTACCACATCACCCGGGTGCAGACGGATCGAAGCCGAGCGGCTTAAGCGTCCAGCCCCGAGTGCCCAGCGCGATATGACGACTGGCACCCTTGCGCTGGATGCCTTGCTCGCCGTCGTGACGGCGCTCCTTTTCGCCTACGTGGGCGAGATCGTGCGTCGCCGCTCCGCGGCCGACGACGGGGGCCGGCGCGCGCTGCGCCTCTTCGCGGTCTGGTGGTACGGCCTCGCCGTCGTCACGCTCCTGGGAGCCGTGCGCTCCGCGCTGGTGCTCGCGGGGAACCGCGACCTCGCGACGCACGTCGTCCTCAACGACCTCTCGGTGATCCCGCTGGTCGCGCTCCTCTGGGGGCTCGTCTCGTACCTCGCGTTCATCTACACGGGCAGCGCGCGCGTGTTCTTCCCCATCACCATCCTCCACCTGGCGATCCTCGCGTTCTACGGCTACGTCGTGGCCTCGCTCACGCCCTCCGCCGTCAAGGTGGACGACTGGATGGTCTCGCTCCAGTACGTGGCCGAGCCGGGCGGCTGGGTCATCGTGGGCGTGCTCGTCACCGTGCTCGTGCCCGTGCTCGCCGTGGCGCTGGCCTACGGCACGCTCTACTTCCGCACCGAGGACCGCATCGTGCGCTATCGCATCGGCATGACCAGCGGCGCGTTCCTGCTCTGGTTCGGCAGCGCGGGCGTCGCCAGCGCGACGCCCCTGGGCCAGTGGTACTGGTGGCCGCTCACGGCGCGCGTCGTGGGCCTCGTGGCGACGCTCATGATCCTCGCCGCGTACAAGCCGCCCGCGTGGGTCCGCAGCCGCCTGAGCGGCGGAGGCCCCGGCCAGGAGCGCGGCGCGATGGCGCCGCCTCGCGCGCGCCTGCTGCCCGTCGCGCGCCGCGCGTGGGAGCTCACTCGGTCCGCGCGAACGTGCTCGTGAAGTGGCGCAGGATGGGCGTCTCGCGGGCGAACGCCACTCCCTTCACCTTGGAGCGGCGCTCCCAGACGGCCTTCGCGGTGCGCACGACGTGGTCCAGGTGCGCCTGGGTGTACGTGCGGCGCGGCACCGCGAGGCGCACCAGCTCCAGGTCGGGGAAGCGGTGCTTCCCGGTGGCGGGGTCGCGCCCGGCCATGACCGCGCCCACCTCCACGGCGCGCACGCCGCCTTCGAGATACAGCTCCGCGACGAGCGCCTGCGCGGGGAACTGCTCGCGGCGCAGGTGGGGCAGGAACGCGGCGGCGTCGACGTAGATGGCGTGCCCGCCGTAGGGCGTGAGCACGGGGATGCCCGCCGCCTCCAGGCCGCGCCCGAGGCCGTGCACCTGGCCGATGCGGTGCGCGAGGGTGTCCTCGTCGAGCCCCTCCTCCAGCCCCACGGCCATGGCCTCCAGGTCGCGCCCCGCGAGGCCTCCGTAGGTGAGGAAGCCTTCGTAGAGCACCGCGTAGGGCGCGACCTTCTCGAAGAGCGCCTCGGAGCGCAGCGCGAGGAAGCCGCCGATGTTCACGTAGGCGTCCTTCTTCGCGCTCATGGTCACGGCGTCCGCGAGGTCCATGGTGGCGCGGGCGATCTCGCGCACGCCCATCTCCGGGTGCTCGCGGCGCTTGATGAAGAGGGAGTTCTCCGCGTAGCGCGCGATGTCCAGCATGAGGGGCACGCGGGCATCGTCGCAGGCGGCGCGCACCTCGCGCAGGTTGGCCAGCGAGACGGGCTGCCCGCCCACGGTGTTGCAGGTGACGGTCACGAGCACGAAGGGGACCTTGCCCTGGTGCTCGCGCAGCGCGGCGCGCAGCTTCGCCACGTCCACGTTCCCCTTGAAGGGGTGGCGGCTCTGGGGCTTGGAGGCCTCGTCGATGGTGACGTCCAGCGCGACGCCGCCGCGGTGCTCGATGTGCGCCTTCGTCGTGTCGAAGTGCGCGTTGCCCGGGATCACGTCGCCCGCGTTGACCAGCGCCGCGCAGAGGACGTGCTCCGCGCCGCGCCCCTGGTGCGTGGGGATGACGCGGGGGAAGCCCAGGAGGCGCCGCACGGCCTCCTCGAAGCGGGCGAAGCTGCGCGCCCCGGCGTAGGACTCGTCGCCGGCCATGAGCGCGCTCCACTGGCGGTCGCTCATGGCGCCCACGCCCGAGTCCGTGAGCAGGTCGACGTACACGTCGTCGCTGCGCAGCGCGAACACGTTGTACCCCGCGTCCGCCAGCAGGCGCTCGCGCTCCCCCCGCGTCGTGCGGCGGATCCGCTCCACCGCCTTGATGCGGTACGGCTCCGGTAGGGTGGGCAGGTCGAGGGGCTCCATGGGCCGGGCAAACCGATGGCCGTTTTTGATCATTTCGCCCGTTGCGTTTTCGAGTGGGGCGCCTTGCCTGGGGGCTCCGCCCCCTTTTCCCCCGCCAAACCACCGGACCACGGGACCCCCGAACCAACGCCGAAGATTCCGTGGTCCAGTGGTTCGTGGGTTCGGGTTGTGGCGGGGGAAAGGGGGCGGAGCCCCCAGCGAGCGCATAAATGGGGAGCAGACACCGCCTTGCCGCAGCAAGCGATATCGAATCCCGGCCCGGTGACGGATATCCGACAACCTTAAACACCCCGTGGAGTGATATCGCGGCCAGGGATTTCGCGTGACCGAGAAGCAGGTCCTTTTCCGCATCGACGGCAAGCTGCTCGACGCCCTTGACCGCAAGCTCACCAAGGAGGGCTACACGACGCGCAACGCGTGGTTCAAGGACGCCGTCTCGGGGTACGCCGGGCGCGGCGGTGGCGGCAAGGCCAAGAAGGCCCGCCGTTAGCCGAACCCCACCTTCGCTCCCCACGCGCCCAGCGCCAGGTGGAGCGCGTCCTCGCTGGTCTCCAGGTGCATGCCCAGCAGCGGCCCCAGGCCGAAGAGCCTCCCGCTGAGGAACCCCAGCGCCGCCAGGGCGAGGTAGGCGACGCCCAACCACCCGGCCCACGCGCGGGAGGCCCGCTCCGGCGGGAGGCCCGTCGCGAACGCGATCGCCACCAGCGCCAGCGCCGCGTGGAGCGCGTTGTGCGGCGTGTCGAAGACGAGGAGCCCGTCGCCCACCGAGGGGCGCCGCGCCGCGACGAGGAGGAAGCCCGCGGCGGCCACGAGGGCGAGGGCCGCGGCGCTCGCGCGCCAGTAGAGGAGGTCCGCGCGCATGGGGTCACGCCGCCAGGGCGGGCAGGTCCAGGGCGAAGCGGCGCTCGCCGGTCGTCTCGACGCGCACGGGGCCCTTGGCGCGCGGGCCCAGGAGCCCCTCCACCAGCGCGGCGAGGACCAGCGCAAGGCGCTCGTCGGGGATCTCCGCGGGGAGCGCCGCGCCGATCTCCGCGTCCAGGCGCGCGCGCTCCAGGTCGAGGCGCAGCGGGCGCGCGAGCCCTTCGCGCTCCAGGATCGCGGCGACGCCGGTGACGGCCTCGCGCGCAGAGGCGGCGCTGAGGCCCTGCTGCGAGAGGGCGCCCAGGCGGCGCGCCTGCGCGCGCAGCGCGTCCGGGGGCGCGTCCGCGCACGCGATGGCGTCCAGCGCGGCCGCGAGCGGGACGCGCGCGGAGAGGGGCGAGGCGGAGACGTACTGCTTCACCGCGCTGCGCAGCTGGTCCACGGGCAGGTTGGAGGAGCCGATGCGCCGCGCGCGGAGGCGGTAGATCTTCTTGCGCTTGTCCGTGGGGTGCGCGATCTCCTCCACGAGGTTCTGGTGGAGAAGCTCCTTCATGTGGACGCTGGAGAGCGTGGGCTTCGCCTTCTTCGTGATCTTCACGAGCTCGGGGAGCTGCCGGTCCCTCTTCGCCAGCGCGTTGAGGATCTGCCGCCGCACGTCGTTGGTGACGGCGGTGTAGCCGCTCTCCGTCTGGTAGATGTCGAAGTCGCTGCTCGTCATGCCCTATGCCGGGGATGCTTTCCCCGGGGCTAAAACGTTTGTTCAAGATCGAACGATCTGGGGCGCCGCCCCGGCTGGCCTCTCCACGGGGCTCCGCCAGGAAAAAAAGATAGCAGGGGGCGCGAGCCCCCAAAAAGCCGCGCTAAGCGCACCGCGCGCCGTCGCCCAGCGCGTTGAGCGTGCCGCCGCCCAGGTCCTGGCCGGTGGGGTTCAGGCCCGTGCCGCCGAGGTTGGCGCCGGCCACGACGAGCGTCTCGTCGTAGCAGTCCACGTCGCGCAGGTTGTACGTGTCGCCCACGTTGCCCAGGAGGGCGTAGTCCGAGACGTGGTCGGTGGTGCCCGCGATGACGTTCCACTCGGCGGGGTCGCACGCCCAGCCGTGCTCGGCGGGCGCGTTGCGGCCGATGCCGGAGGTGCAGTCCTCGGCGCCGTACTGCGCGGAGCTGCCCGGCAGCGCGAGGCCCGAGAGCGACACGACGGCGTAGAACGTGTACCAGTCGCCGGGGAAGAACGGGTCGAGGCCGAGGCTCGCCTTGGTGGCGTCCACCGAGGGGCCGCCCACGTTGGGGCCGCCGGTGCCGCCGGTGCGGTCCCACATGTTGTCGCCCACGCCGGCGTAGGTGTAGAGCCACGGCAGGCCCGCGTCGGCGGGGGCGCCGCAGGGCGCGCCCGTGGCGCCCGTGCCGCAGCCGTTCTTCGCGGTGCCCTGGCGCGTGTTCCAGGGGCGGAACGAGAAGTCGAAGCCCGCCGACGTCTTGTAGACCGAGCTGGTCACGCGGTCCGAGCCGGGGCGCTCCAGGTTGCCGTAGTAGTCGTGCCCGCTGTCGTCGCTGGTGTCGCAGTCGTCCAGCGGCGTGGCCTCGTAGGTCTCGTTCACCGTGCCCGCGACGTTGCCGTTGGGGTTCACGCTGGGCGAGCCGGGCGGGCGCACGCCGCTCTTGCCCCAGTGGTCGGGGTGGGGTGTCGGCTCGGTGGTCTGCGTCGTGTCCACCAGCGGGTCCTGGCTGCAGTCCTGCGCGCCGGAGACGAAGCTGTTCTGGCTGGAGTCCTCGCCCGCGACGGCCTGCGGCAGGGGCTGGTCCAGGGGCGCCCCGTCCGCGTAGAGCGTGCTGGGAACGGGGAGCGCGGAGAGGGCGCCGCCCGTGGGGTCGTTGTCCACGAGGGTCTGGCGCTCGCCGTCGAGCCTGTTGCCGTCCAGGCAGTCCAGGTGCTGGAGGATGCCGCCGGTGCGTCGCGACTGGTGGTCGGCGAAGAGCGTCGTGCACGCCTCGCTTCCGGGCGTCACCTCGTGGATGCCGGGCTTGCCGGTGTCGCCCCACACCTTGGCCAGAGGGTCCCAGATGGTGCGGTGGTCCGTGCTGATGGGCCCGCCGGTGGTGGCGCTGGCGCCGATGGGCAGCATCTCGGTGACCCAGCCGTTGCTGTTGTGGATGGTGCCCGCGTTGGCGGCCGAGTCGGCGATGGAGGGGCAGAGGGTGGCGTCCACCGGGAAGCCGGCCGCGGCGCTGGCCTCGGCGCGGTACTCGCGCAGCGCGCCGTCCGCCATGCCCACGTAGCCGTCGCGGTTGCAGTCGATCCAGACGCCCAGGAACGCCTCGAAGCCGTCGAAGGGGGCCGCCACGCGGCTGCCCAGCGTCGCCGAGTTGGGGCTGACGCCTCCGCCGACCCCGTCGAAGACGTTGAAGTAGACGCGGTTGTTCGCGCCGCCCGGCAGGTCCGGGAACATGTAGCCTCCCGACGAGTCGAACGGATTGTCCGGCTCGTCGCTCCCATAGCTGTACCACGCCAGGGCCCCCGGCGCGAGCAGGGCGGTCGCTAGGGCGACCGCCACGGTCGTACATCTCTTCAAGCTCAACACTCCGTGAGCAAAGGTCGGACAGCCTCCGCCCTGCCCTTGCTCGGGGCCCCCAGGCGCGAGGGCGGCGATAAGCGTTCGGGCTGCGCGTCGCGAGACCGTGAACGGGTCCGGCCACCCCCCCTTGTCCCTCCCGGGAGTGACAGCGAGGGGTCCAACCCCGGAGGCGCCCAGGGCGCCTTGCCCCCGACCCGCTCCCCTCTTGACGACCGGACGACATACCGGGGTGCGTCCCCACGCGGCGCCCAGGGGGTCCCGTCGGTTCTACACGATGCGACCCGTTCAATGCGTTTCGCCTGGGGTCGGAGCCGGTTGCCGATCGTGCCCGATTTCCCCGTCCGGATGGTCAAACGGTGTGTCGCAAAACTCAAGAGGGGGCAACCCGTGGCGCGGAACTGTCGGCCGCAGCGGGGAATCCATGACCCGCAGGTCGGCGAAGCCTGAGGAGGCTGTGCATTGAAGCGAGCGACTGCGCTGAAGGTCCTAGCTGGGACTCTTGTTCTGATCACGCTGGCGTCCGCGTTCCCCCTCGCCGTTTACCTGGCGAACGAGGGACCGGCGGGCGCCGCGGGCACGTCCAAGGAGGACGCCTCGCGCACCTCGCCCGTCGGCCCCCTGCCCTTCGGCCCCTCGGGGTCGGACGGCTCCACCTCCTCCCCCGTCCAGGGCCCCGCGGAAGGCTCCTCCTCCCTTCCCGGCGCCCAGGACACCTCGCTCTTCGCCCCCCGCACGGCCGCCAGCACCGGAAGCCCCCTCCTGGACGAGGTCGTGGGCGCGGCCCGCCAGATGGGCTACGACGTCTCGCTCCCGCCCCTCCCCTCGGACAAGCTCCCGGCGACGAACCCCCTGCGCCCCGCCCTCCTGGCGTGGGTCGCGGCGACCGGCTCCCAGGTGAGCCCCGACGACCTCGCCGCGCAGCTCGCCCGCGCGGACGCCCTCCCCCAGGGGCTCCAGCGCGACCTCGCCCTGGTGGTCCTCTCGGCCGCGCAGGCCAGCCTCCTCCAGCAGGCCGCGCTCTCCAAGCTCTCCCCCCAGGAGGTCGCCTGGGTCTACGCGCACCCCGAGCTTGCCCAGCAGCTCGCCCAGGGCGTCGACACCGCGCAGACGCGGGAGCTTCGCCGCCTCGCGGGCCTCGTGGACATGAAGAGCAGCGTCGAGGCCTCTCTCCTGGTGCTGGAGGCCGTCGAGGCCACCCGCGGGAGCCTGGGCAGCTACGAGGCGAAGCACGCCCTGGACGGCGTCCCCGCCCTGGCCAACGACCCCACCACCGCGCAGCTTCTCCGCCTCCTCGCGCAGGGCAGCGGCAGCATGGGCGACGCCGACAAGGTGCGCTTCGCCGCCCGCGTCGTCGCCGCCGCGGCGCGTCTTCCCGACCCCCAGGAGGCCGCCCCCGTCGCGTCCTTCCCCGACGCGCTCCAGGCGCTCCTGAAGTCCTCCAGCATGGTCCCCGACCCGCAGGCGCTCCAGGTCGCCCTCGACCGCGCGGACGCGCTCCCCGCGGACCTCCAGGCCGCGCTGGCCACCACCCTCGTCGCCGAGGCGAAGGCCATCGACGCCGCCAACCCGCAATTCTACACCCCCCAGGGCCGCATGGACGCCCTGGTGAACGTCCTCATGGCCAGCGCCTACGCGCTGCCCACGCTGGAGAAGTACAACCTCTACTGGCGCGACGCGCCCAGCGCGCTGCGCGTGGGCCAGTGGGACCCCGAGACCCGCGCCGGCTACGCGCTCCAGCACGCCGCCCTCGTGCTCTCCGCCCGCGGCGACCCCGCCGACCTCGCGCGCGCCATGGGCGTGCTGCGCGGCGCGGGCTACGTCGAGCCCAGCGTCCCCGCGCGCTCGTTCGTCGACGCCTACGCGGCCCTCGCCTCCCAGGCGGGCGCGCCCCCCAACGCGTCCACCCTCGCCGCCGTCTCTCAGGCGGCCGACCACCTCTCCCCCGCCGCGCGCTCCGCGGCCGCGATCATGATGTCCGGCGCCGCGGAGTCCGCGCGCCTCGACCGCCTCGCCTTCAGCGCCCTGACCCCGGAGGACCAGCAGTGGCTCCTCACGCAGACCCTCGGCCTCGACGCGCTCTTCGCCAAGGCGAGCCCCACGCAGGCGGACCTCGCCCTCATGGCGCGCGCCGCCACGCTCTCCGAGAAGGTCAACCGGACCGACCTGGCCAACGCCGAGGTCGTGGGCGTCCTCGCCACCATGCAGGCGCGCCAGGTCCTCCAGGGCGGCGGCTACTCCGCGCAGTCCTCTGATATCACCCGCGCCCCCACGCTGTGGGACCGCCTCCTGGGCCTGCTGCCCGTGGGCGCGGCCGCCGCGCAGGACGTCAGCGACGATGGCTGCGTCGACCTCACGGGCGTCAGCGGCGGCTTCGAGGCCGCGGGCGTCTCCACCGACTGCGCGCACGACATCCTGCTGCGCCTCACGCTGGCCAACTCGCTCCAGGCCGGCGGCCCCGACCGCTGCGATGGGCACCGCTGCGCCTTCGACGGCGGCTCGCAGGAGGTCAACGACGAGCTTCTCGTGATCAGCGGCACCGCCAGCTCGGTCATCCCCGCCGAGACGTGGATGCAGTTCCAGTGCCAGCAGAGCCCGCAGCCCGAGTTCGGCAACTGCGTGCCCGGCACCCTGAAGCCCGTGGAGGTCCCCCGCGACGGCAGCGCCGTCGTCTTCCTCGACCTGGGCGGCAGCGACGAGTACCAGCGCCCCGTGGCGGCCACGGCCCCCGGCGGCATCCTCCCCGTCGCGCTCCACCTGGACGCGGGCGGCTCCAACTCCTACGACGACCCCTCCTCGCTCTACGGCACGCTGGACCGCGAGGCCGGCATCCTGGGCAACGAGGGCGGCATCCCCACGCAGGGCAGCGCCCTCTTCGGCGGCGTCGCCGTGCTCGTGAGCGCGGACCCCGGCGGCGCGGACGTCTACCAGTCGGCCTCCCACTCGCAGGGCTTCGGCCGCTTCGGCCTGGGCATGGTCGCGGACCTGGGCGGCGACGATCGATATCAGGGCACCAACTACACGCAGGGCGCCTCCGCCGAGTCGTTCAACCTCGGCACGGGCGTCCTCCTCGACGGCCGCGGCGACGACCGCTACGTCTCCCTCGCGGGCCAGGGCTACGGCGCGGGCGGCGTGCTCGTGGACCTGGGCGGCAACGACCACTACACCAACCGCCACGACGCCGTGGGCGCGCCCGTCTCGGGCCTCCACGTGCTCCCCGGCGGCGACATCGGCACGCTGGCCGCGCGCGACGACGACCACGCCTGGCTCGACGGCCCCTCCACGCTCAACGTGGGCCTGGGCGTCGACGAGGAGGGGCAGACCGCCGGCCCCGACCTCACCCGCGGCGTCTCCGGCGTGCAGGACTACGCCAACGCGCAGGCCGACCGCGTCGAGTCCATCGCGCAGGACTCCGACGGCGACACCTTCCCCGACTTCATCGAGACCGCCTTCGGCACCGACCCGCACAGCGCGACCTCGTACCCCGCCGGCTTCCCCCGCGGCCCCGCGCTCAACCTCCCCCTGGAGGGCAACGCCGTGAACGGCAACGGCGGGCCCCTCAGCGACGACGCGCCCCAGGGCACGCCCAAGGGCTCGGACAAGATCATCGACCTGCGCCTGCCCATCAACGACCTGGGCAGCGTGAGCGGCGCGTGCCTGGGCACCGTGCACCTCAACACCAGCATCGTCGACGACTCCGGGCCCCGCGTCGTGGGCGGCTCCTCCAGCACGGGCCTCCCCAGCCAGGCCAACCTCGACGGCGCGAACTGCGTCGGCTCCTCCGCCACCTTCGGCCCCAACGCCACCGGCAGCGGCACCGCCTCCACGCCCCCCGCCGGCACGAGCCCCGGCAGCAGCGACGCCTACGCCTTCCGCCTCCCCGCGGGCATCCTCGCCGTGGGCGACTCCGTCGCCACCAATTACTCGGTGGACTACCTCGTCGCCATCGACCTCGGCGGCAACGACCGCTTCTTCGGCGTGGCCGGCGGCGCCACCCCCATCGTGACCGCGCCCGGCGACGACGCCACCGACAAGTCCTCCCCCGTGAGCCTGAGGCAGTCGTTCCTCGCGCCCACGCTCACGCTCAACGTCGACCCCGCCATGACGATCCCCACGGGCACCGTGCAGGACCCCCAGGCGGGCGACTGCGGCTGCGACTCGTACAACACGCCCTCGGTGAGCTATACGCAAGGCTCCATGTACGGCGTGCTCGTGGACACCGCGGGCTCGGACGTCTACCGTGCGGGCGACGTGAGCCAGGGCGCCGTGGGCGGCGTCCTCCTGGACCTCGCGGGCGCCTTCGACCGCTACACCGCGGGCAACCTCTCCCAGGGCGCCTCGCTGGCCGGCTACGGCACGGGCCTCAACGGCGCCACGGGTCTCCCCAACGGCGACGGCCGCCTCCCCGGCAAGGACTCCGCGGACCGCCGCGCCGTGCCCGGCCTCCTCTTCGACCTGGGCAGCGACCCGGGCCTCAACGTCTTCACCGCGGGCTCCAACAGCCAGGGCTTCGCCCGCGGCTTCCCCCTGGCGTCGGCCAACGGCTCGGACCTCCCCAGCGGCTGCGACATGCTCTCCACCAGCAACTTCGCGGGCGGCTGCCAGCAGGGCCCCGACGCCGTGGGCGTCCTCCTCGCGGGCGACGCCTCCACGTCCGACTTCTACACCGCCACCGGCATCGACGCCCAGGGCGTGGGCGGCGGCCGCGCCGTGGGCGCCCTCGTGGACCTGGGCGGCAACGACGCGTACAAGGCCGGCGGCGTCGTGAGCCAGGGCGCGCCCCTGGGCGAGGCCTTCAACCCCAGCGCGGCGGCCAACACCGGCAGCGGCCGCGCGGCCGAGCCTGGCGTGGGCCTCCTCGTGGACGCGGGCGGCTTCGACTCCTACAGCGCGTTCGACCCCGTCCTGCGCGCCTACCAGCAGCGCGCGGACCGCGAGGACCGCCTCACCGTGCAGCGCGCCGACTCGCCCCTCCAGAACGGCGACTCCGGCATCCACCTCTACGCCGACGTGGGCGTCCACCTGGACACCGACGCGAAGGACCCCAACGCGCTCCTCGCGGCCGTGAGCGGCAGCGACTCGCCCGCGGGCACCGACCCCAACGGCATGCTCCTGGACTTCCCCGCCGCGCGCCTCGCCATCGGCGGCCTGGGCGACACGACGTACAACGCCACCGACTACGCGCTCATCGTGGACCTGGGCGGCAAGAACAGCTATCAGAACACGGGCGGCGGCTTCGTGGGCGAGGTCCTCGCCAGCGGCGCGCCCCCCGCGAGCCCCCTCGCCGCGTGCAGCGCGCTCTCCTGCACGCGCCCCACGCTCACGCTCTACCCCGTGAGCCTCCTCTTCGACGCGGGCAGCGGCGCCAGCACGCACAGCGCCGACCGCAGCCTCGCGCAGGGCGCCGGCTTCTTCAGCGTGGGCGTCCTCGTGGACGCGGGCGGCGCCGACGCCTACGGCGTGGGCAGGACCCTCACCGACTCCTACGGCTCGCCGTGGCTCCCCCGCGCGCCCCTCGTGGACGCGAACCTCAACTACGGCAACGAGTCCGAGTGGAACGTCACCCTGAACCTCTCCTCGGCCAGCGTGGCCGCGCCCCTCGTGCTCCCCTTCACGAGCCTCCAGGACGCGCGCCAGCAGGCGCCCTTCCGCGTCGCGTTCGGCAACGACGAGCGCAACCTCTACGTCGCGGTGGACGGCCCCACGCGCAGCTCCATGGGCCTCTCCGACCCCGCCACCTACGCGGGCGCCAACGGCGACAGCCTGACGATCGACATCAACGCGGGCGCCACGCTCCGCCCCTACGACGCCGCGCTGGGCCGCACGAGCCTGGAGCGCATCGTCCTCGGGTTCAACCCCGACGGGACGTGCAACGTCGTGCGCTCCGCCGCGCAGGCCAACGGGGCGTGGGTCTCCAACGACCCCAACGACGCCGTGAAGGGCCGCGCCAATTGCCGCGTGGTCGACGGCCGCTTCTTCGCCGAGCTCCAGCGCCCCCTGCGCCGCGGCCTCCAGGCGGACAGCCTCGCCTTCGGCTTCACCTACGACTCGCAGGGCTTCCACTACTGCGACCCCCTGGACCCCACGACGCCCTCGTGCACGGACGCGCAGTACCTCGACCGCGACGTGGCGGTGCGCATGAGCTATCACGAGGCCGCGACGCAGAGCGACTTCGTCTACCCCGCCGGCACCACCGACCAGGAGAGCGCCTTCAGCGCGACCGGCGCGGCGCCGGATGGCGACCCCTCGCCCGAGATGGCGCAGTGGGCCACGATCCAGCTCGCGCAGCTTGGCCAGAACGCGTCCGCGCCCCTCGCGGCCCACGTCCCCGAATTGACGCAGGCCGCCTCGGTGGCGGGCGTCGGCATCCTCGCCAACCTCGGCTCCGCCGGCAGCGACGGCGTGATGACCTCGGGCGCGCGCTCGCAGTCCTTCGCGGACTACGGCGGGCTTTCGCTCCTCGTGGACAACGGCGGCAGCGACACGTACCAGGCGGGCGACGCCTCCCAGGGCGCGGCCAGCCACAACGGCGTCGCGGTCTTCCTGGAGAGCGACGGCGACGATCGCTACCTCACGCCCGGCGGCTTCGCGGACGACGGCTACGTGCCCGCCCACGCCAACGCGACGGCCACCTTCCTCGACCTCGCGGGCAACGACCTCTACACCATCGCGACGCGGACGTTCTGCCCCGGCGCGGTCGCGTGCGCGGTCCTCCCCAGCGACCCCAACTCCCCCGCGCCCCCGCCGCACAACGGCGTCGCGTGGGCCAGCGGCAGCGAGCCCTCGTCCAGCCAGGGCGGCATCGGCGTCGACCACGACGTCACGGACAACCTCGTGCGCGACCGCCTCGCGGGCCTCCTGAGCACCTCGCTCCTGGGCGGCGATGGCCGCACGACGCTCACCATCACGCGGTGGGACCCCCTCGCGGGCGCTCTTGATCCCCTGAAGGGCTGCGCCGACGACGCGCCCCTCGTCCCCACCCGCGACTACACCGCCACGCTGCACGCGCCCGTGCTCAACGGCACCGTGTGCCTGCGCGCGCACGTCGACCTCACCCGCAACGGCCTCCCCGCGCAGGCCGCGCCGGGCGCCTCCGCCGCGAAGAACGACCTCTTCGTGGACGGCGTGGACTTCCTCGTGGACGGCGTGCCCGTCGCGTCGAAGCTCGCCAGCGGCGCGCGCCAGGTGGAGGACGTCGTGCTGCCCTTCGACACCACCCAGCTGCGCGACGGCATCGTGGACCTGCGCGCCCGCGCCGCCATCAGCCTCTCCCTCTCCGAGGGGGGCGAGAAGGCGTCCAGCATCGCGTTCTACGACATCCCGCCCACCGGCGCGGGCGTCGTCGACCACGGCCACGCGACCTCCGTCGTGAGCAACCGCCCCGTGGTGGACCTGGACGTCGCGCCGCGCTTCCAGGGCGCCGCCGACGGCATCCTCACTCCCCTTGGCGCGGCGCCCGGCGAGGAGCGCCTCGTCGCCAACTACAGCGTCTCCCACGACGCCGACGAGGAGCGCCTCGCGGCCCTCATGGGCTGGCGCCCCTCCGGCGCCAACGCCACCATCCCGTGCGTCCCCGACCCCGCGGTGGACCGGCTCTGCAGCCTGCTGCCCTTCTACCTCCCCTCCTCGTCGGGCACGCCCACGCTGACGACGACGCCCTCGCGCAGCGCGGCGGGCGGCTACGTCACCGAGTCCTCGGGCGAGGACAAGAAGTACAGCGCGCAGACCTCGCGCCTCGCGGGCGACATGACCATTGTCGCCAAGGACGCCTTCCACGTCCACCTCGCGCAGCACACGGGCCTCATCCCGCTGATCACCGACTACGCCACGCACATCCGCATCGGCCTCGTCAACTCCACCGGCGGCGACGCCAGCGTGGGCGGCGAGAAGGTCTTTCTCGCGGACCAGACGTTCGACACGCGCGTCGACCGCCTCGCGGACAGCCTCCCCGGCCCCGCGCAGCCCTTCCTCACGCCCGTGCGCGACCAGATCGCCAGCGCCGCGAGCCTCGGCCCCGGCACCGCGCTGGCCGGCCTCGCGCGCGCCGAGGCGTGCAGCGTCACGCCGGTGTGCCCCATCTACGCCAACGGCGCCTCGCCCGCGCCCTCCCCCGGCAACGCCGTGGACAGCCAGGGCGCCGGCATCGACAACGACCTGGCCCCCGCGCGCGCCGAGCTGGGGACCGTCAACCAGACGACGTACCCCAGCCTCACGCCCACGCCGGCCTTCCAGGACTTCTGGCTCGACCTCAACGACTCCCCCGCGCTGCGCGAGCTTGGCATCCAGCCCACCCCCGACGGCCTGGGCGTCGACATCCCCTCCGGCTACTCGCTGAAGCTGGAGATCGTGGAGTCGCTGCCCAACCTCAGCGTGCAGCAGACCCTCGCCGGCACCTGCGTCCCCACCGCCAACGTGTGCGGCGACGTCGAAGGCCCCTTCGACAGCGCGATGCGCCAGGCGCAGGCCGCCATCGCGACCGAGATCGCCGCGATCCCCGTGGAGACGCTGCCCCTGTCGACCCTGCCCGTCCCGGGCAACCCGCTCCAGGACCAGAGGCTCGACCCCAACGACGTGCGGGTCCCCGTCGTCAACGGCATCGGCGGCGAGCAGATCCTCGACCTCACGGACCTCCTGGACAACGCGATCCTCGACCAGAAGGTGCGCCAGCCCGTGGAGAACACGCTGGGCAGCACCTTCGACCTCGGGACGCCCATCTCCTACTTCGTCGTGAGCGAGTCGCAGAACGGCGACGACACGACGCAGAGCCGCCTCGACGTGCGCGTGCCCACCGAGCCCTCCACCAACGTGACCATGCAGGTCGTGGACGCCAGCGGCGCCGTCGTGCGCACCCTCTTCGCGGGCCGCCCCGCCGAGGGCGTCCTCCCCGACGCCGCCAGCAGCTTCGTCCTCCAGTCGGGCCACGTGAGCTACTACCGCGACGCGGCCCGCGCCCCCTACGCGCGGTTCAGCGCCGGCTGGGACGGCCGCGGCGACGCGGGCCAGGTCCTCCCCGACGGCGTCTACACGCTGCGCGTCGTCGCGGCGGACAAGGCCACGCTGCCCACCACCGCCACGCGCTCGGTGCTCGTGGACGCCACGCCCCCCAAGACCGTCTTCGCCACGCGCGCCGTCGTGGGCCAGCCCTTCCTCAACGGCTCCGCCATCCCGCTGGGCTGGATCGTGGACGAGCGCGGCTCCGGCGTGCGCAGCACGCGCATCCTGGAATACACCGGCTCGGGCGACCTGCGCAGCCCCGCCAACTGGGCCGCGCCCCACGCCAGCCCCGACAAGCCCCTCGCGCCGGGCCAGAAGGACTTCGGCCCCGACGTCACCTCCATCGACGTCTCGCCCACCAGCACGCCCACGTCCTACTTCGTCGCCATCTCCGAGGACCGCGCGGGCAACGTCGAAGGCGCGTGCACGCCCACCGACTGCCCCCACGAGCGCGAGGCCGCCTACGCCGCCGCGCTGAAGCACAAGCTGGACGGCGGACTCTACGCCGCCATCCGCGAGGACCCCGGCCTCCCCAAGGCGCTCGTCGCGCAGGACGAGGTCGTCGGCGCGAACCTCCTGACCTTCCTCGGCCAGGACGCGTACTTCGTGCGCGCGGGCGCGCCCGTCTCGTTCCGCCTCTGCGCGCACGACGACGAGACGCCCAACGGCCGCGTCGCCAGCGTCAACGTCAACTTCGACTACGTGGACCCCACGACGCTGGCGGTGCTCACGCGCTCCTACGCCGCGAGCCCCGACGCCTCCGGCGCGCCCTGCCCCTCGGGCTACGACAAGTGGGCGTACAACGGCTGGGGCTCCGTCAACGGCAACGGCACGCTCTACCCCAACGGCGTCTGGAGCGCGTCGGCCCAGGTGTTCGACCAGGCGGGCAACGAGCTGGAGGTCTCCTTCCAGAACGTCGTCCTCGACGGCAAGGCCCCCGACGTGCAGGCGCAGCCGCCCCTCTACCCCGAGGGGCAGAGCGCCGTGAAGCCGGGCGACACGCTCTCGCTGCGCATCCTTGCCGGCGACGCGTTCGGCGTCGCGGACGGCATTCGCTTCGACGCCCGCTCGCTCAACCGGACCGGCATCCTGGACGCGCGCCCCGCCCGCGACGGCTCCGTCGTCTACCGCGAGGTCACCTTCAAGGTCGACAAGCCCGGCCTCGTGGACGACTCCGTCTACCCCGTCACGGCCACCGTGTACGACAACGCGGGCAACCCCGCCACGGTCACGTTCCAGATCCCGGTGAGCTTCCAGAGCTTCCAGTTCAACCTCACCGCGGCCGGAGCGCCCGACGTGCGCGTCGTCAACGCGTCCTACGACTCGCTGACGCTGGCGTGGAACACCACCGTGCCCACCACCGGCTACGTGCGCTACGGCACGAGCAACGCGACCATGGTGGACGGCCCGCGCAACGAGACGCTCAACTGGTCCCACGTCGTCACCGTCTCGGGCCTCTCGCCCTCCACGCGCTACCTCGTGCGCGCGGGCTCGGCCACCGCGGGTGGCCTCGTGAACCTCAGCGACGCCCTCTCCGCCGCCACCTCCTCGGCCCTCTTCCTGGAGGGCGTCTCGCCCGCCGCGGGCAGCGCGCTCTCGGGCGCCGTGCCCCTCCAGTTCCGCGGCGGCCTGCACGGCTCCGCGGGCCTCGTGCGCTACACGCTGGAGGTCCAGCCCGCGCCCGGCGCGCCCTGGAGCTTCTACACCGTGCGCACCGAGGGCGGCGCGGACCACGCGCTGACGTTCAACAGCAGCCGCTACCTCGACGGCGCGGCCTACCGCCTGCGCGTCACCGCCGAGGCCGGCCCCGACCCCGCGCACGTGGACACCGCGTCCCTGGTCCTCGGGCCCTTCCTGCTGGACAACACGCCGCCCACGGTGGACGTCGTCTCGCCCCTCGTGGCCACGCGCGAGGCGCAGCCCACGCTCAAGGCCAACGTCGCCGACAACCTCGCCGGCTTCGGCGCCGCGCCCGCCACGCTGGCCATCGATGGTGATATCGTCTCGACGAACCTCACCGCGTCCGCGACCGCCGCGGGCGCCTCGCTGGCCTACGCCCTGCCCTTCCCGCTCTCGCCCGGCCCGCACGCCTTCGACCTGCGCGTCGTGGACAAGGCGGGCAACCTCGACGAGGAGACGTGGACCGTCGTCGTCGACGACGCGCCCCCCGTCGCCGTGGTGAACCCCGCGTCCTTCGCGCCCGGCACCGCGGCCGCCAAGGCGGGCGGCACCGTGACGCTGAACCTCACGCTCACCGACGAGAGCGGCATCGCCCTCGCGATCGCCGACACGTCGGGCCTCTCGGGCCAGAAGGAGACGAAGCTCGTGCGCCTCCCCGGCACCGACCTCTACGCCGGCACGGCGCCCGTCACGCTGGCGAGCCCCGCCGCGCTGGTGTCCATCCCCATCGTCGCCACGGACCTCGCCGGCAACGAGCTCCACCTCGTCGCGCAGGTGCCCGTGGACAACGTGGCGCCCAGCGCGGGCGAGCCGACGCCCGGCCGCGAGGACTACACCACCGCCCAGGTGCGCGTCGACACCAGCGAGCCCGTGCTCCTCGTGGGCAACGCCACGGCCCCCGGCAGCCCCGCCGTGAGCGCGGCCACCGCCACGCTCCAGCGCAGCCCCACGCTCTCCTTCGCGGGCCTGCTGCCCAGCCGCACGTACTCCTACACCCTGGACGTCGTGGACGCCGCCGGCAACGCCGTGCGCGTCAGCGGCACCCTCGCGACGAAGGTCGACGCGCAGGCGCCCACCAAGGTCGGGCCGCTCTCGGTGGTCGACCTCCTCAACGGCACGCTGCGCCTCTCGTGGCCCCCCGCCACCGACAACGTCGCGGTGGCGTTCTACCGCGTCTACCGCAGCGACGACGCGGCCACGTTCCGCCCCGTCGCCGAGGTGCAGGGCACGACGTTCGACGACTCCGGCCTCGCGCTGGAGAAGCCCTACACGTACCAGGTCGTCGCGGTCGACTATGGCAACAACGAGGGCCCCGTCTCGGAGACGCTGCGCGCCAGCGCCACCGCGCTGCCGCGCCTCACCGCCGGAGCGGCGACGCCCACGCTGGGAAGCGCGACCACGCTCTTCCGCTACGTCGTCACCTACATGAGCCCGGGCGGCGTCGCGCCGACCTACGTGCACCTGATCCTCGACGGCGTGCCCCAGAACATGACGCGCGTCGAGGGCGGGTCGCTGGCCAGCGGCGTGCAGTACGTCTACGAGACGCGCCTCTCGCCGGAGCGCCGCGACGCGCCGCACACCTACGCCTTCGAGGCGTCGGACGGGCGCTACACCGTCTCGTTCCCCGACGGCAAGGCCGTGCGCGGGCCGCTGGTGAGCGCCGAAGGCGCCGCCGCGGGACCCGCCGCCGGCCTCGCCGCGTTCGCGCAGCGCGTCCCCATGGGAGGCGTCGCGCTGGTCACGACGGCCGCGGTGGCGGCGGTGGGCATCGCCGCGCTCGCCATGCGCAGGAAGAAGGAGGGATCCAAGTGAAGATCGCGACGCGCTACCCCAAGACGGCCGCCCTCCTCGTGACGCTGCTCATGGCCCTGCCCGCGGGCTCCGTGGTGGACGCGCAGTCCGCGCCGGGCGTCCCGCGCATCCCGGGCCTCCCCCTTCCGGGGCCCGGGAGCCAGTGCGTCCAGAGCGAGATCACCGAGCCCAACCTGCTCCTCGCCCTCAACGCGGCCCTCGCCGGGCAGGACCCCACCACCTACTTCGCGGACCAGGGCGGATCGCCCGTCCTCTGCGGCCTCGACGGCCAGCCCCTCGTCGCCTACTCGATCCTCATGGCGCAGGGCAAGGACGTGCTGGACAACTACACGTCCACCATCGCGCTCCTCCAGCAGCAGGCCGACCAGCGCGACGCGGCCACCGTCCCCCAGGGCGACCTCGTCTACCCCGAGGTCACGCTTCTCAAGGACGACTTCGCCGGCCACCGCGTGGGCGGCGCCGGCCCCTGGAGCGTCGTCACGCAGCAGGGCGAGCCCGACGCGTTCAGCGTGCAGCAGGCCGTCGACGCCAACGGCACGCGCGGCACGTACCGCTTCGGCGACGACTCGGGCTACCCGCGCGGCATCCACCAGTGGCTCGTGAGCCCCATGATCGACCTGGACGCCGTGCGCGGCGACGCGCAGACCGTCTCCTCCGTCATGGCGGCCGAGAACGACGCCATCCAGCGCCTCGCGAGCCTCTGCGACGTGCAGGCCTCCCCGGGCCGCGCCGGCGCCTCGCCCTCCACGCCCGCGCAGACCCCCGGAGATGGCCTGCCCTCCACCACGGGCTCCCTGGGCTTCCTCTGCGACCAGACCACCTTCGGCGTCACCCCCGGCAGCGGCTCGCCCGTGCGCCTCCTGGTGGGCGCTTTCGCGCAGGAGGTCCGCGACGCGACGGCCAAGCTCCCCGTCGTCCGCCGCACCGCGCAGCTGGACCTGGACTACGGCTTCAACCTCGCCAACCTCACCGACGGCGTGCGCCTGTGGATCTACACCGGCGACCACGCGCCCGACCGCGCGACGCTCTTCTCCGACACCTTCGGCCAGGGCTCCGACGCCGCCGCGTGCGCGACCAACCCCGCGGACACCCTCACGGCGGGCTCCATCGTCTCCACCGGCTTCGGCCCCGGCTCCAGCCCCGCGCCGCAGGTCACGTGCCGCCACGACCCCTCGGGCGGCTTCCTCCTGGGCCAGTCCTACGGCTACTCCGCCGACCCGCAGTACGACGTCCCCGTCGAGGGCATGTCGGGCCCCACCGCCGCGTTCCTGCAGGACGCCGCGCTCCCCGGCGAGACGACCTCCTTCACCGGGGACCACCCCGGCGTCGCGCACGCCAGCATCGACCTCACGAACCTCACCGGCAAGCGCGCGTGGGTCCTCTTCGAGGTCAAGACGACGCCGGACTCGGGCCGTGGCGGCGGCTTCTTCAGCGACCGCACCCTCTTCCCCCGCTCCACGGGCTACGGCTTCACGCTCTACCGCGTGAACGCCACGGGCCAGGCGTGGTACCGCAACGCGCGCGTCGAGGACGTGGGCGCGAACCTCCCCCTCTCCGCGGAAGGCAACCCGTACCACGACAGCGTCTCCGCCGTGCGCACCGTCTCCCCCGACCTGCACGCCGCGCCCGTCGTCGTCAACGTCATGAACGCGGGCATGCAGACCGAGAACGGCACGCTCACCGTGAGCCTCGCCGTCGCGGACGCGCAGGGCGCCTTCGGCGCCGCCTCGCCCATGGGCGCGCCCATCCTCGTCTCCAACCTCACCCCCAGCGAGGTGCGCGCGATCCAGGTCCCCTGGGGCGGCGCCGCCTCGCCCCCGCGCGCGGGCACGCTCTACCGCGTCACCGCCACGCTGGTCCCCGACGAGATCACGGGCCACACGGGTGATATCGAAAGCCTGAACCGCACCCGCGAGACGAACCCGGGCAGCACGCCCGTGCGCGTGCCCAACCACGCGGCGGACCCCACCAACGACCGCACCACCGCGACCGTCGACGTGCGCGCCTACACGCGCCACGCGCTCTCCGCCGTGCCCGCCAAGGGGTCCAGCGGCCCCGCGCTGGAGGTCTGCGCCGAGGTCCACTCCCTCGTGTGCACGCCCAGCTTCACCGCGAAGAAGGGCGAGAACCGCGTCCTCCAGGTGGCCGTGCGCAACGAGGGCAGCCAGCCCGAGACCGTGAACGCGCAGCTTCTCCTCAGCCTCGACAAGGTGGACAAGAGCGCGGCCGTCCTCGACGGCCCGCAGCGCGTCCTGGGCGACCTGGAGCCCGGCGAGACGCGCGTCGTCACCTGGACCATCGTGCCCTCGGACCCGGGCATCTACGACGCCGAGGCCGTCTTCGTCAGCGCCTCGGGCGCCCTCGCCACCGCGTCGCGCCAGGTCTACGTGCAGCGCACCACCGGCACCATCTGCTTCGACAACCAGGGCGACGACCGCGAGTGCAGCGCGACGTTCCAGCTCTCGCAGCCCGACTTCCTCAAGGGGCGCAGCTTCACCGCGGGCGTCGAGACGCCCGACGGGCTCCTGGTCGCCGCGTCCAACGCCACCGGCGCCGCGCTCTTCCTGCGCGCGCCCGACGGGACGTGGAACGAGACGCCGCAGGGCAACCTCTCCGGCGTGGGCACGATCCGCGCGATGCTCCAGGGCCCCGACGCGGTCTACCTCGTGGGCGACGGCGGCGCCGTCGTGCGCGACGCGCGCGGCGCGCTCACCGCCATCCCCCTCAACGCGTCCGTCGCGGCGCGCTTCGCCCTCACGTCCGCCACGTGGTGGAACGGCACGCTGGTCGCGGCTGGCGACTCGCCCGTCATCCTCGTCTGGAACCAGACGAGCAAGACCATGGAGCCCACGGGCCCCATCGAGTACCCCCACGCCACCGAGGACGGCGTCGTCCCCATCGCCTTCGGAGGCCCCGTCGCGGCCCTCGTCGCCAACGGCCCCTACCTCTACCTCGCGGGCCCTGGCGGCCAGCTCCTCGTCAACGACGGCCGCCAGTGGAACCACACGGCGACGCCCGACGGCTTCGCCGCCGACATGCTGGGCCTCGCCGTGCGCAACGGCGTCGTCTACGCCGTGGGCGAGGGCAACTCGCTCCTGCGCGCCCGCGTCGACCTCGCGCACAACGCCGTCTCGTTCATCCCCTACGCGGGCATCCCCACCGTCGACCCCAAGGCGGCGCCCCGGCTCGTGCGCGCCTTCCCCGCGCCCGACGGCACGCTCTACGTCATCGACGCGCAGGGCGACCTCGCGTACTGCACCGCGTGCGACAACCCCGCCGCGCCCGGCTGGGGCCTCGCCGAGGTGCCCCTGCCCCTCGTGGGCTCGCCCGCGCACGAGGCGGGCGTCGTCGCGGCCGTCGTGGGCGACGGCGTCGCCACGCTCCTCGCCGAGGGCGGCGTCCTCCTGGACCACGTCCCCGGCAGCGCCACCTACGCCAACCAGCAGGACTGGACCACGCTCCCCCTCCTCTACGCCAAGGACGGCGCCGTGCAGACGGGCATCAACACCCAGAGCAACCAGGCCTTCCGCGGCGTCCTCCCGGCGCCCCTTCCCGTGGGCGGCTCGCAGAACGGCTTCCGCCTCTTCCGCGTCGTCCTCGACCACAACGTCATGTCCGCCTCGCCCGCCGGCGAGGCGTTCGTCCGCATCCTCTACCAGCAGTACCCCGACTCGACGCTGCCCGAGAACGGCGCCTACAACACCTGCCCGCGCCCGGCCGGCCTCGCCTCCGGCGGCATCCCCAACCTCAACTCCGCCCTGACGCCCCCCACCGCGCCCCTGGGCGACGTGTGCCACGTGAGCGGCTCCATGGTGCAGCTGGGCAACGTCTTCCTCCAGGACGTCGCCGCCTTCTCCGCGCCCACCGCCTCCAGCGGGTGGGAGCACCTCGTCATCGACAACATCGCGCCGGGCGTCTACGAGAGCGCCGCCAAGTCGCAGACGGGCATGTTCTACGGCCTGGAGCTCTACAAGGAGAGCGGCGTCCGCTGGGCGGTCGACCACGTCTCCGTGGAGGGCCTCAACGACACGGGCTGGCACGAGCTGATGCACTACGACGGCGCCTCCAACCACACCGGCGACGCGTGGCGCCCGTACTACGTCGTGAGCAGCACCGGCAGCAGCCAGGGCGTCAGCAACGCCAACTTCGTGGACGTCGCCAACGACTGGCAGGAGGTCCAGACGCCGTATTATTACACGCGGGCCTCCCCGTGGCACGTCACCACCGAGGGCGACCGCCCCGTGTGGGCCGCCAACAACGAGCTCATGGGCGGCGGCTCCTCGCCCCGCCTCATGGACGGCTACAACGCGCGCCTCGTCTCCCCCGTCCTCGACCTGCGCGGCGCCTACGACCCCGTCGTCTCCTTCCGCCAGAAGTTCGCGTTCCGCACCATCACCAACGACGCGGGCACGACGCACTCCCTGGTGGACGGCGACGCGGGCTGGATCGAGGTGCAGTACCTCCGCCAGGGCCCCGACGAGTGCCCGCCCCCGGCCACCTCCGCCACCACCTGCGGCTGGAGCCCCTTCTACCGCGTGAGGCCCGACGGCGACTACCCCAACGGCAAGGCGCTGGGCTTCGGCGACTACACGTCCTACCGCGGCGGCATCGTCGCCTCCTCCTCGTACAACGACTACTCGGGCATCGGGCTGGGCCCCAACCAGCAGAACCCGGCGACGGGCCGCGCCGGCTCCTACTGGGCCCGCGACATGCGCCCCGACGCCAGCGGCGTCTTCCGCGACCCCCTGGACACCTCCACCTACGAGCCCGCCAGCGTGGACCTCAACGACGCCGCGTGTCGCCCGGGCTTCGACTCCCCCACGGCCACCGACTGCATCCCGCCCAACGCCGCGGGCGGCCAGGTGGACCTCTCGGGCCACCTCGTGCGCGTCGCGTTCCACCTCCTCACGTGGACGAGCCCCAACAACCTCACCGTCGCCGACGCCGGCGACAACAACTGGGAGTTCAACGCCGCCAACGCCGCGCAGCAGGCCGTGAGCCCCGCGAGCTACCCCGGCGAGGGCTGGTACGTCACCGACTTCAAGGTCGTGGGCGCGCGCCCCCTGGGCATCGACCTCGCGGCCACCAACCTCCAGTTCAAGGTGGGCTACGACGCGGACCGCCTGGGCGTCGGCCCCGGCACGCGCGTCCCCATCAACGTGACCGTGAGGAACAACGGCATCTACGACGCCCTGGGCTACACCGGCAGCCTGGAGATCCGCCGCGTCCTGGACCCCGTGGCGAAGACCTCCACGCTCCTCCAGACGATCCCCCTCGCGCAGCAGCCGCTCCTGGAGGCGGGCGCGAGCGTCAACCACACGTTCTTCTGGGACGTCCCCTTCGCCGAGGGGCAGCTCTACTCCATCTCGTTCCACGCGACGCCCCTGGGCATCGACCGCGACGAGGACCCCACGGACAACGTGGCGCTCCTGGGCACGCTGGCCAACCCCGTCGTCGCGCACAGCCGCCCCGAGTTCCACCTGGACGCCCTCGTGCGCCCCGAGAACGCCACCAGCCAGATCCCGCGCGCCATCACGCTCTACCTGGACAACACGGGCAACGTGCCCCTCTCGGGCTTCCGCGTGACGCGCGACGTGCAGGACCTCACGGGCCTCGTCGTCGACCACCGCGTGTACAGCACCGTGCGCCCCGTCCCCGAAGGCACGCGCGTCGCGCTGGCCAGCGTGGCCGACCTCGACCCCTCCACGGACGTCTTCTTCCAGCCGCCCCAGAACCGCGACTACAAGATGGTCGCCAGCGCCACGGTGGACTCCACCGGCCAGCACCTCGCGGACGGCCTCACGCGCACCATCCGCTCGCTGGACGCCTTCCTCTTCGACGACGCCGAGACCGGCGTCCAGGGCGAGGCCTTCCGCGGCGACTGGAGCCTGGACCCCAGCTGGAGCCTCCAGAGCCCCGGCTTCCGCAGCGACGCCGCCTACGGCTTCGGCGACCCCGCGACCAACCGCTACCCCGCCGACGCCGACGCGTCCGCCACGCTCCCCCTCGTGGACGTAGGCAGCGCGCGCGACGCCAAGGTCGCGTTCTACCAGCGCTATCAGTTCGAGCCTGGCTTCGACGCGGGCGTCCTCCAGGCCTCCGCCGACGGCGGCAAGACGTGGACGAACCTCCCCGCCTCCGCCGACCCGTTGAACGGCCTCCCCCTGGGCGTCATCGGCGACACGCCCCTCTCGGCGGCGAGCCCGCTCCACCCCACGGGCAACCCCGACGACGCGGCGTTCGCCGTGAGCGGCGACTCCTCGACGCTCCCCGCGGCGCCCGGCGGCTGGGTCTTCAGCCAGTTCGACCTCACGCGGTTCCCCAACGTCACGCAGCAGAGCGTCGCCTACGCGTTCTACCGCAACCCGCAGCTCCAGCAGTTCGCGGGCACGCTGGGCAACGCCACCACGCTGCCCCCCTCGCTGGCCAACCCCGCCGTCTACACCGACGTGAAGTGGGGCGCCACGGGCGACCTCGGGAAGCGCGGCTACTGGGAGTACGACAACCTCACGCAGCCCGGCGGCGAGGCGCAGGCCTCCCTGGGCAGCGACGCCATCCTCCCCGTCGCGGGCGACGGCGCGCTCTGGTGGTCCGGCTCCGCCTCCTTCGAGGACGACCAGCGCAACGTCACGGGCAACGAGATGCTCAACGTGCCGCTGAACCTCACGGGCGTCACGGACCCCCGCGCCAAGGTCACGCTGGACTGGTGGGAGTGGGCCGACCGCTTCGGCCAGACGCTGCGCTACTACGACAACACGTCGCTCTACTCGCCCCAGCCCGGCGTCACGGGCTTCTACAACGCCTTCGCGGGCGTCGTGGGCGACGGCCAGCACCCCGGCCAGACGTACCGCTTCAACGTCAGCAAGCCCGCGATCGTGGAGACGCGCGGCCGCTGGTACCACATGGTGGCCGACGTGAGCAACCTCAAGGGCCTCAACGTCAACGTCAGCTTCGCCTACGCGCCCAAGGTGGGCGACGCGCTCTCGGGCTGCGGCAACACCAGCGTCACGAAGCGCATCTCGTGCTACGGCAACATGCTCGACGACCGCGGCTTCGCCATCGACGGCTTCCGCGTCAACGTCACGCAGGTCGTGAACGGCAAGCCCGCCAACGGCGTGACGCTCCTCGACCCCAAGACCGCGTGGGCCGCCGCCTCCGTCGTCGGCTGCGCCAACTTCACCGGCGGCGAGCACCTCTGGGCCACGGGCGGCACCTCCTACCTGCCCTGCTACTCGGTGCCCGGCTCCTCGCCCAACATGACGTTCGACACGTACACCCGCTTCGAGAAGGGCGACCCCGCCTCGGCCAACTACGCCGCGCTCGTGGGCCGCAACTGGTCGCTGGTCCCCTACGTGCCCGGCGTCCAGAGCAACTGGAGCGTCGTCCCCGTCATGGACCTGGACGGCAAGGGCATGACGCCTGGCAACCTCCAGAACGCGCTGGGCGAGACGCCCCGCGCCTGGTACTCGGGCTACCCCGGCGACCCGCGCTGCCGCGACCTCACCGACGCCACCAACGGCGACGGCGCCGCCAAGGAGTACTCCAAGACGCTGGGCCTCACCAGCATGCCCTGCCCGCTGCCGGGCTCCGAGTCGCGCCTGGTGACGCCCGTCTTCGACCTCTCGCAGATCGCGGGCGAGAACGCCGTGCTGTCCTTCCAGCACCGCTACGCCTTCGAGGCGCAGAAGTACGCCGACTCCGACTACCCCCTCGCCTCCGGCGGCGTCGTCGAGGCGCAGGTCTACGACGACGCCTCCGGCACCTGGGGCCCCTGGCGCCAGATCTACGCCAACGACGCCATGACGCCCTACCCCCGGAACGCCGACGGCTCGTACAACACGGGCCTCGACATGGGGAAGGGGTACGACGGCGCGAACCCCGCGGCGCCCGCCCGCGGCGGCTACAGCTACTTCACCGTGAACTCCACGCCCACCAACAACGGCGCGACGCGGCGCTACGACCCGCCCTTCCAGGCGGTCCCGCCCGTGAAGGGCTCCCCCGTGAGGCAGGACGTGCAGTTCCTCTACTCGCAGTTCTCCACCGACACGCCCTACGGCGCGGCGCACCACGGCTGGGTTCCGGCGTCCTTCGACGTCTCCGACCTCATCGGCAAGAAGGTCCGCTTCGGGTTCCACGTCTTCTTCAGCGGCCAGCCCGCCATCCAGCAGAAGGCGGCCACGCTCACGAAGCCCGACGGCTCCACGGGGAGCCTGCGCCCCGACGACAACGGCGGCTGGTGGATCACCAACGTCAGCGTCGTGGGCGACGTGCTCTCCGGCTCGCCCATCCAGCTGCGCCTGCGCGCCGCCACCGACGGCAGCGTGGACGACGGCCACTGGCAGGTGGACGACGTGAGCGTCTTCGGCCAGCGCTACGGCCGCAACGTCGGCATCTTCGCCGACGAGTCCGCGCTCCACTCCACGACGCCGGGCCACAACGTGACCATCCCCGTCACCATCCGCAACATGGGCTCCACGGTGCGCCGCGGCCTCGCCATCGACGCGCGCATGGCGCCCGTGAACGGCGCCAACCCCGCCGTCGTCCTCTCCGGCGACGCGCCCGCGGGCCTCCTCGCCGACCCTGACGCCAGCCACCCGGGCGCCATGCTCTTCCTGGCGAGCCCGCTGGCGCCGGGCCAGTCGACGACGATCCACGTGACGCTCACGGCGGACAAGACGCTGCCCAACGGCTTCCAGGACCTTCTCCTCCTGGAGCTGCGCGAGTTCAACCCCACGTCGCAGAACACGCCCTACGTGCCCATCCGCGACAACGAGGTGCAGGGCTTCCTGGAGCGCCACGTGCAGTTCGAGGTCCTCGACCACGGCTCGCTCTCCGTCGTCTCCGCGACCACGACGCCGGTCAACGCCCGCGTGGGCGAGAACGCCACGCTCACCCTCCGGCTGGCCAACGCCGGGGGCGTGCCGCTCAACGCGGCGCTCTCCTGCTCGGCCGAGGTGTACGACCACAACGTGCCCACGAACCACCAGACCTCGCCGGGCCGCGAGGCCGACGTCGACCGCGAGACGATCCCCTCGTGCGGCAGCGCCTCGGTGCCGCTCCCCGTGGGCGGCAGCGCCGTCGTCTCGTTCCAGGCGACGCCGCACGCGGCGGGCGTCCTCGCCTTCCACGTGGGCGGCAGCGTCGCCGACGGCACGGTGGGCGGCTTCAACCTCACCCCCGACGTCTTCCCCACCACGCTGGAGATGGCCATCGCCGCGGCGCCCCAGGCCTACGCCACGGGCTTCGACAACCCGGACGACGCCAAGGCCAACTGGTCGCAGGGCAACGCGCCCAACGGCTTCGGCTGGTCCACGACGCGCGGCCACGACGGCGCGGGCGCCCTGGAGATCGGCGTCAACGAGAGCACGCTGGCCTTCGGCGCGTCGTACAACGACGGCGTGGGCCCCGGCGGCTCGTACTACCAGGCCGTGAGCCCCGTCATCGACCTGCACAACTTCACGGCGCAGCAGCCCGCGTTCCTCACCTTCTGGCACGAGGACCGCCTCGCGCGCTACGACGGCGCCAGCGTCTCCGCGCAGGTCGTCCTCGACGAGACGGCCTCCGCCGAGAAGCCCGCCACGGGCGCCTTCTCGTGCAAGCTCGTCCCCGTGGGCGGCTACGAAGGCCCCATCACCGGCTGGTGGGGCCCCCAGCCCCCCCCGACGGGCGGCCAGAGCAAGCCCCAGACCGAGGACATGAACGCCGCCTTCGGCAACGAGACGGCGCTGCCCAGCGCGGGCGCCAGCGGCTTCCAGTTCTCCTCCGGCAACGACTACTTCACGAGCCCCGGAGGCTGGGAGGAGACCTGGTCCAAGGCCGTCTTCGACCTGGCCAACCAGCCCCACTGCCACCCCGTGGGCTACAACCCCGGCAAGGGCGACGCCGAGCCCGCGACGCGCCTCTCGCTCCTGGGCCACAAGATCCGCCTCGTCTTCCGCGTCTGGGTCGGCCCCGGCTCCGCCATCGAGGCGGCGCAGAAGTCGCCCCTCGCGCGCGGCCAGGGCCACGCGATGCTCGTGGACGACCTCAGCGTGGGCCCCTACAACCTGGAGATCCACCCCCAGAGCCAGCACGCGGTGCTCCTGGACAACGTGACGAAGACGTTCAACGTCGTCGTCACCAACCGCGGCAGCTTCCCGGACCTGGCGCGCGTGACCTACGACGCGGACAACTCCTCCGCGCCCGAGGGCTCCGTGCGGCCCCCGGCGGACGCCTTCGCGCTCCAGCCCGGCGAGACGCGCCTCGTGCCCGTCACCGTCACGCTGCCCCGCGACCCGGGCCTCCTCCCCACGACCTACCGCGCGACGCTGCGCGTCAAGAGCGACCTCGACGGCGCCGTGGGCGGACCCACCCTGGTGGACCTCGTCTTCGCGCCGCGCCAGCTCGCGGACCTGGGCGTCTCGGTCGCGCTCCCCGTGGGCGCGCAGGCGCTCGTGCAGGAGGGCACCGAGGCGTTCCTCCCCGTCACCGTGGACAACCACGGCCTCGTGGACTCCCAGCCCAGCACGCTCCACGTCGTGGACCACTGGGTGGAGGGCGGCACCGACGTCGCCTACGACCTGCCGCTCCCGGCCATCAAGAGCTACTACACGAGCCCGGACGAGAGCACGGCGGTCATCGAGTTCCACTGGAAGCCCGCGCGCGGCGCCATCGGCCAGCACGTGCTGACCTTCGTCGCGGACCCCGCCTCCGTGGGCGAGGAGTACAGCCGCAGCGACAACGTCGTCCAGGCGACGCTCCCCGTCACGGCGCTCCTCATCCCCGACCTTGATGTCTCTGCGCAGGACGCGCTGACGCTGCGCAACTCGCTGGGCGGCGTCGTCGACCCCGCGCAGGACGCGGACGTCTCGCGCTACGAGGTGACCGCGGGAGAGCTGGCCAGCTTCGAGCTCACCGTCTCCAACCCCGGCCGCGCCGCCGCGACCAACGTCGACGTGCGCGCGAGCATCGGCTCGCTGACGCTCCCCGCCAAGTCCATCGCGTTCATCCCCGCGGGCGGGAAGGCCGTCGTGACGTTCAACTGGCTCGCGCAGAAGGGCGAGTACAACCTCAGCTTCGACGTGCGCAACGAGCAGCTCCAGCTCTCCACGGACAACGACCACTACCCCGGGACGGGCCTCACGCTGCTCATCGTCAAGGGCTATGACGTGCGGCTTGATCTGGGCCAGCTTGCGGACGCCGTGGCCGCGGGCGCGGACCTGAAGCTCCCCTTCAACGTGACCAACGACGGCAACGCGGGCGAGGATTTGCAGTTCGTCGCGCAGGCGCCTCCGGGCGTCAGCGTCACGCTGCCGCGCGACGGTCTCTTCCTGCGCGCGGGCGAGACGTTCAGCGGCCTCGCGCGGGTCGACGTGGGCCCCGACGCCGTCGCTGGCGCCGCTGAGCCACAGTTCATTAGGGTGCTCGCGGTTTCGCGCGAGAACCCGATGAAGGTGGCCTCCGGCGAGACGCCTCTTGCGGTCCGCGCCGAGTACGCGGGCTCGCTCGTGGCCACCGTCGCCTCCGCGTCGCCCCCCACCATCGTGGTGCCCATCACCGCGCGCAACGAGGGCAACAGCGTGGCCCCCTGGACCGTGAGCGCCACGCTTCCCCCAGGCTGGACTGCGCAAGAGACGCTCCCCGCCAAGCTCGTCGTGCCCCCGCGCGGGCAGGCGACGCTCGCGCTCCACGTGAGCGTGCCCCCCGGCACCGCGCCCGGCGCCCAGGCGGTGCAGGCCCACGCGGTCATGCCCGACGGCGAGGCGCGCGACGGCTCCGTGAGCGTCAACGTGCAGCCCTTCCGCGTCGCCAGCGCCAAGGTGGTGGACTCCGTCGCCAAGCCCGCCGAGGGCGCGCTGGCGTACCCCGTCGCGGTGGAGAACGCCGGCAACACGAAGACGCCCTTCCAGGTCGTCCTCACCAGCGTGCCCCCCGGCGTCGAGGCCTCGCTGGAGCCCAGCACGTTCGATCTCGCGCCCGGCGCGAAGACCGTCGCCACGCTGCTGGTGAAGCCCAACGCCACCGTGCCCGCGGGCAGCTACCCCGTGGTCGCCTACGCCCTCTTCCCCGGCGTCACGCCCGACACCGCGGAGGGCCGCGCCAACGTGCAGGCGCTCCACGTGAGCATCGCGCGCCCCGACTTCCAGGTGAACGCGCTGGAGTACGCGCCGCGCCAGGGCCTCTCCCCCGGCGACCGCGTCACCGTGCGCCTGCCCGTCGCCAACGGCGGCAGCGGCCCGGCCAGCGACGTGCCGGTGCACCTCTTCGTCGACGACTACTTCGTCGGCGAGACGCGCATCCCCTCGCTGGACGCCGGCGCCAAGACCGAGGTCAGCTTCAACTGGACCGCGCAGCCGGGGGCCCACACGCTCACGGCCGTCGTGGACCCGTACAACGACACCGTGGACCCGGCGACGGCGGACAACGCCGTCTCGGCCCTCGTGACCGTCTCGGGCGCGGGCTCGCCCGGCGGCCTCGCGGCCCAGCGCTCCAACGTCCCCGGGTTCGAGATCGTCGCGCTGCTCGCCGCCATCGCGGCGGCCCTCGTCGTGACCCCGAAGACGGGGTCGAGGAGGCCCCCGAAGTGAGCCATGGGGGGGACCGCGGGGCACACGGGCTGAAGGCAGCGCGAGCCCTGCCTCTCCTTCTGGCTGCGCTCCTGGTGCTGCCCGCGCTGCCGCTCCACGCGGCGGACGCGCAGTCCTCGGGCGACCCGTGGTGGGGCGTCAGCGACAAGGCGCACCCCACCCAGGGATACGCCATCCGCGCGCCCCTGGTCTTCGAGAACCCGTTCGCCTTTGCCCTGGTCAACCCCGTCGCGTCGGTCGATATCGATTTCGGGAAGCTCCTCCTGGACGCGGGCTGGTCCAGCGCCATCCGCGCGGGCGCCAACGCGAGCCTCACCGCCTTCACGCTGGACGAGGCGAGCATCCGCGTCGTCGACTACGGCCGCAGCGGGTGGAGCACGGGGCCCGTGAACGGCCAGTCCACGCTCCCCACGCCCGCGGTCTTCTATCCCGGCCCGTGGCACGCGGACCACTCCGCGCCCTACAACAACCAGACGAACCCCGTGGGCACGCTGCTGGTCTCGCTGAAGGGGCTCACCCTCGCGCCCCACGAGAAGCGCTACTTCTACGTCTACGCCAACCCGCGCGAGTTCGAGGCCGCGCCCGCGTCGCCCCCGACGTTCAGCCTCCAGGACCGCGCGCCGCTGGACGCCTACCTGTGGGGCTCCGAGGAGGGCACCACCTTCTACGGCCTCGTCCCGCAGCAGGGGGGCACGCAGCGCTACGTCGTCGTGCATCCCACGCAGGGGGAGGCCATCGTCACGCTCTGGACGCTGGACAACGGCAAGTTCAGCGTGGCGCCCGGCTCCGCCGGCACGCAGAACCCCACGCGGACCGGCTTCGGCGTGGACGCCATCTACCAGATCCCGCCCAACAAGGCGTACAAGATCACCAGCGACAACCCCGTGGTGGTCGCCGACTTCCGCGCCGACGCCAAGGGCTCCGCGGCGGGCCCCTGCTGCGCGGGCGTCGAGTCGCAGGCCTACGTGCCCAGCCTGGACGGCTCCTACGCGGGCACGCGCTTCCTCGTCTACGGCTTCAAGGGCGACCAGGTGGGCGGCAGCGCGGGCTCCATCACCCTGGTCAAGTCGGGCTCGGGCACCGCCACCGTCACCTGGTCGTGCGGCGCGCCCTTCGGCTGCGGCGGAGGCGCCACGCCCTCCTCCGTCACGCTCTCCCCCGCTTCGCCCACCGCCGTCATGTCGATCCCTGCGGGCCAGTGGAGCACGCTCACCGCCAGCGCGCCCGTCCTCGTGCGCCTGCACCCCTTCGCCGTGGCGTCCAGCGAGGGCGAGGTCGCGCACTCCGTCCCCGCGCTCACCGGGGGCCCGGAGGGCACCGAGTTCTACGTGGGCGCGCCCAACGACGGCGGCCTCTACCGCGTCTGCACGGAGGAGCGCCTCGTGCTGCGCGCCGTAAGCCTCGGCAAGCCTTCGCTCCAGGCGTTCCCCGAGGGGCCCGCCGACACGACGGCGCCCCTTCACCTTGACACCGGCTGCGCAGATCAGCACGCGCAGACGACGACGCCCGCCGCGCCCCTGGACTTCTACGGCGCCATCGACCCGCGCACTGGCGAGGACTCCACGCAGGTCCCCTTCCGCATGACGGTGGGTGCGGCGACGCGCAACACGGACGCCCTGGCGCGCCCCTCCTTCGGACCCGTGGGGGGCGTGGGCGGCGTGGACTTCGACACCTATGGCCAGCCCGGCATCTCGGGGCGCGTGGCGATCCTGGGCCACTACAACCAGACCTTCCTCACCGTGACCGAGGACAAGCTCACCAAGGCGGGCCTGCCCACGAAGGTCAACGCCACCTACGGCGTGAACGCCGACGGCTTCCTCGTCCTCGACCCCACGCGCGATCCCCTTTCGCTGGCGAGCTATCACATCTCGGCCACCAAGCCCGTGAGCGTCGTCTACGACGACCCCATGCAGTCCGCCGACGGGCTCGCGAGCTACGCCTACGCGCGCATGGTGCCCAGCGAGCCCGTGGGCCCCAGGGGCACCTTCGGCCCCGCCGAGTTCCGCGGCCCCCTCGTCGCGCTGCGCAGCCCCGACGCCCCCGGGAGGAACCTCCTCGTGCGCAGCGGCGGCCCCGGCGAGCCCATGGACTTCCGCCTGGACGTCGTGAACCTGGGCCGCTGGATCGCGGGCGACGGCCTGCCCGACACCGTGAGCGTCTCGTGCGACGCGCCGCAGGACTGGAAGGTCGCCGGCTGCTCGCGCGACGTGCCCCTGGCCTCGGGAGCCGTGGAGCGCCTCCAGCTCTCCATCACGCCCAGCGCCGCGGACGTGAACCTCACGCGCACCGTCACCGTCACCGCGCAGTCCAAGGCCGGCGGCAGCCCCGCCACGTTCACGTTCCACATCCACGTGGAGGTCAACTACGGCGTGGGCATGTGGTTCGACGTGGAGGGGGGCCGCAAGACCATCGACCCCCCCGTGGGCGTGGACCCTGGCCAGACGTACCACTACAACGTGCTGGTGAAGAACACCGGCAGCACGGGCGACACCTACGACCTCACCGTGAAGGCGCCCCAGGAGGGGTGGTCGCAGGCGCTTCTCCTGGACGGCAAGCCCGCGCGCACGGTGACGCTGGACGCGGGCGAGACGAAGACGCTGGACTTCGCCGTGACCGCGCCCAACCAGGAGACGGCGCCCAAGAACTTCGTCTCCATCACCGCGCAGAGCGAGAGCGCGCTCACCGCGGGCGACGTCGTCAACACCGCGACGCAGATCCGCCCCAAGATCAACATCACGCTCGCCCTCGACCCCGCCGCGCAGGTGGTGGCGCCGGGCGCCAACGCGACGTTCAACCTCACCGTGAACAACTCGGGCAACGGCGAGTTCCTCATCCGTCTCGCCAACGACAGCGACCTGCCCAAGGGGTGGACGTCGCGCTTCAGCGTCGATCCCCCCGAGATCAACCTCGACCCCGGCACGAACTTCACCTTCCGCCTGGACGTCACGCCGCCCCTGGGCAGCCGCGCGGGGGACCTGGCGACGCTGAAGGTCACGGCGCTGGTGGGCGAGGACGACCGCACGCTCCAGCCCGGCGACGAGGTGGGCGCGGTGGTGGTCGTGCGCCGCATCCACGACATCACGACGCCCAACCTCCCCGACGCGGAGGCGGAGCCCGGCGAGACGCTGCGCTACCTCCTCCCCGTCGCCAACGCGGGGAATGGGAATGATATCGTGGAGATCCTCCCCGGCGCGGTCGATCCCGCGTGGCGCCTGACCACCGACTCGCCCAGCCTGGCCGTCGACTACAACGCCACCGAGGACCTGCCCCTCTCCATCGAGGTCCCGCCCGGCGCCGCCGCGGGCCTCACGAACCTGACGTTCACCGTGCGCCTCTCCCGCGAGGCCACCGAGAACCTCACCGTGCCCATCCAGGTGCGCCAGGTCGCGCGCCTGCTCGTCGAGGCGCCCGCCGCGCTCCTCACGAGCCCGGGCAAGCCCACCTCGCTGGAGGGGCGCGTGACCAACGTGGGCAACCTCGCCGGCGAGTTCGACCTCTCCGCCGCGGCGCCCCAAGGGTGGAACGCCACCCTCGTCCCCGCCCGCGCGACGCTGGGCGTGGGCGACTCGCTGCCCCTGCGCCTGCTGCTCAACGCCTCCCGCGACGCGGCCGACGGCGACTTCCCCGTGGCGCTCCAGGCCTCCTTCGCCGACGGGCCCGCGGGCGGCGCGAACGTCACGACGACGCTGGCGCGCCCCCTTCTCTACCTCTCCAGCGTCCAGACGACGGGCACGCTCTCGTCGGGCGACCTCGTGCTCGTCTCCGCCGCCGTGGGCAACAAGGGCGCCATCGCCGCCGAGAACGTCACCGTGGCGCTGGTCGTGGACGGCGCCGCCGTGGACAAGGTCGTCCTCTCCCGCATCACCGTCAACGACACCAAGGTCGCGACGCTCAACTGGGTCGCGACGGGCAAGCCCAAGGAAGTCCGCGTCGTGATCGACCCGCAGCAGGACATCGTGCAGTCCACCCGCGACAACACGCAGCAGGTGGTCACCTTCGGGTCGCGCCTCACGCCCGCGCCCGGCGCCCTCGCGGCCCTCGCCGTGGCGTGCGCGGCCGCGCTCCTCTCCGCGCGCAGGAGGAAGGCCCCGTGATGGAGCGCCTCCTCAAGATCCTCCCCGGTGGCCTCACGCGGCGCCTTGCCAAGGGCGCGGTGCCCCTGGTGGTCGCCGTCGTCCTCGTCATCCTCCTGGCGGGCCTCGCCGTGGCGGCCCTCGTCTCGCCCGGCGCCCTGGGCATCAGCGCGGCGCGCATCGCCGAGACGCGCGAGCTTCCCGACACGTTCCAGTCCGCCGGCCTCAACGCCAAGGACGCGGACCACGACGGGCTGCCCGACGCGCTGGAGAACTACCTCTACGGCACGGACGCGGGCAACTGGAACAGCAGCGGCCTCTCCATCCCCGATGGCTGGCTCGCGCAGCACGGCTACGACCCCCTCTCGCCCGTGACGAAGACCGCCCGCGGCGCGGCGCCCCCCGCCGACGTGCTCGCGCAGCACCCCGCGTACCAGCAGGGCTACCCCGACGCGTACCGCCCGCCGCTCTCGGCGTACTACGCCTACGGCAAGCCCGCGGGCTATCAGCCCGGCGTGGACGCCCCCTGGTGGGTGGGCCAGGCCACCGTGGACCCCACCCAGTGGGACCAGGCCGGCACGGGCGTCCCCACCGGGTGGCTCCTCCACTACGGGCTCGATCCGCTGCACCCCAACGTGGACGCCGTGGCGCCGGGCAGCAAGGGCAACCTCACCGTGAGGCAGGCCTTCGACGCCAACGTCGACCCCCTCGCGCTGGACACGGACCAGGACGGGCTCTCCGACTGGATGGAGATCCACGTCACGCACACCGACCCCGCGAAGTTCAGCACCGCCGGCACCGGCGTCGCGGACGGGTGGCTCCTCCACTACGGGCTCAACGCCTTCGACCCCTCCGCGGGCAGCCAGGACCCCGACCGCGACGGGCTCACCAACCTGGAGGAGTTCGTCTACGGCTACGACCTCCTCCGCGCCGACGTGCAGGCCAAGGGGATCGACGTCCTCTTCGCCAAGGGCCTTGATCCCACGCAGTGGGAGACGGCCAACACCGGCATTCCCGACGGCTGGTACGTGAAGTACGGCCTCTCCCCCTTCGGCGAGGACGTGGACCGCGTCATCGCCAACGCCAGCGACTGGCCCCAGGTCCGCGACCTCCCCGCGAGCCCACCCTCGGGCCCGCTCTCCCACTGCACGGAAGTCGCCGCGAGCCCGCCCGCGCCCGGCCAGCCCATCCCCGACTGCGTCATGACCATCCAGGACGCGTACCTCTACGGGCGCCCCTCCTCGTGGAACGAGAGCGTGGAGGGCGTCTGGTGGGGCGGCACGGACCCCGCCACCGGCGACACCGACCACGACGGCGTGCCCGACGCCGTGGAGATCCGCGGCTGGAACGCCAACGCCACGCTGGACACCGGCCCCGACGCCAAGGCGCACGCCTACCGCGCCCGCAGCAATCCCCTGGAGTCCGACAGCGACGCCGACGGGCTCACCGACCTGGAGGAGTACGCGGGGAAGACGACGTGCGGCGCCTCCGACGCGCCCACGCGGAGCTTCCCCCCCACCGACCCCCTCAACCGCGACACCGCCTTCTCGGGCCTCTCGGACTTCGAGAAGGTCTGCGGCGTCGTCCGCGGCGATAGCAAATACGATCTGGGCGCCGCCGCGCCGGGCCAGCCCTTCCTGGACCCCACGCGCGCCGACTCGGCGGGCGACCTCATGAAGGACGGGCCGCGCCTCCAGTTCTGGGCCGACCGCTACGACCAGTACCGCGCGAGCCCGGTGTATCCGTACAACGGCAGCGCGTACAAGACGCTCTTCGACTGGACGCGCCTCTACCAGCGCTTCTCGGGCCTCTCGCAGCAGCAGGTGGTGGACGAGCTCCGCCCCGACGGCGACGTGGACGGCGATGGCATCCCCAACGTCCTCGACAGCGACCCCTCGGGCGGCCTCTTCGCCGAGAAGCAGGGCGCCAGCGTCCCCAAGACGAAGGTCTTCTTCCCCGCGGGCCCCAAGATGGACCCCTCGCTCTACAAGCTCACCGAGTTCGCCAGCAGCGTGCCGCGCCCCGGGAGCGACCCCGCCAACCCCGACACCGACGGCGACGGCCTGCCCGACTCGTGGGAGATCCGCTATGGCGGCTTCGACGCCTCCATCCACGTGGGCGGCCAGCAGGGGGGCTGGAACCTCGACCCCTCCCGCGCGGACAGCGACGGCAACGGCGTGACCGACGACAAGGAGAACCTGGACGGCGACGTCGTCGCGTGGTACTCCTACGACTCGCACGCGGGCGCGGCACGCATGGCACACCAGTTCTCGTTCAGCGTCGTGGACGAGTACCTCGCCGGCACGGACCCCAACAAGCTGAGCACCGCGGGCGACGGCGTCTCCGACGGCTGGAAGGCCTTCTGGGGGAGCCGCATCGATCCGGGCACGTTCCCCTCGCTCCTGGCCGCCAACGACCCGCGCGTCGGTGATAGCATTATTGGCGGCGACCCCGCCGCGCAGGCGCGCCGCCACGAGGTCGAGACGGCCATGGCGACCTCGCCCATCCAGCCCCTGGCCAAGCTCTCGTGCGACGGGGGCGGCTGCAAGGAGACGGGCTACGTGCGCTTCGTCTGCTCTGCCCAGGCGCCCGAGTCCGTCTCCATCCCGTGCAGCCCCATGCCGGCCGGCACGGCCAACGACCGCTGCGCGGCGCTCGCCACCCTCGCGCGCCCCGATCCGCTCACCGAGAAGATCGACGGCTCGCCCGCGGGCTGCTTCGAGGGGGACACGCTCAAGGGCGTCGCGGTGAAGGTCCTCTCGGTGGACGGCGTGTACCGCCTCTCCTACGCGGACCAGCAGCGCCTCCGCGTCAACCCGTTCCTCGCCGACAGCGACGGCGACGGCGCGCCCGACGCCTACGAGGCGTACATGCTCCAGCAGGCGAAGCTGCGCAGCCCCAACGCCGCGTTCCCCGACCCCGCCAACCCCGAGACGGGCGACCGCGCCGATCCCGACAAGGACGGCCTCTCGCTCTCCGACGAGTGCCACGCGGCGTCGGGCCAGTGCAGCATTCTCACCTTCACGCTCCCCGACGCCTCGGGCCTGCCCCACGCCTACGGCGCGGGCAGCGACCCCAACCTCGCGGACACCGACGGCGACGGCGTGGAGGACGGCATCGAGGTCTCCGCCGGCACCGTGAGCCCGCTCGTCCCCAAGGACGTGGACGACTTCAGGAATGGCAACAAGGACAGCGACCACGACGGCGTGCCCGACTTCCTGGAGCTGACGGGCTTCGGCAAGACGCAGTTCAACTTCGACGAGAACGTGAAGACCGACCCGCAGCGGGCGGACACCGACGGCGACGGCCTGCTGGACGGCCCCGACCGCTTCTCCACGCAGGTCGGCCCTGATGTCACCGCGCAGTGGAATGCGTCGGGCATCGCGCACAAGACGCTCTCCAACGGCACCGTGGAGTTCTACGGCGAGGGCGCCTTCCACAGCACCTGCGGCTGCGTGCCCACGACGCTGGACAGCAGCGGCACGGGCATCCCCGATGGGTGGTACGCGTACTACCTCCGCAACCCCTCCGAGGGCGCGGCGCCCACCGCGGCGTACCAGGCGGGGCGCCCCGCGTGGTGGGACGAGACGAAGGACGGCGTCTGGTGGTGGGGCACGAGCCCCGACGCGGGCGCCGCCCCCGTGGACGCCGACAACGACGGCCTCCACGACCGCAACGGCGAGGACCCGTTCCCTTCGCTGTTCAACAACACCGTGGCGGGGCGCTTCGGCGATCCCAAGGAGGCGCAGGCCTGGGTGCAGGCCGCGGCGACGCCCGACGAGACGCGTCTGCGCGCGCAATCCTGGGGCGACTCGCCCGGCGAGCCCGCCTTCGGCCGCTCCCAGGCGCACGTCGACCCCGCCTCGGGGCTCGCCGTCTCGCGCCTGCGCGTGCCGACGCGCCTCCTCAACGTCTCCCTGGGCAGCTCCAGCGTCGTGACCAAGGGGCAGGCGTTCAACGTCACCGGCGTCCTCGTGCTGCGCGACTCCACCGGCGCGGACCGGCCCGCGGCCAACCGCACCGTGCTCGTCTCCGCCTTCGGCGCGGACCCCGCGGCCATCGTGGGCGCGGGCTTCACCGCCGCCAACGGCTCGTTCCGCATCGTCGCGAACCTCACCGCGGACCAGACCGTCGCGATCCCCGCGCCGGGGCTCACGCTCCTGGGCGCGACCCAGGGCGCGGTGTCGCTCCCCTTCGACCCCTCCCGCGTCGCCACCGGCGCCGCCACCGCGGGCGCGCCCAACGCGCTGGTCGTCTGGGTCTACAACACCAGCGCCACCGCGGGCGTGAGCTCGCCCACCTACCTCACCGCCACCGCGACCGTGAGCGGCGCGTCCACCCCTGTGCACGCCACCGCGTTCGCCGCCAGCGCGCCCCTCCCCATCGTCGTCCACAGCGCGACGCGCCTGGACACCACCGTCGCGGGCGTCGTGGAGAACGGCGGCACGCTCCAGGGCGACCTGCGCCTGACCGACGCGGGCGGCGGCGCGCTGGAGGAGCCCGTCACGTTCACCTGGAACGGCGCGCCCACGGCCATCACGCAGCGCGCGACCACGGACCGCTCGGGGCACCTCAACCTCACCAGCCTCCACGTGCCCATCTCGGCGCGCCAGCCGGGCCGCTACATCCTCTCCGCGCGCTTCGACTCCACGGACGCCAACCTCACCAGCGTCGCGCGGGAGTTCGCCATCGACGTGCGCAGCCCCACCGCCATCCAGGCCGCGCTCTCCGCGCCGGGAGGCACCGTGGGGGACCTCGTCTCCGTCGCCGGCACGCTCTCCACCGCGGAGGTGACGCTCGTCGACGGCAGCGTCGTCTCCGGGACGCCCGTCCCCAACGCCCCGGTGCGCATCCTCCTGGGCGGCCTCGACCAGACCGCCACCACCGACGCCACGGGCCGGTTCAACCTCTCCTTCCCCATCCCGGGGAGCCTCAGCGCGGGCCCCCAGAGCGTGCAGGCGCGCTTCGCGGGCGACGCCGTCTCCTCGCCCTCGGAGATCGACCTGCCCCTGGCGGTGAAGCGCACCTCCGAAATCGTCGACCTCACGAGCCTCACGGGCCCCCGCTCGCTGGACACCACGCTGCGTGGCCGCCTCGTGGACAACGAGGGCGACGGCATCCTGGGCCAGGTCGTCGCCACGGGCGAGAAGGGGCGCCTGGGCTTCGCGCAGACCGACGACTCCGGAGCCTTTGCCATCGCGGTCCCGCTCAACGCGCTCCCCCTGGGCACCTCCACGGTGAACGTCACCTACGCGGGCGACCGCGACCACGGCGACACCAGCAACCTCACCACCGCCACCGTGACCAGCGCGACGACGCTCACGCTGGGCCCGACGCCCTTCAGCCTCGTCCGCGGCGGGGCGTTCAGCGTCAGCGCCACCGTGCTCGACGACGCGGGCGCCCCCGTCGCTCGCCAGGCCGTCGCCGTCTCGTGGCGCGGCGAGAAGCAGGGCACCGCCGTCACGGACGACACGGGCAACCTCACCTTCCTCGTGCAGACCAACCGCACCGAGCGCGCGAGCCTCGGCCAGGTCGCCCTCGTCTACGCGCCGCGCTCCAACTCCCTCTACCAGGGCTCCTCCGCCTCCGCGAGCGTCGCGGTGCTCCAAGGCTCCACGCTGAGGCTGGACCCGCAGCGCGCCACGCGCGGGCTCGTGGCCGCCAGCGGCGTCCTCCTGGACGACGAGGGGCACCCCATCCCCGCCGCGGCCGTGCGCGTGCGCGTGGGCGGCGCGGACCTGGGCGAGGCGCGGACCGCGCGCAACGGCTCCTTCCTCCTCCAGCGGCCCCTCCCCGCGGGCTTCGCGCTGGGCCCCGTCAACGCCACCGCGAGCTACCCCGGCACCGACGCCATCGCGGGCGCCAACGCCACCGCGCCCTGGTCCGTGCGCAGCCCCCTCACGCTGGAGCTTGCGAGCCTCGCCCCGCTGGTGCGCGGCGAGCCGGCGGCCCTCGCGGGCACGCTCGCCGACGACCAGGGCGCGCCCGTGGACGCCACGCTCACGGCGAGCCTCGCGGGCCTCGACCTGGGCAAGCTCCCCGTCCACGCCGGCCGCGTCGCGGGGACGCTCAGCGTGCCCGCCGACGCGCCCCGCGGCGCCAGCACGCTCTGGCTCAACGCCAGCGGCGACGCGCGCTACGACGCGCTCTCCGTGCCGCTGGACGTCGTCGTCAAGGTGCGCCCCAAGGTGGACGTCCACCTCCCCGCCCTCGCCGTGCGCGGCTTCTCCGTCGCGGGTGATATCACGCTGCTGGACGACAAGGGCCAGCCGCTGCGCAACACCACCTTCGTCTACGCGCTGGGCAAGGGGAGCGCCCCCGTCGTGGGCCAGACCGACGTGGCCGGCAAGGCGACCCTCGCCTCGGTCACGCCGCTCACGGGCGACGCCGCCTTCGCCATCACCGTGCGCGGCGGCAGCGACGTGCTGGGGACGGAGTACCGCAGCCAGGCCATCGCCGTCGTGGGCCCCGGCACGCCCGTCGCCTACGCGGGGCTCATCCTCCTCGTCCTCGTCGCGCTCGTGCTCGTCGCGGGCGTCATCGCCGTCGCCATGCTGCGCCGCCGCCAGCTCGGCGAGGCGCGCGAGATCCTCCAGGAGGCCATCCAGGAGCTGCTCGCGGGCAACGAGTACCAGGGCACCATCTTCCTGGCGTACCGCCGCTTCAGCGCGCACCTGGCCCGCTACGGCTACGCCGAGAAGGAGAGCGAGACGCCCCGCGAGTTCGCGGCCGGCGTCCGCAAGGCGCTCCCCGTGGGCGCCGTCGCGATGCGCGAGCTGATCCGCCTCTTCGAGGAGGCGCGCTACTCCGACCACGCCATCGGCAGCGAGGAGCGCGACCGCGCCGTGGAGTCCCTCGCCGCCGTGCGCAACGAGCTTGACGCGCTCCTGGGCCGCAAGGCCGCGGCGCCCTCCCCGGGGGTGGGCGCGTGAAGCTCCTTCAGGACCCCCGGCAGCGGGGCCTCGTCGCGGCCGCCCTCGTGGCCCTCCTCGCCCTCGTCGCCGTCGCGCCCTTCCTCCTCTTCGGCGCGCAGCGGCACCTCTCCGCCTATGAGGACGGCGCCGAGGACGCCTCGCACCTCAAGGACGAGCTTGGCCTCACCGGCGCCACGGTCAAGGCCGTCGTCTCCACGCCCACGCTCCTCTCCGACGTGAAGGACCCCTCGCGCACACTGCTCCTGGTGCTGGGCGCCGAGCGGCGCTACGACGCCAGCGAGGCCGACGCCGTCGCGGCGTTCCTGCGCGCGGGGGGCAGCGTCATCCTCGCCGACGAGGGCGGCTTCGCCACGGCCATCGCGCAGGACGCGGGCTTCGCCTTCGACAGCAGCCGCGTGCTGGACTCCAGCAACCACCGCGGCGACCCTCGGCTCGTCGTGACCAACAGCACCCTCGATGGGCGCAGCTATCGCCTCCTCCTCAACGCGCCCACCGCGCTCGTGCCGCTGCCGGACCGCGTGGGCGCCTACGACGTGCTGGCCGCCTCCAGCGCGGGCTCCTCCTTCCCCCAGGGGAGCTATCGCGACGTGAACGGCAACGGCGAGATCGACCGCGCGGACCCTGCGGGGCCCTTCCCGCTCCTCGTGCGGACGCACCTGGGCGCCGGCACGCTGGTCCTGGTCTCCGACACGGGCCTCTTCATGAACCAGCAGGTGGACCTGCCCGACTACGAGAACGCCGCCTACGTCCGCGCGCTGGCCACCGGCCTCGTGGGCAACGGCGGCACGATCCTCGTGGACGAGAGCCGCCACGCGCCCGCCGCGCCCCTGGCGCCCTTCGACGACGCCGCCCGCGCGCTGGGCCGCGCCACCTCCGGCGGCCTCGTCACCTACGCGCTCCTCGCGCTCCTCCTCGTCGCGACCGTCGTGGGCGTCCTGCTCACGCGCGCGACGCAGGACTGGAGCCACCACGCGCACTCCGCGGACCACGAGGTCCCCGCCCCCGAGGCCGTGCGCCCCGACCTCGATCGCGCGCAGCGGCTCGCCCGCCGCCGCATCAGCGAAAAGCATAATATCCCCTTGGAGCAGGTGGCGGCGATGACCGCCGGGCAGCTGCTTGCCGTCTGCGGCGATCGCCTCCTGGCGGACGCGGCGGCCGGCACGCTCCGCGCCGACCCTTCTCCCATCTTCAAGCTCTACGCAGCTGAGGCTCCCCCATGACCCCGCCCGAGACGACCACCCGCATCACGCCCGCGGGCCCTGCCGCGCAAGGCCCGCCCCGCGACCCGAAGATCCGCGAGGCCATCCGCCAGGTCGGCGTCACGGGCACCGCCCTCACCGACGAGGTGGGCCGCGTCATCGTCGGCAAGAAGGACCAGCTCAAGCTCGTGGTGCTGGCCATCTTCACCGAAGGCAGCCACGTCCTGCTGGAGGACATGCCCGGCCTGGGCAAGTCCGTGCTCGCCGCCGCGCTGGCCCGCGCGTCGGGCTGCGACTTCAAGCGCGTGCAGTTCACGCCCGACCTTCTGCCCAGCGACATCAACGGCACGTTCATCCTCAACCAGAGGACGCACGAGTTCGACTTCCGCCCCGGCCCCATCTTCACCAACTACCTGCTGGCGGACGAGATCAACCGCGCCTCGCCCAAGACGCAGTCCGCCATGCTGGAGGCCATGGCCGAGAAGCAGGTCACCGTGGAGGGCTTCACGCAGAAGCTCCCCAAGCCCTTCGTCGTCATGGCGACGCAGAACCCCGTGGAGCAGGCCGGCACGTACCCGCTCCCCGAGGCGCAGATGGACCGCTTCGCCATGAAGCTCAGCATGGGCTACCCCTCGCTGGACGAGGAGGCGGAGATCCTCATCCGCCGCGCCAAGCGCGGCAAGGACGACTTCGACGTGAAGCCCGTGAGCAGCGCCGAGCAGATCGTCGCCATGCAGAAGGCCATCGAGAACGTCCACGTCGCGGACGAATTGATCCGCTACATCGCGACGCTCATCGACGCCACGCGCAGGCACCCGCAGCTCGTGGCGGGCTCCTCGCCCCGCGGCACGCAGAACCTCTTCAAGCTCAGCCGCGGCTGGGCCGCGCTCCACGGGCGCGACTACGTCGTCCCCGACGACGTGAAGCGCCTCATGGTGCCCGTCCTCGCGCACAGGGTCATCCTGAAGCCGGAGCCCCGCATCAAGGGCGTCAAGGCGTCCGACATCATGCAGGGCATCCTCGACAGCACGCCCGTGCCCAAGGTCTGACCATGTGGACGAGGAAGTCGAGCCTGTTGACCGGCCTCGGGATCGCGCTTGCGGTCCTGGGCGTCGCCGCGCGCAGCCCCGCTGCGCTCGCCGCCGGCACGGTCGCGCTCGCCTTCGTCCTGGTCAACCGCTGGCTCTTCCGCGGCAGCGAGGAGGTCACCGCCACGCGCCACCTGGACCTCCAGCGCGTCACCGAAGGCGAGTCCACCGAGGCGCGCGTCGTCGTGCGCAACCCCAGCAAGCGCCTCCTCTTCCTGGAGGTCCGCGACCGCCTCCCCCGCCAGATCAAGGTCGCCGGCGGCGCCGCCTACGACTTCGTGGCGCTCCCCTCGGGCGGCGTCGACGAGCTTCGCTACACGATGCAGGCGCCCCTTCTCGGCGTCCACGAGATCGGCCCCACCGACCTGCGCCTGGAGGACCCCTTCGGCCTCTTCTACGAGGAGAGGTCCGTGGAGGGCACCAGCACCTTCTGGGTCCTGCCGCGCCGCGAGGACCTCCGCAAGGCGGCCCTGATATCAAACCTCCCCATGCCGCTCATGGGCGACCACCAGGTGAACCGCCCCGGCGACGGCTTCGACTTCTTCGCCCTGCGCGAGTACGTCCCCGGCGACACCATGCGCGCCATCAACTGGAAGGCCAGCGCGCGCTCGGGCAAGATGATGGTCAACCAGATGATGCGCACCACCGCCGCGGAGGTCGCGGTGTTCGTGGACGGCCGCGCCATCACCGCGGCCGGCAAGGAGAGCGAGAGCGGCCGCGTCCTGGTCGCCCGCGCCGCCGCGAGCCTCTTCGAGCTCGTCTTCTCCCGCAAGGACCAGCCGCGCGTCATCCTCTACGGCGAGGGCGTGCGCGAGATCGAGCCGCAGCCCGCCGACCGCATGATCCCCCTCCTCCTGGAGACGCTGGCGGAGCTGCAGCCCACCGGCGCCCTGCCGCTGCGCCTCGCCGTCAGCCAGACGCTCCCCACCCTCAAGCCGAGGACGCCCGTCCTCCTCGTCTCGCCCATGCTCGACGACGGCACCGTGGTGGAGGCCGCCAGCATCCTCCTGGCCAACGACATGCTCGTGGCCGTCGTCTCCCCCCGCCCCACGAGCCTTCCGGGCCTGGAGCCCGTCTTCGCCGAAGCGCTCCTCGCCGAGCGCCAGGCCACGCTCAACGAGCTTCGCGGCTACGGCGCGGTGGTCATCGACTTCGAGCCCGACCAGAGCCTCGCCGCCGTCATGGAGAAGGGGAGGCTGCTGGTCCAATGAGCAAGCCCTTCCCCCACGAGCGCCGCCTCCAGGGCATCGCCTACGGCGCCCTCGCCGCGGCCTCCGCGCTGGCCTTCGCCGCCTCGCGCCAGGGCGCGGACCGCCTCTTCGGCGTCGAGGTCCCCGCCGCGCTCTCCTACGCCCTCCTCGCCGCGGGCGCCTTCGCGGGCGTCGTGGGCGTCCTGCGCCGGTCGCCGCCCCTGGCCCTCGCCGCGGTCCTCCTCCTCGTCCTCGCCGCGCTGCCCGGCGGAATGCTATCGCCCGGCCTCCTCGCCTACGCCGTGGGGCTCGCCTTCGCGGGCGCCGCGCTGGCCTACGGCGAGCTGGTCCACATGATGGGCCGCTACGAGGCCGCTCACCGCGCCGTGGAGTCCGACGGCCTCCCCGAGGACCACCTCAACCGCGTGACCGACGAGGCCCTCGCCACGCTGGCGGGGCGCCTCGGCCTCGCCCTGGCGCTGGCGGGCGCGGGCGTGGGGCTCGCCTTCCTCCTCTCCCTCGCGGGCCCCGCCCAGTGGCGCGCCGCGCTGGAGACCACGTCCCCCCTGGGCGTGGCCCTCGCCTCCCTCGCCCTCATGGGCGCGGGGAGCGTCCTCGTCCTCTTCCGCGGCGCGCGCCCCCCGTGGCGCCGCCCGTCGACCTCGTCTTCCCAGGAGCCCGCTTCCGATGCTGCCGAATAGGACCGTCGCCGTCGCCTTCGTGGCCCTCATGGCCCTCAGCTCGCTCCCCCTCACGGCCCACGCGCAGGGCACCGGCTCCGACCTCGTCGTCACGTCCTTCACCGTGGACAACCCCATCGTGAACCAGACCACGACGGTCCACGTCAAGGTCCGCAACGTGGGCACCGCGCAGTCGCCCACCTTCACCGTCTTCGTCGGCTGGAACGACGTCACGCACTCCTCCGACTGCCTCACCACCGCGGGAAGCGGCCGCGACAACACGCAGCCCCCCGCGTGCTACGTGCAGTTCGCGCCCGGCCTTGCCCCCAACGTCGAGCAGGAGAAGACCTTCTCGTGGAACGTCACGCCTGCCATGGCGTACTCCAACCACGGGGCCATCTACATCGGCACCAAGATCGAGAACACCTGCGTGAGCCAGGACAACGGGTGCCCGCGCACCGACCCCACGGGCCTCGGGAACGTGGGCCCCGGCCCCGACGCGGCCACCGACAACAACGTCGCGTACTTCACCATCGTCGCCAAGACGCCCAAGGTCTTCTCCTACCCGGACCGCCCCGCGCCCCCGCGGCCCAGCAGCGACGTCGTCACCTTCGTCAACGACCCGTGGAAGCCCGCGGACGCGGCCGCGCGCTGCAAGGACGCGCCCGCCGTGACGGCCGCCGCCTGCACCGCGCAGCCCGGCCAGGCCATCGCGTCCACGTACCGCCTCACCAACGCCGGCAACCAGGCCGACACGTTCGTGCCCCAGATCGCGTGGCCCGGCGGCTTCGACCCCTCGCACTACCTCGTGAGCTACTCGCCCGCGCCGCCCGTCTACGTCAACCCCGGCGACTCCAAGACCGTGACCGTGACCGTGGTCGTCCCCTCCACGGAGGCGGCGGGGATCAGCTTCAACATGGGCAACGCGCCCAACCTCACCGTCGCGTGGGTCTCGCAGACCGACGCCACCGTCCGCAGCGACCGCACGCAGGACTGCCCCGACTCGCTCAACGACGCGGGCGAGTGCAAGGCCTCCACGCTCCTGCCCTTCCTCGTCGCGACGCGCCACGGCCTCAACGTGACGACGACGCTCAAGGACAACTTCACCGGCGCCAGCATCGGCAACGTCACGAGCCTGCCTCTCGTGATCGCCAACACCGGCAACGCCCACGACCAGTACGCCATCACGCTGGACCGCGACCACTCCACCATCAACGACTCGTGGCTCGGCTCCACGTCCATCCCCGCCCCCGTCGACCTGGACGCGGGCCAGCACGCCACCGCGACGGCCACGCTCTCGCCCCCCGCGAACGCGACCAAGGGGTACTACACCGTCTCGTACCTCGTGCAGAGCACCTCCACCGACGCGACGACGCCCGCGCGCGTCGCGTTCACGCTGCTCCTGGACCAGCAGTACGGCCTCAGCGCGCAGCTGGTCAACCCCCTGCAGCTCGTGGTGCCCGGCGACACGGCGAGCTTCAGCATGAGCGTCAGCAACCCGGGCAACGGCCCCGAGAACCTCACCATCGCCGTGGCCCACCAGCCGCCCGGCTGGACGTGGTCCGTCTCCAACACCACGCTGACGCTGCCCCCCTTCGGCTCCGCGGCGTTCTCCCTCAACGCCACGGTCCCGCCCAACACGCCCCCCGACACGCTGGCGGACTTCTTCGTCAACGTCTCCTCCACCGACCCGCAGGACCGCCCCGCGCTGCGCCCCGTGGCGGCCCCCATGGAGGCCAAGGTCAGCGTCATCCAGGGCCCCAACGCGGAGCTGACCGCGACGCCCTCCTCCCAGTTCGTGGACCCCGGCAACACGACGACCTACACCGTGCACGTCCGCAACGTGGGCAACGAGGCGAGCAACTTCAGCGTGAAGCTGGACAACTCCGACGCCAGCTGGGGCGCCACCGCGAGCCCCACCTCCCTCGTGCTCAACCCCGTGGGCTCCTCGGGGACGGGCGCCTCGGAGGGCGACGTCGTCGTGACGCTGCGCGCGCCCGCGGCCGGCGAGGTGGGCGACATCTCGCGCCTCACCCTCACCTTCTCCCCCAGCGGCGACCACGGCCGCCCCAAGGAGACCGTCGTCGAAGGGCGCATCAGCGGCCCCGACCTCTTCGTCACGCGCATCGACCTCAACACCACGACGCCCTACGCGGGCGACCCCGTCGCGCTCACGCTGCGCGTGGGCAACCAGGGCAACCACCCGCCCGCGGGCCCGGTCACCGTGGGCGTCGTCGCCGTGAAGGACGGCGCGCAGACCCTCGTGGGCAACGTCACCCTGGGCCCCTCGGACCTGCGCGCGGGCGCGCTGCGCGACGTGCCCCTCGTGTGGGACACGACGGGCCTCGACGGCTCCGTCGTCCTCCAGGCCACCATCGACCCCGCCAACGCCATCTCGGAGATCGACGAGACGAACAACGCCGCCACGCGCGCGGTGACCTTGCGCACCGCCAACGCCATCCGCCTCGTCCCCGCGCAGGGGCTCGACGGCCACCCGGGCGAGGCCATCTCCTACAGCCAGCCGCCCAACGTCTTCCAGGTCCAGTACACGGGTAACCAGCCCTCGGAGCCCGTGCACGTGGAGATCCAGAGCGCCCACGGCTGGGTCCCCGTCGGCAAGACCTCGCTGGACCTCGACCTGCCGCGCCTCGCGCTGATCCCCATCCGCGTCGACATGACGATCCCGGACCTGCCTGGCACGTCCAGCGACCTCGTCACCGTGCGCGTCGTCCCCACCTTCCGCCCCGGCGCGGTGGTCCTCGCGACCGCCACCACCACGGTCATCGACGACGCGAAGCCCGTCATCTCCGCCGTGAGCGTGGACCCGCCCACCGCGACCCTGGGCCAGAACGTCACCATCCGCGCGTCCATCACCGACGCGACGGGCCTCTCCAGCGTCCGCGCCAACGTGGTGACGCCGGCCAACGACGTGGTGAGCCTCCTCATGCTCCCCGGCAGCGACGGCGTCTACGCCGTGACGCAGCCCTGGACCGCGGCCGGCGCCTACGGCGTCACCCTCGCGGCCATCGACAACGCGCCCACGCCCAACGCCAACGACACGCATGAGATCCTCGCCCACTTCACCATCACGCCCGGAAGCCTGCCCACCATCGCGCTGGCCCCCGGCCAGCCGACCACCATCCGCACGGGCGCCCCCGTGAAGCTCGCCATCAGCGACCCCCTGGGCATCGCGTCGGCGAACTACACCGTGCGCGGCGTGACCTACGACATGGGCCGGAACTACACCCTCGACACCAGCGGCTTCGCCAGCGGCACGGTGCAGGTCATGGTGAGCGCGCAGAACCTCTACCACGTCCCCAACGTGGCGTTCTTCAACTTCACCGTCGACAACACGCCTCCGGGCATCCGCAGCGTGACGCTCACGCCCAGCGCGCCCAAGGCCGGGGAGGACGCCACCGTGCGCGTCGAGACCGACGCCAAGGTCACCGCCGTCCAGGTGCTCGTGAAGAAGGACGGCCAGGTCGTGCAGACCCTCAACGCCATCCGCAAGAGCGCAGGCGTCTTCGAGGTGCCCCTCAACCCCTCCGCGGGCGCCTACACGCTGGACGTCACGGCGCAGGACGCCGCGGGCAACCAGAAGCTCTCCGAAGGCGCCGTCGTCTTCAGCGCCAAGGCCGGGAACGCGCTTCCTGGGCCCGGCGTGGGGCTCGTCGCGCTGGCGGTCGTCGCTGGGGCGCTGCTCCTGAGGCGCCGGCGCTGAGCCTGATCGGCTCCCTGGTCAAGGGTCCAAAGAACGCGACGAGCGCCACGAGCGCGAAGGACGCGACGACGAAAGACGCCGTGGCGACCTTGGCGCTCTTTGCGCTCGTCGCGTTCTTTGGACCCGAGCGAGCGGGGGGCCCACCCTCTGCCACCCCGGAGGTGTCACGGAGAACCACCCTCCGACCCGAATCCTTGAAGACCCCCTCGGGATTCTGAAAATCGAGCCCCATGGCGAACATCGTCCACGTGGTCGGCACCGGCACCATCGGCGAGCCCATCGTCGGCCTGCTCGCGAAGTACCGCAACGAGCTGGGCATCGACGAGGTCACCTTCTACAAGCACTCCCCGCGCAAGGAGGACCGCCCCATGGTCAACGCGCTGCGCAAGGCCGGCGCGAAGCTCGCCGTCGCGGACGACAAGAAGGCCGAGTTCGAGAAGATCGGCCTCGCCCCCGACCTCTCCGCGCAGGCCGCCCTGGAGCGCGCCCGCGTCGTCATCGACTGCACGCCCGAGGACTCGGGCCTGGAGAACAAGGAGCACATCTACTCCAAGCTCCAGGGCGACAAGCTCTTCATGGCGCAGGGCAGCGAGGAGGGCTTCGGCGCCATGTACGCTCTGGGCATCAACGACGCCGCCGTCGACCCCGCCAAGGAGCGCTACGTCCACGTGGTGTCCTGCAACACGCACACCACCGTCCGCCTCGTCCACGCGCTGACCCACGACGGCGCGAACCTGGAGGAGGGCCGCCTCGTCCTCATCCGCCGCGCCGGCGACGTGGGCGACTCCAAGTTCATCCAGGCGCCCACCGTGGAGAAGCACAAGGAGGCCCGCGGCACGCACCACGCCACCGACGCCGCCAACCTCTACAAGAGCACGCTGAACAAGGACGTCAACCTCTTCAGCAGCGCGATGAAGCTGAACACCCAGTTCATGCACACCGCGCACTTCCACTTCCGCCTCAAGAGCCCGACGACGCTGGACGACGTCAAGAAGCTCCTCAAGAACGACCGCTTCGTCGGCCTTACCGACAAGACGGCCACCAACCTCGTCTTCAGCTTCGCCCGCGAGCACGGCCCCTTCGGCCGCATCCTGAGCCAGACCGTCGTCGTCACGCCCAGCCTGCACGTCAGCGAGAACGGCAAGGACGTCACGGGCTACGCCTTCACGCCCCAGGACGGCAACGCGCTGCTCTCCAGCATTGCCATGGCCACGCGGAAGCTGCACCCCGAGGACTGGCAGAAGCGCATGAGCGTGTTCGACCAGTACCTGCTGAAGGAATACTAACTGCAACGCTCGCTTCGCTCGCGTTGCAGACGCTCTTTTGTGTTTGCCTCTTTCTTCTTGCAGCGGTGGCGGGGGGTCCTTCGGACCCCCGGCGACCGCGGATTCCGATCAGAATTGCCCTTAGGGGGCGCTCCGTCGCCGCCTTCGGCGGCGACTTCGGCCCCCTACAAGGAATCCGGACAAT
>JAJPHT010000038.1 GCA_021325135.1 Pseudomonadota bacterium | reverse complement strand
CGCCACTGCTACAAGGGCGACTTCTACGGCATCGAGTCGCGCGGCTGCATGCAGATGACGCCCATCGTGGACTACTGCAACTTCACGTGCCTCTACTGCTGGCGCTCCCAGAGCTTCGACCTGGACGTCAACTCGCCCGGCTACGCCTGGGACGATCCCCAGGTCGTCCTGGACGGCGCGCTGGCCGAGCAGCGCCGCCTCCTCTCGGGCTACAAGGGGCACCCCACGACGCCCGAGCAGAAGTGGGTCGAGAGCCAGATGCCCAAGCACGTCGCCATCTCGCTCAACGGCGAGCCCACCTTCTACCCGCACCTGGGGGAGTTCATCCGCCTCTGCTACCGCCGCGGCATGACCACCTTCCTCGTCACCAACGGCAGCCGGCCCGACCTCCTGGCGAAGCTCGACCCGCTGCCCACGCAGCTCTACGTCAGCGTCGACGCGCCCAACGAGGAGGTGTTCAACAAGCTCTGCGTGCCCATCGGCGGCGGGGCGTGGGACAAGCTGGAGGAGACCATCGACCTGCTCCCCTCGCTGGACTGCCGCAAGGTCAGCCGCCACACGCTGGTGAAGGGGTGGAACATGGAGGCCGACAAGGGGCACGTCGAGCAGTACGCCAAGCTCGACGAGCGCGCCGGCGCGCACTTCGTCGAGTCCAAGGGGTACGTGTTCGTGGGCTACAGCCGCGAGCGCATGACCATCGACAACATGCCCAGCATGGCCGACGTGCAGGCGTTCACCGACCGCCTCGCCCCGCTCATCGGATACGAGCAGCAGGGCGCGCGTAGCGAGAGCCGCGTGACGCTCCTGGTCAAGCCCGGCGTCAGCCGCATGCTGGACCTCGAAGCGTGGGAGCGGACCCACAAGGTGGAGGACCACCCGCCGGTCTCGCTCAAGGACGGCACCGTCATTAAGGACTCCAACTGGGAATTGGTCAACCGCCGCCTCGCGGCCCTCCGCGCGGGCGCCGCCAGCGAGGGCACCTGCGCCTGCGGGCACCCCCACGAGGCCCACGCCGCGCACGCGCCGCAGCCCGCGCGGACGCCCAACGTGCGGTTCGGGAGCCGTTAGTCAAGGACGCCGAAGCCTTCTTGTGGACCTCCGTTGTAACAGCTTTTGAAGCCCCATGGAACGCGCGCGCCTCGTCAGTGTCATCCTCGCGGTCATCGGCCTCACCTTCGCCGCCCTCGGCGTGGCGCTGCCTCCCACTCCAGTGACCTGGGGGGTGCTCAACTACGAGAGCCAGACGGGCGCCCAGAAGACCGAGTTCGGCCTCTTCCGCATCACCTCGTCTCCCCGGTATTTCGTGGTCGTGGGAGCGCTCCTCCTGGGGGTCGCGGCGTGGCTGGCCCTCCGCCGCCGCAAGGCCCCCGCGTGAGAAGCTTCTTGCCCCTCCGGCGTCGTGGCGCCGCCATGGAGCCGACGCGCGCGCAGCGGGGCGCCCTCGCGGGGGCCGCCCTGGGCGTCCTGCTCATCACCGCGGGCGGCATGGACGCGCCCTGGCAGCTGTTCATCAACACCGACCCCAGCGTGCCCGCCGACGCCGCCTTCTCCGGGACGTGGCTCGTCGTCCGGCTCATGCTCATCGGCATGGGGGGCGCGCTCCTCGTCGCCGCCGCGGGGACGCTGTGGGCCACGCGCGACGAGGGCGTCCCGTGACGGAGTGGTCCTGCTATCTCCTGCGCTGCGCCGACGGCACCCTCTACTGCGGCGTCACCAACGACCTCGCCCGGCGCATCGCGGCGCACAACGCCGGCCGCGGCGCGCGCTATACCTCGGGCCGCCGCCCCGTCGTCCTCGTCTGGAGCGAGGCGTGCGCGACGCGGGGGGACGCGCTGCGGCGGGAGCTTCAGGTGAAGGCCCTTCCGCGGCGGGCCAAGCTGGGCCTGGCGGCTCGCGGGAAAACGCGCCAAGGTTAAGCCGGAAGGCGGCGAGCCCCCGCCGTGCGGCGCCGGTCGTGGTGGATCCTCGCGGGCGTGGCGGCGGCCGCGCTCGTGGGCCTCGGCGTCTTCTTCCAGCTCCAGGCGTACCTCCCCCACGAGCGCATCGAGATCCGCGCGCCCTGGGAGAGCAACGACACGCCCGCCAGCATGATCCCCATGGGCGAGACGGTGTACCACCCCAAGCCGCAGGTGCCCCACGGCCACCCGGGCATCGACTTCCTGTGGACCAACGGGACGTCCCACGCGATGGTCGCGGCGCACGACGGCGTCGTCAGCCGGATCGTGCAGGGCGCCTCGGAGCCTGGCAAGTGGGACATGGAGATCCGCAGCGGCGTCTACCTCCTGCGCTACAAGGAGATGGACGACGTCAACGGCCTTGGCGTGGGCGCCAGCGTCCGCGAAGGCGACGTCGTCGGGCACGCGGGCCACTACTGCGACGCGCAGCACTGCTGGTTCAACGTCCACTGGGAGCTTGCCTCGGTGAGCCTGCTGCGCGACCGCTGGTGCCCCGTCACGTACTTCGACCCCGCGTCGCGCGCGGCCATCGAGAGCCTCTGGGACAGCGTGCCCGGCAACGACACCGTGAAGTCGAGGTTCCCCGACGTCTGCAGCGGCGACTACGCCGGCAAGGCCGAGCCCTGAGTCACGAGGGCGGGCTCTCGCTCCGCGCCCGCTGGAGCGCCGTCGCGTACCACTCCAGCTCCTCGAAGAGCTTCACGAAGCGGCGGTCCCACTCCTCGGCGTCCAAGGGCCCCTCGGGCGTGAACGACTTCCCCACGAACGTCACCGGCACGTGCGTCGGCACCGTCACCGCGCCCAGCCCCGAGACGACCTGCCGCAGGTTGTCGATGGCGCGCAGGCCGCCGCTGATGCCGCCCACGCCCACCAGCGCGAAGGGCTTGCGGTTCCACTCGTCGTAGAGCGCGTCGAGGAGGTTTTTCAGGGCGCCGGGATAGCCGAAATTGTATTCTGGCGTCACGACCACGAAGCCGTCCGCGCGCGCCATGTCCTCGACGAACGCCGCGACCTCGGGCGGGCGCGGGTCCATCTCCCACTCGCGAAGCTCCAGGTTGCCGAAGGGCAGCGCCGCGGGGTCCACCAGGCCCGACGTCACGCCGGGGCGCTTCGCGAGCCGGTCGACGACGTGGCGCGCGACCCACTCGCTCTTGCGCTCGGGGCGGACGGTGCCCAGGAGGACGGGGAGGTGAAGGCTCACGCGGGCGCAAGGCCGCGGGTTCGGATCGCCCTTCCGGTCGCCGCAACCGTGATGAGGCGGGGGCGCCCACTCCGCCCCGTGCACGCTGGGCAGACGCTTCGCCTCCGGGAGACGGAGGAGCCCGTCACGCTGGTGGCGGTGCTTGACGCGGGGGGATCGCTGCTGCTCGTCCGCGGCGAGGCGGAGGAGTTCCAGGTGCACCGCGACGACGTGATGACCGACCGCGACCGGCACTCGTGCGGGTGCTGCGCGTGAGCCGCCCGGTGGCGTTCCGCAACGTCGTGCGCTACGTCTCCGACGTCCCCGCCAGCGTGCCCCTCTATGAGGCGCTGGGCTTCCAGAAGGCCCGCGTCATGGAGGGCATGGCGATCCTGCGCAACGAGCAGGGCGTGACGCTGGTGCTCCACGGCGCGGTGGGCGAGGACGCGCCCGCGCCGGACCCCACCTCCGCCACCGCGCTGGGGTTCACCATGCTGGGCAACGAGGTCGCGGCCGCGCGGCAATTCGTCGAGAAGGCCGGGTGGCGCCTGCTGCGCGCGCCCGCCGAGGGGGACGAGGGGTTCTTCTTCATCTACGGCGACCTGGACGGGAACCCCGTCAACCTGGTGGGCGAGCGCCGCTGAGCGCCGCGCGGATGCTATCAGGCACGGGCTTCTTCTCGTTCTTCGCGTAGTCGAACGCCACCTGCACGCTCTCCCCCTCCGCCACGAGCCTTTGGCTCCTCTTCTCGCGGATCTCGTAGCGCAGGCCGAAGGAGGTCGTGCCCACCTTGCCTGGCCACATGAGGACCTGCAAGGTCTCTCCCATGCTGGCCTGCGAGCGGAAGTCGCACGAGGTCCGCGCGAGGATGATATCAAGGTCCTGCACGCGGGGGCCCAGGCCGCGCGCCTGGAGGTACCACTCGGTGCGCGCCTGCTCGAAGTAGCTGAAATAGACGGCGTTGTTCACGTGGCCCGCGCCATCCAGGTCGCGCCACGGGACCTTCACCTCCACGACGAACGGCCAGGCCGGCGGCATCGCGCCGGGAGCCGCCGAGGGGCATAAGTCCTATGCTCCCCGGGGGCCAAGGATGGACGTGCACGCCAACCGCCGCCCCCTGACGTGGCCCGGCCCGGTGGGGGGCTGCTCCCTGGCCATGATGGTCCTCAGCGGCGCGTGGATCGAGTGGCAGCGCGTCGAGGCCGGCACGTGGGACCCGTGGTTCGCAGGCGCGCTGGCCCTGGGCTTCCTCCTGGCCTTCGCCGCGGTGGGCCTCCAGGGGAGCCTCCACAAGTGGGCCGTGCGCGCGGCGGCCTACTTGGTCGTGCTCCCGCCGGTCGCCCTCTTCGCGGGCGCGGCCGCCCACGCGGCCGGCTGGCTCTGATGGAACCTTCCAGGGCAGGCTTCTTGCTCCTCCCCAGGGAGTCCGCCTCGTGCCCCGCCTGCCTCCCCCGCCTCGCGCCCGGCGCGTCGCCGCCTGGCGCGCCGTGCTCGCCGCCGTGGCCATCGCCCTCCTGGGCGTCGCCGCCGCCACGCGCTCCTGGTCCCTGGTCGCCCTGGCCGCGGCGCCCGGCCTCGCCGCGCTTCTGCTCGACCCGCGCTCGCTCCACGGCCGCGGAGGGATCTGATTGCAGCCTGGCCAGCAGCCGCCGCAGGCCTCCTCGTGGTCCTGGATCCGCCCCGTGGTGGCCTTCGGTGTCATGGCGCTCGCCGCGCTGTTGTTCTTCCAGACCCGCGACCCCATGATCCTCGTCTTCGGCCTCTTCGGCGCCATCTTCGTCTCGGCGCTCTTCCGCCCGTACCGCTGGTACGGCTGGGGGCACCCGTGGTGGGGCCCCGGCTGGTACGGGCCCATGCAGCCCCCTCAGCAGGTCGTGAAGGTGAAGTGCGCCTCGTGCTCCGCGCTCAACGACGAGCACGCGCGGTACTGCCAGCAGTGCGGCAAGCCGATGTAACACGCCCCCGCAGCGTTCATCAGCGAACCCGAGCTTCGCCGGCCATGATCAAATGGGTGGGGTCTGACGAGGGCGAGTCGACCTGGGACAGGTTCCCCTGGGGCACGGCGGCGTTCTTCGTGATCGTCGCGTTCTGGCTGGGAGGCTCGGCGGACCACGTCGGGCTCGTCACGATCGCGCTCGTCGTGGTCTTCGCGCTGCTCCTCTTCGCTCCCTACCTGCGCGCCGTCATGGGCCCCGCCGTCAAGGTGCGCTGCGCCTCGTGCCGCGGCCTGAGCGACGAGGAGGCCCGCTTCTGCGGCTCCTGCGGCAAGCCGATGTGATCATTCCAGGAGCTTCGCCGCCACGCGCCCCTCGGCGTAGTCGCGCGCGCTAATCTGCACGTTGGCGCGGTCCCCGAGGCGCAGCCGCACCAGCTGGACCTCGTCCTTGGCGGGGTCGACGAACTCGCGCCAGTTCTTGGCCGTGATCTCGGCCGTCATCTCCGCGCGCTCGGCCTCGCCCACGAAGAGGCGCGAGTCGTTCTCGTCGATGCTGTAGGGGCCCCCGGGGATGTCGCTCATGGCGACGCGCGCCTCCAGGCCGCCCTCCAGCGACATGAAGACGCCGCCGCGCGTCATGCCGTTGACGAGCGCGCGCTGCGGGCCCTCCCAGCGCGGGTCGCGCGAGGCGAACACGAGGGCGCTGTCCACGACGCCGCGCTCCAGGGACTCCGCCGCGCTGCCCTGCTCCGACGTGTGGGCCGCGAGGATGTCCAGCGACGCGTTGTCGTGGGGCATGGGGCCCTGCCGGCCGCGGAGGAGCCAGCGCAGCTGCCGGTGGACGACAAGGTCGGGGTAGCGGCGGATGGGGCTCGTGAAGTGGCAGTAGCAGGTGGAGCCCAGGCCGAAGTGCCCCAGGTTCGCGGGCGTGTAGAACGCGCGGCCCATGGTGGAGAGCACCTTCAGGTAGACGAGCGCCTTGAGCGCGTCGTCCTCGATGCCGCCCACCTGCTCCAGGGCGGCGCGGAAGGGGGAGAGCCATGCGTCCTGCTCCTCGGGCGAGAGCTGCGCGAGGCCTTGCACGAGGGGCTTCGGCGGCTGCTCCTCCTGCGGCTCGGGCTCCGGCTCGTCGAGCCCCGACATGCCGATGCCGCCCCCGAAGAGGTTGAGCTTGCCGCCCTTCTTGAGCTGGTCCAAGAGCGTCACCTCGGCATCGGGCGCCTTCTTCTCCTCCTTCTTGGGAAGCTCGATGCGGATGGGCACCTCCATGGTCTCGCACTGGCCGTTGAAGCGGTCGACGCCCGGCCGGTCAGGCAGCGGATGGCAGCGGTAGAGCACGGGCACGCCCTCGCGGGTGAGGATGCGCGCCACGGCCTCGTTGGCCGCGACCATGAACGTCTCGATGAGGCGCGTGGCGGGCGTGCCCATCTTCTCGACGTGCTCCACGTTGTCCGGCGTGAGCTTCACGCGGCGCTCGGACGTCTCGATGGCAAGCCCCCTCCGGTGGCGGTCGATGAGGTCGGCAAGCTCGCGCATGCGGCGGAACTCGAAGCCCCGGGGGTCGTAGTGCTCCGCCTCGACGGCGTGGTCCCCCTGCTCGATGGCCTTCAGCACCTCGCCGTAGGGCACGTTGGCGGTCACGCGGATGACGCTCTCGCACGCCATCTCGCGCAGCAGGCGGCCCTCCATGTCGTAGGTGATGGCCGCGGTGAGCGCGAAGCGGTCCTTCTGCGGCTCCAGCGAGCAGAGGTCGTTGGAGAGGCGCGGGGGCAGCATGGGCAGCACGCCGCTGGGCAGGTACACGCTGGTCGCGCGTTTCCTCGCCTCGTGGTCCAGCGTCGTGTCGCGCTCCACGTAGTGGCTCACGTCCGCGATGTGGACCCACAGCGTCCACGTGCCGTCGCCGTGCTCCTCCACGCCCACCGCGTCGTCATGGTCGCGCGCGTCGGGCGGATCGATGGTGAAGATGCGCTGGTGGCGCAGGTCGCGCCGATGCGCGCCGGGCGATATCTCGGGGGGAGCGCGCTCCGCGGCGCGCAGCACGTCGGGGGGCACGTCCCAGCCGAAGTTGGGGAACGCGAGCACCTTCCTCTGCGCGACCAGCGTCACGGCGTCGTCGTAGCCCACGAGGCCCACGTCCAGGAGCATCTCCACGAACGTGCTGCTGACGCTCACGCGCTCGGCGCCCGTCCAGTCCAGCGCCAGGAACTTGAGGTACGGGAAGAGCGTGAAGCCGTCCAGCGTGTGCTTGCCCGAGACGCCCAGGGTGTGGGCGCCGGTGAAGCGGTCGTGCAGCACGAAGTCGCGCATGGCCTCGCCCACGAAGGCCAGCCGCGCGCGGTCCTCCTCGTCGAGGTTGGCCTCCGCGACGGGCACGCCCTTGTAGACCGTGCGCAGGAAGCCCGTCTCCTCGTCCTCGACCTCCTCCACGAGGACGAGCTTGTTGCGCAGCTTCTGGAGGCCATCCTTCTCCTTGTGGAAGGACGAGTGCTCCGCGCGCGTCAGCGGGCGCCAAAGCTCCTCGCGCCCGGGGAGGCGCTCGAAGTAGCCGACGCCCGGCTCGCGGCACGACTCCAGGATCTTGCGAATCTCGCCCACCTGGCTTCGGGAAGGCGCTTTGCTCTCGAAGAACGCGGCCGCGAGATCGTCGGGCGTGGCGGGCGCGCCCTCGCGGTCCTTGACCTTGAGCCAGAGCGCGCGGTCCGTGGCGCCCTCGGCGGAGAGCTCCTCCTTGACCTTGCCCTTGGAGACGGCCGCGATGAGCTGCTTGAGGCGCGGCGCGAGGTCGCCCCCTTCCAGCTCATCGGGCGGCACGCGGGCGTCGAGGCGCTTCGAGGTCACGTTCTCGGGCTTGACCTCCTGCTTCCCGCGCACCGTGAAGAGCACGACGAAGAACTGCCCCTTGCGCTTCACGCGCTCCAGGTAGATGCCCAGGTTGTCGGGCGGCTTCACCCCGAAGAGGCCCGCCTTGAACTCGACGAGGTCGCCCGGCTTCATGCTCTCAGGCGCGCGCACGGGCTTCCTGCGCTTCAGCGTTCGCCCGCCCCGCGACCGGATTCAAGGTTCCGCGTCGTCGGCCCGGTGACAGGCTCCGCTTCATACGGTCACCGGAGGATGTCCCCCCGCGCTTTCTGCCCGGGAGGCGGAGACGCAGGAGAGCAACCCGACATGAAGCCCGTTTTCGCGCTCGCCGTCGCCGCGCTGGCCACCTTCGCCGTGGGCGGCGCCCTCGCGCACACCACCGTCCCCCTGTCCACCGCGCAGGGCCAGAGCGACCTCTACGTGCCCGTGCCCTTCGTCAACCACGGCGACAACGACGACCTGACCGTCTGGCAGGAGAGCAACGGCCACGCCGGCCTCCAGGAGGACGCTACCTACGACGACCAGGGCAACTTCCTCTACGGCCCCGACTCGCAGCTCATCTGAGCCCCTTTTCCTCTACAGATCGCGCCCCGAGCGCGATCGCCCGGCGCTTTCCCTTCAACCCCATCGTCCTGAGAGCGTGTACGCTGGGCCTTCAGAATCACTCGTGGACTACAAGCGTTAACACGGCTCACGGGCGTGCTCCTGCTCGCCCAACCGCCCGGGAGGCGGAACGGCAACGGAGCGTCTACACCATGAAGACCATGTTTGCCCTCGGAGCCCTCGCCCTGCTGCTCTCCACGAGCCTGGCCGTGGCCCTCGACCCCATCACCATCCCCGATGCGACCGGCGCCGCCGGCGGCGACATCTACCTCGTCGTCGACGAGACCGGCCCCGCCGCCAGCGTGTGGCAGGAGAGCAACACCCTCCCCGGCCTCCAGACGGAGCCCACGGTCCTCGAGGACGGCACCGTGATCCCCGCCGACAGCCAGCTCGCGTGATCAGACCACAGCAACAACACCCCCATCCGGCGGCGCGCTTCGGTGCCGCCGCCGGGACTTCAGCCCGTGAGGTGCTGTTCCATTGAGGGGGGACGGACTTCTTCCGTTTCATTCGGGGGGATGGCCCCGCTTCGCACTCACGGGGGACTGCGGAGGTCGAGGTCAAGGGCGAAGAGGTTGTCTGCGGCTCGCCGGCCCGCGGGAGTGAGGCGCATCTGGAGGCCTCGAACTGCGCCGCGCTTCCTTGGCCGTTCGACTTGGAGCAGGCCGCAGGCTTCCAGGGTGTCTCGGGCTCGCCTGGCCATGGGGCCGGTCAGGCCACTGGCCCGGGTGAAGGTGAGCATTCCGAAGGGCTCGGGAGTGTCGCGGACGCCGACCAGGACGGTGAAGCAGCGGTCCTCGTTCAGGAGGGAAAGCTGGCTTGGCGGCGGGGTGGAGGCGTCTTGGTGGAGGCAGGGCGTCGGGGCATCTGGGGTCTCTCCAAAGGCGCATGGAAGCGTCTTCGGTACGACAACTGAAACCATTCCGCTTAAGCCCTACTGTCGCATTGAAGGGCAAGATGGGGCGAAACGTCATCGCGCCTGACCACGGCAAGAAGCGCAAGGTCAGCATCAGCCCCGACCCCCAAATCCTCGCCTGAGTCCTGGAGCAGACTGGCCCCGGGAAGCGCTGGGCCAGCCTCACACACGCCGCCGAGTTCGCCTGGGCCAAGCTGCGCGAGGAAGAGGCCGAGAAGAAGCCGAAGAAGTAGCGAGCGGGCTTCAGCCGAAGTACTCGGCTGGCCGGAAGATGGCGCTCACTCGACCTTCGGCCTGGCGCCATTCCATGACGTACAGTTTCCGCGCCTTGGCGGCGACACCGTTCGCAACGGCCCGCGTGGAGTCCACCGCTTGTCCACTCCCAGCGATGCAATAGACCGGGGGGCGTCGCTGATGGAGTGCCGAGGCTATGCTGTTCTCGGCAGTCGCTTCGTCGATCCCGTCGTAGACGAAGTAGACATATTCCTCGATGTGCTGCAAGGCCCGCTGGACGTTCCGACGGTACGTTCCGTCGTCGGTAGCGCCCCGCGTGTACTCTTGGATGATGACCGGGAGCAGTTCCGCCTGGGAAGCTTGAGCGAGGACCACACCTCTGTCCGGGTCGAGGGCCTTCAGTGCGTCCTTGATCTCGGTGACGACCGGTTCGTCCTTGGCGTGCCTTCTGAGCACCATGCCGAAGCGAATGATCGCTCCTTGATTCTTTGAGGTGATGAAGGGCTTGTAGGACAGGTACTCGGGAGCCTTCGCCAGTTCTTTCGCCGCTTCCTTCGCCAACGCCCAGTGGTCGCGAGAGCCCATCCCAGCCAAGGAGTGATTGTTGATGGCCTCGCCGACTTTCTTGGCCTGCTCGACGGTGAGCTTGAGCCCGGCTCCCGCAGTTGCCTCCAGGAGGGGTTTCAGAAGCTCTGGGGGCAGTTCATGAATGACGGCGGCCACCCCCGAGTTCAGTATTCGATCTGAACGTCCGGGTGGTCCTCAAGGTACATCGCGAGGCTGATCGGGTTGTCGCTCAGAACCACCGTGCTTCCGGGGAGAACGATAACTTCCGTCAGTCGGATTGGCTGGTGCGTGTATTGATCGCGGTAGGGTTTGCCGTGGCGGGTAACGAACGTGCCGTCCGTACCATACCCGATAGACTCCAACACCCTCAACTTGCTCTCAGCGTCGAGAGCCGAGAATGAGAATCCTCGACTTTGCATCAGCACCGCCTCGTACCCCCGTTACTCCACATGTCAGCAAGCCCGCTTAGAGGTTTGTATCGCGGAAACGGGGGCCTTGGAACAAGAGGGTGGAGTGCGAATCCAGGATAAAGCTTCCCCTGTACGATTCAGGGTAGAGTGTGCTGAACCCGGCGCTCGCCCCCGCCGGCTGTCGCCTGCCCGCCACAGGTCACCCTTTAGTCATCGGCTTTTGCCGGTCGCAGAAGGATACCCTCCTTCCGAACGACCGCCTCAAGCTCCTGTCCGTGCTCCCATCCCAACGCCTCGACATGCTCGGGGGGCAGGTTCACGGCCCACTTGTGGTAGTCCTTGCCGTTGGCTGTGTAGGCGTATTGCTTGCGGAGCTTCACGAGAAGCCGGCATGGTTCCATTCGGCCTTGAAGGTATGGAACCATTTTCGGGTTGCTCGGAAGGCTATATGGTTCCATATCACTATGGTTCCATAGTGGGTCCGCTTGGTTGAATCGGCTTCCGATCCTCGCGCCGTCCGCGGTCTTGCCATCGTGGCGAAGGGTGACGCCATCGAGCAGGAAGGGAAGAACAAGTGGCACGTCCCGAGCCAGTCGCAGCCCGGCGTCCGCTACACGGTCACGAGCTTCCGCCACAACGACATGGCCGAGCGGTGGACCTGCACCTGCCCGGACCATGCGAAGCGGGGCGCGGAGTGCAAGCACATCCACGCGTCCAAGTTCACGGAGGCGGCCCACCGCAGCCTCCAGGTTACGCTTCCGGGCATGGCGCCCAAGAAGCCGCGCAAGGTCAAGGCGACGCGCGGCTTCAGCGCGATCCTTCCCGACGATGCGCTGCCCGAGTTCGTGACTTGCAAGCATTGCGGGAGCGCGGAGGTCGTCAAGAACGGCGCCAAGGGCGGGAAGCAATCTTACCGCTGCCGCGCGCCCGCGTGCGGTCGCAAGTTCGTTCCCGACGAGGGCTTCGCGCGCCTCAAGGGCGAGCCGAAGGTCGTCTGCCTCGCGTTGGACCTCCACTTCAAGGGGAACAGCCTCCGCCAAATCGTGGACACGCTCAACCAGTTCTTCGGGCTGCGCGTGGCGCACGCGACCGTCTATCGGTGGATCATGCGCTACGTCACGCTCATCAACGAGTACGCGGCCACGCTGGAGCCGTGGGTCGGGGACAAGTGGCACGCGGACGAGGTGTTCACGAAGTTCTCGGGGAAGCTGGAATACCTGTGGCACGTCATGGACGCCGACACGCGCTTCTTGCTCGTGTCCCGCGTGACGGCGCAGCGCAACGACAAGGGCGCCGTGCGCGTCATGCGCGACGCGGCGGTGCTCGCGGGCAAGAAGCCCGACGAGATTGTGACGGACGGGCTGCCGGCCTACGTTCACGCCGTCCGCTCGCAGCTTCGGGGTGCGAAGCACACGCGCGAGACTCACATTTCCAAGCCGCAGAAGTTTCCGCACAACAACAAGGTCGAGCGCCTGAACGGGACCGTTCGGCAGCGGCAGAAGGTGACGCGCGGCCTCAAGAAGCCGAGTGGTCCGCTCACGGAGGGGCAGGCCGCGTTCTACAACCTCGTCCGACCCCACATGGCGCTGGGCGGGCGCACGCCTGCCGAAGCGGCGGGCGTCGGCGTCCGCGCGGCCCCCTCGGAGTCACGATGGGCGGCCGTCATCCGGAAGGCGCGAGTCGTGCGCGACGACGCACAGCCATCCCCCTGAATGAAACGGGAGAAGTCCGTCCCCCCTCTATGGAACAGCACCAGCCCGTGAGAACGTTTATGAATGGAGCGCAGCTTGCCGTGCTCCGAGGCCTGGCCTTGCGGCCGGGTCCGCCGCATCCGCGCAGATAGCCAAGCCTGGCCAACGGCGATAGATTCAGAGTCTATTCACTTAGGTGTTCTACGGTTCAAATCCGTATCTGCGCACTTCTGATATCAGCCCTGCTGATATCGTCCTCACTTCTTCCTCTTCGCCTTCTCCATCGCCCCGCTCGCGGCGGCGAAGTGCGTCGCGACCTCCTTGCCCAGGGGGGAGAGCGAGATGCGCGACACCTGCGTCGCGCCCTGGTCGAGGCGCTCGACGCGGACGAGCCCAAGCTCCTCCAGGCGGGAGAGGGCCTTGCGCGCGCGGGCGGGGGAGGATTGGCAGGCGGCGATGAAGCGGCGCATGTTCAGCGCCTCGCCCTCGAGCATCCGGATCGCGACGGAGACCTCAGGGCTTCCCAGCTCGTCGACGGCCACCACGGCCTCCGCATGGCGCTGCGGGCGTTTGAAGCGCGGTTCGCGGGCGCGGAGCGCGTCCGGGCGCCGATCTTCTAATATGACGTGCCCGGGAAGCCTCGTCCTGTCGAACGGGTCCATGCCCCCGCGACGCGTCCTTTCCGTCATGCGCTCCCCCCAGGGAATTCACAGATAGTCTCTAGAGAGCGCAGCCAGGTCGCTGCAGGTTGTTCACCTAGGGGAGTGACAGCCGACCCTTGATAGTCTCCCACTGGGACTTCGCGGGCGCACAGGCTCAGGCCTGGAGAGGTTGAGGCATCATGCGAAAGTGGATCATCGCGCTCGCGATCATGCTGGCCGCCCCCGCCGTGGGCGCCGCGGCCACCATCTACGTCGCGGCACCGACGCCAGAGCAGGTGGTGGAGGGCCACACGGTCTTCACCGTCATCCAGGCGGCCAACGTCACCCGGACCAACGAGACGAAGTTCGCGGCCGCGGTGGCCGTGCTCGTGCGCGAGTACTCCGCGTCCGAGACGGTGTTCCGCTTCCCGGGCGTCCTGTGGTTCAACGACCAGTACCTCGTGGACCCCAGCACGGACGTCCAGTGCAACAACGGCGCCGACGCCTCCAACGGCTGCGCCACCTTCCGCTACCCGTGCAACGGCGCGGTGCTCATGGTCAACCAGGGCGACGCGGACCCGCGGCCCGCCAGCTTGGGCGGCAACGACGCGGCGCTGGTGGCCTTCACGGCGCCCAACTACGTCGAGTCCTACTTCGTGACCGACCCCAACGACAACTCGTGGACCATCGACAAGGGCGTCGTGGCCGGCGAGACGATCTGGGGCGTCGGCATCCTCAACAACCAGGCCAACATGGGCCTGGAGGACGACGGGTCGAGCAACTGCGCGCCCTACACGGACAGCCCGTGCGGCGGCGTGGACGTCCTCCCCGTCGTGGACGCCACCGGCGAGGACCCGGTCTACAACGACACCGGCACCGGCGAGGGCCGCTTCACCCACACCCCGCTCTGCGCGCCCGGCACCGGCGGCAGCCGCGACTACCCCACCACGGGCGGCAACGCGATCCAGTACAACGCGGTGCTCTTCGCCTTCCTGGACGACCTCACGCAGCGCGGGACCCCCAAGGACCACAACGCGGGCTCCGCGGACCGCGCGGCGGACGTCTCGGGCTGCGACCCCAACACCAGCGAGTGGCCCTGCCCCAGCGGCGACGACAACCTGGAGGGCAACAGCCACGACTACAACCCGGCCAGCCCGTACCCGGTGACGACGTACGACGGCAAGGGCAACCACGGCGGCTCCGCGGCGTGCCCCGACGGCAACCCCCACGCGAGCCCGGACGGCAGCTACCAGGGCTACCAGTGCCACGCGACGGCCAACGTGGACCTCTACTACGGCTTCGCGACGCCCCACGACCCGCTCACCCGCAACTTCGTGGTGAACGACGTCGAGGGCAGCACGGCGCCGTACTACTGCGAGGACAGCGTCTCGCCGTGCAACAACAACGACATCGCTCCCGGCCCCTACACTGGCTGATCGGGCGCCGAGCCTGTGCATCCCCGGCCCGCGGACCGCACCGCGGGCCGGCCCCCTCTTCTTCAGCCCCTTCTCGCAACGCTCATCTTGGAGGCGCGCCTCGCCGTGCCGATGGCCGAGGAGTACGCTCCGGGCGCGCGCCTCCTCGCGGGCCTCGCCGCGCTCCTCGTCGCCGCCCTGCTGACCCCCATCGTGCTTGGAGCCCAGGGAACGGGCTACGTCTGGGGGACGGCCTACCTCGTGCTGAGCACGGGCCTGCTCGTGCTCTTCCTCGCGCTCCTCGCCCTGGCGCCCACCTTCATGCAGCGCGCCCTCTCGCGCGTGAGCCGCGCGGACCTGCGCGACCCCGGCCACGTCGGCGCGCTCGTGCTGCTTGCGGGCTCGATCTACTACGTGTTCGGCTTCGGCGTCGCGGACGGCATCCTCGCCATCGAGAGTGCGCTGGCGAACCCCGCCGCGCCCGAGCCCTCCGTCGACGCGTGGGGCATCCTCTTCAGCGTCGCGCTCAACGTCGCGGTCCTCGTGCTGCCCATCCTGCTGTACGTGTCCTTCGTGGGCAGCCGCGGCCCCGTTGGCGCCTTCCGCGCGCTGGGCCTGGAATTGGACGGCGCGCGCCGGCAGCTCGTCGCGGGCGTCCTCCTCGCCGCGGGCTTCCTCGCCGCGCTCCTGGCCCTGAGCGCCGCGCTCACGCACCTGCCCTTCAACGTCCCCGAGAACGACCGCGCGCTGGCCATCGCCAAGAGCCTCAGCGCGGGCGGCGCGCTGGCGGTCGCGCTGGGCGCGGCGTTCAGCGAGGAGATCTTCTTCCGCGGCTTCCTCCAGCCGCGCATCGGCGTCCTCGCCCAGGCGGTCCTCTTCTCCCTCGCGCACCTCTCCTACGTGAACGCGCTGGAGGTCGTCGTCACCTTCTCCCTGGGCCTCGCGCTGGGCGTCATGCGCCAGCGCACCGGCAGCCTGTGGGGCCCCATCGCGGCGCACTTCGCGTTCGACTTCCTTGAGCTCCTCGTGGGCATCTACGCGCCGACGCCTTCCTGACGTCGCCCCGTCCTACCGTATGCTTTAAGCAGGACCACCGGCTCCCCGGCGCATTCAACCTGTAGCATGGTGAGTAGCATGGAGGAGCGCGCGCCCCTGGAAAACGCAGAAAGCGGACTCACCGGCAAGATGGAGCTTGAGCTGGAGCTCCTCCAGCGCCACGTGGAGATCCTCAAGGCGGTCAAGGACCACGAGCCCATCGGGATTATCCGCTTGAGCGAGATCACCGGCCACCCCCAGCACAAGGTCCGTTACTCGCTGCGCATCCTGGAGCAGGAGGGCCTCATCGAGCCCAGCGCGCAGGGCGCCGTCACCACCGCGCACATCAACGACTTCATCCCCCACCTCCGGAGCATCCTCAACATGATGACCGAGACGGTGGCGGAGCTGAGGAAGACCATCGGCGCGTAGGCTCGCTGCGCTCGCCTCCGCGACGCGATGGACGACGTTGCTGCTGGTTGTCTCTTTTTCTTGCAGCGGTGGCGGGGGGGCCTTCGGACCCCCGGCGACCGCGGATTCCGATCAGAATTGCCCTTAGGGGGCGCTCCGTCGCCGCCTTCGGCGGCGACTTCGGCCCCCTACAAGGAATCCGGACAAT